>NZ_CP009459.1:2662463-3328079 GCF_000758325.1 Cedecea neteri | reverse complement strand
CGCGGCTTTGGTTCACGCTCGATGTACGGCGTACGCGGCGTGCGCATGTATGTGGACGGCATTCCGGCCACCATGCCCGATGGCCAGGGGCAAACGTCCAATATCGATTTGAACAGCGTGGACAGCGTGGAAGTGCTTCGCGGGCCGTTTTCTGCGCTCTACGGGAACTCGTCCGGCGGCGTGGTTAACGTCAAAACGGAAACAGGCCGCCAGCCGCCGACAATCGAGGCCAGCAGCTATTACGGCAGTTTTGGCAGCTGGCGCAACAGTGTTAAAGCCACCGGCTCAACCGGCGACGGCACGCAGGCCGGGGATGTGGACTATGCGATTTCCGCCTCGCGCTTTACCACGCAGGGCTATCGCGACCACAGCAGCGCACAGAAAAACCTCGGCAATGCGAAGCTTGGCGTTCGCCTCAATGACGTCAGCAAGCTGACCTTGTTGTTCAACAGCGTGGATATTGACGCCAACGATCCCGGCGGTCTGACCGAGCAGGAGTGGCACGATAACCCAACGCAGGCACCCCGCGCCGATCAGTACAATACGCGAAAAACAACGAAGCAAACCCAGGGTGGCCTGCGCTATGACCGGCAGCTCAGCGAGCACGATGATTTAAGCGTGATGATGTACGCGGGCGTGCGTGAAACCACGCAGTTTCAGTCCATTCCCGCATCGGCACAGAAAAACCCAACTCATCCTGGCGGCGTGATCCAACTGGCAAGGCATTACCAGGGCATTGATACCCGCTGGACGCACAACGGCGAGCTCGGCAGCGTGCCGGTCAGCTTCACCACCGGGCTGGACTACGAGACGATGACCGAGAAGCGCAAAGGCTACGAGAACTTTGTCACGGTAAACGGCGCTACGGTACTGGGCGAGCAAGGCAACCTGCGCCGCAACGAACGTAATCTGATGTGGAACCTCGACCCGTACCTGCAAAGCACATGGCAACTGACTGACAAACTCAGCCTCGATGCAGGCGTGCGCTTCAGCTCGGTCTATTTTGATTCCAACGACTATTACATCGTCGGGAAAAACGGTGACGACAGCGGCAGCGCCAGCTATCACAAGTGGTTGCCTGCGGCCTCGCTGAAATATGCCGTCAATGACGGCTGGAATATTTACACCTCCGCAGGGCGCGGGTTTGAAACGCCGACCATCAACGAACTCTCTTACCGCAATAACAATGAGTCAGGGCTTAACTTTGCCCTGCAGCCGTCGACCAACACAACGGTAGAAGTGGGCAGTAAAAACCGCATTGGCAACGGCCTGTTCACCGCCGCCCTGTTCCAGACCGACACCGATAACGAGATCGTGGTTGATCAAAGCAGCGGCGGACGCACCACCTATAAAAATGCCGGTGAAACTCGCCGCCGTGGGCTTGAGCTTTCGCTCGATCAGCAGTTTGCCGCCGACTGGCGACTGAAAATGGCCTGGACGTACCTGGAGGCGACCTACCGTACTAACGTATGCGGGGCAAATAACTGCAACGGCAACCGAATGCCGGGGATCGCCCGCAATATGGGGTATGCGTCGTTGGGTTACGTGCCTGAAGACGGCTGGTATGCTGGCGCAGATGTTCGCTACATGAGTGATATCCAGGCGGACGATCAGAACGACGCCAAAGCCCCGACCTACACCACCGTGGGATTGAATACCGGCTACAAGCTTCACGTCCGGCAAAACTGGCTGCTGGACATCTGGGGACGAGTTGATAATCTGTTCGACCGCGATTATGTCGGCTCGGTGATTGTCAATGAAGGCAATGGCCGCTATTTCGAGCCAGCGCCAGGGCGTAACTATGGCGTGGGCGTCAACGTCAGCTACAGCTTCCAGTAAGCTTTTTCCCTCCGGCTTTTGTCGGGGGAAGATTAAAAAAGGATTTTTATGTCACCCAACCTCACCCTTCGGGATGCCACCCAGGCAGACATCGAGACTATTTTCTCCATCCGAACCAGCGTCAAAGAGAATCATCTATCGCGCGAAGAAATGGCTGAAATGGGCATCACGCCGCAGACTATTGCCGGGATAATTGCTGAATCGCCGTGCATCTGGCTGGCAGACGTGGACGGTGAACCTGCGGGGTTTGCCATGGCGATTGCCGAAGAAGCCTGCCTGTTTGCCATGTTCGTTCAGCCACAGTTTGAAGGCCAGGGTGTCGGGAAATTGTTGCTGGAAAAAGCCGAGGCGTTCCTGTTTGCCCAACAGCCCATGATTTGGCTTGAAACGGCGGCAGGCAGCCGCGCCGCCGCGTTCTATCAGCGCCACGGCTGGCAGCCTGTGGGGGAACAAGACGGCGAAGATATTCGCTTCGAAAAATCACGCCCCGCAGCTGCGAAATAACAACTCCCTTACCCATCGGTGCGCGCTGTCGTGATGCGTGCGCTCATGCCAGGCGGCGACTTTGGTAAAACCGGGGATCGCCAGCGGCGGCTGATGACTGACGATATCCGCCTTGCCGGCAATAAGCCGGGCGGGTACCACGGCCATCAGGTCGCTGGTTTTTAAAATCTCATTTAAAAATAAGAAGCTCTGCACCGAGAGGCTAACCCGCCGCGAGCGCTTTATTTTCTGCAAAGCGCTGTCGGTCACGCCGCTAAACTCCCCGCCGCTCCATGAAACCAGCGCATGATCGCAGGCGCAAAACTGATCCAGGGTGATCCGCGGCTGCCTCGCCAGACTATGCTGCTGCCCCATCGCACAAACGTACTGCTCCTCGTACAGCGTATGAACGTGGAGGTCAGCCGGCAGCGAAAAAGTCGTCATGATGGAGAGATCAAGCTCACCGCTTTCCAGCATCGGCTGAAGCTGGCCATCAACCGGCGGGCGCACCGAGACGCGCATATTGGGCGCTTCACGCCGTAGCGCATTAATAAAAGGCAGCACAATGGCCTGCAGCGCGTAGTCCGTGGCCGCGAGGGTAAACGTCAGCGTAGAAGTTTTAGGGTCGAACTCAGCCGGGCGCAGCAGCAATTCAACTTCGTGCAGGATGCGCTTCACCGGCTGCTCGAGCTGTAACGCCCGCGCCGTAGGAACAATGCCCCGCTGGCTGCGGATAAACAGCGGATCGTCGAAGCTTTCGCGCAACCGCGTCAGCATCCCACTGACGGCAGGCTGCGTCAGAGACAGGCGCGAGGCGGCCCGCGTCACGCTGCGTTCCTGCAGCAGGGCATCGAAGGTTTTCAGTAAGTTAAGATCCAGACTGCGTAAATCGCGCATCGCTTGCCTCCAGATATAAACTCATATTATATCTGAGATTAAATTTGACGATTGGTTTTATATCCTGCGTATCGATATTCTCGCCTCACAGCAACGAAACGTGAGGAATCCAACATGCATTCAATCCATTGGCCGCAGGGCTTTATCCCCGGTTTTAGCGACAACTTCGCCTCAAACGAAATCATTATTCCCGGGCTGGACGCCAGCGAAGTCTGGCGCTGGCTGACGCAAACCTCGGCCTGGGAACGCTATTACAGCAACGTGTCCGATATTGTGTTTCATGATGCCAGCGGGCCAACGTTAACGGCAGGTTCGCGCTTCAGCTTTACGACCTTTAGTTTCCCGGTAGAAGCCGAAGTGGTGGAGTTTGTCGCCCCGCGGGGGGAAATCCCGGGCCGTCTCGCCTGGCACGGCTGGGTTGGCAGCGAAGCGTCCCCCGAGCTGGACGTGCACCACGCCTGGCTGATTGAAAATCTGCCTTCTGGCCGGGTGCGTATTTTGACTCAGGAAACGCAAAACGGGCAGCCCGCGCGTGACCTGGCGGGCACGTTACCGAACCCGATGCTGAACGCGCATCAGGAGTGGATTTGCGGCCTGGCAAATTATGCTCTGAGCCAGAAGAAATAGCGTTTAAGGTTTTTGCCCCGTCATTTGTGCCGTCAGCCAGCGGTATAAAATACCCACCACATAGCGCTGTTCCTCATCGGTCAGCGCTCGTCCTGCCGGTATCGCGTGCCATTTAGCCAGGCAACCTCTGCAGCAGGTCGCCGTGGCGTGCTGGGCAATAAAGACCGGGTGGCCGCGCATGGGCGTCTGTTTGCCGTCATTTTTTGGCTCGGCAGGCGCCAGCCGGAGGGCAATAAACTCTTCGGCGTGGCGGGTGACGGTTTCCGGGCCTTTGTCGAGGCAGTACTGGCGCTCTTTGGCCCCAAGCTGGAAGCGCTGGCGAAACGGGGAGCGCGTCAGGCGTTGAAAAACGCTATCAGGATTATTCACTGCGGGAGATCTGTGCTGACTTCAAAAAGGGTATGGTACGCCGCAGGGATCAAATAGCAAGCCAGGGCGCTGAAAGCTCAACGCCCTGGTGCGCGCTAGCTGCGTTCTATGTCTTTTGCCGCCTGATCCAGCGTGTCGATAATTTTATACAGCGTCTCTTTCGACAGCTCGGTGCTGCCCAGTTTGGCATGCAGCGCCGTTTTAAAATTATGAATAGCCCGCTGCACTTCGGGTAAACGGCGGTTGTCGCCGAGAACACCGAGGGTGGCGAGACGGTTGGTCACCGCTTCCAGTTCGGGCTGCTGCTGCTCGAGCGAGGTTTGTCCTTCCTCCGTCAGCGTGAAGGATTTTTTCCCGCTTTGCCCTTCTCCCACCGTGATAAAGCCCATCTCCTCCATCAGCGTCAGGTTGGGGTAAATAATACCGGGGCTCGGCACATATTCTCCCTTCGCCATCCCTTCGATGGATTTGATCAGCTCGTAGCCGTGGGCCGGGCCGCTTGCCAGCAAATGCAGGATCAGCAGGCGGATGTCGTTGGCGTCAAACAGGCGTTCGCGACGATGTCGGGCGCGCCCCTCAGGGTGGCTTTGCTCATGCCGGCCATGACCGCCCCGGCCATGATGGTGTTCGTGGCGTTCGCATTTGTGCTGTCTCAGATGATGAATGCGCATAGGTTGCCCCCTTATTTTTCATGCCAGTAGGCGACGGCGCGCACAAGGTCTGCGTCCAGACCACGGACTTCCAGCAGGTAATCCCCAAGCGCTTTCGCCTGTTTGCCTTCACCCACAATCCAGATGTAATAGTCGTCGGCAGGGATCTCGGCCTGTTTCAGGTATCCGGCGATCTCCTCGTGAGTTAACGCCTGTACTTTTACCGCAGGGAATTCGCTCAGATAGCCCAGGCTGTCGGAATGGTGGCAGTTAACCAGGACTTCAACCTGAACATCCTGCCCCAGCGCCTGCAGACGGCGGCGCACCGCAGGCAGCCCGCTTTCATCGGTCACGTACAGCTGCCAGCGATAGTCCGTTGGAGTGACCAGAGAACCCCGCGGGCCACCGATGAACAGCTTGTCGCCAGGTTGCGCGTCTTTCGCCCAGCTGCTGGCCACGCCGCCGTCGTGCAAATAGAAATCCAGGGTTAATTCGCAGCGTTCGGCGTTGAAATCCAGCGGCGTATAGTCACGCGACTGTGGACGAGCGCCCTCTCCCCAGACAATGCCCTCGCTGGTGACCTGCGGCGGAGTGAATTCGCCATTTTCAGCCGGGAAGAAGACTTTGATATGGTCGTCAAATCCCCGGGAAGAGAAATCCGCCAGCTGTGGGCTGGTGAAAACCAGGCGGTAAAACGTATTGGCAATCAGCGTTTTCGTTTTAACCGTTAATTCACGAAACTTCAGTTCGTTACGAACCCGAACCGGCACTTTTTTAGCGTTATTTTGCGTTGTCATAGCGTACCTTTTAGGTGTATAAGATATATCATAGACATATCTTAGTGCACGACACTGCGGCTGTCTTTATCATTTTGCGGCGTTATTACCAGGTTTAAACAATGAGCATGACACCCATTCCGGCAAGGTGCTGCCGGGATCGCAAATTGACAAAACGATGCTTTTTTGTACTTTCCCTTATCCTAAATCCAGTTCTACACTGAGGTTGGCATCAGCCAGTTGTTAATCCACTCACCAACCTACTGACCAGGGAGGCCTGACATGTTTCCTGAGTACCGTGATTTGATTACCCACCTGAAGTCCGAAAACCCCCGCTTTCTCAGCCTGTTTAACAAACACAACCGTCTTGATAGCGAGATTTTGCGCAAGGAGGGGCCGCAAGGGACGGGATACAACGATGAAGTTGTGCAGATGAAGAAAGAAAAACTGAGGGTAAAACAAGAGCTTTACCAGATGTTGAAACAGGCGAGCCAGCCGGCCTGATAGCATTGAACCGGGGAAGGGATTACCCTTCCCTTGTTATCTCCGGAGGTTACAGCCCCACGCCCAGCGCCCGCAGTACGTCAATCATTTTCCCAGCCCCCAAATAATTCAGATGGTCGCCGTCGCGGAAATCTTCACGTGCAAAGACCGGATGTTCTGAGAGATCGATAAAACGCGAATGCGCCCCTTCAATGTCAGCAAAATATTGGCGATGCGTCTGTTTCATCTCAGCATCAAGATTGTCCACGTAGGCTGCCGGGAAAGACGGCGTTAGCCAGATAACCTTTTTGCCTTTGGTCGCCAACTGAACGCTCATCTCAGCCACGAACTGTTTATTCTCTGCAAGCGTTGCCCGGTGCTTCACAGATTTCGAGTGCGAAATCCCCCGCTTTTGGGCTTCCTCTTGCTGCTGTATGGCAGAAAGCGAGTCGCTGCGGGCAAAGATAAGGCGTGCGGATTCGCAAATTTGTGCCCTGACATGACTGTCTTCGAGCCCATTTATCGTTTGCCCTTGCACCGGCGTCGGCATCACCAGCCGGCTAAACGCCTGCATACCCTCGGCGGTTATCCCATCTTCCGGCTTTATCCTGTAATGGCTGTTTAGCTGGCTCCAGGCGTGGATAATCTGCTGGTTAAAATCATCTTTAGTTTTTAACAAATCACTGTACAGGTCAAAGAAGCCCAGGCAATAGATAAAGTTTTCTACGTGCGGATAGCGCTCGAGAATATGTGCCGTCAATTGCCGGGCCTGTTTTAGCCCTAAACTGTGGGTAGAAATATTTACACTGTTTTCAAGCAAACTCTCAGGGAAGCCATAAAAACTGTAGGAATTACCAATAATGACTGTTCTAACGTCTGGATTAGCCAGCGCGGCGTAATTCTGCGCCAGCAGATGGGTGTACTGAGTCGCTGCCGTGCTTAAGGGAATGAAATTATCAATCAGCAAATCGTAAAACGAAATGCAGCCGATGGCCTGAGGATGTTCAACGGCCAGGGACAGCTTTAATCCCTGCGGATCGTAGAGAATAAAAGGGGTAGCACTGGCGGTGATTTTGTCATGAAATGCACTGATTTCCTGCTGATTAGTCTCTTCATGGCTGAGGTAAAAGAGGTTATTGATGGCCGAATCTCTGAAGCGAGAGCCCAGCATTTGCAGCTTGTTCAGCTCGCCGAAATAAAAAATATCTATCCCGTTGCGCGCCAGCGCGCTCAGCCAGAAAAGATAGAGTGACAGGTAGAGTTGGTTGAGGTTTTGCTGTTTACCTTCCAGCCAGTCACCCAGGGCATTAATTAAATCGAGCGTGATATCGCTCTCATCCAGAAAGGCCTGGTTCGAGAAAAGGTAATCGGCGAGCTTCTGAGGAACCTGAGCCGACTGCTCAGGATTTTCTATGTTCCTCAGAAAATGCTGGAGCTGTTTTAAAAAGTGGTTTTGCATAATGTCTTGTTGTAATAGCGCAAGAGGTATCCCTGATACTACCAGCCGCCAGTACAGGCAAACGCACGATTATCCCCCTTCTCACCCGCTAATCTCGGCGAAGGCTCAGCTCACCAGCCGGAATGAAATTTCATACAGCGCATTCAGCCCAGGGTAGATTTCACCGATCACCTGTTTAAGCTCTGCCAGCGTCATGTTCTCCTGGCGGGCGTGTTCGTCGTCCAAATCGTCAAGCAGCACCGGCGTCACGCTGATGACGTCGATCGTGCAGAAATAGACGTCATCTTCGTAGCGGCCCACGCGCAAACGCTGGCCGGGCTGGAAATGGGATTCGCTGCTGTCGCGCAGAGTAATGGTTTTGAGCCCGGCGGTAATGTCGTGCTCAAAGCGGCGGAAAAACGTGATGTCGTTAGCCATGCTGCCTCCTGATAAACATTCGGCAGCATGATAAATCCCTTAGACGAACGGCGCTAACGGATCCGCCGTTTCAAAGGCGATTTTTCTGTCTGCTACCGGCGGGTAGATCAGTTCCTGGGTAATCGACAGCTTAATTTTCTTCGCGTCCTCGCGCACGTGCGTCACTTTTTGCTCCCAGCCTTCGGTAAACACCGCGCCCCAAGCGCCGAGATCGAGACAGGTTACATAGTTAATCTGGCGGTATGGCAGCGGCGCCACGTCCAGCAGGCTTGCCGCCACGTTATAGCCCACAAAACGGCCCAGCATGATGGCGTGCTGGCAGGTCATTAACGCGAGGTTACCCTGATCATCCGTTTCGGCACGCGCTACATCCCCCGTTGCAAAAATGGCTGGCTGCCCTTCCACCCGTAAAAATGCGTCCACATGCAGGCGGCCTTGTTTATCACGCGGGGCATTAATCTGCGCCGTTAGCGGGCTGGCCTGCACGCCTGCGGTAAGAATCACCGTGCTGGAGGCAATGCGTTCGCCGTCGGCCAGCACAATGCCGTTCGCATCAATTTCGCGGACGTCGGTATTCAGCCGCCACTCCACGCCCAGTTCTTCGCTGGCGGTGGCAATCACATCCCGCAGTTCGGGGCTGTAGCGGCCCCCGATTTTATCGCCCCGTTCTACCACGATAACGCGGGCATTGGTTTCTTGCCCCAGCACCGCACGTAATCTGCCCGGCAGTTCAGTCGCCATCTCAATGCCGGTAAAGCCGCCACCGCAGACAATAACCGTGTTGCGGGCTTCGCTTTCCGGCTGCTGCGCTAAGTCTGAAATGTGCTGCTCCAGGCGCAGGGCGCTCTCGAGCTGGTCGAGGTCAAAAGCATGCTCTGCCGCACCGTCGATCAGATCGCGTTTCAGGTTGCTGCCCGTTGCCAGGACGAGGCGGTCATACTGCCGCGGCGTGCTGTTGCCCTGCTCGTCACGGTACCAAACGCACTGATTGACGCTGTCGATACGCTGCGCCTCGCCTTTCACAAAAGTCACACCAGTAACGTCGAACAACGGCTGTAGCGGAGCGACCAGCGAAGCCACCTCGGTTTCGTAAAAACGTGGGCGAACGCGCAGTTCAGGCTGCGGGGCCAGCACGGCGATCTCAATGTCGTCACGGTTATGCATCGCCGTCAGTCTGGCCGCACTCAGGGCTGCCCACATACCGGCAAAGCCGGCGCCAAGGATCAGGATCTTCTGTTGCATGGTTCTACTCCGGTAAAGGCCCTCAGTGGCCAACGACTGCGACTATACTTGTCGCAGTTAACTACGACAAGATCTTTCGGAGTTTATTTTTAATCCCCTGTTTTAGGGGTTACAGATTGCATCGCGTGAGTAAAATCCCTACATTACCTGGATTAAATGAGTCGGAGGCAGTATGGCGTTTTACAGTTCGGGCGTGGAGTACGGCATTCATAGCCTGATATGCATGGTGGATGGCAAAGGTGAAGGCCGCGAAATGAACGTGCGCGAAATCGCCGAACTGCAGGGCGTGCCCTACGACTACCTCGGTAAAATTTTCACCAAACTTTCCAGGGCTGGGCTCGTCATCAGCAGCGAAGGTAAAGGAGGTGGGTTTATCCTTTCCCGTCCGCCAGACCAAATCAGCGTGCTGGACATTGTGGAAGCCATCGACGGTGAGAAAAGCATTTTCGACTGCAAAGAGATTCGCCAGCGGCTGGCCGTGTTTGAAGAAACGCCGCCTGAATGGGCCTGTGAGGGGATTTGCGGCGTACGCGCGGTAATGAACATTGCCCAGCAGCGGATGGAAGAGGCACTAGCCCAGCATACCGTGCTGGATCTGGCCCGCCGTATGTACCGTAAGGCGCCGGATGAATTTGTTATCGAGGTGCAGGACTGGATCCGCGACCGGCGGAGCAGCTAGCCTTTCGCTTAGTACAATTTCGCAGATTCATAGCCAGCCAGCGCATAAGTCGCTGGCTTTTTTGTTTAAAAACAGGCGCAAACCGGCAAAAGAGAGCTTGTTTAGCCATCCCCCATTCCGGACATCTGAACGGCTTTCCTTCCCTACCGCCAGAACAGCACATTATATTACTTTCCGATCTAAACCACGGGTTTATGTTCTTTAGAAGCGCCAATTCGCCGCCCTATCATTCCATACATGAACACTTTTCATGTTGAGAGAAAAATGATTGCCGATTCCGTCCTGGACCTGATAGGCCACACCCCGCTGCTGCGCCTCAATCACCTTGATACCGGCCACTGTGAGCTGCTGCTTAAGCTGGAAAACCAAAACCCTGGCGGCTCTATTAAAGACCGCGTTGCCCTGTCGATGATCGAACACGCCGAGCGCAGCGGTAAGCTGCAGCCGGGCGGCACGATTATTGAAGCCACGGCGGGCAACACCGGGCTGGGACTGGCGCTGATTGCCACGCAAAAAGGCTACCCGCTGATTCTGGTGGTGCCGGACAAAATGAGCCAGGAGAAGATTTTCCACCTGCGGGCGCTGGGCGTGGACGTGCGCCTGACTCGCTCGGACGTCACCAAAGGCCACCCGGAATATTACCAGGATTACGCCCTCAGGCTGGCAGCAGATATTCCGGGCAGCTATTACATCGATCAGTTTTCCAACCCCGCAAACCCGCTGGCCCATACCACTGGCACGGCCGCTGAGCTTTGGGAACAAACCGGGGGCCACATTGACGCCATCGTCGTAGGAGTCGGCTCCGGCGGCACGCTAGGCGGCCTGCAAAAGTTTTTCCGCCTGCATTCCCCGCAAACCGAGTTTGTGCTGGCCGATCCATGCGGATCCATTCTTGCCGACGTGGTGGAACACGGCAGATATGGCGAAGTCGGCAGCTGGCTGGTGGAAGGCATTGGAGAAGATTTTGTGCCGGGCCTTGCCAATTTTAAACAGGTCAAGCACGCCTACCGGATCAGCGACCGGGAAGCGTTTTCCACGGCCCGCGAATTGCTAACCCACGAAGGCGTCCTGGCGGGTTCTTCTACCGGCACCCTGCTTGCCGCCGCTTTGCGCTATTGCCAGGCACAAAGCACGCCAAAACGCGTGGTC
Organism: Cedecea neteri; assembly: GCF_000758325.1. NCBI lineage: Bacteria > Pseudomonadati > Pseudomonadota > Gammaproteobacteria > Enterobacterales > Enterobacteriaceae > Cedecea > Cedecea neteri. The sequence continues at coordinate 3,317,009 of NZ_CP009459.1, read as the reverse complement.
ACCTTCGCCTGCGACAGCGGCAACAAATACTTATCGAAAATGTTTAACGATCAATGGCTCAGCCAGCAAAACCTGGCGTAACTATTAAGGAAAATTCATGAATAAATTTGCAACCCAGAGCGTGCACAGCGGCACTTTTGAAGATGCACACGGCGCGGTGATGCCGCCGATTTATGCCACCTCGACTTTTGCTCAACCGGCACCGGGCCAGCATACGGGGTTTGAATACTCTCGCAGCGGCAACCCGACCCGCCAGGCGCTGGAAACGGCCATTGCCGAACTCGAAGGCGGTCAGCGGGGTTACGCGTTTGCTTCTGGCCTCGCGGCTATCTCAACTGTGCTAGAACTGTTGGACAGCGGCAGCCATATCATCGCCGTTGACGACGTGTACGGCGGCACCTGGCGGCTGATTGAAAACGTGCGCAAACGAAGCGCCGCACTTCAGGTAAGCTGGGTGAAGCCTGACGATCTCGACGGGCTCCAGGCGGCCATTCGGCCTGAAACACGCATGATTTGGGTGGAAACGCCCACCAACCCACTGCTAAAACTGGCAGACCTGGCGGCGATTGCCGATATCGCGAAACGCCATCGTCTGATAAGCGTGGCCGACAACACCTTCGCTTCACCTGCACTTCAGCGCCCGCTGGAATCCGGATTCGATATCGTGGTGCACTCGGCCACCAAGTACCTGAACGGCCACTCTGATGTTGTCGCCGGGCTGGCGGTGGTTGGCGGGAATGACGACCTGGCGCAGCAGCTTGGCTATTTGCAAAATGCGGTTGGCGGCGTGCTTGACCCGTTCAGCAGCTTCCTGACGCTGCGGGGCATTCGTACTCTGGCGCTGCGCATGGAACGCCACAGCAGCAACGCACTCCAGCTGGCAGAGTGGCTCCAGACGCATCCTGAAGTTGAAAAAGTCTATTTCCCGTGGCTGGAGACTCACCCGCAGTATCAGCTTGCGCGCCAGCAAATGTCGCAGCCTGGCGGCATGATTTCTATTGTGGTTCGCGGGAATGAAAAACGCGCCGAGGAAGTGATCCGCAAGCTGAAGCTGTTCACGCTCGCCGAAAGCCTGGGCGGCGTGGAAAGCCTGGTCAGCCAGCCATTCAGCATGACCCACGCTTCTATTCCGCTCGAGCAGCGGTTGAGTAACGGCATTGTGCCGCAGCTGATTCGTTTATCGGTCGGGATTGAAGACGCAGAAGATTTGCGGGCGGATCTCGCCCAGGCGCTGAGTTAGCTAATTATTTACTGAAATACGGCGATAAATATACTCTAAATAATTCGAGCAGCAGGACAAAAAGACTTTCGGGTCTTTTTAAACAGCGTTTACGCTGACCCCGGAGGGGCGAGGCTTGTCGAGTCACGCGGCAAGACCGGGAATCCTCAGGAGCATAGCTAACTATGTGACTGAGGTGAGCGGGTGCAGTCAACGCACCTGCGGCTTGAAGTATGACGGGTATATAAATAATGGCCTTTTGTTGGCTCTGACCACATCCAGAGTAAGACAAAAGGCCATTTATTTGCTATGCGTTAATAAATTAAAGATGTTTAGTCTTTAACCAAAGTACTGTCGGCGCAAAATATCTGCCCCATCGTCTATCGCTTTATGAATTGCCTTCACGCTGCGCTTTTCATCTTTTTCAGCCAATGCTTCCAGCAGATCGTCATAATTATGGTGCCCCTGCGTCATTTCTTCCGACTGCGGGTAGAGATAATTAAAGCATGGCCCAATGCGCACCCAAAGCTGCTCAATTAACACGGTGAGCGTTGGCATCTCTGCGTACTCAAACAGCTGGAAACGAAACTCCCGATTGGCCTGCAGCGCAGCCTCAACGCTGACATGCTTCGCTTCAAGAAACGCATTACAAAGCTGCTGCAGACGGGCGAGTTTTGTTTTATCCATATAACGTGCCGCCTGCTCTACCGCCATACCCTCCAGATTTTTACGGATGGTTGTAATTTCGTGGTAGCGCCCCAGAGAAATTTCAGGCACCAAAAAAGCCTGCGCCGGCGTCGCGTCCAGCGCGCCAGAAGAAACAAGACGCAAAAGCGCTTCACGCACCGGCGTAATGCTGGTGCCAAGCTGCTCTGCAATCTCTTTGGTCACTAATCTTGCGCCGGGTTTTAAGGTTCCCACGATCAACGCACTCTTTAACCTGCCCTCTACTTGCATGGTTAAACTCATTCTTTGCGCTTTTTCTAAGTCAAGCATGTTTATTTCCTATAGCAAAATAACTACTTTGTATTTGCAGTTTAATAACTGGCTTGTCATCAATGGAGTATATAGGATATATCATGTACTCTTACCACAAATTTATACCACCATGCGAATTAACCTGACGAAACATTCGATATCCGTCAATAATTTAGACGGTAACGTATAGGGATTGACTACAATGAAAGCATCTGGCCGTAAACTCGCAACTCTGGCTGTATTAATTAGCCTGGTAACCCCCTTTAGCTACGCAAGTGAATTAGTTATAGCCCAACCTGCTTCCGCCACCGCGATGGATCCCGGTTTTCTTAAAGAAGCCGCCACCCTGGTGGACAATATTTTCGATACGCTGGTCCTGCGTGATAAAAACATGCAGCTTCAACCGGGCCTTGCAACATCCTGGAAAGCGCTGGATGACACGACCTGGCAATTCGACTTACGCCCCGGCGTTACTTTCACCAACGGTGAACCTGTTAACGCCGCGGCTGTGAAATTCTCTATCGACCGTATTCTTGACCCGGCCAACCACGCTCCGACCATTTCTTACATCCGCACCATTAAGTCGGTAGAGGTCACAGGCGACTATCAAGTTCGCATTCACACCGACGGCCCTGACCCGCTGTTACCGACCCGTATGAGCCGTTATCCGACCTATATCGTGCCGCCTGCCTATGTAAGTAAAGTCGGTGCTGCGGAATTTGCACGAAAACCTATTGGTAGTGGAGCATATACATTAAAAGAATTTATACCAGATGAACGTGTCGTTATGCAGGCTAATCCACATTATTGGCGTGGAAAACCCACAATTGACCAGGTGACCTGGCGTCCAATCCCCGAAGCAACTGCCCGTATTACTGCCCTGTTAACAGGTGAAGTACAGCTGGTTGACAGCGTCCCTGCCGATCTTGTTTCGACGCTTAAAAACAAGCCAGGTATTCATCTCGAGCAGGTGAAAGGCGGCGGATTGACCATTTACCTCGGCCTGAAGAATGGTGAGAAACCTTTAAGTGATGCGCGGGTTCGCCAGGCGCTGTCGCTGGCGCTGAATCGTCAAGCCTATACCACCCAACTCCTGCACGGCTTTGGCACGCCAACCGGCACCATGGCTGGTGCGAAGGATTTTGGCTACCTCAATGTTCCGGCCCCTGAGCAGGACATCGCCAAAGCAAAAGCCTTACTTAAGGAAGCGGGTTACCCGGACGGCTTCACGCTGAAATTCCAGGCGCCGCGTCGCTATATCGCCAGCGCCGAAGTGGCCCAGGCGATTGTGCAGGACTTAGCGGCCATCGGCGTGAAGGCGCAGCTTGAAGTGCCTGAGTGGTCCGTCTATACCCAGCAGGTGGCTTCCGGTAAACAGGCAGAAATGTACATGCTGGCTTGGGGCTCAACCCAGACCCTGGATGCCGATGCCGCGCTGTACCCTATCCTGCACTCCGGCGAGCCGTACTCCACGGTCAGCAACCCTGAACTGGATAAGCTGCTGAACGCCAGCCGCTCAACGGTAGATGCGAAGAAGCGTGAAGTTATCCTGCAGGACATCCAGAAAGTTGTCGCCAAAGAGCAGCCGCTGATCCCGCTCTACCGCGAGGATTCTCTGTATGCCAACAGCGACAGCCTGAACTTTACCGGACGCGCCGACGCCCGTATCCCGCTGTATGATTTGAGGCTGAAATGATTTTTCCCGGACGCGCCCTGACCCGCCGCCCTAGACGCCTGATTTCAGGTGACGGGGCGCTGGGGGGCTTATTGCTTGGCATCGTGATCCTGCTGGCACTGGTGGCCCCTTGGCTGCCCTTGCCCGACCCGTTAACCAACAACCTGGCGGATACCTTCCTGCCGCCGGGCAGCGAAACGGCAAGCGGGATGCACTGGCTCGGTACCGATCAGCTCGGGCGCGATTTGCTGTCAAGGATCCTGGCGGGCACCCGCCTTTCCCTGATGGTGGTGTTACTGGCGGCGGCAATTGCCGCCGTTATCGGCACCCTGCTGGGCATGCTGGCAGGCTACGTTGGCGGCTGGCTCGATGCCGTTATCATGCGCCTGATGGACATCCAGCTGGCGGTGCCGTTTATTCTGCTGATTTTGCTGGTGATGGCGCTGTTCGGCACCTCACTGGAAAACATTATTCTGATCATGGGCGTGACCAGTTGGGCGATTTACGCCCGCGTGGCGCGCGCCAAAACGCTTGAACTGCGCGAGCTGGAATATATCGAAGCCGTCCGCGCCATGGGCTTTTCCACGCCGCGTATTCTGCTGCGGCATATTTTGCCTAACCTCGCCACGCCGCTGGTTGTGCTGCTGACGCTGGATATTCCAAGACTGATTGTGCTTGAAGCCTCCATTGGCTTTCTCGGGATGGGGATCCAGCCGCCAACGCCTACGCTCGGTAACCTGATTGGCGAGGGGCGTTCCTACATGCTGCTGGCGGAATGGCTGGTGCTGTGGCCGGGGCTGATTATTGCGGCGCTGGTCATCGGCTGTAACCTGCTCGGCGACAGCCTGCTGCGCAAAACCCACACGAGGCTCGACTGATGCTGCGCTACATTCTTTCCCGCTTCGCGCAGGCCGTGCTGGTGATGTTTGGCGTCTCGCTGCTGATTTTTTACAGCCTGCACCTGACCGGTGACCCGGCTGCGGTGATGATGCCGCCCGGCTCTTCCCAGCAAGAAATAGACAACTTCCGCCACGCAATGGGGTTTGACCGACCGCTGCTCTGGCAATACGGCCATTACCTGAACGGCCTGTTGCACGGCGATCTTGGCCTGTCCCTGCGCTATGACCAGCCGGTAACCGAGCTTATCGCCCAGCGCGTGCCTGCCACGCTACTGCTGGCCGTTTCTGCCCTGGCGTGGAGCACCGTAGTCGGCCTGCTGCTTGGCCTGGTGAGCGCGGTCTGGCGCAACAGCGTTTGGGACTTACTCGCCCGCCTGTTTGCCTTTAGCGGCCAGGCCGTGCCGGTATTCTGGCTGGGCCTGTTGATGATTATCTGGTTCAGCCTGCATCTGCGCTGGCTGCCCTCCAGCGGCTACGGCACCTTCAGCCATTTGATCATGCCCGCCATTAGCCTTGGGGCCTATTACATGAGCGCCATTGCGCGCCTGGTGAGAGCCAGCCTGATCGACGTGCTGGCTCAGGATTACATCCGCACGGCGCAGGCCAAGGGGCTGAGTTCGTGGCGCATTCTGATTCGCCACGGCCTGCGTAATGCGCTGATCCCGGTGGTCACCGTGCAGGGAATGTATTTTGCTTCCCTGCTGGGCGGCGCGCTGGTCACCGAAATTATTTTTGCCTGGCCCGGCATTGGTCGTCTTGCGGTGCAGGCCATTCAAAACCGTGACTTCCCGCTGGTGCAGGCGATTGTCCTGCTAGCCGCGCTGGTGTTTGTGGTGGTGAACCTAATCATTGATTTGCTGTACGTGGTACTGAACCCGAGGATCCGGCTATGAAATCTCTTGATGCAACGCTGGATCTCCTGCACCAGATGACGCCTTTCCGCAGCGTGGCGGGCAATATCGATCAGCAGCGCGACCTGGCGCAGTGGCTTGAGCGTTGGCTGGTTGAAGAAACTGACGCCGAAGTGCTGTATCCGGTCAGCCAGCAGCTTCAGGACGATGCTCCCCCGCTGGTGCATGTGCGCATTGATATCGGTTCACCGCGAACCCTTGTGCTCTACAACATGTACGACGTGATGCCCGCCGAAGAAGATGGCTGGGAAGTCGACCCGTTCGTGGGCGGCCTCAAACACTGGTCGGATAAAGGCGATGTGTTTATTTCTCGCGGCGCGGAAAACAACAAAGGCCCGCTGGCGGGCATGCTGATGGTGGTGCGCGACCTCTATCACTCTGGCCGCCTGCATACCAACATTGAGATCCTGCTGGAAGGCGAAGAAGAGATTGGCAGCGGCAACCTGCGCCGCTACCTCGCCCGGCAGCCTTGCCCGGTTGTCCCGGCAGAAGCGGTGCTTTTCCCTTCCCTGTGCGAATACGGCGGCGGTGCGCCGCGCATTTATCTGGGCTTCACCGGCCGCAGCGGTGGTCGTCTGGTGGTCAAAGGCGGCAGCTGGGGTGGCCCGAAAGCGGCGATCCACGCCAGCAATGCCGCATGGATTGATAACCCGGTCTGGCGGCTGGTGCAGGCATTAAGCACTCTTGCCCCGCCTCACGCCAACGGCGTGCTCGAAACGGGCGAGCTGGATGAAGAAGCCAGCTCAATACTGGACGACCTCGCGCGGGAATTTAACCTGGCGGACGAACTGACCTTCCGCCGCAGCGAAAAATACGCCATCAGCGGCGACAGTTTCAGCAATCTGGCATACCTGCTGGGCAGCGCGGTGCTTAGCGTGTCGGAGATAGCCAGCCTGCCGCGCGGCGCTCAGGGCGTGATCCCTCCAGAAGCCTTCGCTGACCTGGTGCTAAGAACACCGCCAGTCGTCGATGCCGAACGCCTGATGCAGCGCATGAAAGAGCAGCTTGCCAGCCCCGCACTTGCCGGAGCCGTGCTTGAGCCGGGGGACAGCTACCCCGGCTACCGCTTCAGCATTGATGACGCTGGCGTGCTTGAGCTGATGGCGAGCTATCACCAGCGGCAGGCAAAACCGCAAATCTGGCCCTGGGCGCCAGGCTGCGCCCCGGCCTACGCCTTCGCCCCTGTGGCTCCAGCCTTCCTGATCGGCGGCCTGGGCTACGGCGGCAATGCCCACGGCGTGAACGAATTCGTCACGCTCAGGGGCTTACAACGCTACCAACAATCGCTTAATGACTGGCTACTTGCCTTTTAAATACGGCCAGCACCCGGGAACCAGACAGGATAATGCATGAAAAACGTCAATGATTTTGAACGTGTTACGCTCGGATTCTTCCCCACGCCGTTGGAATCTTTACCCCGCCTGAGCGAAACGCTTGGCCTAAACGTAAAGATTAAGCGCGACGACTACAGCGGTTTTGGCGGCGGCGGCAACAAAGTCCGCAAACTGGAATACCTGATGGCCGAAGCCTGCCGCGAAGGAGTAAAAGTGGTGATAACCACCGGCGGCCACCAGTCTAACCACGCGCGGATGGTCGCCGCGGCCGCCCGTAAATTTGGCATGAAACCGGTGCTGGTTCTGCGCGGCGATGAGCCACAAACTTATCAGGGGAATCTCCTGCTGGACAAACTGTTTGGGGCGGAGCTGCAGTTCCTCGACCCGGAAGGCTATTTCACTCAAATCGAAGGCGCGATGCAGGCACATGCCGATGCAGCTACGGCACGCGGCGAAAAGCCGATGATCATTCCCCTGGGCGGAGCCACGGCGCTGGGAGCGCTGGGCTATGTTCGCGCCGTTGAAGAGATGGATGCCCAGCTTCGTGCCGCGGGTGAATCTGCCCCGGACGTCATTATCGCCCCCACTGGCTCCGGCGGCACGCTGGCCGGGCTGTATGTCGGGGCCCGTCGCTACTGGCCGAAAACGCAAATTATTGGCGTCAGCGTCAGCGCCAAAGCCGACTGGTTCCAGACCCGAATCTCCGCCATGGCCGACGACTGCGCTCGCCTGCTCGACTGGGATCAAACCTGGCAGCCGCAGGACATCCTGATCGAAGACGGTTTTGTTGGCAGCGCCTACGGCGTGCCTTCTGACGGTGGCATCGAGGCGATTTATCAGGTCGCGCAGCAGGAAGGCGTGCTGCTGGATCCGGTTTACACTGGTAAAGCGATGCACGGTTTAATCACCCTCGCGAAAGAAGGCCGTATTGCCGCCGGCAGCAGCGTGGTGTTCATGCACTGTGGGGGCTCACCGGCGCTTTACCCGTTCGCTCAAAAACTTCTGGAGCACTGATCATGCAGATAGTGAACCGTCAGCAGGTGGCCGACCTTGGGGGGAACGACCCGCTACAGGCTCTGCAGGATATCGAGGACACCGTACGACTGCTGAGGCGCGGCGAGGCAGCGATGCCCGCCGAAACCCACGTCAACCTCGAGACGCCGCTGGGGAAGGTTTACGCTCTCCCGGCCAGGGTCGGCGGACGGTTCAATGCGACGGGCGTAAAGTGGACGGCGCATCGCCCTCGCGCCAACGACGGCTATCCGCAGGCGATGGCCACCACGCTGGTTAATCGCGCGGACAACGGCTTGCCGATAGGCCTGGTGGAAAGCGGCAGCCTGACCGCGACGCGAACCGCCGCCGTGTCTGCCCTCGCCTTGAAGCTGGCGGCTCCCCGTCGCCCTTCACGTATTTTATTACTGGGCGCAGGCGTGCAGGCCCGCGCTCATCTCGAAATGCTGACCGCACATTTTCCCGACCTGGACATGGTCTACTGCTGGAACAAAACGCCGGAGCCTCTCGCCGATATGCTCAGCCATGCCGACGAACTCCCCTGGCCAGTCACCCAGTTTGAAACCCTAAGCGATGCGCTGCGCCAGCACTGGGACGCGCTGATTACCTGCACCAGCGCCAGCGAGCCGTTTTTGCGCCCTGGCATCTGGCGGGCCGGAACCCTGGTGTTGCAAATCGGCTATCACGAAGTGGCTTTTGAGACGATTGCCGCCGCAGACAAAGTGGTGGTCGATCTCTGGGGAGACTTCAAGCTGACCAGCGCTAAAAGCCTGTTTCAGATGTACCGCGCCGGGCTTTTCGATGAGCAAAACGTCTCCGCAGATTTAACGCATTTGCTGGTCGATGGCTGGCGTCCTGCGGAAACGGACAAGGTTTACTTTTCTTCTTTCGGCCTCAACGTGTTTGATATCGCCCTTGCCGCCCGCGTTCTAAGCGCTGCGGCCGAACAGGGCAAAGGCAGCAACCTGCCTTTTGGCTGGGAGACCGCCGATGCTGATTAACGCTCCCGATTTGCTAAAACGAATCGAGAACGGCGAGACTTTTGCGCTAATCGATGTCCGGGAACGAGAAGCCTGGCAAACAGGCTCCCTGCCCGGCGCGCTAAGCCTTAACGTCTACGACTATTTTGTGTCTGACTCTACCCCGAAAGGCTACGCTGCGATGGCTGGAGCGTTTGTTCATGCCTGGCAACAGCTTGCCATCGAGAACGGGGCTACGCCGGTGTTCTTCGAGCAAACCGTGGGGATGCGATCTCCGCGTGGCCTGTGGTTCTTGTGGTTTGCTTTGGGTGCAGAAGGACTGATTCTGGACGGCGGGGTAGAAGCCTGGGCAGATGCCGGAGGGAAAATAGCACCGGGGACAGGCCCTTCGGCGATTATTTCTGACGCCGAAGCCCCTGAATGTCAACCGGCCATGCCCCAGCTGGCCGCCACCCGCGCCGAAACGATTGACGCCGATCCGGCATCAATCCTACTTCTGGATGCCCGCAGGCCAACGGAATATGACGGCAGCTTTGTGCACGAATGCTGTGCGCGAGCGGGACGTATTCCGGGGTCAAAACTGTTGTTCTGGGAGGATGTAGTCGAGCATGGCCGTTTCAAATCTGCTGCAGAACTGGCGCGCCTCGCCGCCGAAGCCGGATTTACGCCGTCAAAAAGAGTAATAACCTGGTGCCACCGGGGGGCTCGCGCCGCCACGGTTCTGGTGGCGCTCAAACTTGCAGGTTACCAGGACGTAGCCGTTTACGTCGGCTCCTGGCACGAGTGGGCAAGCCACCGGGAATTACCGCTGGTCAGCGGGGAGTAATCACCCCGCCTTCCGCAGCTTCAGCGCCTGCTGAATATCCGGCGCGGCGGCAATCAGCTGCCGGGTATATTCATGCTGTGGCTTGTCCAGCACCTGTTTTGTGGCACCGGTCTCCACAATTTCACCGCGATAAAGCACCACCACTCTGTCGCACGCCTGACGCACGGCGCCAAGGTCGTGGCTGATAAACAGCACGGTCAGCCCCAGGCGGTCACGCAGATCGGCGAGCAAGGCGAGGATCTGCCCCCGCACGGAGAGATCGAGCGCTGAAACGGCTTCGTCGGCCACCAGCAGTTCGGGTTCAAGCGCCAGCGCGCGGGCAATGGCAATGCGCTGACGCTGCCCGCCGGAGAACGCCGACGGTAGACGATTTGCTGCCGAGGCATCCAGGCCAACCAGCTCCAGCAATTCGCGGACGCGGCTTTGAACTTCCCCCACCGGCCTCAATTTATGCACCCGCAGCGGTTCGGCAATTTGCTCACCCACCGGCATTTTGGGATCCAGACTGGCGTAGGGATCCTGGAAAATAATCTGCGCCCGACGGCGCATCCCCTGCTGCTGCTCACGGCTGGCGCGGCGAACGTCCAGACCATCAAAAATAATGGTGCCGCTGTCGGCCGGAATTAAGCCAATGGCCGCCCTGCCGAGCGTCGTTTTGCCCGAGCCGGACTCGCCGATTAGCCCGACGATCTCGCCTCGCTCAATTTCGAGACTGGTTGGCTTAAGCACGGTCTGGCGACTGGCCGGGAAAAACGGCAGCGCATGCGCCTGCGGATAGCTTTTGGTGAGCTGCGACAGCTGCACCAGCGGCGAACGGGTAATGTCTTTGCGCCGGGTGGGCTGGGGCTCCGGCTGAGAAGCGGCAATGAGCCGACGGGTGTAGTCGGCCTGCGGCGCGGTCAGCAGCGTTGGCACATCGCCCTGCTCAACAATGTTGCCCTGATACAGCACGCAGGCACGGTCTGCATAGCGGGCGACCACGCTTAAGTCGTGGGTAATAAACAGAATGCCCATCGCCATTTCCTGCTGCAGTTCCTGTAGCAAAGCAAGGATTTGAGCCTGAATAGTGACGTCCAGCGCGGTGGTGGGTTCGTCGGCAATCAGCAGCGCGGGTTTGCAGCTAATGGCGCTGGCAATCATCACGCGCTGACGCATGCCGCCGGAAAGCTGGTGAATATACTGTTTTGCCCGCTGCTCCGGGTTCACAATCCCGACCCTGTCCAGCAGCGCGACCGCCTCACGGTGTGCCTGCTTCCAGCTGAGTTTTTGGTGGCGAACCAGCACTTCCGCGATTTGTTCCCCCACTTTCAGCACCGGGTTCATGCTGCTCATCGGCTCCTGAAAAATCGTGGCGATTTGCTGCCCGCGAAGCTCGCGCGGATAAGCTTTTCCCTGTGCCGAAACAACCTGCCCGTCAAACGTCACGTCACCGCCCGTTTGCCGCACGGCACCCGGAAGTAGCCCCATCACAGCCAGAGAGGTTAAGGTTTTCCCTGAGCCTGATTCGCCTACCAGCGCAACAATCTCCCTGCGTGCAACGCTGAATGAAGCGTCCTTCACCAGAGGTTTGCCTTCCAGTGTACTGATGCAAAGCGAATTAACGGTTAACAGCGGATTTTGAACGGTCATACGGATTCCAGACGGGCGCTAACAGCGTGATTTTTGAGACTATAATATCTGCCCCGGTGCGACAAGATGATTTGCTGATAGCTTATTCATTTGGCCTTACTCTCCGGCGTTATTTATACTTTCGTCATACTGACCTGATGTGATTGCCGCCATGACAACCCAAACTCTTCCCCGCCGCTGGGCGCTGCCCGCAGGCCTTGTGGCCTTGCTGCTAAGCGCGCTGGCGCTGGTGTTTATCAGCCATCACTGGAGCGCCTTTATTCAATGGTGCCTGAGTATGCAGATCAGCCTGCATCGCTACCTGGTCTTCTACTTACTGCAAATCAACAACCATCAGTACAGCGGCGGCGTCTGGCTGCTGGTCGGCAGCTTCTTTTACGGCGTACTTCACGCCATTGGTCCTGGGCACGGCAAATTTATCGTCACAACCTATCTCAGCACCAACCAGGAAACGCCTCTCGCCGGACGAGTAGTGCCGTTTCTCGGCAGCCTGATGCAGGGCGTGATCGCCATCGTATTTGTCTTTGTGCTGGCGATTGCGCTTAATTTGTCCAGTGGGGATCTCAGCGAAAGCCGCTGGTATGTAGAGAAAATAAGCGCGGTGCTGATTGGTTGTTTCGGGATTTTTATTGTGCTGAAAGCGCTGCGACAGCAAGCGCCGCTCAGGATGAAATCCTTCACGCCGATAAGCAGTGATGCACCAACGCTGAATCATCATTCACACGATGATCGGTGCGGCTGCGGGCACAACCACGGCGTTGGCTATGATGGCCGGCACGGAAACTGGCTCACGCACCTGGGCGTCATTCTGGCGATTGGCGCTCGCCCCTGCAGCGGGGCCATCATGATTTTGGTGTTTTCAAATGCGCTAGGGTTTATTAGCTGGGGAATAGCCGCGGTGATGACCATGGCGTTCGGCACCGCCCTGTCGATTCTCGGGCTGTCCGTGCTGGTCACCCGCACCCGCGACTCTGTGGGCAAACTCTGGCTTTCACGCACGCCCGCTCAGGTTCGCATTATCGCTACCGGGCTGAAAGTGATTGGTGGCTTGCTGATCGTGCTTTTTGCCGTGGTGCTGTTTATCACCACGATTCCCGTTAGCGCCAACGGCGACTTTATCGCGGCGGGCTGTTAACGCAGAACGGGTTAGAACAGGGAGAACAGCAGCGCGACCGGGAAACTCATCGGCCAGGTGGCGCCAATCAGCACCGAGCAAAGGAGCTTAATGCGTTTGGAGTCTTTGGCGAGCAGCCAGGTGATCCCGGCGCAGATTAACGCCATTACGGCGTAAAAAACCAGCATGTGTTGATAAAGCGTCATACAAGACATTACTACTTGTTAAAAATTTTTGCAGAATATGCTCTTTTTTATGACGCAGATCAAGTTTAGAAACTTTATTTACTCAGTAATAGCTGACTTCCGTCGTCACCTGCTGCCGCTGAGTTTGCTGCGTTTTTCCGATGCCGGTCACCAGCGTGATGTCGCAGGCGATGGGCGATAAGTGTTCGTCGTAACGGCAGTGGCTTTCTGCCGTCAGAAACGGCGTTCTCATCGTTTCAGTCACCAGTTTGTAGTCAAACGGGCGGCGCTCCGCGTCCTCGTAGATGACTTTGGTTTGCGAAGCTACTTTGTCATTCAGGTAAAAATCGACCTGACGAGGGAGACCGTTAGCGTCGTATTCATGATGAGCGATACGCTGCCCGCCCGGCATGAAAAAAATATCCTTCAGCAGCCCGCCAGGCCAGTAGGCATATTTCACTTCCCCCAACTCATCTTTCCTCTTTTTCACCAGACATTTTTCATCGAGCCTGAGGAATAACGGTTTGCCGTTTTGAGTCCCCAGCAGCGAGTTACCTTCGCGGTGAAGCTGCAGCACCATTTTTTGCGCCGAGTCTCTTATATCGAGGCTGGAAACGCATCCATCGCGGTCCACGCTCAGCCGGTTTTCATAATTTATTTCGCCAGAAGGATGCTTCATCACGGTATGCATTTCGCGCACGTTGCCAGCCGGCGCATTGAAATCAAACATCGTCGCCAGGTTGGCGATAACCGGATTTCTTGCCGTCTGAGCATAAGAGAAAGAACAGAAAAGGAGCGGAATAGCCAGCAGTGCGGCTCTTGTTAACGTCATATATCATCCTTGAAAGCAGGCCAACACCTCGTCGGCAAATAGCAGAAAATAAACAGATTAATTCTGAGGTTTAACGTGACACTTTACGCGATCCACCAAACAAAACCCACCGAAGTGGGTTTTTAGGGCACTTACAGCTTAGGAATAATCAGTACTTGTCCGGGGTAAATTTTATCCGGGTGGCTTAGCATCGGTTTATTCGCTTCAAAGATGGTGTTGTACTTGTTGGCATCGCCATAGACATGTTTAGAAATGGCGCTCAGCGTGTCACCCGATTTCACCGTATAGTAAGTGGCTTCCTGCGCAGCATCCGTCGCCTGAATATTATTTTCAACGCTGCTGATACCGGCCACGTTACCCACCGCGACCTGAATTTTTTCTTTCAGCGCTTGGGTCAGCCCATCTCCGCCGGAGATCACCGCTTTGCCGTTTTCTACCGTGACATTCACTTTGTCAGCGCCAGGAATGCCGCTGTTTTTCAAATGTTCCTCAAGTTTGCTGCCCTGCTCGCCTTCGTTCCCCTTCAGCGAGTCCCAAAGTTTGGCGCCCGCGTCTTTGACAAAATCAAATAATCCCATGGTCTTTTCTCCGTTTACTGGTCCCTGTAAGCCTGGCAAAAGAAGCAAAAACCGCCAGCTCGGTGTTTATCATCATGCACGGGGTATTTTTTATGATGTGAGATGAAGCAAGCTAAAAGCAGGTTGCTTAACCGAATGGTGTTAACCAGGAGATGGCCTTTGTGATGGCAATTGATTTTTTTATAAAACCTAATGATATTGATAAGGTTGAATAAAAAGGTTAACCCATATGTTCTCATTCTTGAAAACACTTGGCCGGATGTTTGACAGTCAGGATGCAGGCAAAAGTCAAAAGAAATACTCTGACCAGGAGCTTATTCAGTGGGCTACCGGCTGTATGCTGGAAGGTCTCCCTGATGATTTCTATCAAGCCAGGCTTCTATGTGTTCGTTTCCCCAGCCCAGGGAAGCCAGACTGTTGGATAGTAAGCATAAACCACGATGTAATGTTAACTGCTGAATCAGACTATGAGCGCTTCCATCCTGCTGATGATCTATACCCAACGCAGTGCGTTGAAATGCTCCTTGATGGTAAAGAGTGGCAAGAGGCCACTATGATTTTTAACAAGGAAAAAACTTCATTCAAATGGATTTGACATTATCACAGGCACTCAGTGAGTGGCTGCCGTTATGCCTCGAACCGTTGTTTTTATCACATGCAAAATCACTGGAACCGACAAAATGATTCGGAACGCAATCAGCATGTTAATAGTGATTTCATAGATAATGTCTACGGTCATATAGTCGATGAAAGGCGTATACATTAGGATCCTGAACACAACAAGATATAAGCCGACCAAAAAAATGTAAGCGAGGACACTCTTCAGGATAAATACCATCAGCGGCTTTAGTCCTAATTTTTTTTGCCAATAGAAGGCGTCTTTCATCGTACGAAAATAATTCAACATCCTTGATTTCCACTCACTAAACCTCATGGAAACATTTTAACGAATTAATTCACTTGAGACACTGTGTTTGGATGTACTCCTGCAACCCTGCTATTTGCTTGCTGCTGGTTTCGATTTTCTCCCTGAGACGCAAATAATTCCGTTCAGCGGCGGCAGTAAGTCCGGGGCTTGTGCGTCTCTGCTCTTCGTACATAATCACGATAGCGCTAATTGTTTTTTTGATTTGCGGTCACCCTGCTACAGCGATTCGCAGCGAAGAGTAATTTGTCACCGCAAAGCTTATGAGTCACGCCATACATTTGCATGCTGGGCGTTGAGTGCTGGAGCGAACCCGAGCTTTATTGCCAGTCAGATGGGACATACAAATGCGCAGATGGTTTTTAATGTCTACGGAAAATGGATGACAGAGAAAAACGGCGATCAGATTGCTATCCTCAATAGTAATTTTGACTTCTCTGCCCCTTCACTGCCCCATAAGAAAGTGGTTGAAACACAATAATATTGTATTACAACCACTTAAAACCTAATCAGTGCTTAATCATCACATGCCGAACAGCGGTGTAATCCTCCAGCCCGTACAGCGACATATCTTTGCCATAGCCGGACAGTTTTTGCCCGCCGTGCGGCATCTCGCTCACCAGCATAAAGTGCGTATTTACCCAGGTGCAGCCGTACTGCAGCCGGGCACTCAGGCGATGCGCCCGGCCGACATCCTGCGTCCATACCGAGGATGCCAGGCCATAGCTGGAGTCATTGGCCCACGCTAATACCTGCTGCTCATCGTCAAACTTAGTAACGCTGACGACCGGGCCGAACACCTCTTTTTGCACAATGGCATCGTCCTGCTTCGCCCCGGCCAGTAGCGTAGGCTGATAATAATAACCGTCGCCTGCTACCTTGTTACCGCCCGTCACTACTTTGATATGCGGCAGCGCTTTGGCTTCTTCTACGGCTTTGCTGACTCGCTCAAGATGTGCCTCTGAACTCAGCGGCCCCAGCTCGGTGCTTTCGTCCTCAGGCGGGCCATATTTGAGACTGGCCACGGCTTCTCCAAGCTGCTCAACCAGCCTGTCGTAAATGCCGTTTTGGGCGTAGATCCGGCAGGCGGCGGTGCAGTCCTGCCCGGCGTTGTAATAGCCAAAGGTTCGCACGCCTTCGACCACCGCCTGTAAATCCGCATCGTCGAACACGATAACCGGCGCTTTGCCGCCCAATTCCATATGCGTGCGCTTAATCGTCGGGGCGGTATGGCTAATAATGTGTTCCCCGGTGGCAATAGAGCCCGTAAGCGACACCATGCGCACTTTTTCATGCCCGGTCAGCGCATCGCCGACGGTTTGCCCGCGCCCAAACAGCACGTTAATCACGCCCGCCGGGAAGATATCCTTCGCCAGTTTGGCTAGCTTAAACGCGGTCAACGGCGTAATTTCGGACGGTTTGATCACCACGCAGTTCCCGGCGGCCAGCGCCGGAGCCAGTTTCCAGGCCGCCATCATCAGCGGATAGTTCCAGGGAGCAATAGACGCCACCACGCCGACCGGATCGCGGCGGATCATCGAGGTGTGCCCGCTCAGATATTCTCCGGCAGCCAGGCCGCTGAGGCAGCGGCTCGCCCCGGCAAAGAAGCGAAAGACATCCACCACCGCCGGGATCTCATCGTTAAGCACGCAGTGGAAAGGTTTGCCACAGTTCTGCGACTCAAGGCGGGCAAAGTCATTCCCGTGTTGTTCTATGGCATCGGCCAGCGCCAGAAGATGTTCGGCACGTTCTTTCGGCGTCGTTTGTCCCCATGTGGCAAACGCTTTATCCGCCGCCAGAACCGCATCGTTGACTTGCTGAACCGTGGCTTCCGCCACCTCCAGCAGCACCTGCCCCGTGGCCGGGTTGTAGACAGGCTGCTTCTCTCCAAGGCCATCCACAAGCTGGCCGTTAATCAATAACTGACTTTGCATCCCCATCTCCTTTCCCGTTCTGATAATCATGGCCCCAGCGGCGTTCTGGCTTAAAAGGACTGAAGTAAAAAGCATAGCGCTGGCTTGACGGCGGCAGCGGTGCCGGACGGTGATTTTCACCAGGTTGTGATGAACAGCGCAGTAAGCCTGCCCCGCGTTCCCCTTTGGTATAACAGGGCGCGAAGCAAATGAGGTATCTATAGAAAATTAATATGAAAAGAAGGCGGGATACCCCTATGCTTTAGGCAGTCTTTTTCTTAGTTCACCGCCAGGAGGCACCATGAGTATTTCCGCCCGCAATCAGTTAACCGGTACCATCAGCAACGTCACGGCCGGCGCAGTTAATGACGAAATAGAATTAACCCTGAACGGCGGCGGCAAGCTGGTCGCCGTGGTGACCCGCAGCAGCAAGGAAGCGTTAGGCCTGGTTAACGGCAAAGAAGCTCTGGCTCTGATCAAAGCCCCGTGGGTGGTGCTGGCCAGTGAAGACTGCGGCTATCACTTCTCCGCCCGAAACCAGTTTCCCGGCGCGGTAAAAGCGATTGCAGAAGGCGCAGTGAATACCACCGTGCATATTCAGACCGACGCGGGTTTTGCATTAACCGCCGTGGTGACTAACGAAGCGGCTGATGAAATGGCGCTTAAGGTGGGGTCTCGCCTGCTGGCGCTGGTGAAAGCCTCATCCGTGCTGATTGCGGTGAAAAAATAACGCGTTAACGTCCGGCAGCTATTCAGGCTGCCGGTTTTCACTCGCTTACTTGTAGCGTACGTCAAGCTTGCTGTAGGCCACCACCGCTTCTGAACCGTCCCTGTTTTTGTCCTGGTTGTAGTTGCCCGCCTTGAAGTACAGCTGGATCCCTTCCCAACTCTGCTTCGGATAGTCAAAGGTTTGGCTGGCCTTTTTGCCTCCGGCGCTGGCCTCCACCGTCACCTTCATGCCGCTCGCCGTGCCTTTGGCTTTGATGCTGTAATCAATCTTATCTTTCAGCCCGACGCCCGAAAGCAGCGTGGTGCGCTTTTCCGGGTCACCGTAGTTTTCTTTCACGCCCGCCACTATCGCGCCGTCTTCCCAGCGCAGTTTCAACATCTCTGAGCCGCCGGGCTTGTCGCCGTGAATTTGAGCAAAAATAATCGAGCGCGTGGACGGATTTTTAACGATATACACCGACCCGCGCTGCTCATTGTCAAACTCGCTGCCGTTCACAAAATTGTGCGTGGCTCTTAGCTCGACGCGCGGAAATTCACTGTGCGGCGTGGAACCAAAACCGGACGGAGCCTTAAACAACATCGCCCCCGCTGGAATGGCAGAATCACAGCTTTTGTCCCCACCGCAGTTGCTGTAGAAATAGCGATTATGCAGATCTGGGGTGATCTTCACCTCATTCGGTTTTTCGCTGCTGTCGAAGGACTGCAGCAAATAGTCCTTTGTCAGCACCGGGTAGTTTTCCCCCGGCGCATTCTGGCCGCTCTCGGCCCATGCGCTGCCGCTCAGCGCCGCCAAAAACAGGCTGACCGGCAGCCCGTAACTTACTGTTTTACGCTTCATCTTTAACCCCAATGCAAAATGTAAACCCGCCCAGGCAGCTAACCATTAATCAGCGTAGATGCTTTACTTAAAATCTGTTGCGGCGACATGTCAGTAGTAACAATGGGTTTCCGGTAATTAACTTGATGCATAAAGGGAACAGTGATGATCAAAAAACTGCTCGTTTCAGTCCTGTTTGCGGCCAGCTACTCCGCCTTCGCGCTGGCGGATAACGCAGGCGCAGCGTTTAAAACGTTTCCGCTCGGCAAGCTTGAGTTAACCGCGCTGCACGATAAAAACAACGCCCTGCCCAACGATGGCAAAGTGATTGGCGTTGACGTGGGAGAAAAAGCGGTCGCGGATGTGCTGTCTGCGGCAGGTGCGCCGACGGACAAAATTAAGCTCAGCGTCGATGCCCTGCTGGTGAAAGACGGCAGCAAAGTCATTCTGCTGGATACCGGGCTTGGCCCCAATGCGCAGGGCCAGCTGATTGCGAGCCTCGCAAAGGCAGGTTATAAGCCAGACCAAATCACCGATGTGCTGATCACCCACGTTCACGGCGATCATGTTGGCGGGCTGCTGACGGCGGACGGCAAGCAGGCGTTCCCTCACGCCACGGTGAAAATCTCCGCCCCGGATTGGGCATGGCTGCAAACGCTGCCGAAGATGAAGGCGCTGGCTGAGGCCATCCGGCCGCAGGTGAAAACCTTTAAGCCTGGCGACCAGGTGCTGCCGGGAATCACCTCTGTACCGCTACCAGGCCATACGCCGGGGCACGTTGGCTACCAGATTGTTTCCGGCAAGCAACGAATTCTGGACATCGGCGACTCGGCGCACAGCTCGATTGTTTCGCTCACGAAGCCCGAATGGGCGATTGCCTATGATAACGACCGTAAGCAAGGGATCGCCAACCGCAAAGCGCTGCTGGCAAAACTGGCCGCCGATCGTGAGCTGATTTTTGCTCCACACTTCCCGTTCCCGGGCGTCGGCCATATTGTGGTGAAGGGCGACCATTACGTTTTCCAGCCGACAGAATAACTGTGACAGAAGCCGGTTCGCCGGCTTTTAAATTTCCGGCCTGTGGAGCTGATACCAGATATGCCGCAGCAGCGGATGCTGCGCCGGCACCATGGGGTGATCAAACTCACCGCTTCGGCGCATGCCTAATTTTTCCATCACCCGCTGGGACGGCAAATTTGGTAGTGCGGTAAAAGCCACGATGTTGTCCAGATCGTATTCGTCGAAACCAATGCGCAGCGCTTCACTCGCGGCCTCAGGCGCATACCCTTTGCCCCAAAACGCTTTTCGAAGCCGCCAGCCGATCTCGACACACGGGCCAAACGGCAGCGAGTAGCCTGGCCGGTTCAGGCCAACGAACCCGGCCAGCTCTCCGCTGTGGCGTTCTTCCACCGCCCAGAAACCAAAGCCGTTTTCCGCCATACGCTGGCGGAATGTCTCCAGATAATTCCGGCTTTCTTCCGGTGTCAGCGGCTGCAAGAAATAACGCATCACGTCCGGGTCGGCGTTCATTTCGGCAAACGGAACTAAGTCCTCCTCTCGCCACGCTCTCAGTAGCAATCTTTCAGTCTTGTACATGGTGTTCCTCAATCAATTCCTTGATTAAACGTGACAACGTCACTGCTGCCTGACGCTCCCTGTCGCCCCAGGCCCATGAGGCGTTGAAGCGGAAATAGTTATCCCAGGCCCTGCCAGTGGTGAACATTTTCCCCGGCGCGATGCTTATCTTATGCGCCAATGCCCGCTCGTTAAGCACGCTGGCGTCCTGCCCCTCCGGCAGCTCAATCCACAGGAAATAGCCGCTTTCGCTGCGGTGGATTTTGACTTCTGGCGGGAGAAGCTCACTCAGTGTCTGCCAGGCCTGCTGTTTTCGCTCGGCCAGCATCCTGCGCAGTTTTCGCAGGTGCGTGTCGTAGCGGCGAGTAGCCAGAAAATCGACCAGGGCCAGCTGCATCGGCGAACTGGTGGACAGCGTGCTCATCAACTGCAGCTGCTGAATGCGGCGGGCGTGCTTCCCGGCGGCGACCCAGCCGATGCGAAATCCGGCCACCAGGCATTTTGAAAACGAGGAGCAATGTAGAGTCATATCGTGGGCATCATATGCCCGGGCAGGTAGAGGCCTTTCACGCCCGTAATAAAGCTCGCTGTACACGTCATCCTCAATCAGCGTGACGTTATGCGCCTGCAATAGTTGCACCAGCTGTGCTTTTTTCTCCGGCGACAGCGTCACGCCCAGCGGGTTCTGGCTGTTGGTCATTAACCAGCAGGCTTTAACCGGGTATTCCGTCAGAGCCTGCGCCAGGGCATCGAGATCGATCCCGCTCACCGGGTCGGTGGCGACCGAGAGCGCTTTCAGCCTCAGACGCTCCAGCGCCTGTAGCGCGCCGTAGAAGCAAGGGTTCTCGACAATCACCCAATCACCCGGCTCGGTAACTGCCTGTAGGCTTAGATTGAGCGCCTCAAGTGCGCCTGCGGTAATCACGATTTCATCCGGTGAAACGTGCATCCCCTGCTGGGCGTAACGCTGGGCAATGGCGTGGCGCAGCGCTTCGTTGCCGGGCGGGAGACTTTCAATCACGCTGATGGCGGTCGCCGTTTTGCTGACCGCCGCCATTGAACGGTGGAGCTCCTGGAGTGGAAACAGGCGCGGGTCCGGGAACGCAGAGCCAAACGGCACCACGGAGGCATCCGTGCTCGCCTGCAGCACATCAAAAATATAGGTATTGATATCGACGGTTTCCGCCCGGGTCACCTGTACCGCAGGCGGCGCAGTGCGAGCCACGGGTCTGGGTGCAACGTAGTAGCCGGACTGCGGTCTCGCCACAATCGCTCCCTGGCTTTCAAGCATCTGATAGGCGTGGCCGACGGTCATAAAGCTCATGCCGCTATGGCCGACCTGCTCGCGCAGCGACGGCAAACGATCTCCCGGCTGCCAGACGCCGAGGGCTATCTGGTCGAGGATCTGCTGTGCCAGCTGCTGGTACTTTTTCATGCGTTGCTCCCTGTCTATATCACAGCGCTAAAAATACGCTGTTTTACACAACTGTTATAGTCAGAAAGTGATTTTTTAACACGAATATAACGGGCGGCAGAACCGCCCGTGGGGATAAAACTAAGAGGATTTTACTTCACATCGGCCAGCGCGGTTTTCTCAACGTAAGGCTTCATCAGGCTGTCCGCCGTTTGCTGGGCGGATTTCGCTGCCGCTTCCGGGGTCACTTTCTGATCGTTCACCACGGCCGCCAGCTGGTTTTCCATCGCCTGACGAACAGCAACCGTTTCATAAGTCGAATACCAGGGATGAGCATATTTCAGCTGATCCAGCGCGATTTGCGCCCGCGGATCTTTCTGCAGGTATTCTTTCATTTCCGGCGTGTCGTAAGAGGCTTTTAGCGGGGAGAAGTACCCGGTGAAGCGGCTCCACGCGCCGTTAACCTGCGGGCTAACCAGATAGGTCAGGAACTGATAAGCCGCCTTTTTCTGCGCGTCGGAAATGCCCTTGAAGCTCACCAGGCTCGCGCCGCCGATAGGCACCGCCCGCTGCTCTTTGGCGGGCATCATCGCCACTTCCATATCAAAATCTTTGCTGTTTTCGCGCATAAAGCCCAGCGCCCCGGTGCTCAGCATCGCCATGCCCAGTTTACCGCTGAAGAACGCGGCGCTGATCTGCTTGGAGTTAAGCACGCCGGACGGCATCACTTTGTCGCGGTAAACCATGTTCTGCCAGAAGCGCAGCGCGCCAATGGTAGTTGGCGAGTCGTAATACACTTCGCCCGGGTAGTTTTCGTTGAAGTAGTTGCCGCCGTTAGCGCGCACCAGCGAGGAGAAGATCCAGCCGCCGTAATCGTCGTTGGTGGATGGAAGCATGATGCCCCACTGCCCTTTGCTGGCGTCGGTCAGCTTCTTCGCATCGGCCAGCATTTCGGCCCAGGTCTGCGGCGGCTGCTTGATGCCCGCCTGGTCAAACATCGTTTTGTTGTAGTACAGGATTGGCGTGGAGTTATGGAACGGAATCGCGTAAGTCACGCCCATCACCTGGGCATTCTTGTGCATTGCCGGCCAGAAGTCGTTCATCAGGAAGTCGCCCGCCTTGCGGTTGCCGTATTTAAACAGCTCGTCCATCGGCAGGATTTCGTCTTTTAGTGCAAGATCGGTGGTGAAGTTGGCCGACATAATGACCAGCGCCGGTGGCTGCCCGGCTTTCTGTGCGGATTCCGCTTTAATTTTGGTGGTGTCGTAGCTGCCGGTAAAAATACCGCGGACTTCGACGTCCTGCTGCGAATCGTTAAACGCCTTGATGACGCGGGTCATCTCCATGGTCAGCTTGCCGTCGACCGGGGCCGGGAACATAAAATCAATTTTCTCTTTTGCCAGCGCTGCGCCGCTCACGGCCAGCGAACAGCAAACGGCAAGCGCCCGCCATTTATGCATCAGGGGGTTAAACATGGTCAATCTCCTGGTGTAAGTTGTGGTGAAGGTCTGTGTGGAAAAGGTGTATATCCGATGAAGAAAAACCGAGGGTAAGCGTATCGCCTTTTTCTGGTACCTCGCCGCGGTGGCGGCGGATGTAGCGTAACGTGCCCAGGGGGGTGCTGACATGGAGCAGATAATCTGCGCCCATCAGTTCTCGTTGCAGCACCGTCGCCGGTAGCGTCAGGTGCTCGTCCTCTGGCCTGTCTGTGAGGTGTTCCGGGCGAATCCCGAACCAGACGCTGTTCTCCTTCTCCGCCGCAGGCGGCAGAGGCAAATTCAGCGTGGCGGGCAAAACGCGGCCGTTTTCACAAGGCAGAGAAACCAAATTCATGGCCGGGGAACCAATAAAACCGGCGACAAACAGGTTGGCTGGATGAGCATAAAGGTGCTCCGGCTCACCCACCTGCTGCACCACGCCGCCGTTCATCACCACTATGCGATCAGCCATCGACATGGCTTCCGTTTGATCGTGGGTGACGTAGATGGTGGTGGTTTTCAGCTGATGATGCAGCGCCATGATGCTGTCGCGCACCTCGGTACGCAGGCGCGCATCCAGGTTGGAGAGCGGTTCATCCATCAAGAAAAGACGCGGATTGCGCACAATGGCTCTCGCCATCGCCACGCGCTGGCGCTGCCCGCCGGACAGTTTGGCCGGTTTACGATCGAGCATTTCGCCCAGCTGCAGCATCGAGGCCACCTGCTCCAGGCGTGGCTGCCAGCTGGCTTTGTCTTCTTTGCGGATCTTCATGCCAAAGATGATGTTGTCCCGTACCGTCAGGTGCGGAAACAGCGCATAGTTCTGGAAGATCATCGCGAAGTTGCGCTCACGCGGCGACATCGCCGTAATGTTCTCCCCGCCGAGCCAAATCTCGCCGCCGCTAACCTCTTCCAGCCCCGCCAGCATCCGCAGCAGCGTACTTTTACCGCAGCCTGACGGCCCGACCAGCACCACAAACTCGCCTTCGTCGATGCTGAGCGACAGCGCGTTCAGCGCCGCTTTGCCTTCAAACTGTTTGCTAACCTGATTCAGTCTTAACATAGCGATTAGCACTCATCCGTCGGGCAACTGATCGCCGCGTCATACAGCCACGGGCCAGCATAATGCGCCAGCGAATGCTGATAGCTTACCCACTGGTCGCCCACCTGGCGGTGCATCAGGCAGGACGGCGGCGACAGATCGTAATACGGGCGGCTGTCCTCAAAGTGGTATGGCACCTGGTGAACCGTACCGGGAATAGTGGCTATCGTGGCCTGGCGGTATTGGGTCATCGTCAGGCTGTGGTTGTGGCCACAGAAAATACGCACCAGCGACGGGAATCGGGTCACTAAATCCAGCAGCAGGTGGCCGTTTTCGCAGGCAATTTTGTCCATTTGCGCGTTGCCCAGCGGCAGCGGAGGATGGTGCATAAAGACGGCTGTCGGCTTGTCGCCGCTCCCGGTTAACTGCGCCTCAAGCCAGGCTACGGTATTGTCGGTCAGCCAGCCTTTGGAGTGCCCGGCGAGGCTGGAGTCGATAAACAGCAGCCGGGTAGCGAAGTCGTCCACCGCATAGCGGATGTTTTCCGGGTCGTCCCCCAATTGCGGGCAAAGCGGACGCAGGTATTCCAGAAAATGTGCCTTATCGTCGTGGTTGCCGGGGATCAAATACAGCGGCGACTTGATGGTACCGAGCACCTGGCGCGCGACCTCGTACTCCGAAGGGCGACCGCAGTTGACGATATCCCCGCTGACGATGACCGCGTCCGGGCGCTCACGCAGCGCGTTCAGCTGCGAGGCCACGTCGGCATTGCCCGCGTTAATGTCGATAAAGCCGTACAGTTTCTGGTTCTGACCGCGGAAATGGGTGTCGGAAATATGGGCCAATAACATCACTCAACTCCTTACTTGATACCTGAAAAACCAAAACTTCGCAGAAACTGCTTCTGGAAGGCGATAAAGGCGAGCATCAGCGGCAGGCAAACCATAATGGTCCCGGCGCTGATCGTGCCCCACTGGCCGCCGGATTCGGCGCCCATAGCAAACGAAACGAGTCCGACCGTTAGCACCTGTTTGTCCGGGTCGTTGAGCATCATTAGCGGCCACAGGTACTCGTTCCAGTGGTAGGTAATGCTCACGGTGGCAAAAGCCAGCACCGAGGGCCAGCACATCGGCAGCAGCACGCGGTAAAGCACCTGCCACCAGCGGCAGCCCTCCATCAGCGCGGCCTCCTCCAGTTCTTTGGGGATGGCGAGGAACGCCTGGCGCATCAGGAACACGCCGAACGCCGAGGTGAAATACGGCATCATCACGCCGGTCAGCGTATTGAGCAGCCCCAGCGTTTTGAGCGTCATCATGTTCGGCACCATCATTACGACGGGCATGATCATCAGCTGCACCAGAAACAGCAGGAACAGCGTTTGCTTGCCGCGAAATTCATGACAGGCAAAAACGTACCCGGCGGTGGTGATGGTGATGAGCTGCACGAAGAAAGTGCCGAAGCTGAAAATCAGCGTATTGGCGTAAAGACTTAGCCAGTCGGCGCTCTGCCACGCATCCCGGAAGTTATCCAGCGTGAGCGGAAAACGCGGCAATATTGAAGCCATGCCTTCCCCGAAGGTGCTGGCGCTAAAGGCTGATGAAAGCATCCAGATAAACGGGCTAACCCACAGCAGGGCCAGGCAGCACATCAGCACGGTGAGCGTCACGCCCTTTGATTTTCGCAGGCGCAGCCACAGCGGCTGCGGCACGCTACGCGCGTTGACAACGGACCCAGAAAACTCAACGCTCATGGTGTGCGCCCCTTTCCAACAGCTTGAGGTTAACGAACGAGAAGACAAACAGCCCGGCCAGCGTCAGGAAGGTGGCGGCGGAAGCTTTGCCTAAATCATGGGTGTCCCAGGCGAGGCTCTGGATGTAGTACAGCAGCACGGTGGTGGCGTTATCCGGCCCGCCACGCGTCATCACCGCCACGTGGTCGATCTGCGTTATGGAGTAAATCAGCGCGGTGGTTACCACAAAGCTCAGCGTCGGACGCAGCAGCGGTAAAGTGACTTTGAAGAACACCTGCGTGGAGGTCGCCCCTTCCATGATCGCCGCTTCGCGCGCCGAGGCTGGCAGGCTTTGTAATCCGGCGAGGAAAAACAGCATGTAGTAACCGGCGAACTTCCAGACGCCGATCAGCGCCAGGGCATACAGCGCGCTGTTGCTGCGCCCGAGCCAGTTGTTATTCATCGGCCCGAACAATTTCGCCAGGTAATAATCCAGCATGCCCATACCCGGCATAAAGATGAACAGCCACAGCGCCGCCGCGCTGACCATCGGAATGATCATCGGGAAGAAAAATGCCGTCCGCAGCCAGCGGTTAACGCGGTGGTTTTCCCACAGCGCAACCGCCAGCAGCAGCGCGAGCGCCACGCCGGGGATCACGGTCAGCACGATATAGAACAGATTATTCACCAACGACTTCCAGAAAACCGCGTCGGCAAAAAGGCGAACATAGTTACCAGCGCCCACATACGCGCCGGCCTCGCCCGCCAGACGCGTATCAAACAGGCTGTCGTACACCGAACGGATCAGCGGGAACCAGGTAAAGAGCAGTAAAAAGATCAAAGATGGCGTAAGGATCAGCCACGGAAGCCAGGGACGTTTTGCCATTGTCTGCAAACCTGTCAGGGGTCAGAAGTCAGTCAGTATGGGAGGGGTTTATGGCAGAAACGTGACGGGGAAATGGCAGTTTTGCGCCAGATAAAACAGGCAGCATCCCCGCGAAGGGATAACTGCCTGTCGTTCAAAGAGATTGTCTTTGCAGGGATATATTCTTTAACCGTGCAAAAATGCTACTGCATCTGTTCCAGACTGGCCTTTTTCGTTTTGCGGTTATAAAGACACAGCTCTTTGCCCGGCACAGGCTGGCTGTTCTTAAATTTGTAGTTGCCTGAAATCACCACCGCCGAGTAACCGACCTCGTCGCTGAAGTCAGTCCGCTTCCCTTCGATCTTTTTCTCCTGCAGGGCACTGATGGCAAGACAGCTTTTTTGCACGTCTTTATCCAACTGCTGCCAGGCCGCTTCCGAGGAAGCCAGGCTGCTAAAGGTCGTCAGTAATACCGGGATTGCGGCAAGAGCATATCGCTTCTTCATGAACACCTCGAAAACAAACGGATAACGGGGTTTCACCCCCCTCAGGCGAATAATCTAAAACATTATCCGCCCGGAATTATCTGTATTGTAGCCAATGCCCGGTATCACTTGCCCAGCTTCGACAGCATCTCCGGGCGCATAAACTTATGGATGACCAGCATAAACAGCAGCGATGGCACCAGCAAAATCAGCGCGGTAATGGACGACACCTGGTAATTCCCGGACATGCTGGCGTTGTAAAGCAGCAGCGGCAGCGTGGTTATATCCGGCGCGCCGACGAAAAAGGTACCGGTAAACTCATCCAGCGATTCAAGGAACACGAAGATCCCGGCCGCCATGATCCCCGGTAAAGCCTGCGGCAGCACGATATGCCAGAAGGTAAACAGCGGCCCTGCCCCTAAATTGCGCGATGCCCGCGCCAGCAGTGGATCAATCGCCGAAAATGCAGCCACGCAAATCCACACTGAATACATCAGGCCATGCACGCTGTGCACCAGCACTACGCCAGCCACCGTGCCATTCAGCCCCCACTGATAGAACAGCCGCGCGATGTTCATATATACCGTCAGGTTCGGAAACGCCTGCGGGATCAAAAACAGCAGCATAAATATCACCCGGAACGGCATCGCCCGGCGGGAAAGCGCGTACCCTGCAGGAACGGAAATCAGCAGGCAAACCAGCACCGACAGCACGGCAATAAACACGCTGGTCAGCAGCGAGCCGGACACATTGCTGTACGGGCTAAACACCTGATACCAGTACTTTAATCCCCACTGGCTCGGCAAGATATGCGGATAAAACCAGCTTTCCGCCACCGTCCAGACCAGCAGGTTCAGCAGCGGGCCAAACATTGCAAACAGCATAAAGGCCAGCAGCAGCCCCTGCAGCGGCAGGCCAAATCGGCCTTTCATCAGGCTCATGCTTCCCCTCCTTTCTGGCGCAGGCTGTGGCGCAGATAAAACCAGGACAACGCGCCGCAAATCAGCAGCGAGATCACGCCCAGCGCGTTAGCCACCGAATAATCGCTATAGGAGTTCACGCGGAATGCCATGTCCACGGTAATCATCGTTGGCGTCCCGGTGCCAATCATCAGCGGCACGGACAGCACGGACATCATGGTCACTGTGGAAAGCACCAGCGCGACACCAATAGCCGGTAACACCTGCGGCAAAATAATGTCGAACAGAATGCGAACGCGTGAAGCCCCCAGGTTTCTGGCCGCCAGAACCTGCGAAGGCTCCAGCGCCGCCATCGCCCCGCAAATCAGCAAGGTGGCAAACGCCAGCTGTTTCCAGACAAAGGTAATGATGATCCCTTTCCAGCCGAGCCAGGAAATCGTGTCCAGCGGCTGTACCAGATCGCTGGCGACCAGCAGGTTATTCATCAGGCCGTTTTTGGCGAGAAACGTGCGCATCATCTGCGCGGCAACGATAAACGGAATAAACAGCGGCAGGCGATAAAGCATGCCCAGCAGCCGAACAACGGGGCGGCAGGCAGAAAGCGTTATCACCGCCGAGATCGTAATCGACAACACGGCAAGCAGCGCAACCGACACCAGCACGATAAACACCGTGAACAGGATATCGTTTGAATACAGCGTCAGGACTTTGGCAAAGTGCTGTAACGTCAGCGCCCCGGCATCAGAAGTAAAGGCGGCCACCAGAGAAAAGCCCAGCGGGTACAGAAAAAGCACCACAATCATCAGCGCGGCGGGGATCACCAGCAGCAGATAGTTTAGCGAAACGCGCATAGTAAACCTTTGAGCTTGAGCGTGGCGCCCGGCCTGAACCGGGCGCCGGGACAGGATTAGTTAGACACCTGGCTTTCGTACCCTTCTTTGATGTCGTCAAAGTAAGGCGCGATCGGGAAGCTTTTGCCGAAGTCGGCGAGCGCTTTCGGGGAAATCTCGGCAAACAGTTTGCTCCAGGTTGCGTCGTCCAGCTTCGGTTTGACGTATTTCGCGTCAATGCCCGGATACCAGTTGAACTGCTTCACGATCCCGTCGGCCTGCACTTCCGGGCTGGTTGCCAGCGCAATAAACTCACGCGCCAGTTCAGGCTGTGCAGCTTTAGCCGGCGTGACGTAATACATCGGCTGCCCCGGCATGCCCGGTGAAAGCAAGGCAAGCTTGATGGACGGCGGCAGTTTGCCCTGATCTTTCCAGGTGTAGAACATATCCACCCAGACCGGTCCCATGGCTATTTCCCCTCGGGTCAGCATGTCTAAGGTTCCGGCGTTGCCCGGCGTAAAAGTCACGTTCTTATTAAACGCTTTCAGCTTCTCGAACGCCTGCGACCAGTTTTTCTCTACGCCTTTATCGTAAGGTAAGGCGGACAAACGCTGGGCGTCGGTGCCGTAGGCGTAGATCCAGCCGACAACAAAACTGACGCCGGACATGCCGTTTTTAATGCCATTGTAGCCAAACGCCTGCGGGTGTTTCGCCGCCCACTCAACCAGCTCGTCGTAAGAGGCCGGTGGTGCCTTCATGGTTTCGCTGTTCCAGGCGATGGCCGTCTGGCTCAGGAACATCGGCATCACATAGCCGTCCACGTTCACGCCCAGCGCATTTTTGGCGTTATCTGCGGTGACCATGCTGCCCGTTTTAATTTGCTGGCGGTATTTTTCCAGCAGCCCTTTTTCCACCAGTTCGCCGCCCGCTTTCTGGTGCACCACAGCCACGTCGATATCCCAGGTTTTCGCCCCGCTCTGCTGCTGAGCACTCAGTTTTTCAATGATTTTATTCGAGCCTGCGTCCCCCGGCCCGGTGCCGACGACGCGCACTTTCACCCCTGGATGCGCGGCCTCAAACTTTGGCCCCAGCCAGGTTTTGACATAATCCACCATATTCTGGTCACCTGCGGTGGCCACGTTTAAAACGGTTTCCGCCTGTACGCCATAACTTAAAAACAGCGCCGTGACGGCGGCAAGCCTGGTTTTAGTAAACATAATTACCCCTCAGAGAAATAGAATGGTTCAAGCCGTGTGGGACGAACTAAAAATATGCAGGGCTGACTCAGGCACATGCAGCCTGACTTTTGTATTCAGCGGCAAATTATCAACAGAATCGGCATGGAAAAGACGCTGCCGACAGCGAATGGCATAGCGGTAGTTGTGGCCAATAAAAGCATTCTGCTCAACCACCCCTTCAAGCGTTAATCCACTCTCCGGGAAAGCTTTATTTAATGATGAAAGCGCGGCATCCGAACTTCTGAAATAGATTTCCTGGTCGCCACTGTTATTTAGCGAGGCCAGGCCCAACGCCTGTATTTCTTCCGCCGTAATACGGTTATCGGCGCCCATAAAATCAGCCACAAACGGCGTGGCGGGCTTTTGGTAAATCTCTTCCGGGGTTCCAGTTTGCTCGATTTGCCCGTTATTCAGCACTACAATGCGGTCGGCCATCACCAGCGCTTCCTGCTGGTCGTGGGTGACAATCACCGAGGTAAAACCCAGTTTTTTCTGTAGCTGCTTGATTTCATGGCGCACGTTCAGCCGGACTTTGGCGTCCAGGTTCGACAGCGGTTCATCCAGCACCAGCACGTCTGGCTCAATGGCCAGCGCGCGCGCCAGGGCCACGCGCTGCCGCTGCCCGCCGGAAAGCTCAGTGATTTTCGCCCCGGCCAGGCCGTTCAGGTTCACCATTTGCAAGAGTTCAAGCACTCTCGCCTGAATAGCATCCCGCCGCCACTTGCGGAGCTTCAGGCCATACCCAATATTTTGTTCCACCGTCAAATGCGGCCACAGCGCATAGCTTTGAAATACCATGGTGATATTTCGCTGTTCCGGTGGACTTTGGGTGATGTTATTTCCGGCCACAACAATGTGGCCCTGCTTTACCGGAATAAACCCACACAAAGCGTTTAATAACGTTGTTTTCCCGCAACCAGACGGGCCAAGCAATGCAATCATCTCGCCTTTCTTCACGGCAAGATTAATTTCTTTTAGCACCACCTTTTCGCCGTAACTAATTTGCAGGTG
This sequence comes from Cedecea neteri, assembly GCF_000758325.1. Lineage (NCBI taxonomy): Bacteria > Pseudomonadati > Pseudomonadota > Gammaproteobacteria > Enterobacterales > Enterobacteriaceae > Cedecea > Cedecea neteri. The sequence continues at coordinate 3,285,867 of NZ_CP009459.1, read as the reverse complement.
CGCCATTTCCAGGTAGCTCATAACGGTGTCCGGGATATCTGTTTATGTCTTTTTTTGCTCTGAATGAACACGTGTTCATTTCGCTGTAAAAAAAATGAAACGCCGCTCAGAGATGATGTGAGCCTACTGTGGCGTGTCTTTGTGACACTTTAATTAACCGCGATAAATTTTTAGCGAGGGGCAATGAAAATCGACGTGCTTGGCTGCGGCAGCGCTTTCTCCCGCTGGCAAAATACTTCCGCGCTGCGGATTGTTGATGACGAAAACCGGCAATGGCTTATCGACTGCGGCCCTACCGTGCCCCGCGCGCTGTGGCAGCGCGGCGGCGGTATCAACGACATCGACGTACTGTTTTTCACCCACGTACATCCCGACCACTGCACCGGGTTAACGGCGCTGCTCAATCACTGGAAGAGTTTTGCTCGCCAAAAGCCGCTGGTGATCTACAGCCAGCCGGAACAGCGAGAGGTGTTGATGCAGCTGGCGTCGCTCGCCAACTGGCCAGAACCTTCTCTCTGTTTCCCTATCGAATGGCGCGACAGCGAAGCGGATTTCCACTGGCATCACTGGCGGGTTCGTACCGCCCCCACCCGCCATGAAATGCCGAATCTGGCGCTGCGCGTGGATATTCGGGAATATGCCTTGTTCTATAGTGGCGACGGGCGGCCAACCGAAGCTTCCATCGCACTGATGGCCGGCGTGGACCTGGCGTTTCAGGAGTGCGCCTCGCTGTCTGAGCTGGCGGAGGACGCGTCCCACGGTGATTTCCCCGGCTGCCTGAAGCTGTTTACGTCCCTGGGGCTGCCGTCGCTGGGGTTGTACCATTGTAACGATGCCATTTTGCCCGCGCTGAAGCTGGCCTGCCGTCCTCACGCCGGGCTGTTCGTCAGCCAGGACGGGCTGCAGTACGACTTCCACCAGCAGCGGTTTTACACTGAGGATTATTTGCCTTGAGTTCGTCGATACATAAACAAAGCGTGACCGCCGAAGACGTGGCCCGCCGGGCGGGCGTTTCACGCGCTGTGGTTTCTCGCGCACTGAGCAATAACGGCAGTATTTCCCCTGCCACGCGGGAACGTGTGCTGCAGGTAGCCGAAGAGCTGGGTTATCAGGTCAATTTTCTTGCTCAGGGGCTTAATCGCCGACGCAGCCATCTGATTGGCGTCATCGTGTCTCGCATCAACGATCCGTTTCGCAGCAGTTTGCTTGATGGCCTGCTCAGTGAAATTCAGCGCAACGGCTTCCAGGCTCTGGTCACGGAGATCCGCTCTGAGCAGGAGCTGGCGGAAACGCTACGCCATTTCACTCAGTTTCGCGTCTCCGGCGTCATCGTCACCTCCGGCAAACCGCCCGAAGCGCTGGTGAACGAATGCGTGCAGCAGCATATCCCGGTGGTCGGCATCAACCGCCAGCCCGACATTCCCGGCGTGGATTACGTCTGCTCGGATAACGCCGCCGGGGCGGTGCTGGCCGCCGAACAGCTGCTCAACAGCGGGTGCAAACATTTTGGCTGGCTCAACAATCACTCTTCTACCTGGGCTGGCAGAATGCGCGGCGAGGCGTTCCGCCAGGCGCTAACCGACAGTGGCGTAAGCGTTGAGCCAAACCTTGTGTCGCTGCTTTGTGCAGAGGAAGGCTATGAAGGCGGCTGGCAGGCGGCAGAAGCTGTCACGCAGATACCCGACGGTATTTTCTGCGCCAACGCGCAGCTGGCCTGTGGCTTTCTCGACGGAATGCGCCAGCGCGGCAAATATGCTCCGCAGGATTTTCAGCTGATCGGCTTCGACAACACGCCACAAACGGCGCAGTACAGCTACCGGCTCACCACCCTTAACCAGGACGTGGCGGAAATCTCCCGGCTGGCGCTGGCTCACCTGCTGGAGCGCGCCCGCACGCCTTCACAGCCTTCACGCACCAGTTGGGTGAAGGTCAACATGATTCACCGACACACGTCGATTTCCCTTACTTAAGAGCAAAACATGACCGAACAACAGCTACAGGCGTTAAGCACGTTAATCCGCGAAGCGGGCGCCCGCGCCCAGGCACTGCGCGATGCAGGCTTAAAAGTTGAGAAAAAAGGCCGTCAGGATTTTGTCTCCCAGGCGGACGTCCTGGTTGAGAAAGAGATCAAAACCTGGCTGAAAGAACATTGCCCGCAGGACGGCTTTCTGGGGGAAGAAAGCGGCCTGGAGGAAGGCGAACGTGGCATCTGGGTGCTCGATCCGGTTGACGGCACCACTAACTTTATTCTTGGCATGGACTATTGGTGCGTCTCCCTCGCGTACGTCAGGCAAAACGTGATTGAGCTGGGGATTATCTATGCCCCAGACCGCGACGAGTTCTTTTTTGCCCGGCACGGTGCAGGCGCATTCCTGAACGGCAAACCACTCAAGCTTCACGATCCTTCCCCGGAAAGCGTAGTCATCGGCCTGGGTCGCTCGAGCCGGGCACCGGTTCCACTTTATGCGCGTACCATAGAGGGTGTTCTGAACGACGGTATGGAATACCGCCGTTTTGGCGCAGGCGCGCTGATGCTGGCGCACGTTGCCGCGGGCCAGGTTCACGCCTACTACGAGGAGCATATGAACAGCTGGGACGCGCTGGCCGGGCTGCTGCTGATCACCGAGTCTGGCGGCAGCAGTACTGCGTTTCTCGCCAACGGAGGCCTGTTGAAGGGTAATCTGGTACTGGCCGGCTGCACCAGCGTGCAGGAAAGGTTAATGGCGCTGCTGGAAGCCTGAAAGACAAAACCCGCGGCCTACTTCGCGGGTTCCCTCCCCTTAGCGATCGATCACAAAGTCTTCGTCATTGGTTCGCCAGCGCAGCGGTGGCGACAGGCTGTCATTCCCTTCCCTGAGAAAACGACGCTGTTCCAGCTCGACTCGCGATGTATCCTCATGGGCTTTTTCTTCCCGCATAATAGTCACCCGGGCATCTAAAAACGCGTTCAGCCAGGCCTGCTCGCTGCCACCCTGTGCGGGTGTTTCAGCGACTTTTTTTGCCGCCGCGCGAATGCCACCGAACGCCTCTCGCTGGTTACCCGGCCCATGCATCACCAGCGCATCATAATAGATAAACTGCCCGAGCGTGCTCAGCCCATCTTCTTTTGCTTGTTTGACGGCAGGCTCTAGATACTGCTCCGTCAGGATTTCATCCTGTGCTTTCCTGAAAGCAGGATCGCTGGCGGCACTTTTCCAGGCGCTTACAAAATCAGGATCAAGTCCAGTATGGGCGCTGCTTTTTTCTTCCGCGAGCGTTTTCAAGGCAGGCTGATACTTCGCAAGCGGATTAGCCGCCCGCTTTGAAGTGTAACGCTCCACAACGTCGAGCATATCGCCATTGGCGGAAGTGAAACCGATCAGACCGGCGGTATAGCCGCGATCGTCGTCGATATCTTCTATGTAGGCATACTGTTTTCGCCAGTCCAGCGAGGAATTTTCCGCGCTGGACACCAGCTGCATGGCGATCTCCCTTTTGGCTGGAGACAGCAGATCCACGGCAAAAGCCTGAGACACCAGGCAGAACCCAATCAGTAAAAATACGCCAGATTTTGCTGACAGCATCTTGTTCCCCTGAAAGATCGTTCACGATGTAGACCGGCGAGTTTCAGATTGGTTCTCAGTAAAACTGTTATCCCTTTTTCGTGTCTCTCTGTTTCTACATCCCAGACGTGGCGCGGCCTACAATCGAGCCGAATAATTTGCTATGCGGAGTTCTGCATGTTCGGTTTAGACGCTTTTCATCTGGCGAGGATTCAGTTTGCTTTCACTGTCTCCTTCCACATTATTTTCCCGGCCATCACTATCGGGCTTGCCAGCTACCTCGCGGTACTTGAGGGGCTCTGGCTTAAGTCTAAAAATCCGGTTTACCGCTCGCTGTACCACTTCTGGTCGAAGATTTTTGCCGTTAACTTTGGCATGGGGGTGGTCTCCGGGCTGGTGATGGCCTACCAGTTCGGCACCAACTGGAGCGGGTTTTCCCAGTTTGCCGGCAGCATAACCGGCCCGCTGCTGACCTACGAAGTGCTGACCGCCTTCTTCCTTGAAGCCGGTTTTCTTGGCGTGATGCTGTTCGGCTGGAACCGCGTTGGCCCCGGCCTGCACTTCTTCGCCACCTGCATGGTGGCTCTCGGGACCATTATTTCTACTTTCTGGATCCTCGCCTCAAACAGCTGGATGCAAACCCCGCAGGGCTTTGAGATCCACAACGGGCAGGTCGTACCGGTAGACTGGCTGGCGGTGGTCTTTAACCCCTCATTCCCTTATCGCCTGCTGCATATGTCGGTCGCGGCGTTCCTCAGCAGCGCCTTTTTCGTGGGAGCCTCTGCCGCCTGGCACCTGCTGCGCGGCAATGACACGCCAGCCATTCGCACCATGTTTTCAATGGCCCTGTGGATGGCGGTGATTGTCGCCCCCCTTCAGGCAATGATCGGCGACATGCACGGCCTGAACACGCTCAAGCATCAGCCGGCTAAAATCGCCGCCATTGAAGGGCATTGGGAAAACCGTCCCGGCGAGCCAACGCCGCTGCTGCTGTTCGGTCTGCCGGATATGGATCAGGAACGCACCCGCTTTGGTCTGGAAATCCCGGCGCTCGGCAGCCTGATCCTCACCCACAGTCTGGAAAAACAGGTGCCTGCCCTGAAAGAGTTCCCGAAAGAGGACCGCCCTAACTCGCCGATTGTCTTTTGGTCGTTCCGCGTTATGGCCGGCTTAGGCATGCTGATGATCCTGCTCGGCATCGCCAGCCTGTGGCTTCGCTACCGAGACCGGCTGTTTAAGAGCCGCCCGTTCCTGCGCTTTGCGCTGTGGATGGGGCCATCGGGGCTGATTGCCATTCTCGCCGGGTGGATTACGACGGAGGTAGGCCGTCAACCGTGGGTGGTTTATGGCCTGCTGCGCACCAAAGATGCCGTGTCTGCCCACGGCACGCTGCAAATGAGCCTCAGCCTGGCCGCTTTCTTTGTGGTGTACATGTCGGTGTTTGGCGTCGGCTACGGCTACATGATCAGGCTCATCAAAAAAGGCCCGCAGCCGTTCGATGGCCATCCGGCACAAGGTACCCCGTCCCGCCCGCTCTCTGCGGTCGCTGAATCACTCGAGGAGACACGCTAATGGGCATCGATTTATCCGTTATTTGGTTTGTGATTATCGTTTTTGCCACCCTGATGTATATCGTGATGGACGGTTTTGATTTGGGGATTGGCATTCTGTTCCCGTTTATTCGCGTGGCCGAAGACCGGGATGTGATGGTCAACAGCGTAGCTCCCGTCTGGGACGGGAATGAAACCTGGCTGGTGCTGGGCGGTGCCGCCCTGTTTGGCGCCTTCCCGCTGGCGTATGCGGTTATCGTCGATGCCCTGACTATCCCACTCACGCTGATGCTGGTGGGGCTGATTTTTCGCGGTGTCGCCTTCGAGTTCCGCTTTAAGGCCACGCCAGCGCACCGCCCCTTCTGGGACAAAGCCTTCCTGGGGGGATCTATTCTGGCAACTTTTTGCCAGGGTATCGCCGTCGGAGCCGTTATCTCAGGCTTTTCAGTCAGCGGGCGGCATTTTTCCGGCAGCCAGCTTGACTGGTTGACGCCGTTCAACCTGTTCTGCGGCCTGGGCCTGGTCATAGCCTACGCTTTACTGGGTGCCACCTGGCTGGTGATGAAAAGCGAAGATCCGCTGCAAAGAAGAATGCGGAGCCTGACCCCGGCATTGCTGCTGGCGCTGTTAGCCGTGATAGCGGTGATTAGTCTCTGGACACCACTTCGCCATGCGAATATTGCAGAGCGCTGGTTCTCCCTGCCAAATCTGCTGTTCCTGCTGCCGGTCCCGCTGCTTGTGGTGCTGTTCAGCCTGTGGCTTTGGCGGAGTGTTCGGTCGGCAAGCAGCCTGCACGCCACGCCATTCGTGCTAACGCTAGGGCTGGTTTTCCTGGGCTTTAGCGGGCTGGGCATCAGCATCTGGCCAAATATAATTCCACCGGATATCACGCTGTGGCAGGCTGCAGCGCCACCGCAAAGCCAGGGCTTTATGCTGGTTGGCGCGCTGTTTATTATTCCGATCATTCTGGTCTACACCTTCTGGAGCTATTACGTGTTCCGCGGGAAGGTGCAGCCTGGAGAGGGCTACCACTGATGAAAGAGACTGCTAAACGTGTCCTGTGGATGGTTATTCTATGGAGCGCCAGCGTATTTACGCTGGCCGCGGTGGGAATGGGATTTCGCCTGCTGATGACCGCAGCAGGCTTTAAATCTTAATATTCTGAACTATATTATACGGAAAGGAAATGTTGTTCTTTCCGCGAAAACAAGCTGCACACCGATGGATGTAAAATTGATTTTATTTGAAACTGTGCTAATTCTTTAATGCGTTAATGAGGAAAAACAGTTAACCATTTCAATGAAACATTCAGAGGATGACAAAGATGAAATATATGCTACCCGCTTTGGCTTTAACGCTGTTAGTTTCATCACCTGTTTTTGCGGCAAAACAAATTACTCACGAAGAATCATCTGGTTATACAAAAGTTGGCGACCTTTCCCTGGAGCAAGATGGCACCCCGACCGTCGGGCATAAGGATTTATCCAAAGAGGTAAATCAAAAATGTGAAGCGTCCAACGTGAAGCCTGCTGACTGCTTTTATGTGATTGTCGCCGCCACCGGCGATGAGTCTAATCATAAAAATATTAACATCGAAGTATTCAAAAAATAAAATCCAGACGGCCCTAAATACAGGGCCGTCATTCATTTTTATTTCACTTCTGTTTTCACACTGGCCTGCGGCACATTACGATATTGTAATATTCCTCTGGCAACATCTAAATAACGCAACGAGAAATACACTCTGTCCTGCCCCGCTGCGGGTTTGATCGACATTAAGCGCTGCTGCTCAGCGGTTGAAACAGGCTCTGCGCTAAAGTGAGCGCTATTTTTATCCTGACGGAAGAGTTCGATAACCTCACCGCTGCTTTGCGTTTGCCGGTACAGCTCCCGCGCAGCGGGCGTTAACACGCCCGTCCCGGCCCCGTCCTGCACCCAGATTTTCACCCCACTGTGGCTCAAGGTGGTCACCCATTTTTGGTAGCCATCCGGCGACATATTGCCGGCAAAGAAGCTGCTGACGGCCACCGGTTTATCGGCCACCGAAGCGAGAGACTCATGGGTTTTTGTCAGCCACGCCAGTGCGGCCTGCTGCATATCCGGGCTTCGCCAGCGGCGGTCGTCCAGCTCGCTGCTGATATACCAGCCCGCAATGTTTTCAGCCCCAAGCACCTGCGTCCAGCGAGTGGCAACCGCCACATCCCGTGCGCGCAGCAGGTTAAAGTAACTTTCCAGCGCAGTGAGCGGTTGATTTTGCCGTTCGAAGAATTTATCGTCCGCGGCCAGGCCCAGCACCAGCTTCAACCCGCTGTTTTTTACCAGGCGAGCCTTCCCTTCCAGCCAGTTTTGCGGTTCCCCGCCGGCGAAGGCGTCTCCATAGCGGCTCCACTGAAAGACCAGAGTATCAATGCCCTGTTGCTTCAACTGCGCCAGCATCGTGGCCCATTGCCGATCGGTCATCGACATATCACGCAGTTGGGGCTGATACATTACCGCGTTAATGGCAAAGGCAGACGCCGGGCAAAACAGCACGGCCGCCAGCGTTAATGCCGGAGTAAATTTCATTACCAACGCACTCCTATGGTAAGGAACAGACTGTTTTTGGAATCTATATCGCGGTTGCGGCCATCGAATACTCGCTGGTATTCCAGCCCTACGCTAGCCTTGTGAGGATAAGCATCATAGTGCGTTTCACCAAACCAGGTGTTATAGCGAACGCCAATCCCACCGAGCCTGTTATCAGCACTCACTGAATGCCGCGTCTGGTTGTTGTACTGCACATGCCAGTAGGGTTCTATTGTGCTCCGTCCAGAGACCTTGTGGTGCCAGCTTTGGCGGTAATCGGCCGTGTACAGCTGATAGTCGTATTTCACGAAATGCGCCGCGTCCAGATATAGATTCTGTGCAAACCAGCCTTTACCCAGCGGGTGCCAGTCATCACTGTACTCCCCACCGTTCAGGAACGAAGCGCTGGCGCGCAGCATCATATCCGTCCGGGCATCGTTCGCCTTATCGAGAGGAAGCTGCTGCTCCACCGCAAGGTAAATAACCTGCTCGCGCAATGGCTTCCAGCGAACCCCCATCCCTACCATCGGCTGGTAGATAGGCGCGATATTGCTGTGCCCAGCGCTGCCGCCAAACAGCCGGGTGTAAACCGAAAGCTGATCGCCATCCAGAATTTGATTCTGACCAATGCGGTACTCAGCTTCTGCCTGGCCATAGCTGCGGTTGCTTTTATCGCGTGAGACACCGCTGCCCGCGCCCGCTTCATTTTTAGAGGCAGAGGTCAGGCCCAGCGAACTGTCAAAGGAGAACGTCCAGCGTCGCTGGCTATCTTCGTGCACGCGGCGGAAAGCGAAGCGCTCTTTTTGCTGTGCGTCGGTTAAGCCTTTGGACGGGGTCAGCGTGTTGTCGATATCATCCACAACGCGCTCGCTGTAGCGTTTGGTTTGCGGCTTGTCATCCAGCCGCTGGTTGATATAAACCATCTGTCGTAGGATTTCCGGCGAGTCAGGCATGGTTTGTAACGCCTGCTCCAGCTCGCTGCGTGCGCCGGGCATATCTCCCGCTTTAAACAGCGCAAAACCGCGCGTGGCGTGATCCTGATCCGGAGGGGTTTCAAAATTCAGCTCCGGCATGGCTCGCTGCCAGGCTACCTGCCGCCAGTAGTCAAGCGCGGCGCTGTCTTTCGCCAGCCACGCACTACGCGCTGCGGCACGAATATCTTCATCGCTAAGCGTTTTAACCGGCACGCTCCGCAGGCTGCTTTGCGCCAGCGCGTAGTCTTCTACGGCAAACGCCAGATAAGCTACCTGCCGTGCATAGTAAGGATTAGCATCGCGGGATTGAGCCTGCTGGGCGGCATACAGCGCCATTCCCGGCGCGGTCTGCTGATAGCATTCCGCGAGATGCGACCAGCTCTGCGCGTCGTACTGCGGCGACATGTCGCCCAGGATAGTGATGACTTTATCGCACTGGTCTTTAAGCACGCGGGCCTGCGCCATACGAATTTCAGCGGCGGAAAGTGGTTTTGGCTTCACGACCGGCAGCGTGGCCGCCGGTAGCTTCAATCCGCCCCAGGTCACCATCAGATAGCGCCAGTTATGTTTTTCACTGTCCGTATCAAAGGCGGGTTTGTGGCTGGCCAGGTAATTTTCCAGTTCGGGGTGTTTCTTGCGCTCCGCCAGGGACTGCGCGTACGCCAGCTGCATGCCCGGCGTGTTCATGACGCCCTGTTGCTGGAGATCCAGAATACGGCGGTCGCGCCCAAGATGAAGCAGGATGGCAAACCACTGCTGATACTGCTCCTCGCTCAGCGTTGCCAGCCTGTCCTGGAGGGCAAAACCGCGATCGGCTGTTTGCCATTCCTGCAGATAAATAGCGCGCTGAGTCAGGTTGTTAATGAGCGTGTGCCCAGCAGGCGAGGTGCGAAACGCATCGTCATTAAACTGCTGCAGCGCGATGTCCAGCGCCCCAAGCTTAACGGCAAAGTTACCCACTTCGGCGCGACACGCCACGGAAGGAGAAGCGTTGCATTCATCGTTAAATGCCAGCAGTTGCTCGCGAGTTGTCACATTTTTAGCTGGACGAGGAATAGCGTCCCGCGCCTGACGGACTTGCGCATTGTCGGGCGTTTTGCGCAGTTGCTCATTCAGCAGCGCGATTGCTTTATCGTCATGGTGAAAATGGCGATACGCTTCGGCAAGCCAGAGCGTCAGTCGGACGCTATCCGGGGCCAGCTCGCGGGCGTGCTGAAAACTGCTGATGGCACGCTGCTCATCGTTGGCTTTCAGCGCTTTTTGCGCACGTTCAATGTGTGGATACACCTTGAAGTAGCGGTAATCGCTTAACCCCAGATCCTCTTTCGAACCTTCAGTGGCCGCCAGGGAATACCCGGCGATCATCAGGCCACAAGTTAAAATGGCTAACGGTTTAAGGCTGAACTTCATGCTATTTCTCCTGCAAGGCTGGAGATTTGCAGGCTGCTTAACCCGGCTTTATGCATCAGCCCACTCAAAGAAGGCTGGAGTATTTTCTGCTGTTCCAGCGCGTGATCGACCGCGTGTTGGTCGACAACTTGTTCCTGCACCAGGAAATCACCAAACTGCATTTCGCTGCGTTCATAGCGCAGCAGTACCGCTTTCAGTACCGCCTCATCCAGGTGACTTTCCGTAATCAGCACTTCGGCAAACAAAATTTGCCCGGAGACATACTCCTGCCAGATAGCCTCGGCCTGCTCCGGACTTAGCATTTCCGCATTGACTGCTCTGGTGAGCAGTTCCGACGGGTCGTTCTCAGACTGGAGATACCACCGCCGTAGCCCCACCACAACTTCACCGCGCGGCACGATAATGTAGCTCACTGGACGCTGAACTTTGCGCCCCAGCGCAGCAAGAGAAACGGGGTCAATGGCGCTTTCGCTGGCAAAAATCAGCGTTCCCTGCTCCTCACGTAGCGGTAGCACCGCGTAGTGCAGCGCCACATTTGCCGACACCGATTTAACCAACTTCTCATCTAAACGACGGCTGTCGATGATTTCCATCGGCACGCTTGCCTGTTCTGCAAGAGCACGCGCTAGCTGTTGGGCCGTAATCACCCCGCGGTTAACGAGGCTGCCCCCGAGTTTGAGGCCAGGTACTCTGTTTTGCAGCGCATCCATCAGCTGCTCTTCGCTAATAACGCCCTGGCTGACCAGAATTTCACCCAGCGGACGCAGCGCACGGTTGCGGGTATTGACGGTCGGGAAGTCATGGGTTGTTTTATCCCAGGCCACGCGCCTCGGGTCACCATGCTGAATCACCTGACGAATCGCACGCCAGTTGGCCATAAAGTTGATCAAGTTGCCCCAGAACAGGCGTGGAATGGACATCAGTCCCTGCCCTAAGCCGTAGTAACCGGTGACGAAAATAATTCGCTGTAAAATTCGGTTGGCCATCAGGAAAAAGTTTATCCACAACAGGGTGCTGAGCCATGCGCCGCCGACAAAGATCGACAGGAACTGCCAGGCGCCTTCAACGCTGCGCTGATAAATTAACAGCGCCACCAGCTGCAGCATCACCAGCATGGCGGCAAAGCTCAGAAAGTTAGCCACGGCGCCTTTCCTGTCGCGCCACAGGAAGTAGTTAAGTACCCAATTGTTACTCCAGCGATGCGTCTTAAATCCCTGAAAAACAATACCAATAATCCAGCGGGATTTTTGACGCACCGCCGTCGTGTACGTATCCGGGAAATATTCACGCACGCAGATCACTTTTGCGGTGCGTTTACGCTGGCCGAACGGCCTTGCGGAACGATCGGTGTCATCCACCACCGGGAAACGACAGAATATTTCCTCCATGCCTTTTTGCCGCAGGCGGAAACCGATGTCATAGTCTTCGGTCAGACTTTGCACATCAAAGGCGATACCGTCACCATCAGCAAGCAGCGCCAGCACCGCGCGGCGACTGAAGCAGGTGCCAACGCCAGCGCTTGGCACCTGGCCTGCCAGCGCCTCACGCACCGGGACATCTTTACCGTGCAGCTCGGAGAACTCGTCGAGATAGCTCAGGCTGGTGAAATGGGTCCAGCTGCGCTCAAAGGGGTAAACCGGAATCTGAATTAAATCTTTACGGTCAACGAGATAATTGAACAGCCGCAGTTCCATCGGGGAAATAACATCTTCTGCATCATGCAGAATAAACCCTGAAAAGGAGAACCGGGCGTTACGCTCAAACTGCAAAATCGCATCAAGGATGTTATTCAGACAGTCGGCTTTACTGGTGGGGCCTGGGCGGGCGCAAACCACTTTGTGAACGTTAGGGAAACGGGCACACACCTCATCGACGTCGCGCTGCGTGTCAGGGTCGTTGGGGTATGTACCGACGAAAATATGGTAGTTTTCGTAGTCGAGCGTGCTTGCCGCAAGGCTCGCCATATTGCCAATGACGCCGGTTTCATTCCAGGCCGGTACCATAATGGCAAGCGGCTTTTCCTGTGGTTCATACAGCTGCTTATAGCCTAAATGGTTATGCCGACGATAAACGGTACAGGCGCGCCAAAGGCGGCGGACCCAGAATACAATATCAATAAACAGATCGTCGATTCCGCTGATAAGCATCAGAATCGCCAACCCAATCGCTATGACCTTCAACCCATACAGATAAGTAGAAAAATAGTCTACTAACCAGTCCATGCCTCACCCCAGAGGTTATTTATCGTTAACGACATCTCCCGACATCACAGGCATAAAGTTATGCCTTAGAATGTTACCGGTATCATAAGTGACAGGAATATTCATATAAAGAACAATATCTCGCTATTTTCTTTCCTCAACATTAAAGAATCCACCTATTAACCGAAAAGTCAGCGAAATACTCTTTAATTAACAAATTAAACAGTTCATAAACATTCATCAGGATGAATACGCCTTTTTACTTATCCGTCTTTCGAAAAATACGGCACCAGGTCAAAATAACGCTCCGCAACCGCCGTCTCTCACTGGATACACCGACATGACCTACAGCTGGCTTATTCTCGCAATCGTTGCCGAAGTGATTGCTACCACCGCGTTAAAACTTTCCGATGGTTTCAGCCGCCTGTGGCCAAGCGTCGTCACGATTCTTTTTTATGCTGTCGCATTTTACGCGCTATCTATTACCATGCGCACTATCCCAACCGGGATCATTTATGCCATCTGGTCCGGCGCCGGCATCGTGCTGATTGGCATGATTGGCTGGCTTTTCCTCGGGCAGAAACTCGACTGGCCTGCACTGGCAGGGATGGCGCTGATTATACTTGGTGTGCTGGTTATTAACCTCTTTTCTAAATCCGTTGCTCATTAACCAACTCCTTCCGGGCTGTCTTATCACGGCGGCCCGGGTCTGTTAGTTTTGCTCGGCCACCATAATGGCCATCGTGTCCGGCTCCAGCGCCCGGAAAATATGCGGCTGATCTGCCGGGTAGCAAATATAGTCCCCGACGCCCAGCTCTGCGGCAGATTCCGTCAGGCCGACCAGCGCCCGCCCCTGCGTCACAATCATATGTTCCACCGAACCCGGCGGATGCGGCTCTGACAGCCTTGGCGTGCCGGGCTGCGCTTCGACCAGATAGATATCCCGACGCACGCCTGGAGGACAGGTTGCCAGCAAAATAGCGACATAATTAGCCTGTTCGGCGGCAATGCGGCTGCCTTCTCCCCGGCGAATAATCTGCGTTCTGGCACTCTGCGGCTCCAGCAGCGTGGCGAACGGGATATTCAACGCCACGCACAGCGCCCAAAGCGTCTCCAGGCTAGGATTGCCGTTCCCGGCCTCCAGCTGTGAAAGCGTGGATTTCGCAATCCCGGCTCTGCGGGCCACTTCCGCCAGCGACAGACCCGCACGGCCGCGTTCCCGCACCAGGCTTTTGGCGATAGTGTCTATTGGCTGGGTCATAAAACTCCCCTACTGTTCGATAAAATGAACGATTCGTTCGCTTGATATGGTAGCAGATTGCGGTCATTATAATGGCGATTTCGTTCGATATGGAAAACATTCAATGATGCGCGAACACCTCCGCACCCTGCCCGGAGACACCAAAAAAGCGATTTTCCTGGTCTGCCTTGCCGTCGGCGTCGTGGGCGTGTCCTACGGCTCCCTTGCGATGGCCTACGGCTTCCCGCTCTGGCTGCCGGTTCTGGCCTCTTTCGTCGTGCTGGCGGGGGCATCCGAATTTATGTTTATCGGCATTATCGCCAGCGGCGGTAATCCTTTTGCCGCCGCGATGGCCGGCCTGCTGGTCAACGCCAGGCATATTCCGTTTGGCGTCGCCGTGCGGGAACTGGTGGGCACGCGCCTGCTAAGCCTGCTGGGCTGCCATATCATGAACGACGAGAGCGTCGTGTTCGGGCTTTCCCAGGCCACGCCTGAAAAACGCAAAGCCGCCTACTGGCTCTGCGGGGCTGGCGTCGCACTCTTCTGGCCCGCAGGTACGCTGCTCGGCGCAGGCGTTGGCAGCCTGCTTCCCTCCCCGGAGGTTATCGGCCTGGACGCTGTTTTCCCGGCTATCCTGTTGGCGCTGGTGATCCCGGCGTTTAAAAGCCGTACCACCCTGGTTCGCGCCTCGACCGGAGCCGCCATTTCACTTGCCGCTACGCCTTTCGCCCCCGTTGGCCTGCCGGTGCTGCTTTCAATGCTGGGCCTGCTGGCGAGGAAAAAATAATGACCAATACATTTACCGTGCTTGCCGGACTGGCTGTACTGTCCGCGGGAACCTGGCTGATGCGCTTTAGCGGCGCAAAGCTAGGCAGCAAGCTGGCGCTTTCCGAACGCTCACAAAAGCTGCTTAATGACGGGGCAACGACGCTGCTGTTTTCCGTGGCGCTGGCAACCACCTTTTTTGAAGGCGCTCATTTCGCCGGATACGCCAGGTTTGCAGGCGTTGCCGTGGCCGTATTCCTTGCCTGGCGCAAAGTGCCACTGATTTTTGTCATTATCGCTGCGGCTCTGGTGACCGCGCTCCTTCGCCTCGCCGGTATTCACTGATGGGCTGCCGCTTTTGCGCGGCCCTTCGCATATTCAGCCTTAACCACAGCGCAACAAAACGCCTTCCTTGCCCGTTTTTACCTTGCTGACAAACCTTTAAATCACTTTTGATTCGCCGAATAGTTTCGCACTGGGATTATCGCTAGAGTAGCCAGGTTCCGTGCTGACAAAGCCCCTCACCCCGGCCCTCTCCCCTGAGGGGAGAGGGGGAAATCAGGAAACAGTGCCCTCATTTCGCACAGGGAGGGGGAAACCAGGAAACAGTGCCCTCATTTCGCACAGGATAGGAAAGACAAACTGCGAAAGTTTTTATCCCCTCTCCCCTTTGGGGAGAGGGTTAGGGTGAGGGGTACAAACAACAATGGCTCAAGAAAAAACATTTACAAGGCGTGGCAAGATGGCAATAAAACAACCGCTCAACATTATCCTGTTATTAATTGTTACCGCACTCTTCTCCGGCCAGACCATGGCTGAACGCCACGGGCATGAATACTTCGTGGTGAAAGATATGGACATTCAGCTTAGCCACCAGGCAGACAGCGACGAACTGCGCCAGGCGGCAGAAGATTCCGCTGATGATTTTCGCGAACACCATCATGCGGTCACCCACAGACGGCCAGCCACCTATTTGCGTTAAGTTGATTTTCAACAATCGTTAGTAAATTTTCTTCGTTCTCATCCTTTATTGCCTGAGTTGTTATGAGTTTCAAGGCGCTGCGTGCGCCGCTAACAATCAGACAATAAAGGACAACACCATGCCATCATCGCCTCGCCAGAACACGATCGCTCGCGGTCTGGCATTAGCAGCAGCCTTTGCTGCTTTCAGCACCAGCGCCGCCCCGGTAAAAGGCGGGGAATTGGTCTACCTGGAACAACAGGCTCACACCAACCTTTATCCTCCGGCCGGGGGCTTTTACCCGAACGGCGGCATCCTGAATCAAATCACCGACAAACTGACCTGGCAAAACCCCAAAACGCTGGAAGTAGAACCGTGGATTGCCGAATCCTGGACCAGCAATGCCGACAAAACCGAATACACCTTCAAGCTGCGCCCTGGCGTGACTTTCTCCGACGGCACCCCGCTGGACGCCAATGCCGTGGCCAAAAACTTTGATACCTACGGCCTCGGCAACAAAGCCCTGCGCCTGCCGGTATCTGAGGTGATCAACAACTACGATCATAGTGAGGTTGTTGACCCGCTGACCGTGAAGTTCTTCTTCAAAAAACCGTCACCGGGCTTTTTACAGGGCACGGCAACCATCGGCTCCGGCCTGGTTTCCCTGAAAACGCTGGCGCGCACCTTTGACGAGCTGGGCGATGCCCGCAATATCATCGGTTCCGGCCCGTTCGTGGTACAAAACGAAACCCTGGGCCGTGAAGTCGACTTGGTGGCACGCAAGGACTACCAGTGGGGGCCGAAAAACAGCCCGCAGCAGGGGCCAGCCAACCTCGACGGCATTAAGATTCTGGTGACGCCGGAAGACAGCGTGCGCATCGGCGCGCTGCTGGCAGGCCAGGCGGACTTTATTCGCCAGGTACAGGCCTATGACGAGAAACAAGCCACCGATCAGAAATTCCCCATTTACGCTGCCCCAACCCGGGGCGTGAACGACGGCATAGCGCTGCGCCCGGATAACCCGCTGGTCGCCGACGTCAAAGTTCGCCAGGCGCTGCTGCACGGTACCAACGCTCAGCAGGTTGTCGACACCCTGTTCTCCGCTAACTACCCGGTTGCCACCTCGGTGATCGCCAGCACCGCGGCGGGCTATGTTGACCTGCGCGACAAGCTGAAATACGACCCGGCGCTGGCCAACAAGCTGCTCGATGAAGCTGGCTGGCAAAAAGGCAGCAACGGCATTCGCCAGAAAGACGGCAAGCCCCTGGCGCTGACCATTTACGAATCCCTGCCGCAGCCGCAGAACAAAGAAGTCCTGCAGCTGGTTGCCCAGCAGTGGAAGCAAATCGGCGTGGGCCTGAGCGTGCGCGCCGGGGATGCCGGAAGCCGGGTGCTGGACACCAACGATCCGCAGAAAACCGGGGTGAACGTCATCGAAGTGGGCCGCGCCGACCCGGACGTGATCAAAAGCCAGTTCCACCCGGCCAACCGCGATGCCCTGCTGCAAAAAGGCGGCCTCAGCGCCACCTCGCAGTTTACCGACGACAAGCTGAACGCCCTGCTGGTAGGCATCTCTTCCGAAGTGGATCCACAGAAGCGCCTGGCGCTGGCGGGCGATGCCCAGCGCTATCTTATCGACCAGGCCTACGTCATTCCGATCTTTGAAGAGCCGCAGGTTTTTGCCGGTGCGCCGTGGCTGAAAGGCGTGGCGTTTGAAGCAGTTGGACGCCCGTCGTTCTACGCCGCCTGGCTTGAAAAACACTAAGGGGCAACCATGACACGTTATCTGGCAGGGCGCGTAGCCCAGGCGTTGCTGGTACTGTGGGCGGCCTATAGCGTGTCGTTCATTCTTCTGCAGCTGTTGCCGGGCGATGCTGTCTTGATCAAATTCCAGAACCCGGATCTCGGCCTTAGCGCCGAACAAATTCAGGAGATGCGAGTGATCTACGGCGAAAGCACCCCGCTCTGGCAGCAATATTTGACGACGCTCGGCCATATGCTGCGCGGTGAGTTTGGTTACTCCATCGAGGCTGGCGTTTCCGTCAGCCAGCTGATTGCCGCCAACCTGCCTTCGACGCTGCGCCTGGCCGGGTTGGGGTTTGCCGCCGCTATTATTCTCGCCGTGGGCATTTCAGCGGCCTCCACGCTGGCCCCGCTTCGCTGGCTGAGAACGCTCTTTGCCAACCTTCCGGCGCTGTTCATCGCCGTCCCGACGTTTTGGCTCGGCATTGCGCTCATCCAGCTGTTTTCCTTCCAGTGGCGGCTGATTCCGGTGATCAATCCCGGTTTCTGGCAGGGGCTGATTTTGCCGGTCGCCACGCTGGCGGTGCCCATTAGCGCCCCGCTGGCCCAGTTGCTGATGCGAAATATCGACCAGGTGCTGACGCAGCCGTACGTCGCCGTTGCCAGAGCAAAAGGCGGCAGCCGCGCTGGGGTACTGTGGCGGCACGTGGCCCGCAATGCCCTGCTGCCGGTGCTGACCGTGGCCGGTTTGCTGCTGGGCGAGCTGATTGCCGGGGCGCTGATCACCGAAACCGTCTTTGGCCTCAACGGGCTGGGCCAGCTGACCCAGCGGGCGGTGAATAATCAGGACGTCGCCGTGCTGCAGGCGGTGGTGATGATCTCCGCCCTGAGCTTCGTGGTCATTAATCTGCTGGTGGATGTGCTTTATCCCCTGCTCGATCCGCGCCTTAAATCTATTCGGGGAGTCACCGCATGACGACTGTTGATATTAATACTCCGCTGCCGCGCCGGGCGGTAAGCCGCTTTTCGGGCCTGCGCGCTAATATTCAGCCCGGCCTTTGGCTGGCCTGGCTAACGCTGATTATTGTCGCGCTTTGGGCGCTGTTCCCGGCGCTGTTTACGCAGTGGAACCCAACCGAAGGTATACCGGGCGCGCAGCGTCTTGCGCCTCAGGCCGGGCACTGGCTGGGCACCGATCAGCTTGGCCGCGATCTCTACGCGCGAATCGTCTGGGGCGCATCGCATTCGCTTTCCGGCGCGCTGGTCGCCGTGGCGCTCGGGCTGGTGGTTGGCACCGCACTGGGTGTCCTGGCCGGGGCAACCGGCGGTAAAACGGAACACGCGCTCATGCGCGGCGTGGATGTCCTGCTGGCTATCCCCGGTCTGCTGCTGTCGCTCAGCGTGATTATTTTGCTTGGATTCGGCACCGTAAACGCCGCCATCGCGGTGGGCGTGACGTCTATTGCAAACTTCACTCGCCTGGCCCGCGCAGAAGTGGTTCGCATTCGCCACAGCGATTACGTCGAGGCCGCGGTCGGCAGCGGCGGTACCTTCCTGCAGGTACTTTGGCGCCATATTTTGCCGAACGCTTTGACCTCCGTTTTCGCCTTCGCCGCACTGCAGTTCGGCTCCGCCATTCTGGCGCTGTCTACGCTGAGTTTTCTGGGTTACGGCACGCCACCGCCGACGCCGGAATGGGGTCTGCTGATTGCCGAAGGCCGGAACTACCTCGCCACGGCCTGGTGGCTTTCCACCTTTCCCGGCGTGGCTGTCGTCGCCGTCGTGCTTGCCGTGAATCGTCTTAGCCACCATTTTGCCCGGAGATCGTCATGAGTACGCCGCTACTAAAAATCACTGACCTGAGCATCGCCTGGCGCCAGCGCGGCGGTAACAAACGCGTGGTGCACAACGCCTCCTTCAGCCTGAACGCCGGAGAGGTGCTGGCGATTGTGGGCGAATCCGGCTCCGGGAAAACCACCCTCGCCCAGTCGATTATTGGGCTGCTGGGCGACAACGGCGTGATTGAATCCGGTGAAATTCAGCTCAACGGGGAAGCCATCAGCCGCTGGTCTGAACGCCAGCTCGACGCCCTGCGCGGGGCCAGCATCAGCCTGATCCCACAGGATCCGGGCAGTTCCCTGAATCCGGTAAAAACCATCGGCGAACAGGTGGCCGAGGTGCTAAAACTCCACACACGGCTGCCTAAAGCCGAGCGGGAAAGCCAGGTTGTGGCCCTGCTTGAAAAAGTGGGCCTGAGCCACCCGGCGCAGCGCGCGGGGCAATATCCGCACCAGCTTTCCGGCGGGATGAAACAGCGGGTGCTGATCGCCATGGCTATCGCCCTGAAACCCGCGCTGATTATCGCCGATGAGCCGACCAGCGCGCTGGACGTTACGGTGCAGAAACGCATTCTTGATTTGCTGGATACCCTGCGCCGCGAGTCCGGTACGGCGGTGCTGTTCGTGACGCACGATCTGGCGCTGGCCGCCCAGCGTTCCGACCGTATTCTGGTATTCCGCGACGGGCGTATTCAGGAGGCTGGCCCCACGGCTGACGTGGTGAAGCAGCCTAAAAATCCCTATACCCGTCAGCTGTTTGCCGATGCGCCGGGGCTGTCGCGCACGCTGCGGGCCTGGCCTTTACGCCCCCCCCAAACGGCGGCCATCGAAATCCGCAACCTGAGCCAGCACTTCTCCCTGGGGAAAGGCAGTGACCAGACTCTTCGGGCGCTCGATAACGTGTCATTTACCGTGGCCAAAGGCACCACCCACGCGCTGGTTGGCGAGTCCGGTTCCGGTAAATCCACGCTGGCGCGCATTCTGCTCGGTTTCCAGAAGCCGGACAGCGGGCAAGTGCTGATCGACGGCATCGACAGCACCGATCTCAGCCCGGAAGCTCGCCGCCAGCTCCGGCAGAAAATTCAGCTGGTGTATCAGAATCCTTTCGCGTCCCTCGACCCAGGCCAGACGCTCTTTCGCATCATCGAGGAGCCGCTGCTTAACTTCGGCAAGCTGTCGAAGGCCGAGCGGCGCGCCAAAGTAGAAGCGATTACCGAGCGCGTGGCGCTCCCGCTGGAGGCATTAACCCGCAAACCTCGCGAGCTTTCCGGCGGGCAGCGTCAGCGCGTAGCTATAGCCCGCGCGCTCATTCTTGAACCGCAAATTTTGGTGCTGGATGAGGCCACTTCGGCGCTGGATGTCACGGTGCAGGCACAAATTTTGCGCCTGCTCGACGACCTGCAGCAGCAGCTCGGCCTGACTTACCTGTTTATCTCCCACGACCTCGCTACCGTGCGCCAGCTGGCACACAGCGTTTCGGTCCTGCGCGCCGGAGAACTGGTGGATAACGGCCCGATTGCCGACGTATTTAACGCCCCGGCCAGCGATTACACCTGGCAGTTGCTGAACGCTATTCCCGATATTGGCTTTGGCCATAAGGACGTTGCATGACCATTAAACGACTGGGCTTTTTTACCCGCCTGCTTGACCACGCCCCGGCCGCCGAACGCTACCGGCTGGCTACGGAACAAATTATTCACGCCGAATGGCACGGCTTTGACGCCGCCTGGGTGGCGCAGCACCACTTCCACGAAGCCGAAGGCGGCCTGCCCGCCCCGCTGGTGTTTCTCAGCCACGTGGCGGCGCATACCCGGCGCATACGTCTTGGCACTGGGATTATTACCCTGCCGATGGAATCCGCGCTGCGCGTGGCCGAAGACGCGGTTGTCCTGGATCTGCTCAGCGGCGGGCGCTTTGAACTTGGCGTCGGCTCCGGCGGCACACCGGGCTCCTTTCCGGCATTTGGGCTACAAAGTGCGGAAAGGGGCAAAATTTACGCCGACAACCTCGCATTACTGCGCTCAGCACTCAACGACGAGCCTCTGGCAGGCACCGATAACCATCTTTATCCGGCCTCTCCGCAGTTAAAAAACCGCATCTGGCAGGCGACGTTTTCCGTTGACGGCGGCGCTCGGGCAGGCAAAGCGGGCGACGGGCTGATGCTGTCCCGCACTCAACCTCGCCCGGCTGACGCGCTGGATACCCCGCTGGATGAGATACAAAACCCGATCATCGATGCCTATCTGGACGCCTTGCCCGAGGGGGTTGAGCCTCGCATCCTGGGCTCCAGAACCGGTTTTGTCACCGACGACGGCGAGCTGGCAAGGCAACTGGCGGCCAAAGGGCTACGCCAGCAGGCAGAACAACACCGGGCGCAGGGGCATCCGGTGTTGGGCGATACGCTGGATAGCCATATTGCCTCATTTGACGTTCACCTGGGCACAGCGCAGCAGGTCATTGCCTCGCTGGCACGCGACAGCACGCTCCAGCGCGTGACCGATCTTTCGTTCCAGGTCCACTCCATCGATCCGCCGCATGCCTACATTTTGCGTTCTATTGAACTGCTGGCGCAGCAGGTTGCTCCGGCGCTCGGCTGGGTTCGAAGCAGCGCCCGCCCAACCTCTACCTCGTCATTGTCTAAGGAGTCATTATGAGTCACTCGGATTTGCTCAACCATCTGGCGGACGTCATTCCCGGCACAGCGCTTGCAGAAGCGCGGGAAACCCGCGAAGCCGCCACAGTCCACGCCCAGGGCAGCTATGAGGCGCTTTTCGGCGATGCCAGCTTAAGTGACCTGACCCTGGCAGAAAGGCTGCATCTCGCCAGGCAGGTGGCAGAATGGCACGACGATGCCCGGCTCACAGATCATTACACCCAGCGTCTGGCAGGCAAACCCGCCAGCGAACGCTTTAGCACCTTGCTCCATCACGCCGAAAGACTGAGTTTTCAGCCGGTGCAGGCAGGCCCGCAGGACATCCAGGCGCTGATTCAGGCGGGCTTTAGCGAAGAAGAAGTGGTGACACTGTCACAAATAATTGGTTTTGTGGCCTTTCAGAGCCGCCTGCTGCGAGGTCTGCGCCTGATTGGCAGCCAGCCGGTAGACGGCGAACAGGTCCGCATTCCCGCCGCCGGCGAGTG
Organism: Cedecea neteri; assembly: GCF_000758325.1. Classification (NCBI taxonomy): domain Bacteria; kingdom Pseudomonadati; phylum Pseudomonadota; class Gammaproteobacteria; order Enterobacterales; family Enterobacteriaceae; genus Cedecea; species Cedecea neteri. The sequence goes on along the minus strand of NZ_CP009459.1, from coordinate 3,263,940 downwards.
GCACCGCCAGCCGTTAACCGCCAGCGGCAAATCCGCTCCGGTGGCGTTTACTCAGGCCGAGCTTAACTGGGAGCCCTGGATAGCCGCCCTGCCTTACGCGGAATACGGCCCGGAACAGCAGGAAACCCTGAAACGTTTCGGGCATCAGGATTCGGATTATTTCCGCCTGCTGGGCCGTAATCTGCCGGTACTGGAGCAGCGCACGCTCACCGATAAAGGCATTTTCTATACGCCGGGCGGTTTGCCCCGCGCCGAACGCGAGCTTGCCGCCACCGTTGCCAGCAAGATCAACGGCTGCATTTACTGCGCCTCCGTTCACGCCCGCAAGGCCAGCCAGCTGTCAAAACATAACGAAGCGATAGAACGTCTGCTCGCCATTGAGCCGGGCGGGACGCTGAGCGACGGGCAGTCGCCCCGCTGGCAGGCGGAAATTAATTTTTCTGCGGCGCTATCCGCCACTCCGGCGAGCGCCAATGCGCAACAGATACAGGCCCTGAGGGAATTGGGATTAAGCGAGCTTGAGTTGCTGGATTTGGTGCAGTCCACGGCCTTTTTTGCCTGGGCCAACCGTCTGATGCTGACGCTGGGCGAGCCGTTTAACTGATTGCAGGAAAGCAAAACGTGCCGGGGAGGATGATCCCCCGGCACGCTGAGTGATGTCGCCACGGACGATTAATGATTCGCCGCCTGGCGAAGATCGCACACCCGGATAGCTTTCCCTTCGGAGCGCGGCAGGCTGCCGCAGTTCACAATGGTAATATCCGTTGAAATCCCCACCATCGACTTAATGCGGTGGCGCAGCTCGTGGCAAACGGCACAGCGCTGTTCGTGGCTGAGATACAGGCTACTTTCCTTCAGCTCCACCTTGATCGCCAGGGTATCCAGGTGACCACGACGATGCACCTCCAGCTGATAATGCGGTGCCAGGTGCTGGAATTTCAGGATCTCTTCTTCCAACTGGGACGGGAACACATTCACACCCCGGATAATCAGCATATCGTCTGAACGTCCCGTAATCTGATCCATACGGCGCATGGTACGAGCGCTGCCCGGCAGCAGGCGCGTTAAGTCACGGGTACGGTAGCGGATCACCGGCAGCGCCTCTTTGGTCAGCGTGGTGAACAACAGTTCGCCTTGCTCGCCGTCATCCAGCGAAACGCCGCTCTGCGGATCAACGATTTCCGGGTAGAAATGGTCTTCCCAAATCGTCGGCCCACCGCGTGACTCCAGGCACTCCATCGCCACGCCCGGCCCCATCACTTCCGACAGGCCGTAGATATCCAGCGCGGTAATGCCTAAGCGACGTTCGATCTCCGCCCGCATCGCTTTGGTCCACGGCTCCGCGCCAAAGACCCCGACGCGGAGCGAACAGCCGCTGGCGTCGCCCCCCATCTGGCGCTCCAGCTCTTCAATCAGGTTCAGACACCAGGACGGCGTAACCATGATCATGTCCGGTTTAAAATCACGGATCAGCTGCGCCTGTTTTTCCGTCTGGCCGCCGGACATCGGGATCACTGTCGCCCCGAGGCGTTCTGCACCGTAGTGCGCCCCCAGCCCGCCGGTAAACAGCCCATAGCCGTAGGAGACATGAATTTTGTCTTTCGGCGTGCCGCCTGCGGCACGCAGCGAGCGCGCCACGAGGTTAGCCCAGGTATCAATATCATTTTGGGTGTAACCCACAACCGTAGGTTTGCCCGTCGTACCGGAAGAAGCGTGAATACGAACTACCTGCTCCATCGGCACCGCAAAAGTATCGAAAGGATAGTTATCGCGCAGATCCTGCTTGGTGGTGCACGGGAACAGGCGAATGTCTTTCAGCTCTTTAAAATCGTCAGGGTGTACGCCCACGGCGTCAAATTTGCGCTTATACATCGGGACGTTGCTGTAGGCGTGATTCAGCGTCCATTTCAGGCGCTGCGTTTGCAGGGCCTGAAGCTCATCCAGCGATGCGGTTTCAATCGGTTCCAGCTTGGTTTCAGAGGTTATCATTATTAGGGTACTCGCAGGTTTGACTAGCTCACACGCTCAAGAACCAGGGCAATGCCCTGACCCACACCGATACACATGGTGCAAAGGGCATACCGCCCGCCGCGCCGGTGCAGCTCCAGGCTGGCCGTTAACGCCAGTCTGGCTCCGCTCATCCCCAGCGGGTGTCCTAAGGCAATCGCGCCGCCGTTAGGATTCACATGTGGGGCATCATCCGGGAGCCCCAGTTGACGAAGCACGCCGAGCGCCTGCGCGGCGAAGGCTTCGTTCAGTTCAATCAGATCCATGTCGTGGATGCTTAACCCGGTCATCTCCAGCACTTTACGTACCGCAGGCACCGGCCCCAGCCCCATCAGGCGAGGCTCCACGCCCGCTGTCGCCATCGCGACAATGCGCGCCTTAGGCGTCAGGCCGTGCTGCAGCGCGGCGGCTTCGCTGGCGATAATCAACGCCGCTGCCCCGTCGTTCACGCCGGAAGCATTACCCGCCGTCACGACACCGTTCGCGCGGAACGGCGTTTTTAGCGCCGCCAGTTGCTCCAGCGTGGTTTCCGCACGCGGATGTTCGTCTTCCCTTACTTCCGTCACCGTGCCTTTGCGGCCGCTTAGCGTGACCGGCACAATCTCTTCGGCCAGAATGCCCTTTTGCTGTGCGAGAGCGGTACGCTGCTGGCTGCGAAACGCAAACCGGTCCTGGTCTTCGCGGCTTATTTTTAACAATTCCGCTACATTCTCTGCCGTTTCCGGCATGCTGTCAGTACCAAATTGCGCTGCCATGAGCGGGTTCACAAAACGCCAGCCAATGGTGGTATCAAACATCTCGGCCTGGCGCTGGAACGGCGAGCTGGCTTTGCCCATCACAAACGGTGCCCGAGACATAGATTCCACCCCGCCCGCCAGCATTAGCTGAGCGTCACCGGCTTTGATAGCGCGAGCGGCAAAGCCCACGGCATCCAGACCGGAACCGCACAGGCGGTTGATTGTGGTGCCCGGCACAGTCTGTGGTAAACCGGCCAGCAGCGTCGCCATGCGCGCCACGTCGCGGTTGTCTTCCCCGGCCTGGTTCGCGCAGCCAAAAATCACGTCGTCCACGGCGCTCCAGTCGAGATTGGGGTAACGCGCCAGCAGCGCCTTTAGCGGCAGCGCGGCCAGGTCATCCGCACGCACGCTCGAAAGCGCACCGCCGTAGCGGCCAATCGGGGTACGTACGCCATCGCAAATAAAAGCCTGACTCATAATTTTTCTCCTGAAACCGTCGTACCTATGCGATGGGCGCGGCCGCGAAACAGCGCCAGCGTCTTCTCGTCCTGATTAATGATTTCAATGTCGTAGACGCCGGTCTGCCGCCCCTGCTGGCGCACTCTGGCCACCGCTTTCAGTCGGTCACCTGCCTTGCCGGGACGCAAAAATTCGATGCTGCAGCCGGAGGCCACCGCCGCCAGCCCCTGGCTGTTGCAGGCGTAGGCAAAGGCCGTATCGGCCAGAGTAAACAGCTGCCCTCCGTGGCAGGTCTGGTGCCCGTTGAGCATGGCTTCGGTGATGGTCATGGTGAGCAGCGCAAAGCCGTCGCCCATCTCAACCACTTCGATGCCCATCTGTCTGGCGCAGTTGTCTCGCGCATACATCACGTGGGCGTTATCCCAGGCGTTAGTGCTCATGTTGGTTCTCCAGCAGCGCGCGCTGACGCAGTAAAGAGGTCGGGCGGTAGCGTTCTTCGCCGTAATGGCGCTGCAGGTTTTCCAGCAGCGTCAGAATGTTTTGCCAGCCCAGGCGGGCTCCCCAGGCCAACGGCCCGTGCGGATAGTTCACGCCGAGCTGCATCGCGGTATCGATGTCGGCTTCCGCAGCCACCCCTTTTTGCAGCGCATCCAGCGCTTCGTTGGCGAGCATCGCCACGGTGCGCCAGGCCAGCATGCCGGGGTAGTCACCGATCACCAGCACTTGTTTGCCCTGCTGTTGGAAGTAATGAATGACCTTCGCCAGCTGCTGCGGCGTGACCGAAGCCGACGGCGCCAACACTTCCAGCGGAGAGTCGGCCAGCTTGTCCCGCAGCACCACGGGGCGTTTAAGCTCAGCCGACATGGCGGTGGCCGTCATGCCACTGGTTATGGCGACAACGATGCCGTCAATGTCGAGGGTTTTACCGGACTGCGTGACCTGTTTAGCCGCCAGTTCGGCCGGCACTTGAGGTTGATATTCCGGCTGCGCCTCAAGCGGCCAGCGGTAAACGCCCTGCCCGGTTTTCTTGCCCAGCCGCTTGCCAAGCACCAGTTCCTGCTGGGCGAGAGAAGGCAGGAACCGGCGCTCCTGCCAGAAGGCGTTAAACACCGAACAGGTGACGGCGAAGTTGACGTCCTGACCGATCAGATCCGTTAATGCCAGCGGCCCCATCGGGAAGCCAGCCCCGTCGCGCAACGCGGCATCGATAGCCGCTGCAGGGGCAACCTGCTCTTCCAGCGCGCGCCAGGCTTCGGCATAAAAAGGCCGCGCCACGCGATTGACGATAAAGCCAGGCGTGGAATGGCAGCGCACCGGCTGTTTTCCCCAGCGCAGCGCCAGCTCGCAAAGCCGCTCGGCAATCTCCGGCGAGGTTTCCAGGCCGCTGACCACTTCGACCAGTTTCATCACCGGTGCAGGGTTAAAGAAATGCAGCCCGACCACGCGCGCCGGGTGGCTGATGCCGCTGGCGATGGCGGTGATAGAAATGGATGAGGTATTGCTGGCAAAGACGGTATCAGGGGCGCACACCGCCGCTAAATCACGGAAAATGGCCTGCTTGACGTCAATTTGTTCGGCGGCGGCCTCAATCACCAGCGCGGCCTGAGCCAAATCAGCCAGCGTCTCCGCCGGACGCAGCCGGGCAAGCGTTGACTGGCGAAGCGCCCCGTCAAGTTTGCCTTTCGCTACGCGGGCGCTGAGCGCGGTATCAATCCCGTCTATCGCGCGTTTTGCCGCACCGGGCTGAATGTCGTACAGCCACACGGCATGGCCCGCGCTGGCGGCCACCTGGGCAATACCTGCGCCCATGGTGCCGCTGCCAATCACCGCAATCACGGCCTCAGGAGTTAACATGCTTATTTCCCCTTAAAGGTGGCCGGGCGCTTCGCCAGAAAAGCCGAAACCCCTTCACGGTAATCTTCGCTGCGGCCAGCCAGGCGCTGATAATCGCGCTCCAGGTCGAGCTGGGCGTCCAGGGTGTTGGTTTCCGAGGCATAAAGCGCCTGCTTGATAAGCCCCAGGCCAAAGGTCGGCTGAGTGGCAAAGTGTTGGGCCAGCTGGCGAGCGGTATCGCTGAGCTGTTCGTCGTCCACGACCTGCCAAATCATGCCCCAGTCGTGCGCCTGCCCGGCGGTTAACGTGTCGCCGAGTAACGCCAACCCCATTGCCCGCGCACGTCCGGTCTGGCGGGGCAAGAACCAGGTGCCGCCGCAGTCGGGCACCAGCCCCAGCTTGCTGAAAGACATAATGAATTTTGCTGAACGCGCGGCGATAACCATGTCGCAGCCCAGCGCCAGCGTGGCTCCGGCTCCGGCGGCCACGCCGTTAACAGCAGCAATCACCGGCTTCGGTAATTTCGCCAGGCGGCGCAGCAGCGGGTTATAAAACGTTTCAACCGAGTAACCGAGGTCCGGGGCGTCACCACTTGGGTCAATGTTGCGGTCGTTGAGATCCTGCCCGGCGCAGAAGCCGCGCCCTGCGCCCGTGATCAGCAGGCAGCGAATGGTTTCGTCCCGCTCGGCCTGGGTGAGGACTTCCGCCAGTTGACGATGCATTTCATCGTTGAAGCTGTTCAGCCGCTCCGGGCGGTTGAGGGTCAGGGTCATCACCCCGCTTTGCACATCGCTGATAATAAAACTCATGATTAACGTCCTTTGAATTCAGCAGGTCGTTTTTCCAGGAAAGCGGCGATGCCTTCCTGACGATCTTCGGTGGCGGCGAGCAGCGTAAACAGCTGACGTTCCTGCAACAGCCCCTGGCTCAGGCCCGTGTTCTGCGCCTGTTGAAGCGCATTTTTGGCGGCCTGCAGCGCCAGCGGGGCATGGCGAGCGATACTGGCGGCAAGCTTCTGCGCGTATTCCAGCGTTAAGGCTGCGGGATGCACTTCGGCAACCAGCCCGGCGCGTAAAGCCTGATCCGCGTCGATAGCTTCGCCGCTCAGCACCATGCGGTAAGCCAGCGCTTTGCCTACGCTACGAATCAGCCGCTGAGTGCCGCCCGCGCCGGGCATAATCCCGAGCGTGATTTCCGGCAGGCCGAAGCGCGCGTTATCCCCGGCCACGATGATGTCGCTCAGGAGCGCCAGCTCGCAGCCAGCCCCGAACGCATAGCCGTTCACGGCGGCGATCAGGGGTTTAGGGAAACGCTCGAGGCGTGCCCAAAGCTGGGGCCGCGGGTCGTTGAGCGTGGCGGGCATATCCCGGCTTGCCATCTCTTTGAGATCGGCTCCGGCAGCAAAAAAACGTTCGTTGCCGGTAATGACGACGGCACCGATGGCGGCGTCCTGCTGCGCAACTTCAAGCGCTTCGGCAATCAGCGTCAGCAGCGCGTTGTTGAGCGCATTCCGCGCCTGCGGACGGTTTAGCGTCAGGGTTAGCACCCGGCCGTTTTGCTGGCTAAGAAGTTCGCTCATCACAACCCCTGCGCATCAAAGTCGAGAACCACATCGTCGCCCTTTGGCAGCGCCTGGCAGCTCAGCACGTAGCCTGCGGCCAGCTGATCCGGCTCCAGGCTGTAGTTGACGCCCATGTCCACTTCCCCCTGCAGCACCTTGCAGCGGCAGGTGGCACAAACGCCGCCTTTGCAGGCATACGGCAGATCCGCGCCCTGCCGCAGGGCCGCGTCGAGAATGCTTTCGTCCCCGGCGGTCAGGGTAATCTGGCGATCCACGCCGTCCTGGCGCAGGGTGACGGTTTTACCCGCCGCCTGAGCACGGGAACGAGCACCCGGCGCAATCCCCGGCGTGTTGAAATGTTCGAGGTAGATATCCTGCGGCGCGACGCCCATCTCTTTTAGCGCGGCTTCGGTGGCCTGCATCATGCTTTGCGGGCCGCAAATAAACGTGCGGTCAAAGCCTTTGACGTCCAGCAGGTGGTCGCCAAGCTGCTTCAATTTTTCACCGTCCAGTCGGCCGCTGAGCAGCTCGCTGTCCGACCTTTCCTGGCTGAACAGGTAAATCAGCTGCAGGCGCTGCGGGTAGCGGTCTTTCAGGTCGGCCAGCGCCTGGCGGAACATCATGCTGGCGCTGCTGCGGTTGCCGTAAACCAGGGTCATGCTGCTTTCCGGCTCGGTGGCGAGCGTGGCGTTGATAATGGCCAGCATCGGCGTGATGCCAGAGCCAACGGCGAGCGCCAGATAGTTGCCGCGAGTTTCCGCTTCCGGCTGGTAGCCGAACGTCCCCTGCGGCACCATCACTTCGAGCGACATCCCGGCGGTTAAATCGCTGACCGCGTATTGTGAAAAACGGCCACCTTCAATGGCTTTTACCGCCACGCATATTTCACCGGGATTCTCAGAGCGGCAAATAGAGTAGCAGCGGCGCAGCTCTTCCCCGCCCAGCCGGGCTTTCAGCGTCAAATGCTGCCCTGGGCGAAAGCGATATTGCCCGCGCAGCGCGTCCGGCACCGAAAAGGTAATCGCCACCGCCTCGGCGGTTTCGGGTTCGATACGTGCCACTTTCAGGGAATGAAACATTGTCATGGCATCCTCAAATACATTTAAAGTAATCAAAGGGTTCCCGGCAGCTGTTGCAGCGGTATAGCGCTTTACAGGCCGTGGAGCCGAATTCACTGATGAGCGATGTGTGTTCGCTCCCGCAGCGTGGGCAGGTCACCTGGGCGGCGACCGTCGCATGGCAGGCATGCCCCTGCGGCGGGCTGATGCCGTATTCGCGCAGCCGGGTTTTGGCCTCCGGCGACATCCAGTCCGTCGTCCAGGCGGGATGCAAAACCTGCCTGATATGCACCGGGCTTAGCTTTGCGCCTTCCAGCGTTTCCCGAATGGCGGCCAGCAAAAATTCAGTGGCCGGGCAGCCGGAATAGGTTGGCGTAAAACCGATGTGCCAGCCGTCCGCGCGGTGCTCGACGCTGCGCACCATCCCGAGATCGGTGATGGTCAGCACCGGGATTTCCGGGTCACTGATTTCACTCAGCAGACGCCAGACGTCGCGGACGGCGGCGGGCTGAAGCGTGGCGGTTTGCATCCTCTCCTCCTTACCACTGCTGGTTCGGGTAAGCGCGCTGCAGGTACTGCATTTCAGCCAGCAGCGGGCCGAGGTGTTCGGTGTGTAAGCCTTGCTTACCGCCAGTGCGGTATGGCTGCTCTGCCGGGGCCTGCAGCGAGGCATCGCTCAGCCCGGCGGTCACTTCTTGCAGCCATTCGGCTTTGAGGCTAAGCGGATCGACGGCGATCCCCTGCTCCGCCAGCTCGGTTTCCAACTCATCAGCAACGAACATTTCGCCGCTGAAGCGCCACAGTTTGTTCACAGCGCTTTGCGCTTTTGCCTGCGACAGCTCAGTGCCGTTGCCCAGGCGAATCAGCCAGCCGCGGCTGAAGCGCAGGTGATAGCGCACTTCTTTAATCGCTTTAGCTGCAATGGCCGCCAGCTGCGGATCTTTGCTTTCAACCAGCCGACCGAACAGCGAGACGTGCCACGCATCCAGCAGGTACTGGCGCACCAGCGTTTCGGCGAAATCACCGTTGGGCTGTTCCGCCAGCAGCAGGTTGCGGTATTCGCGCTCGTCGCGGCCAAAGGCCAGCCGGTCTTCGTCGAGGTGTTCGCCTTCACGCTCGGCGGCATAGGTCAGGAAGTTGCGCGCCTGGCCGAGCAGGTCGAGGCCAATGTTGGCCAGCGCCAGGTCAATTTCCAGCTCCGGCGCATGGCCGCACCAGGCGCTCAGACGCTGGGCCAGCACAAGGCAGGTGTCGCCCAGGCGCAGGCTGTAGGTCGCTACAGGATCGAGTGTCATCGGCGGCCTCACATGTGCTCGATGCCGTCAGGCAGCGTGTAAAACGTTGGGTGGCGGTAGACTTTGCTGTCAGCCGGGTCGAAAAATTCCGGGCGCTCTTCCGGCTGTGAAGCGACGATCTCGCTCGCTTTGACTACCCAGATGGAGCAGCCTTCGCTGCGGCGGGTGTAGGCGTCGCGGGCGTTTTCCAGCGCCATCTGGTCGTCGGCGGCGTGCAGGCTGCCGACATGGCGATGGGACAGCCCTTTTTTATTGCGAATAAAAACTTCGTACAGCGGCCAGTAAATTTTGCTCATCTCATACTCCTTCAGGCGGCGGTGCGGGCCTGTTGTTTTTCGGCATACGCAAGGGCGGCTTCGCGCACCCATGCCCCCTCTTCCCAGGCTTTACGCTTGGCGGCGAGGCGCTCTTCGTTGCACAGGCCGCGCCCGGCCACCACTTCGTTGAATTCCTGCCAGTCGATGTCACCAAAACGGTAGTGGCCGGTAGCCTTATCAAGATGCAGGTCGGGATCCGGCACGGTCATGCCCAGCAGCTCAACCTGCGGCACGGTGTTGTCGACAAAGCGCTGGCGCAGCTCGTCATTGCCGAAGCGTTTGATTTTCCAGGCAAGGCTTTGGGCGCTGTTCGGCGAGTTGTCGTCGTTGGGCCCGAACATCATCAGCGCCGGCCACCAGAAGCGGTTAATGGCGTCCTGCAGCATCTGGCGCTGTTCGGGACTGCCGTTCGCCAGCACGGTGCAGGCTTCAAACCCCTGCCGCTGGTGGAAGCTTTCTTCTTTGCAAATTTTCACCATCGCCCGGGCGTACGGGCCGTAAGAAGTCCGGCACAGCGCGACCTGGTTGACGATGGCGGCCCCGTCGACCAGCCAGCCAATCACGCCGATGTCGGCCCAGTTAAGCGTCGGGTAGTTAAAGATGGAGGAGTACTTCATCTTGCCGTCGAGCATCTTCTGGTAGATATCTTCCCGGGCGCAGCCCAGGGTTTCCGCAGCGCTATAGAGATACAGCCCGTGTCCCGCTTCATCCTGCACTTTGGCCAGCAGGATGGCCTTGCGGCGCAGGCTGGGGGCGCGAGTTATCCAGTTACCTTCCGGCAGCATGCCGACGATTTCCGAGTGCGCATGCTGGCCTATCTGACGGATCAGCGTTTTGCGGTATGCCTCCGGCATCCAGTCCTGTGGTTCGATGGCGGTTTCCTGCTGGATGCGCTCATCAAAGCGTTCTTGTTCTGTCACGGCATCACCTTATGATTCAATTTAACTCAACACACTGCGATATTACGAATCACTTCATGATTAAAAGTTACAGATAAGTTAACGAAGATCGCAAAGATTACACCGTATGTTTGTGAGGTCTATCACGTAAAATATCGCAAAAACAAGACTTATCATTGAGATAAATCAATAACAAAAAACACAACCCATCACGATGTTAACAATTTATTAAATTACAGCTTGATTTTTATGATTCATAAAACAAACACTGTAATGATTAAATGCAGCATGTAATGGAGAGTGAGATGCAACAGTTAACCAGCTATTTGTCCGGGACGTGGTTTAGCGGCCAGGGAAAAGAAAGAACTATTTTTCATGCCGTTAGCGGCGAGCCGCTGTGGCAGGTGACCAGCGAAGGGGCGGATATGGCGGCGGCAAAACGCTTCGCCATTGCACAAGGCGGCAAAGCGTTGCAGGCGATGACGTTTATTCAGCGCGCCGCGATGTTAAAAGCGGTGGCGAAGCACCTGCTGGCGCAGAAAGAAGCGTTTTACGAAGTCTCTTATCAAACGGGCGCCACCCGCGCCGACAGCTGGGTAGACATTGAGGGCGGCATCAGCACGCTGTTTGCCTACGCCGGAATGGGTAACCGCGAACTGCCGGACGACACGTTATGGCCGGAAGATGAATTGATGCCGCTGTCAAAACAGGGAGGATTCGCCGCCCGCCACGTGCTCACCTCGAAGTCGGGCGTGGCGCTGCACATCAACGCCTTTAACTTCCCCTGCTGGGGGATGCTCGAAAAACTGGCACCAACCTGGCTGGCCGGAATGCCCGCGATTATCAAGCCCGGCACGGCGAGCGCGCAGTTAACGCAGGCGATGGTGAAAGCGATTGTTGAGTCAGGACTGGTGCCGGACGGGGCGATAAGCCTGATCTGCGGCGGCGTGGGCGATTTGTTCGAGTATCTGGATGAGCAGGACGTGGTGACCTTCACCGGCTCGGCCAGCACCGGACAAAAGTTACGTTGTCACTCAAATATCGTTGCCCGTTCAATTCCCTTCACCATGGAAGCGGACTCGCTTAACTGCTGCGTGCTGGCGGAAGATGTCACGCCTGAACAGCCTGAATTTGCGCTGTTCGTGCGGGAAGTCGTGCGCGAGATGACCGCCAAGTCCGGGCAAAAATGTACCGCCATTCGCCGGATTATCGTGCCGCAAAACCGGCTGGGTTCTGTGGTTGAAGCGCTGAAAGCGAAACTGGAAAAAATACAACCCGGCGACCCGGCGGCGGAAGGCGTGCGCATGGGGGCGCTGGTCAGCCTTGAACAGCGGGATGATGTACAGCGTAAAGTTGACCAGCTGATTGCCGCCGGGTGTGATGTCCTGCTGGGCGGGAAGGCCGATACTGCGCAACAGGGCGCGTTCTTCCCGCCTACTCTTTTGCTTTGCCAGCAGCCGGACGAAACGCCAGCGGTGCATGAGCTTGAGGCCTTCGGCCCGGTTGCCACCGTGATGCCTTACCGGGATGCGGAACATGCCATGGCGCTGGCTCGCGCTGGTCAGGGTAGCCTGGCGGGTACGCTGGTGACCGCCGATGAGCAAACGGCCCGTCACTTTATTCTCGGCGCGGCCCGTGCCCACGGACGCATTCAGGTGCTGAACCAGGAATCGTCGGTGGAGTCCACCGGGCACGGTTCTCCATTGCCGATGCTGGTGCACGGCGGCCCAGGCCGCGCGGGTGGTGGTGAAGAGCTCGGCGGCCTGCGGGCGGTCAAGCACTATATGCAGCGCACCGCTATTCAGGGCAGCCCGACGATGCTTGCCGCCGTTAGCGGGCAATGGAACTACGGCGCAAAAGTTCACGAAGACGCAGTGCATCCGTTCCGCAAACATTTTGAGGAGCTACGCATCGGGGAAAGTATTCTGACTGCCCGTCGCACCGTCACCGAAGCCGATATCACCAACTTCGCCAACCTGAGCGGCGACCGGTTCTACGCCCATACCGACAAAATTGGCGCGGCGGAGTCCTTCTTTGGCGAGCGCGTGGCGCACGGTTACTTTGTGGTGTCTGCCGCCGCCGGGCTGTTTGTCGATCCCGGCGTTGGGCCAGTGATTGCCAACTACGGCATGGAAAACCTGCGCTTTATCGAGCCGGTAAAAATCGACGATACCATTCAGGTGCGCCTGACCTGCAAACGTAAAACCGCCAAGCCGCAGAAAACGGCGGAAGATAAACCGGTTGGCGTGGTGGAATGGGCGGTGGATATCACCAACCAGCATCAGCAGATTGTTGCGCGCTACTCGATTCTGACGCTGGTGGCCCGTCTGCACGGTGATTTTGCCTCATAAGACTTCGTCACGGATTCTGGTTTTTTTACCCTCACCCTAACCCTCTCCCTAAAAGGGAGAGGGAATAAAAATCTTCCCATCGTTTATTTTCTCCTTCTCCCTCTGGGAGAGGGCCGGGTTGAGGGCTGAATTTAACCCGACGCTTATCAATCCGGAGCCACAATCCTCACCAATCCTACATTCTGGCAACCACAGCAAAACGCCTGGCAGGGAGCACAAGGGAAGCCCAGGCGGAAGTTGTTATGTTGAATCCGACAGTCTTTATCCAGCACGCACATAACAACACAACGCACTTTTAAGGTGAGAAAGCGATGACAATGAAAACTGGAAAAAAAGCGCTGGCGCTGGCTATTGCGCTCCTGATCTCGGCGGGAACTAACGCCCCCGCTTTTGCCCACGGCGGCGAGGCACATATGGTGCCGATGAAAAAAACGCTGACGGATTTTGGCGCCGACGTCCAGTGGGACGATTACGCGCAGATGTTTACCCTTGTTAAAGACGGTGCCTATGTGAAGGTGAAGCCTAACGCCACCTCCGCCATCGTTAACGGCAAAATCCTCAAGCTTGAAGTGCCGGTGATTTTTAAGGGCAAAACGGCGTTTATCTCCGAAGGGTTTATCAATGAAGTTTTCCAGTCCGGGCTGGATCAAACCTTTGCCGTTGAGAAAAAGCCGCATCCGCTTAACTCGCTAAGCGCGGATGAGATCAATAAAACCGTGTCGATTATTAAAGGCGCGCAGGATTATAAACCTAATATTCGCTTTACCGAGATTTCGCTGCGAGAACCGCCTAAAGAGCAGGTCTGGAAGTTTGTGATGGATGGCACCAGCGTCAGCCAGCCGCGCGAGGCGGACGTCATCATGCTGGATGGCCGCCATATTATTGAAGCCACGGTGGATCTGGCCGCTGGAAAGGTAAAAAGCTGGAAACCTATCGAAGGCGCACAGGGTATGGTGCTGCTGGACGATTTTGCCAGCGTGCAGTCAATCATCAACAACAGCAAAGAGTTCGCGGAAGCGGTGAAAAAACGCGGTATCAGCGATCCGTCAAAAGTGGTTACTACCCCGCTCACCGTCGGCTATTTCGACGGCAAGGACGGCCTGAAGCAGGATCAGCGCCTGCTGAAAGTGGTGAGCTATCTTGACGTTGGCGACGGTAACTACTGGGCACATCCGATTGAAAACCTGGTCGCGGTGGTAGATCTCGAGCAGAAAAAAATCATCAAAATTGAGGAAGGCCCGGTCATTCCTGTGCCAATGACGCCCCGCCCTTATGATGGCCGCGACCGGCAGGCCGCCAACCTCAAGCCGCTGGATATCATTGAGCCGGAAGGGAAAAACTACACCATTACCGGCGACACGATTCACTGGCAAAACTGGGATTTGCACCTGCGCCTGAATTCCCGCGTTGGCCCGATTATTTCCACCGTGACCTACAACGACAACGGCACTAAACGGAAGATCATGTATGAAGGGTCGCTCGGCGGGATGATTGTGCCGTATGGCGACCCGGATATTGGCTGGTATTTTAAAGCTTACCTGGACGCCGGGGATTACGGCATGGGCACGCTCACGTCCCCTATCGTGCGCGGCAAAGATGCACCGGCTAACGCCGTCCTGCTGGACGAAACCCTGGCCGATTACACCGGTAAACCCACCACCATTCCGCGAGCTATCGCCATTTTCGAGCGCTACGCCGGGCCGGAATACAAACATCAGGAAATGGGGCAGCCGAACGTCAGCAGCGAACGTCGCGAGCTGGTGATCCGCTGGATAAGCACCGTCGGCAACTACGACTACATCTTTGACTGGGTCTTCCACCAGAACGGCACCATCGGTATTGATGCGGGCGCAACCGGGATTGAGGCAGTAAAAGGCGTGAAGGCCAAGACCATGCACGATGCCACGGCGAAAGAAGATACCCGCTACGGGACGCTGATCGACCACAATATTGTCGGCACGACGCATCAGCATATTTATAACTTCCGTTTGGATCTCGACGTGGACGGCGAAAACAACAGTCTGACCGCGATTGACCCGGTGGTGAAACCAAATACCAGCGGCGGCCCGCGCACCAGCACCATGCAAACCAATGAATACGCAATAAAAAACGAGCAGGGCGCAGCCCAGAAATTCGATCCGGGTACCGTTCGCCTGCTGAGCAATCCGAACAAAGAAAACCGCATGGGCAACCCGGTGTCCTACCAGTTGATTCCTTACGCTGGCGGAACGCATCCGGTCGCTACCGGCGCGAAGTTTGCCCCGGACGAGTGGATATACCATCGCCTGAGCTTTATGGATAAGCAGCTGTGGGTGACCCGCTACAACCCGGATGAGCGCTATTCCGAAGGGAAATACCCGAACCGCTCCGCGCACGACACCGGTTTAGGGGCTTACAGCAAAGACAATCAGTCGCTTGAAAACACGGATAACGTTGTCTGGTTAACTACCGGCACCACGCATATCGCCCGCGCCGAAGAGTGGCCCATCATGCCGACCGAGTGGGTTCACGCTCTGCTGAAACCGTGGAACTTCTTTAACGAAACGCCAACGCTTGTGAAGTCAGAAGATAAAGAGAGTAAATAGTACAGTTTGCGGCGTGCTGTTCCGGTACGCCGCAGTTCTTTCATTTAAGACTTAATCGCCTGCCAGCCGTGGATCAGCAGCGACTGGAAGAACGGTTGCGCACTGGCAAACCCGGCTTCGCGCAGCAGAGCTTCGGTCTGGCGAGGCGGCAACAAGAGCAGCCGCTGGTTGAGCTCAGCTTTCACCTCGGCAATATCCCGCTGGCGTTGGGTATAAGCCTGCTGCAGCGCAACCCAGTTTCTTAATTGCCCGTCAAAATCGGGATCCGCCATATCTCCCGCTATTTCAGCGGCGATCAGCTGCCCCGCAGGTTTTAGCCTGTCGGCGATGTGCTGGTAGATACCTCCGCGCTGCGGATGCTGAATAAAATGCGCCACCAACAGGCAGAGCGCAGCATCGAATGGATGCTGCTCCGGCACGTCAACGACGTGACCTTCAATCAGCGTGCAGCGGTCACTCAGCCCTTCCCGCTCAAGTTTTTCTGCGCAAACGGCCAGCATATCGGGGGAAGGATCGACCCCGGTAAAACGCCATTCAGGATGCTGCTTTGCCAGCCGGACGATTTCGGTGCCGGTCCCTACGCCAACGCAAAGCACTTTCGCCTCCGCCGGAAGATCCCTGAGAAGCAATGACAGCAAGGCGTGCAGGTTGTTAGATATCTCTTTCAGACGTTCGCTGCTGGCATCGTACTGGCGGGAAAATTCGGCGTTAAAGATATCGTTTGTGTTGGTCATGATTTCACCTTTTGAGGGCGAATGAGCTCTAATTTCGGCCATCCGCGAAAGACAATCGAGCAAAAATCGCCCATATCACGTAACTTACAATATAACATGATATTACCAATGAAAAGACATTTCTTTTCTTCCCTTCAATCTATCATCCGATTGCTTTTTATTCAGTTCATGCCGCTGCGACAAGGAAATAACCCCTCCTCTTAACGGAAGTATTATTTCCACTACATGTAGAAAACGCCAAATGAGAAAAATAAGCATTTTTGGTTAATACAAATTAAAAACAAGAAAAACACAGGATGTTATTTTTAACTTTGAAATAAACAGTGATATACTCAAAAATGATATCAACTTGCAATTACCAAATAAAAAGCACGTATAACGTGTATTTTATCTCTGCCTTTAGCACTCGTTTTATGGGGCATTTGCGCCATAGCTGAATACCGAGAAAAACAATATGACACGACACCAACTCCAAGACACCATCGAAAGATACAGCCAACAAGTAAAAAAACATCCTCGTTTTCGAGAAGCTATACAGCATCATTATGATCACCTGTTAATTACCTATAAAAAACAGCCGCTTTTTTATAAAACCATTCTGCAAAGCTCCCGCTTTCATGTGGTTCTGGCCCTGCTTTGTTTTCACTACGGCGATCGCCGGGCAGTACTCGCAGACATCAAAGAGTTTTGCGTTAAAATGGAGTTGACCAGCCTGAACACCGTGAACTCTCTGGTCACGCTCCTGCGTATCACCGGCAGAATGTCGCTTGAAAAAAGTGAGGATGACCGCCGGGTACTGTTGTATTCCCCGAGCGTAAAGGGCCTCAATGAAACCCGCAGCTATATGCAAATATCCATCCCTTCATTGAAATTTTTACTACCGGAAAATACCCTTCCGTTTCATGCTCTGGAGGATGAAAAAACATTTTCGAATTTTTTCCGGCGCAGCGGCAACCTTCTTTTTGACGAAGTCATTTTAAGCCGACTGGTACCCAACAGCGCCATGTTTGTTGACAAAGACGCCGGGCATATCATTATGTTGAGAATATACCTGGGGGCAAAAATGGATGACGATGGCCGCTGGTTCCTGAAGCCTAATTATAATAAAACGTCCAAAGATCTTTTTGTGTCGAGAATGCATCTGAGACGCATTGTTAATTGCGGCATTATGGCCGGATTATTCAGTGAAGACAGTGAAGGCACACTGGAAATACATAAGACTTTTATGGAAACGGCAGAGTCTTATTTTGGATATTATTTTTCCTTTATCATGTATGGTCTGGATATCGACCCGACGATATTTTAAGCAACATTAAGCCGGCATTCGCCGGCTTTTTTGATTATCGTTCTCTGAGCGCTTCCTTCGTTTTATTCAGTGGTTTCAGCAGGTAATCGAGCACCGATTTGCTACCGGTTTTGATATCCACCGTGGCGATCATCCCAGGGAAAATAGGGAACGTTTTGCCTGCCTCGTTTTCAAGCTGGCTGACATCGGTGCGGATATAGACCCGGTAATAATAAACATCACGCTTGACCTCATCCTGAAGGGTATCCGGTGAAATTGTGGTCACCACGCCCTTGAGCCCACCATAGATGGAGTAGTCGTAAGCGGTGATTTTCACCAACGCCTTTTGGCCGGGATGAATAAACGCCACGTCGCGAGGTGAAATCTTTGCCTCAATCAGCATTTGATCGTCGAGCGGTACCAGCGTCATTAATTTTCCATTGGGCGGGATAACGCCGCCAACGGTGGTGACCTCAATGCCCTTCACTATTGCCCTGACCGGCGCGGTAAATTTGAGCCGGGTTAACGAGTCTTCCCGCCCGCGCATTACCGAACGCTGGGTTTCTATTTCCTCGTTAGTTTTCGCCAACTCTTCACGCGCGCGCACGTAATACTGGTTCTGCATTTCGGTGATTTTGTTTTCCAGCTCGTTTTTTTGTCTCTGTAGCCGTAAAACTTCCACGCTGCTGGCCGCCCCCTGTTTAACCAACGGCTGCGTCATCGCCAGTTCGCGCTGCACCAGCGAGATGGCTTCCCGTAGCCCGGCAACCCCTTTCTCCAGGCTACTGCGGCGCGAGTTATAAAGCGCCGTCTCCTGCCGAACAAGTTCGCCATCGCCGGGTAACATGTCGGGGAAAACCAGCGGCGTGGCCCCCACTTCCGCCTTCAGGCGGGCTGCGGTGGCCATAGCGGCATGCAGTCTAGATTCACTTTCCTGCACGCCAGACTCGGTTTTCGTGCGATCCAACTGGGCAAGGATTTGCCCTTTTTCCACGATGTCCCCTTCATGCACGTCCAGCTTATAGAGGATCCCACCTTCCAGAGACTGAATGACCTGCTCACGAGAGGACGGCACAACTTTGCCAGCGCCAGTCGTCACTTCATCCAGGGTAGAAAAGTTAGCCCACAGTACAAAAGCGAGCAGCATCAGTCCAAGTGCCCACGCCACAAGGCTTGCGCGCGGCAGTGCCGGCTCTTTCAATCGGCTGTTATAGCGCGTGATATCGTTCATGCCCGAACCTCCGTGTTACCTGCCGGTTTTAAGGTCGCGGTTCTGCGAGGGGCAGCTTTTTTTTCCATAAGGCCGTGCTGCTGCAAGATCTGGTCCCTTGGGCCGTCCATCACGATGCGGCCGTTATCCAGCACGATGATGCGGTTAACCAACTGCAAAATTGGGATGCGATGCGTGGCCACCACCAGCGTGCGGTTGCCGAGCCACGGGCCAAGCTGCTGGATAAGCTGCTGCTCGCTGACCTCATCCAGCCACGCAGTAGGCTCATCCAGTAATAAAATTTGCGGCTGCAGGATTAGCGTTCTGGCCAGCAAAAGTGCCTGCCGCTGGCCCCCCGATAAGCCACTGCCGCCTTCGCTGATCGTGTAGTTGAGGCCGTTTTTCTGTTTTTGCACAAATTCCAGCGCCCCGCTTAGCGTCAGCGCCCGGTGGATTTCTTCGTCCGTGGCTAACGGGCGCCCCATGGTGAGGTTGTCACGTATTGAGCCGAAGAACAGCCGCGCCTGCTGACCGAGCAGATTCATGTCGCGTCTCAAATCGGCAGTGTCTATTTGTCCGAGGCTGGTGTCGTCCAGCAAAATCTGGCCGTGCTGCGGCGTTTGCATCCCCGCCAAAAGCTGTAGCAGCGTGCTTTTACCCGAACCGTTTCGCCCGAGCAGCGCAATTTTTTCCCCGGCGCGGATCGTCAGGCTGGCAATGTCCAGATCGTTGACCTTCTCTTCTTCATCGTAATAAAACGCCGCGTAATTGAGCTGGTAGTTCCCCTGCAGATGGGCTTTATGCACTTTTTTGCCCTGCTCTGGGTCGTCCAGCGGGCGCTGCATCAGGTCGTCCAACCCTTTGCGTGCCACCTTCGCCTGCTGCCAGCGCGAAAGCACGCCAGAAATCTGCGCCAGCGGCGCGATGGTTCGTGAAGCCAGAATCGAGGTACCCACCAGGGCACCGGTGGTCATGTCACCGTTAATTACCAGATAACAGCCGACGAGCAGCACCACGGCGTAAACTATGGACTGCACTTCCTGTGTCCAGGTCATGAGCAGGCTGGTCAGCCAGCGCTGTTTCATTCCAACTGCCGCGGCAACATCGTTGGTGTTGTTCCACTGGTTCTGGAACCGCTGTTCAGCGCGCAGCAGTTTAATGTCTTCGATGGACTGCACGGCTTCTACCAGCGTGGCGTTACGAATGGCGGACTCGCGCATCCCCTCATTCGAAAGGTGCGCCAGCGGACGCTGTACCAGTAAACCAGGGATCAGCAACAGCGGGATGGCCAGCAGCACGACGAATACCAGCGGGCCGCCTATCAGCCAGAGAATAAAAACAAACAGCAGGAAGAACGGGATATCCGATACGGTGCTGATGGTGGTGGAGGTGATCAGTTCGCGAACCGACTCCAGCTCACGAATTTGCGAGATAAAAGAGCCGGTGGATTTTGGCCTGGCGCTATTTTTAATGCGCAACGCCCTGGCGAAAACCCTGTCGGAGATGCGCAGGTCGGCCCGCTTGCCGACCACATCGGCAATATGCACGCGCAGCATACGCATCGTAAACTCAAAGAGAATAGCCAGCATGACGCCGCCAAACAGCACCCACAAAGTGGGAACCGACTGCGACGGCACCACGCGGTCATACACCTGCATGGAAAAGATCATCCCGGCCAACGCCAGCACGTTGGCTGCCATCGCCACCAACATGATGTCGCCGTAGCGTTTCCAGTCTTTCAGCGCCAGCGTCCAGAACCAGTTTTTCTGGTAGGGCTTAACGTAATCATCGACGCGCGCATCGGGAATTGAATTCAGCGGGCGCAGCACAACCAGGCTTTTTAGCCTTTTGGCCAGCACATCCCGAGTGACCACCGTCTCCAGACCGCCATCGCCGCTGAGCTGCAAGCTTAGTTGCCCGTGATTATCCATATGGGTAACCACCGCTATTTGGCCCCCTCAAGCTCGGCCACCAGCGGCAAGCGCCACGGGTCGATAAGCGAGACGTCAGCCGGGGCGCGGCGCATCGCCAGGCCAAGCTGGCGAGCCATATCTTCCAGGACCAGCTGCTGCGGGCTTTGATTCTCCTGATTAACCACCACGCGGACATGCTCTTCCGAGAAATCCAGCCGATAGTGGCGCGCGACGGCCAGCATGGCCTGCAGCCAGGGCTCGTAGCTTGTATTCGTTGAAGTCATGGTGTTTCACATCCTGCGAAAATGGCAATAAACGCCTGTGTTGTCCTTTCCGCGGCTTGTTTCATAAACATGTTTTGTACCGGGTAATAAAAGTTAAGCGGCTGATACTCCGCCGGACTTAAGGCCCGGCGGAATAACGGCTAGATAACTAACAGTTGGTGATTAGCCAGCAGCGTGGCGAGATCGGTTTGTACCCCGTTGAGCGTGACTACCGTGGTCGGGTCAAAGACGCCGCCCTTGCCGTCGCGGTCAATTTGAATCTCAGTGCTGCTGCCGTTTTGCACCACTTTGATGAAGTCGCCGATATTGCCCGCCCCGGCCCCCAGCTGCGCAACGCCATTGATATAGTGCGCCGACGCATCCCCGGTGTAGCCGCTGCCCTGCAGCAGTTCGCGAAGGTCAATGCGATCGCTGTCCGCCGTGCCTTCCCAGGTCCCCACGCTGAAGCCGTTCACCACATCATGGCCGTTGCCGCCGGTAGCATCCGAGCTGTTCAACAGCTTGTAGAGCAGCGTATCGTGGCCACCGCTGCCGATATTGAAGGTGTCGTTGCCGCCGCCACCTTCAAAGGTGTTGTTCCCGATATTGCCGGTGATCACGTCATCATGGCTCGACCCGACTATCCCTTCGATGTTGGTGAAGGTTGCCGTATTAAAACCGGTGTTTTGCGCCCCGGTTTTGCCCAGATCAACGGTGATGCCTACCCCGGAGTTACGGAAGTCAACCACGTCCATCCCGCCCGTCGCGCTCCACGTCTGGTGGTCTGAAGACGTTTCCCAGCCACCGCCGCCGTTGTAGACGTAAGTTCCCTGCTCGGCGATAAACGTATCGTTATAGCCAGTGCCGTTCAGCGTGCCGCCGTGAACGCCGGTCGCCGCCTCCGCTGTCAGGGCATAACTTTCTTTACCGTCTCCGGCGGTCAGCCCGTTCCAGGTCACATTGCTCGAAACGCCGTTGATCGCCCTGACCAGCTCGGCATGGTAGGTTTCATTCGGGTTGAGGCCATAGAAGCTCACCAGCGCCGAAGCGTCGTTCGCGCCAATGCCCGACTGGGCGTTGATAATCTGCGTTGACACCAGCTTCCCGGCAGAGTCGTACAGCCTGACGGTATTGCCGTAGAAGACGTTGATCCCTTCACTGTCGACAATGCGCAGGTGCATCGCGGTACCCGGTGCGATGGTGTTGGTGTTGGCAACCAACACCACTTTCCCATTTTGCTGAGAAACCAGCAGATCCTGAGTGCCGTTCCAGTCGTAGTCAGCCACCGCGACACCCGTGACGTTAACCAGCCCTTTCGCCAGTTGGCTTTCGGTCCAGTTCTTGCCCGTCCCGTCGTTGCTGAACAGACGTGCCGTCTGGCTGGTGCCGTAGGTGGAAAACTTCACAATGTCCATGTCGCCATCGCCATCCCAGTCCACGGCCACGGACATATAGCCCGCGTTAGCTGCCGTAGACGTGGACTCCACGCTGGTGTAGTTGCTGTTCAGCTGGCCATTGCCATCGTTATAGAAAATCTTCCCGCTGTAATTCACCGTCGCGGAGGTCACGCTCCGGCCGGTGGCGATATAGAGATCCAGATAGCCATCACCGTTGAAGTCGGCCCACGTCATGGAGGCTGCCGTCGTGGTATTCGCGGCGTTATCGACAAACACGTTGGCAATAGACTGCAGCGTCGTCAGCTTGCTGCCGTCGTTTGAAATCACGCTCAGGGCGCTGGTCCCGTTGCTGTTGGTGTGCTGAACAATGTCGACGTTACCGTCATTGTTGATGTCCACCCCGGAAAGCTCGCGGTAGCTGACGCCGGTCAATCCACCGTTGCCGTTGGTCCCGTCGGCCACCATGCTACCTTTGTTGTTAATCAGGTAGGTTCTGGAATCGCCCCCGGCATCACCGTAGGCCAGGTCGACATAACCATCACCGTTTTTGTCATAAGCAATGACGCCGCCGTACCAGATCGTGGTGCCGTTGGCCTGGGTACTGGTGGTATAGGTGCCGTTGGCGTTGGCAATCCACATTGTCTGTACCGCATTGCCATAAGTCGTTTCCGTGCCGTAGATATCCACGGTGCCGTTACGGTCAAAGTCCAGCGCGGTGTAGCTGACGGTATTCGCACGCGTATTAGGCAGCGACGTCTGGGTGTAACTGTTCAGATCCGTGCCGTTATAGACCGAGGTATTGGTCACCAGCGTCCACAGGCCATTGTTGTTAAGCATTAACGTGCTGGCGCTGTTGTTCGCATTCCCCGCCGTGCTCGCCCAGCTGGTGTCATTGGCCGTTTCGGCATGCACGACCAGCGATCCGGTCTGGATCCCGGTGTTGTTGCCGTTACCCGCACTGCTCTTCACTTGAGCGGTCACGTTGTAGCTGCTCAGCCCCAGCAGATCGCTGTCAGGGATTTGCAGATACCAGCGGTTAGACGAAGGATCGACCACCACCGGGCCACCACGTTCGGAGCTGTACGTTTTGCCATTCACGGTGACGACCACGAATTCGCCGTTAACCAGTTTCGCACTAACATCACCGGTAAGGATCGGAGTGGTGTCCGAAGTCGATACCGCATCTACGTGGGCAATTGTCGTCGGCACCGAAGTATCCACCGTCAGCGTGAAGTCGTTCGACTCGGTGTAGTTCCCCGCTTTGTCCGTGACACGCAGGACATAGTGGTAATTCCCGTCCAGCAGGCCAGAGTCGGCAAAGGTCCAGCTTGTACCGCCGGTGAGAGTCACCTTGCCCACCAGCACGCCATCGCGGAAGATCTGGGCAATTTCACCGTCGGCCAGCGCCTGGTTCAGCGTGCCGTTCAGCACCGGCGAGGTATCGTCGGTGGAATAGCTGCTGTCGAAATTACCGGTACGCTCGCCGTCATTATCCGTATAGCTGACGATGGTACCGACGGTATCCGGCGCCACGGTGTCGACGGTAACAATCTGGCTTGCTTTGGAGCCAATATTGCCGGCCTGGTCGATAATGCGAACCTGATAAACATAATCGCCGTCAGCCAGTTGGCGACCATCGACGTAGTGCCAGGCGGTACCGTTTACCACGGCATCAATCCATTTGTTGCCACCGTCGAGGCTGATTTGCACACGTTCGTCGCTGGCAAGAGCGTGACCCAGCGTGCCGTTGATCGTCAGCGTGGTGTCCATGGTGATGAAGTCGCTGGCGCTTTGCCCGGTATCATCCGAAATACTGTCGATGGTGATGCCGTAGTCCGGTGCGATGGTGTCTATCGTCACCGTTTGACTGGTTTTAGCGCCCTCGTTTCCGGCCAGATCGACCACGCGAACCAGATAAGTGTGGTTGCCGTCCGCCAGTTGACGACCATCGGTGTAGCTCCAGCTGGTGCCGTTAACCGAGGTGGCGTATTGCCAGCTAACGCCGCCGTCAAAGCTAATCTGAACGAATTCATTTTTACCCAGCACCGCCCCCAGGGAGCCGTTCAGCGTCAGCGTATTATCGTTGGTGATAAAGTCGCTGTTGCTGAAGCCGCTGTCGTTGGTGATGCTATCCACGGTCACGGTGATAGCCGCATCCGGCGGCGTGGTATCTACCGTCACCGTCTGAGAAGC
Organism: Cedecea neteri; assembly: GCF_000758325.1. Taxonomy (NCBI): domain Bacteria; kingdom Pseudomonadati; phylum Pseudomonadota; class Gammaproteobacteria; order Enterobacterales; family Enterobacteriaceae; genus Cedecea; species Cedecea neteri. Next base: position 3,239,843 of record NZ_CP009459.1, on the reverse strand, counting down.
GCTCTGGCTGGAGTTGCCCGCATCGTCAACAACGCGGACATAATATTGATACGTCCCGTCGGTTAAAGTTCGTCCGTCAGTAAAGTACCAGGTGGTGCCTACCGTGGTGACCGTTTTCCAGGTCACGCCACCATCCAGGCTTATCTGCACGTATTCGCCGTCCAGCAGTGAAGCGCCCAGAGAACCGTGGATCGTCAGCGAAGTGTCGCTGGTGACAAAGTCGCTATTGCTCAGGCCAGTGTCATCGGTGATGCGATCGATAGTGACAGTTTTGCTCGCATCCGGTGCCACGGTATCCACGGTGACCAGCTGGCTGGTGGTTGCTCCGATATTGCCCGCATCATCAACCACGCGCAGCTGATAAAGATGATCCCCGTCCGCCAGCGTGCGACCGTCAACGTAGCTCCATGTCGTGCCGCTAATACTCACGTCACTCCAGGTTTTCCCGCCGTCAATGCTGATCTGGGCATGTTCACCGGCCGCCAGAGGCGCACCTAATTTGCCGCTGATCGTCAGGGTATTGTCGCTGGTAATAAAGTCGTGATCGCTTAAGCCCGTGTCGCGGGAAATCCCCTCTACGGTGATGCTCTTGCTGGCGTCCGGCGCGACGGTATCAATGGTGACGTTTTGGCTGGCCGTCGAGCCGACGTTGCCGGCGTTATCCACGACCCGAACGTGATATGTCACGGTCCCATCCTGCAGAGGGCCGTCCGCATAGGACCAGGACGTCCCCACCACCACCAGATCGACCCAGGTTTTTCCTCCGTCCAGGCTAATCTGTGCCTTTTCGTTATTGCCCAACGCCGCGCTCAGAGAGCCTTTCACCACCACCTGATTATCTGCGGTAATGAAGTCAGTCTGGCTCAGCCCGGTATCGTTTTGCAGAGCGTCAATGGTAATGGTCATCTGCGGCGGCGTGGTATCCACGGTGACCGTACGGTCTGCTCCCGCGCTGTTGCCGATGCTGTTGTTGACGCTGGCATGAATCACATACGAGCCACCATCAACCAGCGAGGAAACCGCACCGCTGCCCAGGGTATAGCTCCAGGTACCGTCGCTATTGACCGTGGTGGTGTAGGTCTGGTTATTCAGGGTAATTGTCACCGTTTGGCCCGCAGGCGCATTGGTCACGCCGCTGATCACCAGCGGAGTGCCGTGTTCAGCGGCGCTGATAATGTTGTCCTGCGCGAAGTCATTGACGCTGATGGTCGGCACTTCGCCGTTCAGGGCCACCTGCTTATTCGCACTGTTGCTGTTCCCGGCTTTATCGCTAACGCTGGCGGAAATCTGGTAATTGCCGTCTGCCGCGCCCAGGAAGTCCTGGGCCGGAACCATCACGGACCATGTTCCGGTGTCGCTCACTACCGCTTTATAAGAGTGATTATTGAAGGTGACGGTCACCATCTGCCCAGGCTGAGCGTCAGTGGTGCCGCTAATTACCTGGCCCGCCTGCTGCTCGGCGCTGTTGATGATGTCGTCCCCCGCCACTTTGTTAAAAGTGATGGTTGGCGGGGTGGTGTCTACCGTCAAAATACGATCCGCGCTACCCGGGTTCCCGGCCTTATCGTTAACGGAGGCGCTAACCTTGAAATCACCGTCGGCAAGCTTCGCCAGATCTTCGGCCGCAACGGTCACGCTCCAGGAACCATCCGCCTGAACGGTAGCTTCGTAGCTCCCACTGCCCAGCTTAACGGTCACTTTTTGCCCGGCTTCCGCGCTGCTGGTGCCGCGAAGGGTTAACGGCTGCTGTTGTTCGGCCGCGTTGATCACGTTGTCGCCGGAGATATCGGCGAGGGTGACTACCGGCGCAACGGTGTCGATGGTGATGTTATGGCTTACCGACGTGGCGTTATTGGCACTGTCTGTCGCCGATGCCACGACCGCGTAGCCGTTGCCATGCACCAGGTTTTGCACTTGACCTGCTGGCACGGTAACGCTCCAGCCGCCGCCTTGCTGAACAGTGGCGTGGTACTGTGCGCCGTTCAGCGTAACGGTCACCTGAGTGCCTACGGCCAGCGCGGTGCTGCTGCCGTTTATCACCAGGTCCTGACCCGCCTCAGCGGCGTTGATCACATTGTCATCGCTGATGGTGTCGATGGTCAGGCCAATACGAGTGGCATTTACCTCGACGTTATGCGAGGCATATCCTTCGTTGCCTGCGCTGTCGGTAAGGGTAGCCGTCACGGTCGTGGTTCCGTTTTTCAACGCGGAAACGGCCGTGGCGGGCACGCCAATGCTCCAGTTGCCGTTCGCATCGATCTGCGTACTGTATTGCACCCCATCCAGGGTAATAACTATTTTACTCCCTGCTGACGCGCCACTGCTGGATCCGGAGATGATCTGCGCCTGAGCGTGCTCCTCCAGGTTGATGATGTCATCCCCGGCAATCGCGTGGAAGGTAATGGTTGGGGCGGTCGTATCCAGAGTGATGGTTTTGCTGCTGGCGGCGCCGTTACCTGCGGCATCACTCACGCTAACGTTCAGCTGATACAAGTTATCCGCAAGACCTGCCAGAGTCGCAGCATCCAGCGTGATGCTCCAGGTACCGTCGGCTTTGACTTCGGCGAAATAATCCTGATTGTTGAGCGTCAGCGTGACGCGCTGCCCGGCTTCCGCGTTTGATGTCCCGGTCACGATCACGCCGGTGCCGGCCTCAGCGGCATTGATCACATCGTCTTTCGCGATGAGGTCAATGGTCAACGTTGGCGCGGTAGTATCCACGCTGAACGAATGTTCAGCTTCAGCCCCGTTGCCGTTGACGTTGGTCACGCTGACTTTTACCGTGGCGTCGCCGTCTTTCAGGCCGGCCATATCGCCCGCAGGCACCGTGTACTGCCAGCTGCCGTCATCGCCAACCTGGGCGGTGTATTTATGCCCGGCAAAAAAGACAGTGACGGTTTGCCCCGCCTCAACGTTCTGGGTCTTCCCGGAAAGTACCAGGTCCGCCCCTTTTTCCTGGGCATTCAGCACGTTGTCTGCGGTGATATTCTCTACGCTGACGGCAACCGGGCTCAGGTCTACGGTAACAATGCGGTCAATGGAGACCGGGTTTCCCGTACTGCTGCTGCCCGCGGCGGTAACAGTGATATCGCCCGCTGGCCACTGGCTCACCACATCGGCCTGAACTGCCGCAGTCCACGTCCCGTCTGCGCCTACGGTCGCCAGGTAGTTTGCGCCGTTAATGGTGACGGTGACGGTGCTGCCTTCGCTCATGCCGCTGGCGCTGCCGCTGATAATCAGGTTCTGCTGGTGCTCAATGGCATTGATGACATCGTCACCCGCAATGCTGTTAATGCGGATCCCCGGCAGGCTGGCGTCAATGGAAAACGCATGATCCACCGACCCGCTATTACCGTGGCCGTTGGTAACCGAAACCGTGGCGGTCAGTTTGCCGTTTCCGAGCGCCGTCAGGACATCAGCAGGCAGAGAAAGGCTCCAGCTCAGGTCGCTTTGGACTTTGACGGTATACTCTACGCCGCCAAGATGTACGGTCACTGTGTCGCCTGCTGCGGCATTACTCACTTTACCGCTCAAGGTTTGCCCCGCCGCGACTTCCGCCGCATTCAGGACGTTATCTGCCGTGACCGGATTGACGGTCACGGTCGGCAGCGCTGTGTCCACCAGCAGATTCGTGCTGGTGCTGGCGCTGTTGCCGATGGCGCTTTCTGCCGTCGCGGTCAGCGTATAGCTAGCTTCGCCCAGGCCCGCGAGGTCTGCAGGCTGAACATCCACGCTCCAGTTGCCTTGATCGTCAGTAATGGCGGTGTAACTTTTATTGTTGAGCATAATCGTGACGCGAGTGCCCGGAGCCAGATTGGTGCTGGTTCCGCTCAGGGTTAATACTTCCCCTTTTTCACTGGCGTTAAGCACGTTGTCTCCGCTTAACGGATTGAATCCGATCGACGGTAACCCCGTATTGACCACGATCTCATGGCTGCCGAGCCCCGTATTACCTGCGGCATCAGTCAGGCTCGCGTGAATGGTGACGCTGCCGTCCGCCAGTTGGCTGACGACGTTTTTCGGCACGCCAATACTCCAGTTGCCGGAGGCATCAACGGTAGTTGTCCAGCTGTTGGAGCCAATGGTCACGGTGATTTTGTCGCCTGCCGCTGCCCCGTGGCTGGAGCCAGAGACAATCTGCGCCTGGCCGTGCTCCGTCAGGTTGATGACATCATCCCCCGCGACGATTTCAAATGAGATCGTGGGTACGGTGACATCAACGTTGAGATTATGGCTGGCAGAACTGCCGTTGCCTGCCGCATCGTTAACGCTTGCCGTGACGGTATAGACGCCGTCGCCCAGGGCTGAAGCTTTGTCAGCCGGAACGGTGACGCTCCACGTCCCGTCCGCCTGCACTTCTGCAGTGTACGTTTCGTTGTTCAGCTTAACGGTGACCGTTTGCCCGGCTTCGGCGTTACTGGTCCCGGTAATGGCGAGCGGCTGCCCGGCCTCGGCGGCATTAAGCACGTCATCCCCGGCAATGATATTAATTTGCAGGGTTGGTGCTGCGGTATCCACGCTAATTTCACGCCCGGCAGATGCCCCGTTGCCGCTCACGTTAGCCACGCTGACTTCCACAGAGGTATCGCCGTCTTTCAGCCCTTTCATATCATTCGCCGGGACGGTGAATGTCCAGCTGCCGTCGCTTTCTACCTGAGCGGTATAAGTTTTCCCCGCAAAAGTGATGGTGATGGTCTGCCCGGCTTCCACATTCTGCGTCATCCCGGAGAGCAGCAAATCAGCGCCTTTTTCGGCGGCATTCAGCACATCGTCCCCGGCTATCTGGCCGATGGTAATCGCCACCGCGCTGAGATCGACCTTGACAGTGTGATCGATGGCAATCGGGTTACCTGAACTGCTGGCCCCTTCTGCCGAAACGGTAATATCCCCGGCCTGCCACTGGCTAACTTCGTCGCCCGGCACCACGGTCTGCCAACTACCATCGGCTCGAACCGTCGCCTCATAAGTTTTATTGTTCACCGTGACGGTGACCGTGCTGCCCACGCTAAGACCGCTGCTGGTGCCGCTCACGATCAGGTTCAGGCTATGCTCAATGGCATTGACCACATCATCGCCGGCAATGGTGTTGATCCGGATCCCCGGCAGTGCGGCGTCGATAGCGATATCCCGCGAGCCGGTGCCTGTGTTGCCCGCGCTGTCGGTGACTGAAGCCACAATTTTCAGCGAACCATCGCCCAGGCCGGTCAATACATCCTGGCCCAGCGTCAGGCTCCAGGTCAGGTCACCCTGAACCTTAGCGGTATAGTTCACGCCGCCAATGTTAATAGTTACGTCTGTCCCGGCCTGCACACCGGTCACGCGCCCGGTAATCGTCTGGCCTGCGGCCAGCTCTGCGGCATTGATAATGTCGTCAGTCGCGACAGCGTTGATGGTCACGCCCGGCAGCGTGGAGGATACTTCCAGCGTACTGGCTTCGCTTGCACTGTTACCCACGCCATTGCTGGCGCTGACGGAAACCTCATAGAACGCTTCCCCAAGTTTGCCAACGTCGCCTGCAGGAACGCTGGTGGACCATTTGCCGTCATCGCCCACGGTGGCCGTGTAGTTTTTACCGTTCAGATGCACGGTGACGGTGACCCCACTCGCCAGCCCGGTAGAGGAACCGCTGATGATGACATCCCCGGTTTTCTCATCGGCATTAAGGATGTTGTCACCCGCTATGATGTCGATAGTCAGGGTTGGTGCAGCCGTGTCTACGCTCACGCCGCGAGAAGCATCCCCGGTATTGCCTGCTTTGTCGGTGATGGAGGCGGTTACGGTGTAGGTGTTATCGCCCAGCGCGCTGATATCTGCCCGAGGTACGCCGACGCTCCAGTTCCCGTTCGCGTCCACCACGCCGGTATAGTTTTTATTGCCCAGCGTGACGGTGACAATGTCGCCTGCCTGCGCGCCGGTGCTCGTGCCGGAAATCACCTGCGCCTGGCCGTGTTCGGTCTGGTTAATCACATCGTCAGTAGCAATGGTGCCGATGGTGACCGTGGGAACGGTAATGTCCACCAGCATGTCCCGGCTGCCGCTGCCCGGGTTGCCCGCGCGGTCCTCGACGCTTGCCGTCACTGTGACGTTGCCGTCCGTCAGCTTACCGACGTCCAGCGCAGGAACGATGAGGCTCCAGCTACCGTCCGCATTAACGGTGGTTTCATAGCGCTGATTGTTGAGCATCACCACGACCGTTTGCCCCGCTTCAGCGGTTGTGGTGCCGCTGACGGTCAAATCCTGCTGCGCTTCAGCAGCATTAAGCAGGTTATCCTGGCTTAACGGGTTAAGCGTTAACGCCGGAGATTGTGTATCCACGCTGACGCCTTGCTCAGCCCCGGCGCTGTTCCCGTTTTTGTTGGTGACGCTGACCTGAACGCTGGTTTGCCCTTCTTTCAGGTTAACCATATCGGCGGCCGGCACGGTATAGCTCCAGCTACCGTCCGCTTGCACGGTGGCGGTATAGGTGTTGCCGCCGAAGGTAATCTGCACCTTCTGGCCCGCTTCGACGTTCTCTGTTTTCCCGGAAAGCTCGAGATCGGCCCCTTTTTCAGCGGCATTAAGCACGTTATCGCCGCTGACCGCGTTAAGGCTTATCACCACTTCGCTGAGATCAACGGTCACCTGATGTTGGATAGCGACGTCGTTGCCCGCACTGCTGCTGCCCTTCACCTCAATGGTGACCGCACCTTCCGCCCAGTGGCTGACATCTTCCCCCGGAACGGCAGCCTGCCACGAGCCATCCGCACGAACGGTTGCCGGGTAGTCGTTGCCATTAATCGTCACGATTACCGGGCTGCCCGCTTTTAATCCCGTACTGGTGCCGTTGATAATCAGGTTCTGGCTGTGTTCAATCGCGTTGATGATGTCGTCACCGGCGACGGTTGCCACGCGCAGCCCCGGGAGATTCGCGTCGATGGCGATCTCGCGGCTGCCGCTGCCCGTGTTGCCGTGCCCGTTGGTGACGGAGGCGGTAATGGTCAGGTCGCCGTTACCCAGGGCGGTCAAAATGTCTTTCGATACCGCCAGGCTCCAGCTCAGATCGTCCTGTACGTAGACCTTATAGAGCGTCCCGCCCAGATCAATAGTGACAACGTCACCTTTTACCGCGCCTGAAACGGTGCCGCTCAGCGTCTGGCCGCTGTTGATTTCGGTGATATTAAGAATATTGTCGCTGGTCACGCTATTGATGGTGACGGTGGGCAGTGCGCTGTCTACCAGCACGGTGTGGCTGTCGCTGTTGCTGTTGCCATAGATATCCGTGACCGAGGCAACAACCGTATAGCTGGCCTCGCCCAGCGTGCTGACGACGGATGCCGGGATCGTTGTGCTCCAGCTGCCATCGCTTTCGGTAATGGCGTGGTAATCGATGCCGTTCAGCGTCACGGTAATCACCGTGCCTGCAGGCCGATCGCTGGTTCCGCTCAGAACCAGGTCCTGGCCTTTTTCCGTGGCGTTAATAACATCATCCACCGCAATATCAGCAATGGTGATAGTCGGCAGCGCAGTATTGACGCTGAGGCCGCGATCGACGCTGCCGCTGTTGCCTGCGGCATCGGTCACGCTGGCAGTCAGGGTGTAGCTGCCGTCCGACAGGCCATTAATAACCGACGCAGGAAGACCGACGTTCCAGTTACCGTTGCTGTCCAGCGTTGTGGTGGTCGAGAAAATTTGCCCCTGGGCATTGGTGATGAAAACAGTCACCACATCGCCCACCGCCGCACCTGTGCTGGTGCCGCTCACGGTATGAGCCTGATGATGCTCACTGGCGTTGATGGTGTCGTCCACGGCAACGGGGGCAATGGTCAATGTCGGTACGGTGATATCAACCAGCATGCCTCGATCGGCATTAGCCGGGTTACCCGCTTTGTCTTCAACGGTGGCGTGCACATTCACTGTGCCATCGTTCAGCGCGGCAAGTGAGTCCGCCGGCACGCTAACGCTCCAGCGGCCATCCACGCCAACCTTCGCCGTGTAACTGACGTTATTTAGCGTTACCGTGACTTCCTGCCCCGGCTCTGCGCTGCTGCTGCCGCTGATAATCAGCGGCTGTTTTGCCTCGGCCGCATTCAGAATGTTGTTGCCGCTGAGCGGATCAATGGTCAGCCCAGGCGCGCTGGTATCGACGCTGTATTGTTGGCCGGCATCCGCCGCATTGCCGTTCACGTTGCTGACGCTGACGGTAATCTGGGCATCGCCGTCCTTCAGTTTGGCCATATCCGAAGCGGGCACGGTATAACTCCAGCTCCCGTCGTCATTCACAGTGGTGGTATAGCGATGCCCGGCGAAGGTAATGGTGACGGTCTGGCCTGGCTCAACGTTAGTCGTGTGGCCGGAAAGTAGCAGATCGTTGCCCTTTTCCGCCGCGTTAAGCACGTTGTCTGCGGTGACGCTGTTCACGCTGATGGAAACAGGCGATAAATCGACGTCCACGATGCTGTCGATGCTCACCGGGTTACCTGCGCTGTCTTTTGACGAAGCCGTCACCGTCAGCACGCCGTCCGGCCAATGGCTGACATCCACGCCCGGTACGGCGGCGCTCCAGCTCCCGTCGGCGTTAACCGTCGCCAGATAGTCTTTGCCGTTCAGCGTCAATGTCACCACGCTGCCTGCGTTGAGGCCGCTGCTGGTGCCGCTGACGATAAGATCCTGACTATGCTCCGCGAGGTTGATAACGTCATCGCCCGCGATAGTATTGATGCGCAAGCCTGGCAGTTGGGCATCGATCGTGATGTCATGCTCCGTGCTGCCGGTGTTGCCGCGCCCGTTGGTGGCGGAGACGTGAACGGTAAGTTCACCATCGCCCAGCGCAGTGAGCATCTCTTTGCTCAGCGGCAGATTCCAGCTCAGGTCGCTCTGTACGGTAACCGTATAGCTTTTGCCGCCAAGAATGACGGTAACTTCATCACCTGCCGCCGCGTTGATCACACTGCCGCTGAGCACCTGCCCGGCGTTAACCTCGGCCAGATTAATGATATTGTCACCCGCGACGGTATTAATAGTGATGATTGGCAGAGAGCTGTCCACCAGCACGTTATGGTGAGCCGTATTACTGTTGCCGTGAGCATCCGTTACGGAAGCGCTGACGGTGTAATTGGCTTCGCCCAGTTTCGCAACATCCTCAGCCGGCACCGTGACGCTCCAGACGTTACCGTTGACGGTGGCCGTATAGTTCACATTATTCAACGTCACGATGATTTGCGTACCGTCTGGCGTGTCGCTGGTACCGCCAAGGGTTAAAGATGCGCTTTTTTCTGCCGCGTTGATCACGTCATCCTGCGCAATAACATTGAGGGTGATTTGTGGCAGGCCAGTCGCTACGTCAAACGCCAGCGAGCCGCTGCCGATGTTGCCAGCTTTGTCGGTGACGGTGACGGTTGCGGTATATTTTCCGTCCGCCAGATTGCTGATGACGTCCGCAGAAAGGCCAAGACTCCAGTTTCCGCTGGCGTCCAGGACCGTTGAATACTCAACATTGTTGATAATGATTTTAACGCTGTCGCCTGCGGCTGCGCCGGTGACATTGCCCGACAGTACCTGCGCCTGAGCATGCTCAGACAGGTTGATCACGTTGTCGCCGGCAAACGGATTCAGGCTGACAACAGGTACCGTAGTGTCAACAAGCATGCCGTGGCTTGTGCTTGCCGGGTTACCTGCTACGTCACTGACGCTGGCGCTGACTGACCAGCTCCCGTCGGTCAGATTAGCCAGATCGGCGACCGGCACGGTGATGCTCCAGGTGCCATCGGCCAGAACCTGCCCGGTGTAGCTCTGGTTGTTGAGGTTAACTGTGACCTTTTGCCCAGCCTGTGCGGTACTGGTCCCGGTTATCGTCAGGTCTTGTGTCACTTCGGCATGATTAAGAATATTGTCAGCCGTGACGCTGTGGAGCGTGATTGACGGGGGCTGGGTATCGACCAGCACTTCCCTTGCCCCGCTGGCGCTATTGCCACTGGCGTTGGTAACGTTTACGGACACTTCGGCGCGGCCATCGATCATGTCACGCATATCCGCCGCTGGCACGATATACGTCCATTCGCCATTGTCATCGACGCTTGCCGTGTAGGTATGCCCGGCAAACTTAATGACCACTTTTTGCCCGGCTTCCACACCCTGCGTTTTTCCGCTCAGCGTGAGATCGGCCGCTTTCTCAACGGCATTCAGCATATCGTCGCCGCTCACGCTGTTGACAGAGATCGCCACGGCGTTCAGGTCCACGTCCACCGGACGGGAAGCTGCCACCGGGTTGCCCCATTCGTCAGCAGAACTGGCGCTAATTTCCAGCTTACCGTTCGGCCAGTTGGCCAGATCGCCTGCCGGAATCCCGATTTGCCAGGTGCCGGTAGCGCTTACGGCCGCCGGATAATCCACGCCATTCACGCGCACGGTAATAACAGTACCTACGCTGAGGTGCGAGCTGGAGCCATTAACCGTCAAATCCTGGTGCTGCTCGATGGCATTAATCACGTCATCACCGGATACGGTATTGATGCGTAGCCCCGGTAACTGAGCGTTGATATTAAAACTACTGTCACCGCGGCCGGTGTTACCGTGGCCGTTGGTCACGGACGCAACCACGGATACATCGCCATCCCCCAGAGCCTGCAGATCGGTCGCAGGTACAGTGATGCTCCAGGTCAAATCGCTTTGAACTTTGGCCGTGTAGTTTTTACCCCCTACGTTGAGAGTAACCGTGTCGCCTTCATGGGCACCGGTCACTCGCCCGCTTAGAGTCTGGTCGTTGGCAATTTCACTGTTATTGACGCGGTTATCGCCCGCGAAGGCAGAAACGATGACCGTCGGCAGCGCCGTATCAACCAGCAGCGTTGCGTTCGCCGTCCCTGTATTTCCGGTGCTATCCGTGCCGCTGACGCTCAACGTATAGGTGGTATCGCCCAGTTTGACCACATCCTCAACCGGCACCTGAACCTGCCAGACGCCGCCCTGAACGTCCGCGGTATAATCGACGTTGTTCAGCCTGACGGTAACGGTGCTGCCGTCCGGCAAATTGCTGGTGCCGCTCAGCGTTAACGGCTGAGTCGCCTCAATGGCGTTCAGCACGTTGTCCTGACTTATCGGATGGAATGCTACGGCTGGCGGCGTGGAACTGACAGTAATGTCATGCTCTACAAGACCGCTGTTTCCCGCCGTATCTGTGATAGTCACGGTGACGGTATTTCTGCCTTCCGGCAGCGATGAAATGACTTCTTTTGGTACGCCGACGCTCCAGCTGCCGTCCTGCTGCACGGTCGTATGGTAGGTTTCCCCCCCAAGAGACACGGTGACTTTATCCCCTGGGGATGCGCCCCGGCTGGTGCCGGAAATCACCTGTGCCTGGCCCTGTTCGCTGACGCTAAGGATGTTGTCATCGGCGATGTTATTAACGCTGGCCTCAGGCGGCGTGGTGTCGACCAGCAGAGAGGTGTTAGTGGTGGTGGTGTTACCGGCTTTATCGTTGACGCTCAAGTTCAGCGTATAGTTATTGTCCGCCATCGCCTGCACATCATCCGCCGGCACCGTCATGCTCCAGCTGCCGTCGGCGCCTACCGTTGCAGTATAGGTTTTGCCGTTCAGCTTAAGCGTGACCACCTGCCCGGCTTCGGCGTCGGTTTTACCGCCGATAATCACCGCCGCGCCATGCTCGGCCGCATTGATGATGTTGTCGTCGGCGATAGCATTCACCGTTAGCGCAGGCGCTTTCGTGTCCACCACCAGCGTTTCGCTGGCAGAGATCATGTTGCCTGCGGCATCTTTTCCGCTCACTGCCACCGTCCAGCTCCCGTCGGCCAGGTTTTTGGCATCAGCCGCCGGGAGGGTTACGCTCCAGCTACCGTCGCTGCCTACGGTGGTGTTATAGGTTTTCCCGTTCAGCGTGACAGTTAACGCCGTGCCGCTGGCCAGCGCCTGCGAACTGCCGCCAATGACGACGTCACTGGCCTGCTCAGCCGCGTTGAGCATATTGTCGCCTGCCGTCGTCGCGACGGTCAGTGAAGCCTGGGCGGTAACGACGTTGAGGGTGATATCCCCCGCAGAGGTGATTTTATTGCCGTCGATTTGTACCACGCTGTAGGTGTGCGTCCCGTCCGGCTGCTCGCTCAGCAACACTTTCCAGTTGCCGTTGCTGTCGACCATGGTGCTGGCAATGGTGTTCCCGTTGCTGTCTTTGACCTGAATGGTGGCTCCCGGCTGCCCGGAGCCGCTAAAGGTTGGCGTTGCATCATCGGTCACGGCGTTGCTGCTCAGCAGCCCCTGGCTGTCGCCTTTGTTGTCGGTCACCGTGAAGGTTGGCCGGGCGCTTTCGACCTCTTTGGTATTGTCGATAACGCTGGTGTGTGACTTCCCGCCGTCGTGCGCCAGCAATGCGCCAATCCCTACGCCCCCGGCCACGGCGCCTGCAACCCAACCCCACGGCATATCGCCGAGCACTGAGCCGTCGATGAACGGTTCAATGGATTCGATAGGCGTGACGGTTGCCGTTAACGCTGTGCCTTGCGTGCCAACAGCGGTGCCAGCTTCATCAAAAGTGATATGTGTCAGTGCCTTGCCGTCATCAAACACCAGTTCTGAATGGTGTCCCGACCGCCCTTCTTCCTCGACGAAATAGCCATTGCAGCGAATAACGCTGCCGTCTTTCATGTACACCAGCAGATCGTTGCCCTGACGCACGTAATGCGTCACCTCTTTGGCGCTGCCGTGAATCTGAATGATTGAGGGGGATGAAAGCGAAACAGAGAGATTCCCATCGCCTGTCACCAGGGTTTTCTCTGCGTCCTTGCGGGAAATAACTTCAAGAATCTTACTCATAGCACTTCTCCTTATATATGCCGGAACGAGGCATACGGTATTAATTTTTGGATGTGGACATCCCTGAGAATTCCAGCTCTCATTTCACATCGGCTTATTTTTCAGGTAGCGGGGCTAAGCCTCTACTCTCACACTGTTTATTTCAAATCTGGCAATTTCGAGGCGGCATTTTTTTCGACTCCTGTCAGGGGCAATAAATTATCAACGGCGGCAGCGTAATTGATCGCCGCCTGCCAGCCGTCGAAGTCCGCATTAATTTGTGCATAAGCCGCCTGGAACACATCCTGTTCCACGCTTAATAAGTCGTTCAGGCTGCGCTTGCTTAATTTATATTCATTTTTATAAACTTCTCGCGCGCGACGGGCATTTTCCAGCTGGAGTTTTCCCGCCGTTTCACGGCCTCTGGCCCCGCTCCAGTCAGCCATTGCCACAGACGCTTTTTGCAGCACGTCGAATTTCGCCTGCTCCACCTGAGAAGCGGCGATACGCCTGGCTCCCTGAGCCTGCTCAACCTGAGCGGAGACCGCGCCGCCCTGGTAGATAGGCGCATCCACGCTCAGCTGAATCTGGTCATCCCAGTAAGCGCTGTTGTTGGACTGGTAACGAGTACGCCCGCCTTTCAGGCTCAAGGTTGGCCAGTGGCCCGATTTCGCTTTATCTACCGCATACCCTGAAGACTCACGCATAGCCTCCGCCGCCAGCACGCTCGGGATCAGCGAATAATCAATGTTGTCCAGCGGTTCCTGTTCAAGCGCCAGACGTTCCGGCATGGACTGATATTGCGCGGCGCTGATCCCGGTTAATACCGCCAGCCTTGCTTTCGCGCTTTGTAGGGCCGCTTGATACTGCTCAAGCGTTGAGCGCATACCTGCGATGCGCGTCTGGGTTTGCAGCACGTCCGAACTCGAACTGAGCCCGGCATCCGCCCGCAGCTTTGCCATGGTGTTAACAGTTTGCAGCGCGGCAATACTCTCTGTCGTTGCCGTGACCAGCGCCTGGTTACGTTTCACATCGACATAGGCCTGTGCCGTTTTTTCTGCCACACCGGTCAACGTCGCCATCAGCTGGTAGCGATAGCTCTCGCGCTGGCTCTCCTGCTGGCTGATGTTGCTGCTGGTCTTGCCAAAGTCATACACCAGCTGCGTCAGGCTAAGCCCATAGGCAGCCGAGTTCTTAAGAGAACCGCTGGAGTCCGTAGTACGCGAATGCCCGGTGCTGCCGTTGAGGGAAACCTGCGGCATCCAGGCGCTGCGGGCTTGATCAATCTGTGCCTGGCCGATGCCGAACTGGGCTGCCTGCTGAGAGACAGAGGGATCCCGGTCAAGCGCGAACAGAATGCTTTCACCCAGCGTCAGGGTTGCCGTTTGTGCAATACCCGGTGCTGTAGCCCAGGCCGGTACTGGCGCGGCATTCACCCGCATGCCGCTGCCGAAAAAAATAACGGCTAGCATCACGACCGGCAGGGAATAAAACTGAGGCATAAACGGCGATATCCTTATCCATAAAATAATCAGGATGATGTGGTACCGTCCTGTATTTATAATAAACAGGCACGGAGGAGTCACTAATGTATTTAAACGACTGTAATAGTTAAATTAAAACGCCAGCGTTATAAGGCCCCATTTATTTCTGGAGCAAAACGTTCTGACTATAAAGAGGTAGAAAACTGTCTGTCGCTTTCGTTTCTTCTTAATAAATGAAGGTCATAATTTAACGCCATCTTTTATATAAAGACGTCACGCAATATGACTTATTTAATTCTGGGAATCAAACTGGTCACATCCTTTTCCCGAAATGTTTGTAAGAAAAATCCTACCAAAGAAAAATTAACCTCACCAATCATTTATTGTTAATGACATGTTACCCAAAAGAAAAGGCACTGGGGAAATAGATCGATTGACCCCGTAAATAACGCCATCATGATAAATAGCGAATAGTTATAATTCATAAACTTATGGCATAAGCATTGATTTACATCAATTTTACATTCCAGCGAAATCCTTCAGTAAATCCGGGCTGCTCATTTTTGGTTGTTTTTCCATAAATGTTACATTGTCGCAAGTTTTACGCAAAATAAGGACGTCGGACAGGTGTTAAATCAGGAGTGATAGTCACCGAAACAAATCATTTCATGACTAAAATAATGTCTTCTTGACAAAAAAATGCAAAAAAAAGACCGGGGGAAGCCCGGTCTGAAGGTAGCAACATTTCTTATCAAGATTAATGGTCAAGATCGGACAACGATCTTCCCTCGCGGGAGGGGACCTGCAGATTACCAGCCGCAAACCATTCCGGGACGTGATAGCTACCGAAATGTGCCAACGTTTAGTAACGCACGCACACGGTTTTGGTTTCGGTATAGGCATCAAGCCAGTCCGGGCCAAAATCACGCCCTGTGCCCGACTGCTTCATGCCGCCAAACGGCATATTCGCGTCGATCAGCGTATGGCTGTTCACCCAGACCGTGCCCGCCTGCATTCGCCCGGTGTACTGCATTGCCGCCTGCAGATTGTTGGTCCACAGACTTGCCGTCAGCCCGTAGTCGCTGTCGTTGGCCTGTCTCAAGGCTTCTTCCGCATCCGCGACGCGGACCAGGTTAACCACCGGGCCAAAGACCTCTTCTCTGGCAAGGCGCAGCGAAGCGGCAGGGTTCACCACCAGCGTTGGCGCAATATAGTAGCCGCTGCCCTGCGGGCCTGAATTCCCGGAGATTATCTCCGCGCGCTGCTCTTGCGCCTGGGCCAGATATCCGGCCACTTTTTCCTGTTGTACTTTCGATACCAGCGGGTTGATGTGGGCCGCTGGGTTCATCCCTGCCCCCACCTGCAGCGACTTCACCGCTTGCTCAAAGCCGCTCACCAGCGTGTCAAACAGCGGGGCTTCGATATAGATCCGCGAACTGGCGGCGCATACTTGCCCCTGATTGAGGAAACTGCCCGCCATTAAGCCTGCAATGACCATCGCCGGATCGGCGTCTTTCAGTACGATGGCCGGGTTTTTACCCCCCAGCTCCAGCGTCACGCGCGTTAACCTGTCCGCAGCTGATTTGGCAATGCCTTTGCCGGTCGCCGTCGAGCCGGTGAAGCTAACTTTGGCAATCAGCGGATGTTCGGTCAGGGCTTTACCGCAGCCTGAGCCGCTGCCAGTGACAACGTTAAATACGCCGTCCGGCACGCCTGCTTCTGTGGCTAGCTCAGCCATACGCAGCAGCGTTAGCGGCGTCGTTTCTGAAGGTTTGACGACTATCGAGCAGCCAGCCGCCAGCGCCGGCATCACTTTCCACATGCCAATCAGCAGCGGGAAGTTCCACGGCACGATCCCGGCCACGACGCCAACGGGTTCTTTGCGCGTCCAGGCCTGATAGCACGCCCCTTCCGGCATCGGGATAGATACATCCAGCGTCTTGCCGCTGATTTTCGTAGTCAGGCCTGCGGTATAGCGCATCCAGTTCAGCGTGCAGCCCACTTCAAATGCACGGGAGATGTTAATGGACTTACCCTGCTCCAGCGTTTCAAGCTGCGCCAGTTCTTCCGTGTTTTGCTCAAGCAAGTCGGCAAAACGCAGCAGGATCCGCTCCCGCCCGGCAGGCAGCATGTTGGCCCATACGCCGCTGCTGAAGGCACGCCATGCAGACGTTACCGCGAGGTCCACATCTGCAGCGCTGGCGTCGGCGCTGCTGGAAATTTGCTGCCCGTCTGCCGGGTTAAAGACCGGCAGTCGCCCTTCGCTGTCTGACGTCTGCCAGCGGCCGTCAATGTACAGCCCATGTGAACGCTGAAGAAACTGTCGCACACTGCCCAGCACGCTTACCGTTTCTGGCTCAGTCATAGCATCTCCTTATCAAGGTCATTATCGTGTAGCCCACCTTCATTCTAGGCGCTATGTTGAGGTTAGGGTTTTCTGCAGCTGACATTCGCTTTGCTGGCTGTGACACGCTACACAAATGTTGATGATGATTCTTTTTTTGAATCACGTTTACCTATAGTTATTGGCTTCTGGCAGCGATAAGTGAGGATGTATGGCAGAAAAACAGTACAACGAGCGATTCGAAAAATGGCTTGACCAGGTGAATCGCGCATGTGGTCGTTTTTCAGGTGCGGCGCTGGAGCAAGGATTTTACGGCAGCCTGAGAGAGCATCTTGCCCATGCTATCAAGCTCAGCGTGGTGGAGATTAACCAGGCACGTCTGCTGAGAACAAACCGTGAAGTCGCCCAAAGCAACGACGCCTGGTTCTATACCGTCTTCCAGTTGGAGGGCAAAGCCGTGATGGAGCAAGGCGAAAATCAGGCCGTTCTCGGCCAGGGAGATATCACTCTTATCGACGCCTCACGCCCCAGCTGTTTTACCTATACCCACAGCGCGAAGCAGGTTTCACTGTTACTGCCCCGCCATCTGCTGGAGCAGCACCTGCGGATGGGTGAAATTCCCTGTGCGCAAAGACTCCCTGCCGATATGCCCATGGTTCGCCTCAGCCAGGGTTTGCTGCGCGAAAGTATGGGCAGCGACAGTTTGACCGGCGGAGAAAGTGAAGCCACGCTGGAGGCGATAGCCTGCCTGCTTGCCCCGGCGCTCATTCGGCACAGCCTGCCGACCTCAAAGCGCGACCGCCACCTGCAGAAAGTTATGACGCTGATTGATGAGCATATTCAGTCTGAAACGCTGCGACCGGAGTGGATCGCCGCCGAGTCCGGGATGTCAGTGCGCAGTCTTTACCGCCTGTTTGCCGATAAAGGCCTGGTTGTGGCGCAATACATTAAAAACCGTCGGCTTGATCTCTGCGCCCAGGCATTGCGCACGGCCAGCCATAGCGAGAAGCTGGCGGGGATTGGTTACAACTGGGGATTTGCCGATCACAGCCATTTTTCAACGGCGTTTAAGGGCAGGTTTGGCGTGTCGCCGGGGGAGTACCGCAAGCGTTTTCAGTCTGCCTGAAAGATAACCCTCACCCCAGCCCTCTCCCAGAGGGAGAGGGGGAAAACAGCCGAAGGGGAATCTTGTTTACGCCCTATCGCAGAGAGAGAAGGACAAAGCTATTTCTTCATCCACTGCCCGTTTAGCCCGCGGACGTATTCCCCGGCAGGCGCTCTGTCCACCAGCTTCTGTCCCGCCAGGCGAGCAACATCATCGAGTGAGACATTGTTGGTGTCTGCCAGTTGCTGATAGTGCTGCGCGCGGCCTTCATTAATGCTTTTCACCAGCGCCAGCGTTTCCGGATCCTGCTTTATCGGCGCAATATAGCCGCTTAGCGTTTCGCCCACTCGCCCCTGCTCACGCGCTTCGCTCAGGGTCAGCGCCATCACGGATGTGCTGAACAACAGGCCAGCCAGCAGCACGCCTTTAATCATAGAGTTCATCGCCGTTCCCCTTCTCAGAACAGATCGCTACGGTTTTTAAGCAGGCTTTCAACGTCTTTATCCACTTTGATGTGGATTTCGTGTTCGATTTTGACGTTCATATTGATGGTGATCGGCTCTTTAGGGGCGGCCACTTCAATACGCGGCGTGCAGCCTGTCAGCAGCAGCGCCGCAGATGCCAGCAGCACAGGGATAAAATAGTTCATTTGGGTTCCTCACAGGCTTCGCCGGGTTGGGTGCAGCGAGCCTTTGGCAGCGCGGCGTTCTCTTCCAGCCAGGTTTGTAAATTATCGCCAAAGCGCAAACTGCGCCACAGGGTAAACAGGTTTTCCTGATGGGTATAGTTGAGATTGACGGTATTCGTTTTGCCCTCAACGTGGCTGATGCCGGTCACGCTGGAGCGCATTCTGACCACGCCCAGGTTGTCGAGGTCGATTTGTGTCCAGGAGCGCGAAATCTCCATATAGCGCAGCCAGTTGATTGCCGCGCCAGCCGCCATGTTGTTGTCCACGATGGCATCCGCCATATCTTTGTCCATGCGGAACGTCATTGGGCCAGGGTTGGTCAGCCAGCCGTCTTTGATAATCCACTGTGGGTGGTTGAGCCACAGCGGCAGCGCACCGTTAAAACGCCCGGACATACTGAACTGTTTCGGGTTGATGGCGGTGACGAGCTGGCTGGAGGAGAGCCCCTGCAGCCGTACAAGCGCCGCGTCCCGCTGGGGCATCCGCAATTGCTGCATAGAGATCTTGCCGCCCAGCACATCCGCATTGACGTTGGTCAGCAGCAGCGGCTGCTGCTCGCTCCAGGGGTACCAGCCTTCCAGATCGGCGGTAATGTTTTGCGCCGCTATCTGGTTGCGAACTTCAGCAATACGCAGCGTGACCGGCCTGCGCCTGCCAAAGTGCCAGGTTGAATCGCTAAAGCGGAACGGCAGCACAAAGTCGACGCCGTTAATCTGGTTATCCGGCATCCACAGGCTGCCGCTTTTGACCACGCCGTGGCCCCCGGCTTCAAAGCCCTGACCGGCCGCCGCGGAGAAGGCCACCTGGGCGTAGAGATCGCCCCCTTTCAAATCCATTTTCCAGTCAGGAGGCAGCAGCGGCTGGAACACGGTGAGCGTCTGTTTTGGCCACCACGCGTTGCCTCTCAGGCGCTCCCCGTCCCAGCGCCCGACCACTCGCACCGGGCCAATCTTCCCGGCGTGCAAATTGCCTTTGAACAGGAAAGCGGTCGGGTTTTGCCCATCCACGCTAAATTTAAGCGTCGAGGGCGGCAAGGTGCTGCCGCCGCTAAAAGTGGTCGCCCCCGCGTCCAGGGAGAAATTGCCTGTGAAGACCTCTTTTTGTTCGTTCCGCTCCCAGCGCAGCGGGTTGTCCAGGCTAAGACGAGGCTTCGACATCAGCATCGAGCCGTATTCAAGCTTGTCGAAACCGGTGGACAGCGAACTCAGTTCAATGGCGCTGTCACGCCATTCGCCCACGCCGCGAACGTCCCATTTCGCCTGCATCGGCGTAAAGCTGCCTTTGCCCCAGTAGCGCCATTGCCACAGCCCGGCGTCCGGCAGGAAGTCATTGGCTTTACCGTCCAGATGCAGTTCCACAGCGCCCATTTCATTGTCGTGGGCACGTAAGATCGCCTGCAGCCTGCCGTCGATGCCTTTACTGGAGACTCGCACCCCGGCCAGCGGCCAGCGCACATCGTCAATATTCAGCGTTTCAATCAGGCGGCCACGGGACCGCAGCAAGGCCCCCGGATGGAACAGCAGCGTCGGGTCGGTCAAGGCGCCCGTCAGTTCACCGGGCAGCACTGCATAGAAAATCAGCTGGTCCTGCTTCGCCTCTCCGGTGAGCTGCAGCGGCAAAGCGCTGTCGGTCAGGCTGAGTTTGCCGGGGCCGATGTTAAGCACGGCGTTGCCCTTCCCGGCTTCACCCTGAGTCAACACGTTCAGCCGCCCGGTGAAGATGGCGTTATCCAGCCCGCTCTGCCAGTTATCCACCTTCAGCGACACCCCGCCACCCAGCGGGAAACCTTCATAAGGCCAGCGCCACTGCCCGGCGTTAATCTCAAGGGTGTTTTCGCTCAGGCGCCAGGGAATGCTCAGCAGCGGGGCCTCGTCGCCTGATAATTTTTTCACCGTCAGGTTGCCGGCATTAGTGTGCCAGTTCAGGGCCACGTGCAGTCTGTCCGGCTCCTGCGGAATTTGCACCTGCGTGGCCACTTGCCCGTCCGTCGGCAGGCCATCCGGCACCAGCGGGAGCGTTAAGTCACCCACCAGCTCGAGCGGCGGAAGCCCTTCGAATGCCCCGACTTTCAGGTCGCTAATTTTCAGGTTTTGCCCTTTAAGCGTGGCGGAAAGCGTGAGCAATTTCCCCTGATAATCCAGCTGTTGCTGCTGCGGGGTGAGCGAGAGATGCAGCGCGCCCGCATACTGCAGCCACGGCGTGACGTTAAGCTGGTCGATAGTCAGCCAGGTGTTCGGCAGCATTTTCTGCCATTCTTCAAGGGTGCGCGGTGCGGCGGGAGCCACATCATCGGCGGGGATCTTGCTGATGCAGTCCGGGTTGAGATTCAGCTCCGCGAGGTGAAGCCGCCAGCGGCTCTGATGGCTGAGGCTTGCATCTTTGAGGCTCGCAAGCTCGCACTCCCCGGCGAGATAACGAAGATCGGGGATAATAATCGCCCCGTTGTGTAGACGCGGGCTGGCCTCCAGCGCAATACGGGTGCCCTGTGGCAGCCAGATCCCGGCGAGCGTCGGCAGCCAGTACGCCACCGTGAGCAGCAGCGACAGTGGCAGCAGAATCAATGCAAGTATCAGCGCAAGCGCGGCTTTATATTTACCCTTCATGGGTGGTTAATATCCTGATTCAGCGACAATTTAAGCCGAAATATGTCATTATTCTGGCACGATTCAGGCCGGGCGTGAAGGCGGCGGCTGTAGTAAGCATAGCCTGCCCGGAAAGTGAAATAGTCACCTGCCGTTAAAATTTCAGTTTATAAATTGTATGATTATTTTAAGCATGATAGTTTTGGAACCAACCCTTTCTGGAGATAAGTCTTATGAAACTTGCGGTTTATAGCACAAAACAGTACGACAAAAAGTATCTGGAGCAGGTTAACCAGGAATATGGCTTTGATCTTGAATTTTTTGACTTCCTGCTAAGCGAAAAAACGGCCAAAACCGCCAACGGCTGCGACGGCGTGTGTATTTTCGTTAATGATGATGGTAGTCGCCCGGTGCTGGAAGAGCTAAAAAAACATGGCGTTAAGTTTATCGCGCTGCGCTGTGCCGGCTTTAACAACGTCGATTTAGACGCAGCGAAAGAGCTTGGCATGCCGGTGGTTCGCGTTCCCGCTTATTCGCCGGAAGCCGTGGCCGAACACGCTATCGGGATGATGATGTGCCTTAATCGTCGCATTCATCGCGCCTACCAGCGCACGCGTGACGCCAACTTCTCGTTGGAAGGCTTAACCGGCTTCACCATGTACGGCAAAACGGCAGGCGTGATCGGCACCGGGAAAATCGGCATTGCCGCGCTGCGTATCCTGAAAGGGTTTGGCCTGCGTCTGCTGGCGTTTGATCCGTATCCGAGCGCAGCGGCGCTGGATTTAGGCGTGGAATATGTCGATCTCGAAACGCTGTTTGCGCAGTCCGACATTATTTCCCTGCACTGCCCGCTCACCCCGGAAAACTACCACCTGCTGAACCAGACCGCCTTTGATCAAATGAAAGACGGCGTGATGGTGATTAATACCAGCCGCGGCGGGCTGATTGATTCCCAGGCCGCAATCGACGCCCTCAAGCACCAGAAAATCGGCGCGCTGGGCATGGATGTGTACGAGAACGAACGAGATCTGTTCTTTGAAGATAAGTCTAACGACGTGATTCAGGACGACGTGTTCCGCCGCCTTTCAGCCTGCCACAACGTGCTGTTCACCGGTCACCAGGCATTCCTGACGGCGGAGGCGCTGACCAGCATTTCTGAGACGACGCTTGAGAACCTTCGTCAGCTGGAAAAAGGCGAGCCTTGCCCGAACCAGTTGAATTGATTTTCCGCCCGTCTCTCGCAGGGGCGGGCTAATTTTAAGAATATCCTTACTGATTCATGCGCCACATCCTGCGAAAGTGGCGCGCTTTCATTGATGACACATAAACCTTAGGGAGAAGAGATGAAAAAGTTTGCTTCACTGATGCTGGCAAGCGTTGTGCTGGCGGGCTGTGCCCAGCCGGCGGATAAAGGCAGCGTGACTGCACAAGATTTGCAGCACCACCGCTTTGTGCTGGAGAGCGTGGACGGTAAACCTCTGGACGTGAAAAACAGCAAGCGCGCGCCTGAGCTTAGCTTCGGTGAGAACATGCATATTTCTGGCGCGATGTGTAATCGCTTTATGGGCCAGGCAACACTCGAGAACAATACGCTGAAGGTGAAAGGCCTGGGCATGACGATGATGCTTTGCGTTGAGCCGCAGCTGAACGACCTGGATCACCGCATTAATGACATGCTGACCAGCGGAGCCAAGGTTTCTCTGGCTAACCAGCAGCTGGTGCTGAAGAGCGGCCAGCATACGCTGACGTACAAACTGGCCGATCTCGTTAATTAATCAGTAGCTTCCACAGGTGCCAGCGGCAAGCGAGTTTTCGTTACAGCGCTTGCCGTTCGGCATGGCACACATGCCAATCGCGCTGCCATCCAGCTGACGCGCCACGCTCATGGTGCCGCCAATCATCGCACAGTTCGCTTCGCCCTGGCTGGACATTGCCGCCCTGAGCCCTGGCGGTACGTGGGCCGCAGTGGCCTGTTGAGGGGGTTCATTACTGCAAGCTGATAATAACAGTGCGGCACAACCGGCTAAAAACGCAGCGCGCATGGCTTCTCTCTCCCGTCTGAATATGCAAAACCTTTGCATAATGGCGCATGGCTCCTGCTGCGTCGAGTCCACAAAGCAATAAAATGTGTTGTTTTTTGTGGCAAAGATCACCTTTCAAGCCAAAACATCGGAGTTTTCTGAGCGTCTTTAATTCCCTTTATGATTCAGCGCAGTGCGTGACCAGGTTATTTCACTGTTAATCGTGGATCAATTTGTGCACTCGGCAGGCCCATAACTTCTAATGCCTAAGGTGGACACACTATAATTGAGGAATTACAACGGGGCTCCAGGTTTTCAGACGAGTCCCTTTATTTTGCGCAATGTAAGGGTGTCTTATGATCACTATCGACGGCAACGGCGCAGTCGCCTCCGTGGCGTTTCGTGCCAGCGAAGTAATTGCCATCTACCCCATTACTCCCAGCTCGACAATGGCAGAACAGGCGGATGCCTGGTCCGGTGACGGCAGGAAGAACGTGTGGGGAGATGTTCCTCGCGTAGTCGAGATGCAGTCAGAAGCAGGCGCGATTGGGGCGGTGCACGGCGCGCTGCAAACCGGGGCGCTTTCCACATCGTTTACGTCATCGCAGGGCTTACTGCTAATGATCCCGACGCTGTACAAGCTTGCAGGCCAGCTGACGCCATTTGTTCTCCACGTTGCCGCGCGCACCGTGGCCACCCATGCACTTTCCATTTTTGGCGATCATTCCGACGTGATGGCCGTACGCCAGACCGGCTGCGCGATGCTATGCGCCAGCAGCGTCCAGGAGGCGCAAGACTTCGCGCTGATTTCCCATATTGCGACCCTGAAAAGCCGCGTGCCGTTTATTCACTTCTTCGACGGCTTCCGCACCTCGCACGAAATCAACAAAATTGTGCCGCTGGCGGACGATACCCTTCGCAGCCTGCTGCCGCAAAAAGAGATCGATGAGCATCGCGCCCGCGCCCTGAACCCGGAACACCCGGTGATTCGCGGCACGTCGGCCAACCCGGACACTTACTTCCAGTCCCGAGAAGCGACCAATCCGTGGTACAACGCGGTTTACGCGCACGTTGAACAGGCGATGAACGACTTTGCCGCCACCACCGGCCGCAGCTATCGTCCGTTTGAGTATTACGGCCACCCGGAAGCGGACCGCGTGATCATCGTGATGGGCTCCGCCGTCGGCACCTGCGAAGAAGTTGTCGATGAATTGCTGACCCGCGGCGAAAAAGTCGGCGTGCTGAAAGTTCGTCTGTACCGCCCCTTCTCCGCCGAACACTTGCTGGAAGTTCTGCCGCAAACCGCGCGCCAGGTGGCGGTGCTTGACCGTACCAAAGAGCCGGGCGCCCTTGCCGAACCACTGTATCTCGACGTGATGACCGCGCTTGCCGAAGCCGTGAGCCGCGGCGATCGCGAAACGCTGCCTCGCGTGATTGGGGGCCGCTACGGGCTGTCATCCAAAGAGTTTGGCCCGGAATGCGTCCTGGCTATTTTCAACGAGCTACGCGAAGCCAAACCGCGCCCGCGCTTTACCGTGGGCATTTACGACGACGTGACCAACCTGTCGCTGCCGCTGCCGGAAAACACCCTGCCGAACCGCGCCAAACTCGAAGCGCTGTTTTATGGTCTGGGCAGCGACGGCAGTGTTTCTGCGACCAAAAACAATATCAAAATTATCGGTAACTCCACGCCGTGGTTTACCCAGGGTTATTTCGTTTATGACTCTAAAAAAGCTGGAGGGCTGACGGTTTCTCACCTGCGCGTGAGCGAGCAGCCGATCAACTCCACCTACCTGATCGAGAAAGCCGATTTTGTTGGCTGTCACCAGCTGCAGTTTATCGACAAGTACCAGATGGCTGAGCGCCTGAAGCCCGGCGGTATTTTCCTGCTGAACACGCCTTACGCCGCCGACGAGGTGTGGAGCCGCCTGCCGCAGGAAGTTCAGGCGGTGCTCAACCAGAAACAGGCTCGCCTGTACGTCATTAATGCGGCGAAGATCGCCCGTGAATGTCATCTGGGTGCCCGGATCAACACCGTGATGCAGATGGCGTTCTTCCACCTGACGCAGGTCCTGCCTGGCGACACCGCGCTGGCAGAGCTGCAGGGCGCGATTGCCAAAAGCTACAGCAGCAAAGGGACGGAAATCGTCGAGCGCAACTGGCAGGCGCTGGCGCTGGCTCGTGACTCCCTCGCCGAAGTGCCTCTGCAGGACGTTAACCCGGCAAGTACGATGCGTCCGCCGGTCGTCTCCGACGCTGCACCTGATTTTGTGAAAACCGTCACCGCCGCGATGCTCGCTGGCCTCGGCGATGCCCTTCCGGTTTCCGCTTTGCCGCCGGACGGAACCTGGCCGATGGGCACCACCCGCTGGGAAAAACGCAACATCGCCGAAGAAATTCCTATCTGGAAGCCGGACATTTGCACCCAGTGCAACCACTGCGTTGCCGCCTGCCCGCATTCGGCTATTCGTGCCAAAGTGGTTCAGCCTGAGGCAATGGAAGGCGCCCCGGAAGCCCTGCAGTCGCTGGACGTGAAGTCCCGGGATATGCGCGGCCAGAAATACGTGCTGCAGGTGGCACCTGAGGATTGCACCGGCTGTAATCTCTGCGTAGAAGTCTGCCCGGCTAAAGATCGCCAGAACCCGGAAATCAAGGCGATTAATATGCTGTCTCGCCTTGAACACGTTGAAGAAGAGAAAGAGAACTATGACTTCTTCCTCAATCTGCCGGAAATCGATCGCACCAGCCTGGAGCGTATCGACATCCGTACTTCGCAGCTGTTAACGCCGCTGTTTGAGTACTCCGGGGCCTGCTCCGGCTGCGGCGAAACGCCGTACATTAAAATCCTCACCCAACTGTTCGGCGACCGCATGCTGATTGCTAACGCCACCGGCTGTTCGTCTATTTACGGCGGTAACCTGCCGTCCACGCCGTACACCACCGACGCTAACGGCCGCGGGCCAGCCTGGGCCAACTCGCTGTTTGAGGATAACGCCGAATTTGGACTGGGCTTCCGCCTGACGGTGGATCAGCACCGCGCCCGCGTCATGCGTTTACTGGGACAGTTTGCCGATAAACTTCCAGCCGAGCTTAATGAGCAGCTTCACGCGGAAGCGACGCCAGAAGTTCGCCGCGAACAGGTTGCCGAGCTGCGTAAACATCTGGCGGACATTGACGATGCCGATGCCGATGCCCGTCAACTGGTGACCGATGCCGACGCGCTGGTGGAGAAATCTATCTGGCTGATTGGCGGTGACGGCTGGGCCTATGACATCGGTTTCGGCGGCCTCGACCACGTACTGAGCCTGACCGAAAACGTCAATATTCTGGTGCTGGATACGCAGTGTTACTCCAATACCGGCGGCCAGGCGTCTAAAGCCACGCCGCTGGGCGCCGTCACCAAGTTTGGCGAGCACGGCAAGCGTAAAGCACGTAAAGACCTGGGCGTCAGCATGATGATGTACGGCCATGTTTACGTCGCGCAGATTTCGCTGGGGGCACAGCTTAACCAGACGATGAAGGCCATTCAGGAGGCGGAGGCCTATCCTGGCCCGTCGCTGATCATCGCCTACAGCCCTTGCGAAGAGCACGGTTACGATCTGGCGCTGAGCCACGATCAGATGCGCCAGCTGACCGCCACCGGCTTCTGGCCGCTCTATCGCTTCGACCCGCGCCGCGCGGACGAAGGCAAAGTGCCGCTGGCGCTGGATTCCCGTCCACCGTCAGATGCACTGGCCGATACGCTAATGAAGGAGCAACGTTTCCGCCGCCTGAACGCCCAGCAGCCGGAAGTCGCCGAGCAGCTGTGGAAAGACGCCGCCGCCGATTTGCAGAAGCGGTATGACTTCCTGGCACAGCTGGCGGGTAAAGCGGAAAAGGTTAGCGAGTAATCGGGAGAGTCACCCTCACCCCGGCCCTCTCCCTGAGAAGGGAGAGGGCGAAAACAAACAGTGGAGCATTTTTTATCCCCTCTCTCTTTTAGGGAGAGGGGCCACCTGAGTTGAAGGAGATATCCAGTGGTTACAGCTTAAATCACCTCAGTTCTCTCTCTAAAATACCACTCCAAATAGCCCCGCCAGCTTGCGTTTGCCGCTTTCGGACACGTGCAGCTCACGGCTGACCAGATCCCGCCGCATCCACCCTTTTTGCTCGCAGGTGTGCAGCAACGATTTGCCTAACTGCCCGCCCAGGTGCTCGCGTCTTTCGCTCCAGTCCAGACAGCCGCAGGCATAACGACGGCGCGAGGCCCCGTTTTCTACGTTTACGCCCAGGAGCTGAAATTGTTCTTTACCGAGGGCAGTCACGGAATACTCTTCCCCTTCCAGCCAGCTCAGGCGAAATAATGCATCGTGCAGCGCCACGGCGATTTCCCCTGCCATATGGTCGTAGCAGGTTCTGGCGTAGCGAAGATTGCCGGGGGTTTTGGTGCGCATTGCGGCGTCATCGCGGCCTACTAAACCCATTAATCCTTCCAGCGCCCCGGCAATTTGGCTGCTGTAAAGCCGGTAGTAACGGTGTCGCCCCTGCTGCACGCAGGCAATCAGCGACTGCTCCATTAACTTTGCCAGATGGCTGCTGGCCGTGGATGGTGCCACATTAGCCATGATGCTCAGTTCGGTTGCCGTCCAGGCCCGGCCATCCATTAACGCGCACAGCATGCTGGCCCGGGTTTTGTCCGCAATGGCGGCGGCAACGGCGGCAAGCCGGGTTTCTAGAAAATCTGTTTCCATATTTCGATGCTCAGCGAAGCGTCCTGTCTGACGATGGATTAGGGTTAGCACGACAGAACAATAAGGAGCCACCTGATGATCGCCGTAATCTTTGAAGTCCTGCCTGCAGAAGAACACTATAGCCGCTATCTTGAACTGGCGGCAGAGTTAAAACCCCTGCTTACCGATATTGATGGGTTTATTTCCATTGAACGTTTTCAAAGTCTTAGCGAACCGGGAAAAATCCTGTCGCTTTCGTTCTGGCGCGATGAGGCCGCCGTGCAGCAATGGCGCAATCAGGAATTACACCGCAGTGTTCAGCATCAGGGGCGTCACTCGGTCTTCAACGATTACCGGCTCAGGGTGGCAGGCGTGATCCGGGATTACGGTATGTTTGATCGCGAACAGGCTCCGCAGGACAGCCGCAGCGCACATAAGGAAAACACGCATGAATGATCTCAGCCTGAGTCTTGCCATTGCCGCTACTTTTGTGCTTGCTGGCACCGTCAAGGGCGTCACGGGGATGGGGTTACCTACCGTCGCGATGGGGATTTTAGGATCACTGATCTCTCCGGTCGCAGCCGCTGGCATGCTGCTTTTACCCTCTTTTCTGACCAATATCTTTCAGCTTTATGAAGGGGGCAACCTGGCTGCATTGCTAAAACGCCTGTGGCCGATGATGCTTACCATTGTGCTGGGTACCCTGGGCAGCAGTAACCTGTTGGCTTCGGGCAGCAGTCACGCAACGACCGTTGCTCTGGGCATTGCCCTGATCGTTTATGCGTTATGGACGTTGTTTGCCAGGCCACTGCATGTTCCCGCCAGCCACGAACGCTGGCTTTCGCCGCTGATCGGTTTTCTCACCGGTTTGTTGACCGGCGGAACGGGCGTGTTTGTGATCCCCGCCGTGCCCTATATTCAGTCTCTGGGGCTTGAGCGCGATGAACTGGTGCAGGCGCTCGGGCTGTCTTTTACCTTCTCGACACTTGCACTCGCCGCCGGGCTTTGGTGGCACGGCGCGCTGCAGGAAATCGCCATCAGCACGTCGGTTATGGCGGTTATCGCCGCGCTTATCGGCCTGTTTGCGGGCCAGCGTATTCGCAAACGCATCAGCCCATTAGCCTTTAAGCGCGGCTTCCTGATCTGCCTCGTTCTGCTTGGCGGTGATATGGTGCTCCGCGCGCTGATTTAGGCGAAAGGCAGACCTTCATCTTCCCAGCCAGTGATGCCGCCGGGCATCACTTTCACTCGCCTGCCGATTTGCGCCAGTTTCAGGGCCGCCCGGTCGGCACCGTTGCAGTGCGGCCCGGCGCAGTACACCACAAACAGCGTGTCGTCGGGCCATTCGGCCATGCGGGATTCTGTGATGAATCTGTGTGGCAAATGAATAGCCCCCGGCAGATGCCGCCGGGCAAATGTTTCATCGGACCCCACCACGTGCAGCAGCACAAAATCAAGATCGCCGCTCTGGATCGCCGCGTTGACGTCGGCACAGTCAGTTTCAAGCGACAGTTTTTGCAAGTAATGGGCGGCGACAGTTTCTGGGGCAGCCGCAGGGTAATCAGTCACGTAGCTCATGTTTATCTCCTTTTGATGTGTGCTTTGATTCTGACGCCGCGACGGAGGCTTGACAGCTGGCACGAATGACGATTAGCGTAAATATCATGACAAAATCATTCGCCTTGCCTAAAAACCCTCTCGTTGTCGCGCTGGCTTACGACGGCCTTTGCACGTTCGAGTTCGGCGTGGCCGTAGAAATTTTCGGCCTGCCGCGCCCCGAACTGGGCGAGAGCTGGTACCGCTTTGCCGTCGCCGGTATTGAGCCCGGTGAGCTGCGGGCGATGGGCGGTATTCGTCTGGCGGTGGATGGCGGGCTGGATTTGCTGGCTGAAGCCAGTTTGATTGTTGTTCCTGGCTGGCGCGGCATCAATGAGCCCGTACCGGAATCACTTATTGCGGCATTGCGGGCGGCACATGCGGGTGGCGCACGCCTGATGTCCATTTGCTCCGGCGTGTTTGTGCTGGCGGCAACAGGCTTGCTTGATGGCCAGCGGGCAACCACCCACTGGCGCTATACCGAAGCGCTGCAGGCGCGTTATCCGAAGATCGAAGTGATCCCGGACGTGCTTTATCTGGATAACGGGAATATTTTGACCTCGGCGGGCAGCGCGGCGGGCATCGACCTCGGCCTGCATCTGGTACGCCGGGATTTTGGTGCCGCTGCAGCCAACAGCGTTGCCCGGCGCTTAGTCGTGCAGCCTCATCGCGAGGGCGGCCAGGCGCAGTTTATTGAACAGGCCGTTCCGGTCGAGTACGAAGGCGAGCGATTTGCGCCGCTGTTTGATCACCTGCAGCGCCATTTAAGCGAGCGGCACTCCGTGGCAAGCCTGGCCGCCTATGTCGGCATGAGCCCGAGGACTTTTTTACGCCGCTTCGAAGCCGCGACGGGCATCACGCCCGCCGCGTGGCTGCTGCAAACCCGCCTTAAACGCTGCCGGGAACTGCTGGAAAACAGCACGCTGCCGATAGAACATATTGCCGAACGGACGGGATTTGGCTCGGCGGCGACGCTGCGCCATCATTTCCGGAAACATCTTCGGACGTCACCCGGCACATACAGAAACTCATTTACTTCACAAAACGAATAATTTACCAGCGGTTAGGGATTGTTTAAGTTGTGTACGGTATGATAGCTCCACTCATCTGAGTAAACCCTTTTTTATCACGCGAGGTATTTCTATAGAAATGCAGTAACCTGGAGGATTAACTATGTTAGGGAACATTAACGTATTTATGGCAGTACTGGGATTCATCTTATTTTCCGGTTTTCTTGCCGCCTGGTTTAGCCACAAATGGGATGACTAATGAACGGTGACCTTCCCCCACCTACGACGCCTCTCGCGAAATAAAATTTCCGGGAGGCGTTTTCATTTCTGCGCCACCGCGGTGGAGGATTTGCTAACAAAAAAATACAGCGCGTAATGAGTAAATCGGCACAATTTGTTGTCTTCCTATACGGAATCAACAAAAGCAGACTGGATTCACTCTGGAGAATTTATGCGCAAGTCAACAAAAGTAGCGGTATTAACAGCGGTATGGCTCGCGGGCGCGCTGCCCTCTCTGGCCTTTGCCTATTCAGGGGATAAGCAGCTAAAAGCGACGGCCCCGGGCACGTCGGCACAGTCCTATGAACTGAAAGAATTCTCCTCAGATTTCAAAATGTACAAGATCGGCGACATTGCGCCCGACATCTACCGGACCGAACCCTATAACATCAAAAGCTGGCAGCTTCGCCATCTCCCTGCGCCACAGGCCGGTAGCCACTGGACCTACATGGGTGGCAATTATGTCTTAATTACCGACGCCGAAGGAAAAATCCTTCAGGCAATGGCTGGCGATATATTTTATCAGCATTAAGGATAATCCAACCCTGAGGCCGGATATCCCTAACACCGAAAGGGTTTAATTTAATAAATTTCTCAGGGGATCGATTTCAGCATATTGATTATCGATCTCCAGTAGCCCCGCAATATCCAATACCTGCCTGTACTCATCAGGGCTAATACGCACCTGATAATTTGCGATATGTCCACATAGCGTTTCAAAAGCCAGTACATTTTCTGAGAAGTCGATATATTCCAGCGCGAAGTCAATGAGTGACGAATCGAGCCGGTTTTTAAGAGCCTCACCAAAGGTTTTGATTTTCTCGTTGATATCCATATTGACCACGTAAAGTTAATTGTTATTTGCGTGCCATCATTGGGAATGGGAAACGGCATCCTGCCGAAATACATCCCTATGGATATCGGATTGCGGGGAAATTTCTTGAGGGGGCGACGTAATACTTATTTTAAATACCGATCCAGCACTAACTTTTCGCCAACCATTTCGCGTAATGCTCGGGCCATTTCACGGTCGGTGTGCCAGGTTTGCCCATGCCAAAACCGTGACCACCGCTACTGTAGCGATGCATTTCAACCGGGACATGCTGCTGCTCGCAGGCCGCGGCCATAATCAACGTATTCTGCGGGTCGGAAACCGGGTCGTCTTCGGCCTGGACCAGGAAAAACGGTGGCGAATGCGGGGTGACATAATTCTGCACGGACCAGGTGGCGTTCTCGGCAGAAGAAGCATCCTTCCCGACCAGAACTTTATGCGTGGAAGTATGTTCGTACGGCTTCTCCAGCGTAATAACCGGATAAATTAACGCCGCCCGATCGGCAAAGGCGGGTTTATCGTCTAAACGATCCTGCTTTGGATACGAACGGTAATCAGGGCGCGTGGCGGCCAGGCCAAGCAAATGCCCACCGGCGGAAAAGCCCAGCACGCTGACGTTATGTTCCCGATCGCGCACAATTCTTAACGCGCGCTGCGCGTCCTGCAAAGCAACCAGATTGCCGTCCGCCCATCCTTCCGACGGCAAACGGTAGCTCAGCACATACGCGGTGTACCCCCGCGCTACCAGCCATTCTGCCGCAGGCCACGCTTCTGAACCCATTTCAATGCGCTTATAGCCCCCACCCGCAGCCACCAGCACGGCCTGGCCATTAGGTGACTCGGGTTCAATCACGGTCAGAATCGGGAGCGCAATATTGCTCTGCGCCCCGCGCGCCGACGTCTGAATACTCCCTGTCGGCCCACCGCCGCCGGGAGGCGTACCTTTCCACAACGGAATAACCGAACGCTTCACCCCTGATGCAGCAAAAGAAACGCCCGCTTTAGCCACGAGCAGTCCGGCGGTAACACAGGTAATAAAATGGCGACGATCCATAGTAAGCTCCTGAGAATACAGGTTAATCACTATGCCAAAAGAGTGTGTCTAAAGTCATATTCTAAACCAGCAATACGTAACCAGCCGTTTCGCTTGAGTTAATTATGGAGAAAAATCACATCCTGGAAATCAGACCGTCCAGTTTATTGGCCGCAAAATAATTGCCAATTCATCATACAATTTGATTTTGATTAATGAATCCTGCCTCACATCGGCCTTAAATAGTCTCCGGTCAAACTGTTTCATTCGTTAAGAGGAGTGCTCAACATGATGATGACCTGGGACCGCAACCGTAACGCCATTACTACCGGCAGCCGAGTTTTGATTAACGGCACAGGCAAAACCGGGCTGATTAAAGCCATTCACGGTGAAGGTAAGAATGCTGAACAAATTCGCCGCAGTAAATGCGTGGAAGTGGAAGGTTGCGAAGGGCAATTTGAACCGACGGAATTATTCCGCCTGGGCTTACACTAATTGCTAAAAATTACCCGGCCTGCCGCCGGGTAACTGATGTTATTTGCGCAGCGCCCTGACCTGCGAAAATCCGTGTTCAAACACGCTGTCAGCGGCACAGATAATCACGATAACGTCACCACCGGAGGCTTCATCCAGCAAACGTGCCAGCTCGGCATCCAGCTCACGGTTCATTTTCGGCATAGCAAGGTGCATTTCCCCCGGATAATCCTCGTCTTCGTCAGGCGGCATGTCTTCGATGCGGCTGCCCTTCACCACATAAATCAGCAGGTCATTGTCGTTATGGGTGAGCTCTAGTCTCAAATATTTGCCAACCGGATGTTTAGCCATGCGTTACCTTCAATAGCGTATAAAATAATTTGTCGGCAATGTTAGCAAAGCAACGAGGATAAAACGATGCAGGACTGGAACCCCGCGCTCTATTTGCAGTTTGAAGCTGAACGTACCCGCCCGGCCGCTGAGTTGGTTGCCCGAATTAACCACCCTGGCGCAAACACTTTTACCGATTTGGGCTGCGGCCCCGGCAACTCCACGGCGCTGCTGCGCAACCTGGCACCAAAGGCCACGATTACCGGGCTGGATAACTCCCCCGCAATGCTTGCCAAAGCAAGCGCCGCGCTACCCGACTGCCGCTTTGAAGAGGCGGATATCGCTACCTGGCAGCCCGCCAGGAAGCAGGATGTGATCTTCGCCAATGCTTCGCTGCAGTGGATAGCCAACCATAAGCAGGTCTTCCCGCACCTGGCGGCACAGCTGGCAGACGGCGGCGTGCTGGCGGTGCAAATGCCCGATAACTGGCAGGAGCCCACGCATACCCTGATGCGCCAGGTGGCAGATGAACTGGGGATCTCGCGTTCAAGCCGCGAAGCCTTGCTGACGGCTCAGGAATATTACGATCTGCTGGCCGAAAGTGGCTGCACGGTGGATATCTGGCGCACGACGTATTTCCACGTCATGCCGTCAGCCCACGCCATCATTGAATGGTTAAGCTCGACGGGTCTGCGCCCTTACCTGCACGGGCTGGACGCCATTCAGCAGGAAGCGTTTCTGGAGCGCTACCACCAGTTGCTGCAGCGCGCCTACCGCAAGCAGCATGACGGCAACGTGCTGATGCCGTTCCCCCGCCTGTTTATTGTGGCACGGAAAACGACCTAGAACGAAGTGCCCTGCTGGCGCAGGGCATCAATGTCCTGCAGCGGTGACGCGCCAAATGCCCGGCGGTATTCACGGTTAAACTGGGAGGGGGAATCATAGCCCACCTTCCAGGCGATGCTGGCCACATCGCCTTCGCAGCTCAATAAACGCCGGCGAGCCTCCAGCAGGCGAAGCTGTTTTTGGTACTGCAGCGGGCTCATGATCGTCAGGGCTTTGAAGCGGTGATGCAGGCTGGAAGCGCTCATGCCGACGCGCTTCGCCAGCTCATCAATGACCAGCGGCTCGGCGTAATTCTGTTTGATCCAGTTAATGGCTTCTCCCACGCCTTTGCCCTGCGCCCAGCCCAGCGCCTGTTTCCAGAATGAAGCCCCGGCGGGAGCGATGACCAGCCGGTAAAGTATTTCTTGCTTGATGAGCGGCGCCAGGGCATGCAGATGCTGTGGGCTGTCCAGCAGCGTAACCAGGCGCAGAAAAGCGCTCTGGAGTTCTTCTTCCGCAGCGGCGACCCAGGCCCCGGTTTTCTCCCCGTTGCCGTCCGGCAGCACCACGTTCATGTTCATGATCAGGTCGGCAATTTCTTTCCCGTCGAGATCGATGCGCACGCCGTAGTAAGGCTCGGCTTCGCTGGCGCGGGTTACCTGCCCGGATACCGGCATATCCACGGCGGCCAGCGAATAGCTGCCGGGACCGTATTCCGTGACGTTGTCACCAATAAGCATTTTTTTGCTGCCCTGCAACACCATGCACATGGACGGGGAAAGCATTCCGCGATTGAGCAATGTCGGCTGTTCGATGCGAATAAAGCTGAGCCACGGCAGCTCGCAGCTCAGCTCTTTCACCCCGCTGCCGCCCTCCGGGTAACGACGGGCTACGCGCTGGTGTAGCTCTTCAATAATGCGGCCCGAAGGCCGCTCAGGTTGTTGCATATTACTGCCCCATAATGGCTTTGGGTTCAAGATACGCTTCCAGCCCGTAAGTGCCAAATTCACGGCCAAGACCAGACTGTTTAAAACCGCCGAACGGCGCGAGCGGCTCGTCATAAACGCCGTTGACGAACACACGCCCCGCGATGAGCTGACTGGCAACGGCCGCCGTGCGCGCAGCATCTTTCCCGCTGACGTAGGCCTGCAGGCCATAAACCGTATCGTTGGCGATCTGTACCGCCTCTGCGTCATCACGGTAGGTAATGACCGACAGCACCGGGCCAAAAATTTCCTGCTGGGCAATGGTCATATCATTGCGCACGTTCACAAACACCGTCGGTTTCACAAAGTAACCGCTTTCCAGCCCTTCCGGACGCCCTTCTCCGCCGCTAAGCAGCTCCGCACCTTCGGCAATCCCGCTACGAATATACTCCTGCACGCGCTGATACTGGCGGGCGGTCACGGCGGCTCCGATGTTGGTTTTCGGATCCCGCGGGTTGCCTGGTACCAGACCAGGCAGATATTTGAGGATTTGCGCTTTGACCTCCTCCAGCTTGCTTTCTGGCACCAGCAGGCGAGTTCCGGCGATACAGGCCTGGCCGCTGTTCCAGCTCATCACCTGCAGCGCCAGCGGAATGGCGGTGTCCAGGTCGGCATCGTCCAGCAGCACGTTGGCAGATTTGCCACCCAGCTCGAGCGTCACGCGCTTCATGGTTGCCGCCCCGTCGCGAGCAATCGTTTTGCCCACCGCCGTTGAGCCAGTGAACGAGATTTTAGCCACGTCCGGATGGCGCGTGATTTCCGCGCCAACCACATTGCCCAGGCCGGTAACGATATTAATCACGCCGTCAGGCAGCCCGGCTGCGTGCAAGCATTTGGTGATGATCGCCGTCTGGCGGGCACTCAGTTCGCTGGGTTTGATAACTGCGGTGCTGCCGGAGGCAATCACCATCGACAGTTTTCCGGCGATAAAGCCGTAGTTCGCGTTCCACGGGGTAATGAGCCCAACCACGCCCAGCGGCTCCATGACGACTTTCGCCATTCCCGCCTGGGTTTCAAAGGCATAGTCTTTCAGCAGATCGATAGCCTGCAGGAAGCTGTTGTACGAGCGAGTCACTGTGCTTTGGGCGAAAGCGATCGGACAGCCGTATTCATCCACCATGGTCTCAACCAGCTCTTCTTCACGCGCTTTCACGGCGTCGTGCAGCAGTTGCAGCCAAATCATTCTTTGCTCACGGCTGGAAAGGCGCATTTGCGGAAAAGCGGCTTTTGCGGCGGCGATGGCGAGGCGGGTGTCTTCTTCGTCTGCCAGGCGAACCTGAGCGACAGGTTGTTCGCTGACGGGATGAATTAAGGTCAGCACTTCAGTGCCGTGGGGCGTGACGTGCTGACCGTTAATATAGAGGGTGTCGATGGTTTTCATTTTTGCGCTCCAGGGAGTTGTGTTTGACGCTTAAAGTGTCGCTGTACACGCCCGTTTTCCTGTAGCGCAATCCTGTTTGATGCTTGCACAATCCTGCAAATCAGGACTGTTTTTTCATCTCTCTGCTGGCCACGTTCTGAAAGCGTTTGGCACGCAGCCAGTCGTAGCACCAGTTATAAACCACGGTGTATGGCAGGAAGAACAGGAAGAAGCCTATCTCCACCATCAGCGCCTGCAGCAGGGTGACATTCAGCATCCACGCGGCGAGCGGCAGGCCAATCAGAATAAAGCCCCCTTCAAAGCCTAGCGCGTGCGCAACACGTAATCCCATGCCACGCTTGCGTGACGGCGGGTAAAATTTATCAAACCCGGCGTTGTAAATAATGTTCCAGACCATCGCGACGGTGGAGAGCATGATGGCCAGCGCCCCCATCTGGAACAGCGGTTTGTTCATCAGCCAGGCGGCGGTTGGCGCGCAGATACCGATGGCGATGGCCTCGAAGCCGACGGCATGCACAATGCGCTCAGACAGGCTTCTGTTGTTTTGCGATTTCATTTTGATGACTCCTTTTTCACAAGGACGCCATTATCATCGTAATTATTGATATGATATAGCTAACAGCCATCGATAAAAGCGATAGTTTATGCGTTACTCCCCGGAATCACTGGAAGCCTTTTTGCAGGCCGTTGAAACGGGCTCTTTTTCCGCTGCCGCGCGTAAGCTGAAAAAGAGCCAGTCCACCATCAGCAGCGCCATTGCCAACCTCGAGGCCGATCTCAGCGTGACGCTGTTTGACCGCCACGCCAGGCAACCCACGCTCACCCCGCACGGGCAGCGCGTTTTGCCCTATGTGCAGGCGATTTTTGCCGCCAGCGAGCGGCTGGATGAAGTTTCCGTCAGGCTGGCAGACAACGTCGAGCCTCGCCTGACGTTTGTGCTTTCCGACATGTGGCAAACCGCCCACCACGAATCCATCCTGCAGCAGTTTTCCGAGCGTTACCCGGACATCGAATTTGAATGCATCATTGCCGAAGATGAAGACGTGATTGATAGCCTGCAGATTGGCCGGGCCCACGTCGGCGTCCTGCGGGTTCAGGAGAGTTACCCGCCGGATATCACCGTCGCCCGCCTTCAGGTCGGCGCAGAAATGACCATTTTTATTCATCGCGATCACCCGCTGGCGAAGCAGACAGAGGTGCGGATGGATGAGTTACATACCGTTAGGCAACTGGTGCTTAAAACCTTTGTGCGCCCCGGCAAGGTCGCCGCGCACGGCCCCATCTGGTCGTCTCCGTCTTTACTGCTGCTGCTTGAAATGGCGGAACAGGGATTTGGCTGGGGGATTTTGCCGAGCTGGCTGGTTAACCAGTTTGGGCACGGCGTGCTTAAGCCACTGAAGGTGGAGGGCTGGCCGCAAAATCTTGAGGTGGATGTCGCCTGGTCGAACAAAACGCCGCCTGGGCCAGCTGGGCGCTGGATGATCGACCGGCTACGCGAGCGGCGGTAATAAATCGGCACACACTTGCGGTTGTCACCCGCGCGGCTTTCAGGTTAAAAAAATGTTTTTCCACCAACAGGATCCCGTAAATGAGCGTTATCACGCCCCTTTTTGCTATTACCGCCACCATCGCGTTGGGCGCCATGAGCCCCGGCCCAAGCTTTGTTTATGTCGCCCAGAATGCCGTGGCCCGTTCCCGTGCGCATGGCCTGGTGACCGCACTGGGGACCGGTGTCGGCGCTGCCGCGTTTTCACTGATGGCGCTGCTGGGTCTGCAGGCTTTTCTGCTGGCGGTGCCGCTGGCTTATACCGGGATCAAGATAGCCGGCGGGCTTTATCTGCTGTGGCTGGCCTATAAAATCATCAAACACTCGCGCGAACCGCTGCACGTGGGTGCCGTGGGAAAAAGCGATAAAAGCATGATGGCCACCTTCCGCGACGGGCTGTTCACCCAGTTGAGCAACCCTAAAACCGCCGTCGTGTTTGCCAGTATTTTTACCGCGCTGCTGCCGCGCGAGATCCCGGCGTTCTACTACGTCGTACTGCCGGTGCTGTGCTTTGTGATTGATGCGGGATGGTATTCGATTGTCACGCTGGTGCTCTCTTCCGAGAAGCCGCGCAATGCCTACCTGCGCTTTAAAACCGTGATTGACCGCTTAGCGGGCGGCGTGATGGGAATTTTGGGGCTGAAGCTGATTTTCTTCTCACGCTAAAAAACATAAAGCCACCGCTTGCGGTGGCTCTTGTGCATTACTGCTGACAGAGAGGGATCAGTGAATCCCCAACCGGTGCGCATGGAAAATCTCTTCACGCAGCTCGAGGTGGGTTAAACCCAGCAGATCGGCAAACTCCAGCTTGAGCTGCTGCAGGCGGATCAGGAATTGCGCGGGGGTTAACTGCTCTTGTTCACGACGAAGAAATTCAAACGCTAAGGTGGTTGGGGTTATCTCGGTGTCCATGGTAATCCTCTGTTGGGTTGTGAAATCAGTAGTATTGTACCACCAACAAGCTGTGCAAAAAATAGCCAGGGCAGGATTTCTGGCACTTAACTTTTATAACAACATCAGGACTGAAACATGTTTTCTAAGCATTATGAAGTGGATGAAAGCCATATTGATTTTCAGGGCGTAGTCGACGGCCTGTACTATCCGTTTTACATGGAGTGGACTCGACACGCCTACATGCGCGAGGCGCTCGGCATTGATATCGAGGAAGAGTTCCGGCAGGGCAAGCTCTACATGGTGCTGGAGTATTCCCTGCGTTTTCGTAAGAGCCTGCAGAAAGGCGACAGCGTTGAGGTCACCTGCCAGCTTGAGCGCAACGAAAAACGCAACCGCGTGAACTTCACCCAGCAGATTAAAGTCGACGGCGTGGTCTATGCCGAAGCGACGTTTGTCGCTACCTGCCTGGCCAATGGCCGCCCTTCCATGCCGGAAGCCGTGCTGAACGCGCTGGAACAGCTCTAACGTCGATTAGCGAAGGGCTACCGCGCTCTTCGCTAACGCTTCTCCAGCGCCTGGAGGATAAAATCTGTTCTCCACTCCACGCTCCCTGCCGGCAAGGTAATGATTCGATAACCTAGTTTGCTGTAGGTATCCTCCATAATCTCGGCCGTCTGTACCGCCTCTTCCCAGCTCTGCTTTCTTTCTGCATCCCCGGCATAAATAGCCTTCCAGGGCGGCGCCAGGAAAATATCAGAATGGTAGGAAAACCGTTTAACGGCTTCCAACAGATGATCGGGAATGGGCAACTGCATTAGAGTGAGATAGCCCAGAATGTCCGGCACGCCGCGATCGTAGAAACAATAACGTTGTTTTTCGTCTGCCCCATGCCAGGAACGCATATCCCAGCCAAGCATCTGCTCAGCAAATGCCGCAGGATCCAGCCAGGGTAAGGCATGACCGCCAATTTGCTGCTGATGCTGAATAACGCTCCTCCCGGCCTCCGGCTGACAGTAAAAGCCCCGGCGCTCCAGCGCATTAATCACGGTACTTTTCCCGGAACCAGGCCCGCCGGTAATCACCACGCGTTTCACCTGAATGCTGTTCATAAACCTCCCAAACATTAGTATCTTTACTGATTTATGGTGTTTCCTCGCCCCCGTTCCTGCTACCCTCTGGCAAAAAAGTGAATAAGCTTTAGGATCACCTGCGATGCAAGAATTTACCCGGCCAGTTTTACAGCTGCCAAACAACGAGAAGAAACTCCTGCTGCACTCCTGCTGCGCGCCCTGCTCGGGCGAAGTTATGGAGGCTATACACGCGTCCGGTATCGAATACACCGTGTTCTTCTACAACCCAAACATTCACCCGCAGAAAGAGTATTTGCTGCGCAAGGATGAAAACATTCGCTTTGCG
This sequence comes from Cedecea neteri, assembly GCF_000758325.1. Classification (NCBI taxonomy): domain Bacteria; kingdom Pseudomonadati; phylum Pseudomonadota; class Gammaproteobacteria; order Enterobacterales; family Enterobacteriaceae; genus Cedecea; species Cedecea neteri. The sequence continues at coordinate 3,199,528 of NZ_CP009459.1, read as the reverse complement.
GAACAGCACGGCGTGCCGTTTGTGGATGCGGATTACGATACCGATAACTGGTTTGAGCGTGCGAAAGGTATGGAGTGGGAGCCGGAGCGTGGGGTCAGATGCACAATGTGCTTTGATATGCGTTTCGAGCGTACCGCACTTTACGCGCATGAGCACGGATTTAATGTCATCAGCAGCTCGCTGGGTATTTCCCGCTGGAAAAACATGCAGCAGATTAACGACTGTGGGCACCGTGCCGCCGCGCCTTATGAAGGTATGAGCTACTGGGATTACAACTGGCGTAAACAGGGCGGCTCCGCGCGCATGATTGAAATCAGCAAGCGCGAACAGTTCTATCAGCAAGAGTACTGCGGCTGCGTCTATTCCCTGCGCGATACCAACCTGCACCGGAAAGCCAATAACCGCCCGATGATTAAAATCGGTAAGCTGTTTTACGGGAAAGACGACGAGTCAACGGAAGCGTAAAGCGAAGGGTGAAAATCCGGGAGCCTGCCGACATCGCTCAGGCCCCGTAATCGTTCAAAATAACCCAGAAGTACCCTGCATTTTCCCGAGCAGGTTTGCAAGTTATAGCCAGCAACCCTGCACATTGCACGGATATATTCTGTTTGATTTTTAAGGCACTTAACGCAAATCAGGGCTTTGCAGTTTGCGTTAAGTGCGATTTCACTGCGGCTACACTAGTGAGAGCGCTTTCTTCACAGTTATTACTCCGCCAGCCCCCGGTTTTTCAGCATCGGTTCGCTATGCGGATCGTGCCCTCGCCAGTCACGGTATAACGCTTCCAGATCGCTGCTGTTGCCACGAGAAAGAATTGCCTCCCGGAAGCGTTGGCCGTTTTCGGCGCTGAGCCCGCCCTGCTCCACAAACCACTGATAGCCGTCGTCCGCTAACATTTGCGTCCAGGCTTGGTAATTGATATACAAAATTAATTCGAAAATTTTTCTAACATATCATTACACATTGTCGCAGATAAGTAATAAAATTAGTGACCAAAAAAAATCTGAAGGGATACACCATGAGCAATCAAAACGAAGAAATTAAAGAGATTGAAACGGAAGTTGAAGTTGACGATATTCCTTTTGTTGAATTTGACATATCTGTCACACCAACAGATTCTAGTCTTGCGTTATTGTCAGACCAACTTGAAAATGGAGATATAATAATTCCATTCTATCAAAGAAATTATGTCTGGAAAATAGAGCAAGCATCTAAACTAATTGAATCATTTATTATTGGCTTGCCTGTGCCTCAAATATTTCTATATGTTAATGACAACGAGGTTTTAGAAGTAATTGATGGGCAGCAGAGACTTAAATCCATAAAATATTTTATGGAAGGTTATTTTGGTGAAGCCAAAGGAGGAAAAAGGAATGTATTCAGACTTAAAGGGTTATCTGAAGCATCTTCACTTAATGGAAAAACATTTCTAGAGTTGGACTCCAAAGACCAGAGAAAACTAAGAAACTCAACTCTCAGAGCCATTCACATTAAACAGTTATCTCCATCAAAAAGGACAGACTGTGTATTTCACATTTTTGAGAGATTGAATACTGGCGGAACACAATTACGCCCTCAAGAAATCAGAAATGCTGTATACAGAGGAGAAATTGTTTCAAAACTCCAAGAGTTAAATCAGAATAACCACTGGAAAAACATACTCCGCGTAAGGGAAAGTGATAAGCACCTTAGAGATATGGAATTCATTTTGAGAATTTTCTCTCTATTTGAAACATGGGAGGATTATGAAAAACCGATGGTTAGATATCTCAATGTAAATATGAGTGAAAATAGAGAATTTAATTCACCTAGAGCCAACAGATTCTTTGAACGTTTTCCATATGTTGTAAAACAGATAGATGAGAACATCCCTGATGCATTCAGACCTAGAGGGAAAGTTAATATGGCTGTAATGGATTCAATCATAGTTACTTTGCTTGAAAGTGATAATTTTGATTACTCTTATCTTAACGAAAAATATCAATCCTTACTCGCAAATAGTGATTACCTTGAGTCCGCCTCTATGTCAACTGCAGATTCAATTGTTCTTAAGAAAAGATTTCTCCTGGCAAGGGAGCACTTTGCTAATGTATAAAAGCATAATAACAAATCACTTTACTGAGGTTGACAGACTTTATCATGAATTAGATAAAATCGCTCCCTTAGGTGATGTAAAATCGTCTGCATTGAGGAGTCAATTTGCTGGTTTTTATGTGGTGTGCTTAGCAGCTACTTATGAGAATTCAGTTCGTGATGTTTTAATAAACTATGCTGATTTATTTCATAAAAAATTCGCTTATCAAGTGGAGAAAAAATACGAACACCTAAATAGTAAAATAAAATTCAATGATTTAAATACAATCATTAGTCATTTTGGAGGAAATTCAAAATGGTTTTCAAAAAAAACAAAATGCATTTCTAAAAACATTTCAATTGAAATAAACAAATCATATGATCAAATACTCAATTGGCGTCATGCCGCTGCTCATGCTAATAAATGCACTACATCATTAGAAGATGCTTTCAAAAACCACTCCTATTCTAAGTATGTAATTTATGCATTTGAAGAATCTTTGTTAGGGTATGTACGACATCAAAACCTCATTAATGCATTCACCTTATGTCGGCAGTGTAAGGATATTAATTCCGCCACAAGAGTCTTTTTCGACCAAATAGAAGACCAGCCCTTTCCTGTTGGAATACTAGATATAATAAATGATGAGGTCACATCAATATTGCAGAAGGATCGTAGAGAGATAGAAAAACCAGAAACAGCAATTGATATAGTCCAAAAGGCCGCTGCGCTCCTTGAAAAAGCAAAACAAATAAACACCAAAGTTAAAAAAGTTGCATAAAATCAATAAACTATGCAACCTTTTGAATTTAAAATATGAACTCTTTACGTTATTGCTCCGCCAGCCCTCTGTTTTTCAGCATCGGTTCGCTGTGCGGATCGTGCCCTCGCCAGTCACGGTATAACGCTTCCAGATCGCTGCTGTTGCCACGAGAAAGAATTGCCTCCCGGAAGCGTTGGCCGTTTTCGGCGCTGAGCCCGCCCTGCTCCACGAACCACTGATAGCCATCGTCCGCCAGCATTTGCGTCCAGATGTAGGCGTAATACCCCGCCGCGTAACCGCCGCCAAAAATATGGGCAAAATAGCTGCTGCGGTAGCGAGGCGGGACTTCAGCCAGATTGATATGCTCTTTTTCCAGCGCTTCGGCTTCGAAACGCGTCACGTCTTCAATGGCCGTGTCTGGCGCCAGGCTGTGCCAGTTCATGTCCAGCAGCGCCGCCGCCAGCAGCTCGGTCATGTCGTAGCCTTTGTTGAACTGTGCGGCTCGGAACAACTTGCTGCGCAGCGACTCCGGCATTGGCTCGCCGGACTGATGATGCCGGGCATAATTGGCAAAGACCTCGGGCTGGCTTGCCCAGTGCTCGTTAATTTGCGAAGGGAATTCCACAAAATCTCGCGGCGTGTTGGTCCCCGAAAGACTCGCATAACGCTGCGTAGCAAACAGGCCGTGCAGCGTGTGGCCGAACTCGTGGAACAGCGTTATAACATCGTCCCAGGAAATCAATGCCGCCTCGCCGCTGGCCGGTTTGGTGTAGTTACAAACGTTATAGATCACCGGCATGGCGTCAAACAGAGTGGATTGCTCGACAAAGTTCCCCATCCACGCCCCGCCGCCTTTGCTGTCGCGGGCGAAGAAATCACCGTAGAACAGTGCCATGCCGCGGCCGTCGTTATCAAAAATCTCCCAGGTGCGTACATCCGGGTGGTAAGTCGGGATATCAAAACGTTCCACAAAACGCAGCCCGAAGAGCTGGCTGGCGGCCCAGAACACGCCGTTGGTCAGCACGCCATTCAGTTCGAAATATGGTTTAATCTGCCCTTCATCGAGATCGTACTTCGCGCTACGCACCTGCTCGGCGTAAAACTGCCAGTCCCATGCCGTGGCCTGGAAGCCGCCGTTTTGGGCATCAATCACGTCCTGAATATCTTTCAGCTCGCGACGTGCGCGCCCGGTTGCCGCAGGGACAATATTCCGCATAAAGCGCAGCGCCGCATCAGGGGTTTTCGCCATCTGGTCGGCCATTTTCCATGCTGCATAGTTTTCAAAGCCCAAAAGCTGAGCTTGTGCAGCCCTCAGCGTCGCCAGACGAGCGACGATGGCGCGGGTATCGTTCGCATCGTTGCGCTGAGAACGCGTCCAGCCAGCCTCAAAGAGTGCTTCTCGCGTGGCGCGGTTACTCAGGCTTTGTAAAGCAGGCTGTTGGGTGAAATTCAGCAACGGAAGTAGCCATTTGCCCTGAAGGCCTTTGTCAGCCGCTGCTTGAGCCGCTGCTGCAATTTCCGCGCGGGTCAGGCCCTGAAGCGCCTCAGCGTGGTCAACCACCAGGCCACCGGCTTTGTCCGCCGCATGAAGACGATTGTTGAACTGGCTGGTGAGCTGGGCGCTCTCTTTATTCAGAGCTTTCAGCTGCGTTTTATCCTGCTGGCTTAACGTGGCACCCGCCAGCTTGAATGACTGCCAGGTCACTTCCACCAACCGCAGGGATTCCGCATCCAGGGTAAGATCGTGGCGCTGCTGATAAACGCTATTCAGCCGGGCGAATAAGGTGTCGTTCAGGCGAATTTCATCGGCAAGCTCAGCCAGTTCGGTGGAGAACTCTTCGTCAAGCTGCTGGAGGAAATCGTTGGTGTGTGCCGACGTCATGGCATAGAACACGGTGGTTACGCGGCCCAGCATCGCACCAGTTTTTTCCAGCGCCAGGTAAGTATTTTCAAACGTAGGCGCTGCCGGGTTATCGGCAATGGCGGCGACTTCTTCGCGCTTAATGCGCTTACCTTCATCGAAAGCCGGTCGGTAATGGTCGTTAGTTATCTCGTCGAAATGCGGGGCCTGATAAGGCAATAAACTCGGCTGGAAAAACGGGTTGCTCTGCAACATCCTCTACTCCCGGTGACCTGAAATGTGGGTTAGTTATAGCGCATTTAACCTCGTTTCTTAAAAGAAAAACTAAGATTACCGAAGCTCTTTAGCGTGCTAAGGTAGTGCCGGACAAAAGCGTTGAGGAACAGAGAGATGATTGTACTGGTTACGGGTGCTACCGCGGGCTTTGGTGAAAGCATTACCCGCCGTTTCGTTAAGAATGGTCATAAGGTTATTGCCACCGGCCGCCGTCAGGAACGCCTGCTCGAACTGAAAGAAGAGCTGGGTGACAACCTGTTTACGCTGCAGCTGGATGTACGCAATCGCGCGGCAATTGAAGAAGCGCTCGCTTCTCTGCCGGCCGAATGGCAACAGATTGATATCCTGGTCAACAACGCCGGGCTGGCGTTAGGCATGGAGCCGGCGCATAAAGCCAACGTCGATGACTGGGAAAACATGATCGACACTAACAACAAAGGCCTGGTTTACATGACCCGCGCCGTGTTGCCGGGCATGGTCGAGCGCAATCGCGGCCACATTATTAACATCGGTTCCACCGCAGGCAGCTGGCCTTACGCCGGTGGCAACGTCTACGGGGCGACCAAAGCCTTCGTGCGCCAGTTCAGCCTGAACCTGCGTACCGACCTGCACAAAACTGCCGTTCGCGTGACCGATATCGAACCAGGCATGGTGGGCGGCACCGAGTTTTCCAACGTTCGCTTTAAAGGCGACGATGACAAAGCAGGCAAAACCTACGAAAACGCCAACGCGCTGACGCCGGAAGACGTTACCGAGGCCGTCTGGTGGGTGGCGACGCTGCCAAAACACGTCAATATCAACACCCTGGAAATGATGCCGGTCAGCCAGACATTTGCCGGGCTCAGTGTTCACCGCGAAGGGTAATTCTGTCGGAAGCCATACAGAAACGGGGCCTTTGCAGCCCCGTTTTTTATCTGACCCCGGATCGATCAGGCCCGGCCCCAGCCAGCAACGATGATCAGCATCCCACAGAAAGCAATGCCTGCCCCGGTCCAGTCATAGAGACTAAGTTTTACGCCATCCACAACGCGCAGCCAGAGCAATGCCGTCACCACATAAACCCCACCGTAGGCTGCATAGACCCGCCCGCTGGCCGCCGGATGCAGCGTCAAAAGCCAGACAAAAATCGCCAGCGATAGCGCAGCAGGCAGCAACAACAGCGGTGAGCCGTTGCGTTTAAGCCACAGCCAGGGCAGAAAGCAACCAATAATCTCCGCCAAAGCGGTGGCAAAAAATAGCAGCGTTGTTTTGATCATATTGTCTTTTCTTCAGTAATAATGATGCCCACTAACTCTGGCATTAGGCACGAATCAAGCCCAATGATATGATTAGTTTTATTAAACTAAAAAGGAAATATCAATGAACTCAATCCTTCGTAAGTCTTTGTCATGGATGCCGTTAGCCTTGCTGGGGGCTGCATTCATGGTTTCTATGCCAACCCACGCCGATACTAACGTGGTCGTTGTTCAGGGCGGGACTAACGGCGTCGGTGGCCAGGAAAATTCCCTGACCCGCCAGCGTGCAGCGGAAGAAAAAGAGCAGTGGAACGACACCCGTACCCTGCGCCAGAAGATCAACCGCCATAACGAAAAAGTATTCGACCGTGAAGCTGCGCGCGGGGACAAAGACTGGGCCAAACAAGATGCCGCCCAGGACACCTTCGACAAATGCCAGCAGAGCGCCAACGTGAACGCCTACTGGGAGCCGAACACCCTGCGCTGCCTGGATCGCCGCACCGGCCGCGCGATTAATCCGTAACAGCTCCCGCCCCAAACGAGGCTTCTCTAAAGAAGCCTCACCATCTGCGCAAGGATTTGCTATGAGTAACGAACTGCCTATTCGTCTTCGCCCGCTTGAACGCGAAGATCTCCGCTTCGTTCATCAACTGGACAATAACGCCAGCGTTATGCGCTACTGGTTTGAAGAGCCCTACGAAGCCTTCGTGGAGCTTTCTGACCTGTATGACAAACATATTCACGATCAGAGCGAGCGCCGCTTTGTCATCGACTGCAACGGCGTGAATGCCGGGCTGGTTGAGTTGGTGGAAATCGACCACATTCACCGCCGGGCGGAATTCCAGATAATCATCACGCCGGAGTTCCAGGGCAAAGGGCTCGCCTCGCGCGCGGCCAAACTGGCCATGGATTACGGCTTTACCGTGCTCAATCTCTACAAGCTCTACCTGATTGTCGATAAAGAGAACGAAAAAGCGGTACATATCTATAAAAAGCTGGGCTTTATCGTGGAAGGCGAGCTGATCCACGAGTTCTTCATTAACGGCCAGTACCGCGACGCCATCCGGATGTGCATCTTCCAGCAGCAGTTCCTGGCACAGAAAACCCCGGAAAAAACCCTGCTGAAGCCGACGGCTCAGTAACCGCATTTCACAGATGAATGCCGCCCTGCACGGGCGTTCATCTGTCTCTCCCCTGTATATCCCGCCTCCTTCTTGCCGCTTCGTCTATTTTCCAGACAATCAGACGGGTTTTTCCTGCAAACCACTCAATGAGAACTAAAATAATAGGGCTGTAAAATTTTGCGTTTAAAAGGCAACGGCTATCAAATTCGTAGGCCCATCCAGATATTAATTATCGATCGTAGAGATTATCGTTGTCGGGCATACATATAACGGAGAGCAAAATGAGCAATTCTACTGACTTACACAATGCTTCCTCAGCGAGCGCAGGAAAGTGCCCATTTAACCACGGCCAGAGCACGGACATCGCCGGCGAGGGAACCAGCAACCAGGACTGGTGGCCGCACCAGCTGCGCGTCGACCTGTTGAATCAACACTCCAACCGCTCTAACCCGCTGGACGAAAACTTCAGCTACCGCAAAGAATTTAGCAAACTCGATTATTACGCCCTGAAAGGCGACATCAAAGCGCTGTTAACAGATTCTCAATCCTGGTGGCCTGCCGACTGGGGCAGCTATATCGGTCTCTTTATCCGTATGGCGTGGCACAGTGCAGGGACCTATCGCTCCCGCGACGGTCGCGGTGGCTCCGGACGCGGTCAACAGCGTTTTGCGCCTCTTAACTCCTGGCCGGATAACGTCAGCCTCGATAAATCCCGCCGCCTGCTTTGGCCAATTAAACAAAAATATGGCCAGCAAATTTCCTGGGCAGACCTGATTATTCTCGCCGGTAACGTGGCGCTGGAAAATGCGGGCTTCCGCACCTTCGGTTTTGGTGCCGGGCGCGAAGATGTCTGGGAACCAGACCTCGACGTTAACTGGGGGGCTGAGAAAGAGTGGCTTGAGCACCGCCACCCGGAATCACTGGCACAGGCCCCGCTCGGTGCGACCGAAATGGGTCTGATTTACGTCAACCCGGAAGGCCCTGAGCACAGCGGCGACCCGCTTTCCGCAGCGCCTGCTATTCGCGCCACCTTCGGCAACATGGGGATGGACGACGAAGAGATTGTCGCCCTGATTGCCGGAGGCCACACGCTAGGTAAAACTCACGGTTCTGCGGCCGCCACTCACGTTGGCGCAGACCCGGAAGCTGCTCCGCTCGAAGCGCAGGGTCTTGGCTGGGCAAACAGCTACAAGAGCGGCGCCGGTGCAGATGCCATTACTTCCGGTCTCGAAGTGGTCTGGACGCAAACGCCAACCCAGTGGAGCAACTATTTCTTCGAAAACCTGTTCGGCTACGACTGGGTACAAACCCGCAGCCCGGCAGGCGCCATTCAGTTTGAGGCGACCAACGGCCCGGATATTATTCCTGACCCGTTTGATCCGTCCAAAAAACGCAAACCAACGATGCTGGTGACCGACCTGACGCTGCGTTTCGATCCAGAGTTCGAGAAAATTTCTCGTCGCTTCCTGAACGATCCGCAGGCCTTCAACGAAGCTTTCGCCCGCGCCTGGTATAAACTGACGCACCGCGATATGGGGCCAAAAGCGCGCTACATCGGCCCGGAAGTGCCAAAAGAAGATCTGATTTGGCAGGATCCGCTGCCGAAAGCCACTCACGCGCCGTCCAGCGCCGATATCGACGCGCTGAAAAAAGCTATTGCGGATTCCGGCCTGTCCGTCAGCGAGCTGGTCTCGGTGGCCTGGGCATCAGCCTCAACCTTCCGCGGCGGGGACAAACGCGGCGGTGCCAACGGAGCACGACTGGCTCTCGCTCCGCAGCGCGTCTGGGAAGTGAACGCCGTGGCGGCCCGAGCTCTGCCAGTGCTCGAGGCGATTCAAAAGGCATCGGGTAAAGCGTCTCTGGCGGACGTTATCGTGCTGGCCGGCGTAGTAGGTATCGAGAAAGCCAGCCACAGCAAAGTACCGTTCACGCCGGGGCGCGTGGATGCCACTCAGGAGCAGACCGACATCGAGTCCTTCGAGCTGCTGAAACCGGCCGCCGACGGCTTCCGAAACTATCGCCGCATTGCGAATGCAACCTCAACCGAAGCGTTGCTGATCGACAAGGCGCAGCAGCTGACGCTGACGGCACCTGAGCTTACGGTCTTAATCGGTGGTTTGCGCGCGCTGGGCGTTAACTACGATGAAAGCCAACACGGCGTGCTGACTTCTCGCCCAGGTGAGCTGACGAATGATTTCTTTGTCAATCTGCTGGATATGCGCACCGAGTGGAAAGCGGCTGACGCAGGCTCCGAAGTGTTTGAGGGCCGCGATCGCCTTAGCGGGGAAGTGAAGTACACCGGTACCCGCGCCGATCTGGTCTTTGGCTCTAACGCGGTGCTGCGCGCTCTGGCGGAAGTGTATGCCAGCCAGGATGCCAAAGAGAAGTTCGTCAAAGACTTTATTGCCGCGTGGACGAAGGTGATGAATCTCGACCGTTTCGACCTGCAGCAATAAAACGAAAGGGAGGCTTTTAGCCTCCCCTGATTTAGCGCTATACGGGAAGGCCTTTCGCCTTCCCTTTTTACTGCTTACTCTTCGCCGAAATGGATCACAGTTCGAATCGATTTGCCTTCATGCATCAGGTCAAACGCTTCGTTGATCTTGTCCAGCGGCATGCGGTGAGTAATGAACGGATCAAGATTGATTTTGCCCGCCATTGCGTCTTCCACCATACCCGGCAGCTGAGTGCGGCCTTTAACGCCCCCGAACGCCGAACCGCGCCAGACGCGGCCTGTCACCAGCTGGAATGGACGAGTTTTAATTTCCTGACCGGCCCCGGCCACGCCAATAATCACGCTTTCGCCCCAGCCTTTGTGGCAGCATTCCAGCGCGGAACGCATCACGTTCACGTTGCCGATACATTCGAAGCTGTAATCCACGCCGCCATCGGTCAGTTCAACGATCACATCCTGAATCGGCTTCTCGTGATCTTTCGGGTTAATGCAGTCTGTAGCGCCCATTTCGCGCGCGAGGGTGAATTTCTCCGGGTTGGTATCAATGGCAATGATTCGTCCGGCCTTAGCCTGCACCGCGCCCTGAATCACCGCCAGGCCGATCCCGCCGAGGCCAAATACCGCCACGGTATCGCCCTCTTTCACTTTTGCCGTGTTGTGCACCGCGCCGATGCCGGTGGTTACACCGCAGCCAAGCAGGCACACTTTATCCAGCGGTGCCTGAGGGTTGACCTTAGCCAGAGAGATCTCCGCCACCACGGTATATTCGCTGAAGGTGCTGGTGCCCATGTAGTGATAAATTGGCTCGCCATTGTAGGAGAAGCGAGTGGTACCATCCGGCATCAGACCTTTACCCTGCGTAGCGCGAACGGCCTGACAGAGGTTGGTTTTGCCGGATTTACAGAACTTACACTCGCGACATTCTGCGGTGTAGAGCGGAATAACGTGGTCGCCCGGCTTCAGGCTGGTCACTCCCTCGCCCACTTCCACCACGATGCCGCCGCCTTCGTGGCCCAGTACCGCCGGGAACACGCCTTCCGGGTCATCGCCGGACAGCGTGAAAGCATCGGTATGGCAAACGCCGGTGTGGGTGATTTTCACCAGCACTTCCCCTTTTTGCGGGGGTGCGACGTCGATTTCAACAATTTCTAAAGGTTTACCCGGCCCAAAGGCCACCGCAGCACGTGATTTCATTGTTTTGTTCCTTTTGGTGAGGGTGTTTTTATTTTAGATAAGAGCGCAGCAAATTCCCGACTTCCGCCATCCGCAGCGCGCGCTGCTCTTCGGACGTGTCGCCGGTAACCAGCTCGTCTTTAAGGTGAATTTCCATCATTTCGCCCATCAGGCCGTTGGCCGCTCCGCGAACGGCCGCGATCTGCTGCAATATGGCGAGGCACGGATCGCCGTTTTCTAGCGCGCGCTCAAGCGCCTCTGCCTGGCCACGGATGCGCCTGACGCGGGTCAATATGCGTTTTTTGTCTTCTGGAGAGTGTGGCATAACCGCCCCTTAGGTACTGTAGGGGGGTATAGTACCGTAATTTTTAGGTTATTGATAATTTTTATATTTTAATTATTATTAATTTGTTAAAAGAAAAAACAAACAGACGCTTGGGGACATATACAGTCGTTGATGTGCCCCCAAATCAGCCCTCAACGTGATTTTGTCCCCAAAGTTGCCCCAAAATCGGACCTAAATCAGGTTTAAAAAGGCACTTTATTGACAGGAAATTGACACCGGGATGATTTTTTTCGATAAGTACCGTGTGAGCCGGGATGGCAGCATAGGTTAATGCCGTGCCGAAACCTTTGCTGCCATTGGTTCAAATCCAACAATAATAAAAAGGGGGATAATCGCCGCCTTGTAGGAAATACTATCGATTCAGTTTACAGTGAAGGCCTATATCTGAACGTCGATTCTCATAATTATTATCTGGATTTAATGCCACAAACAAGTCTGTATAAAATAAACACAACCAGAAAACAGAAAACAAAATTACTATCAATAGTACGGGAATGGCGCTATCAGTAGATAGCAGGCTGGACTCAGCCAGTTATGCCCGAATTATTTATTGAATCACAAATCCAATATATAGGGCAGTTTCTCCAACTTAGAAATACTGACGATAATGCCAGAACAATACGCCGACCAGGATACAACCAAACCTTACTGAAGATAAAACCCGAAATGAAAAATGTATGCAATAAACTATTTGCCATGGGCACCATTTTCGATAATTACACTGGGATAAAGAGACTCACTATGTTAAGGAAGTTGAATTTATCTGCAGGTGCTGCCTGCGCAATGCTTGGTTTGCTGACTGGCTGCACCGAAGGGGTACCCAAGTACAAAGAGCCTCCGGTAGCTACGGTCGCGGTCAAAAATAGCCAAGCCCGCATAGTCTTCCGCTCGGCTGGCATGCCCATGACAGTGAATTATGCAGTTAACTCTTCAACGCCGATCAGCGAAGGTTTTACACCTATTGGCCGAGTCTTCCATAGCGGACGAGAGGTGCTTTTGCCCTGGATTGCCACTATGACTGAAAATGCTAGTAAAACTATTTCCGGCGTGGAGTTGCAGATTGAGAAAACCGTCGATGCAGAGCACCGTATTCGGATCAGGGGTATGTCTGCCTGGTCTGATTATGACCAACAAATTCATACCTCTGGCTCATGTGGCCCCCTCTACTCTCAATTCATCCCCGAGGGAGGTAGTACCTACCTGGTGGAGTTCCGCTTTAAGGGAACCGATAGTTGCTCACAACAAGTCTACAAAATAGGCGCCAGTGAAGAACGGTTACCAGTGTCCTCTTAATTCATCAGGCTTCCTCGCTGTAGTTCCAGCGGCTGACCATGTCCGGCGTTATCGTTACCGACGCCGGTTACTTGCCGCTGACTGTCATTCCATCGCCCGCTAGCAGGAAAAACCTGTATCCGCCGCTCGGCATACTGACGACACCGTATTGTTTTGCCAGTCTGCTTAGCAGCGCTGCATCAGACTCCCGGACCTGATCAATATGCGTGATATTAATGCTGCTTAACGAGGGCGTTTATATACACGCCCGACCTCATTGAGACATCGAGACAGGCGATGCTCTTCTCCCCCCGCCAAATGAACTATTCAGACGATCGACCTCGCTGAAAAGCACCATCAGATCATTGCAGTCCACCCCGATCAGACCAAGTTCGTGAACCAGAGATTCAAGGAGCAGATGCTTACGGGAATCAGGAGAACCAGAGGAGAGTACGGCCTCAATCAGCACGAAATTGGCACTCCGCGGATGTTCAAGATCGGGATACGTTGGGTCCACATAGAGCGACTCGTCATTAAGGCTGATAAAGCGCTGGAACAGATCGTTATGGGGATAGCCGGTTGCCACCGTGGCGGCGTGAATGGCGGTCGAAATTCTTTTTTTATCTAACGTACCGCTTTTTCGCAGTGTGATAGTAAATACGGGCATGGTTTGACTCCTCGAGGTAGTAAAAGCAGTCTACTGCCTTCCGCTCCAATAGATAGCCTGAAAACTGTTTCCCACTGTAACTACTGGCTATTTTAAGCCTGAAGTTCTTCATCTCCCCCACACCTGAGGGCGTATCACCTGCGGCGGCTTATTCTGTCCTGCCAATCTAATGGCGGGCTCAATTGAAAAATAAACCCGCAGCCTAAACGGCCTCAGATGTCATATTCACATCAGCAATTAACTCGATAGCCCCGCTCTTTAGCACCCGTTGTGTAACAGGCTTAAGGCTCAACGCCTTGCTCACCGGCAGAAGCGGGATCCCAACCCCGATAATGACCGGGATCTGGGTGATAAACAGGCGCTGCAGCTCCCCGGCTTCGGCAAACAGGGCGGCGGTTTTGCCTCCGCCAACCAGCCAGACATCTTTGCCTTTGGCGGCTGCGCGGGCCTGCGCTGCGATGTCAGCGGCCTCGCCCTGCACCAGCGTGATATTTTGCCCCTCAGGAACGGAGAGCAAACGATGCGTGACGATAAATGCCGGAACATCGGCATAGGGCCAGGCTTCGGCTGAGTTTTCAAGGATCCAGCTGTAGGTTTCCGCCCCCATGATCACCGCCCCGACGGTCTGATAGAACTCATCGTACGGCGTTGCGTCATCCCCCAGCGGGAAGTTCATGAGCCAGTCCAGCTGATGCTTCTGGTCGGCAATGTAACCATCCAGCGTCGCGGCTACGTAATAGACTAAATTCGCCATACTTTCCCTCTCTGAAAACAATTATTCGCCTGATAATACAGAGATAAAAATACATCACCACTGCCAGTTTTAGGCTTGCAGTTCTTCATCCCCTCGCGCCTGGCGGCGTATCACCTGCGGCGGCTGGCCGTAGGTGCGCAGAAACGCCCGGCGCATTCTGTCCCGCTCGCCAAACCCGGTCTGGCGCGCCACTTCGTCGATGGAGCGGGCGCTGGTTTCAAGCAGCATGCGGGCGGACTCCAGACGCAGATGCTCTATGGCGCGGGCGGGCGACTGGCCGGTTTCAGCCTGAAAACTGCGGCTAAACTGACGGGGAGATAAATTGGCCACCGCCGCCAGCTCTTCCACGCTCAACGCGTTTTCCAGGTGCGCACGGGCGTAAGTCATCACTTTTTGGATGCGGTCCGATTTAGGCTCCAGTTCAAGAAGGGAGGAAAACTGCGACTGACCGCCAGCCCGGCGATGATAGAGCACCAGCTTCCGGGCGATGGTTCTCGCGATATCCGCCCCCAGATCGTCCTCAATCAGCGCCAGCGCCAGATCGATGGCCGCCGTCATCCCTGCCGAGGTCCAGTAAGGCCCGTCGCAAATAAAAATTTTGTCTTCTTCCACGCTGATGCCCGGAAAGCGCTGCTGCAGGTCTCGCGCGTACATCCAGTGCGTGGTGGCTCGTCTGCCCTCCAGCAACCCGGCCTCGGCCAGTAAAAATGTTCCCAGACAAGCGGCAGCCACGCGGCGCGCATAGGCTGCAGCCTGACGCACAAAATGAATCGTCGTGGGGGAAGCCTGCTCCATCGTGGCGCCAAACAGCAGGAGATCGTACTGCGTATCCGCCATCGACTCGGTCATCACGTCAAACCCGGCTGACGTTGTTACCCTGCCGCCTTGCTCTGAAAGTAAATGCAGTTCATACACCGGCTCGCTCGCCATCAGGTTAGCGACTTCAAACGCCGTGATAACGGCAAAGCCCATGGTGGAATATCCCGGAGTAACAACAAAACCGACCTTTTGCATGGGGCAGACCGCCGTAATTGATAATGTCATAAAAAGACGGTTATATGACATTTGAGACACAAAAATCCAGTGTTAATGTTGCCTTCGTCAATTAATCCCCTTTTCAGGAGTCACACAATGAGCAACGTATCTAAAGGCACAGCCCTGGTCACTGGCGCATCCGGCGGGATCGGCGCTGTCTACGCGGCCCGTCTGGCCAAACGCGGTTATAACCTGATTCTGGTAGCCCGCAACACAGACCGCCTGAACCAGGTTGCCCGACGCATTCGCGAGGAAAGCGGGCAAGCGGTGGAGGTCATTACCGCCGATCTGGGTAACGCGGCTGAACTGCTGCAGATCGAAACGCGGCTAAAAAACGACGAGTCCATTTCGCTGCTGGTTAACAACGCGGGCTTCGGCTCAAAAGAAAGCGTGCTGGAAGCCAGCGTGGATGAAATGACCGCGATGATAGACCTCAACGTCACCGCGTTAACCCGCCTGACCTATGCGGCAGCCCCGGCAATGGCCGCCCGCCAGCACGGCACCATTATTAACATTGCCTCGATCGTCGCCATTGCGCCTGAATTGCTGAACGGCGTGTACGGCGCCAGCAAAGCGTTCGTGCTGGCATTGAGCCACTCTTTGCAGCAGGAGCTGACGGAGTCTGGCGTGCGTATTCAGGCCGTACTGCCTGGCGCCACGGCCACGGATTTCTGGAATATTGCCGGCGTGGGCGGGCACGAAAATCTGCCGCAAAGCTGGGTGATGAGTACCGAAGATATGGTGGACGCCGCGCTGGTCGGCCTTGATGCTGGTGAGAAAGTCACCATTCCTGCATTGCAGGAAGGCAGCGAATGGGATGAGTGGGAGGCAGAACGCCGGGTGATTAGCTCGCATCTGAGCGCTTCTCAGCCAGCGCCGCGTTACACCCGCTAACCGCTCACGCTACTTTGCCCTACAGATGCCGCCCTCAGGCGGCATTTTTGCTGCTATGAATGCGGTCTGCCGCTCAAATCACCTTCTGGTAAAAATATTTAAATGATAATGAGTATCATTTAAATTTTATATTTGTTAACATCCTGCCCGCGGTAAATTGATCGACATCAAGACTAACAGCCAGTGAAGGCTACCTCCGGGCAAAAGATATGCATAAAAAATTGATCCTTACGTCTTTGATAGCGTTAGCCAGCCTGGGCCTCAGCGCCTGCAGCCAAACCACTCACTCTCCTCAAGCAGCAAACCATGTCGCCGTCACGCATGGGCAAATCATTGCTTTGCAGAGCGGCGAAACGCTGACTGAAAGGCAGTTGCTGGCCAAACTCGCCAGCGCTCAACGGCTTATTGTCGGCGAAAAGCACGATAACGCCAACCATCATCAAATTGAACTTTGGCTGTTGCAAAATCTGCGAAAAGAGCGCCCTCAGGGCAGCGTCTTGCTGGAGATGCTAACCGCTGACCAGCAGCCACGTGTCAACCAGGTCAAAGCCTGGCTGAAAGAGGATCCGCAGGTGCGCGACAGCCGCATTCAGGAACTGCTTCACTGGCAAAAAGGCTGGCCGTGGGAGATGTACGGCAGTGTCGTGACCGAAGCCCTGCGCGCCCCCTCACCTTTGCTCAACGCCAATATCAACCGCGATGAGATAATGCGCCTTTATAAAGCCCCGCGCTTCCCGGAAGGAAGAAAATCAACCGCGCCCGCCGTCCAGGCTGCGCTGAAAGAAACGATCGTTGCCATGCACGGGGGCAATATCGAAGGCCAGCAACTGACGTCAATGCTGGCGATTCAGCAGCAGCGCGATCGCTATATGGCCCAACAATTGCTGAGCGCCCCAACGCCCGCTTTGCTGATTGCAGGCGGCTATCATGCGTCCAGAAGCATCGGCGTACCGCTGCATATGGAAGACTTGTCTCCGTCGTCGCAACCGGTTGTGTTGATGCTGGCGGAAAAAGGCATGAAAATCACGGCGGATCAGGCTGATTATGTCTGGTTTGTTACGCCTGCTCCGGCAAAACGGTAACCGTGGATGACAGACACGTTTACACCTTCTCTGGCGGGCAGACGCGGCACGGGCTTTACGCTGTCTCTGCTTCTCCACGGAGGTCTTTTTTTAGCGCTTATCTGGCAAGTCTCAGACACACCACCAGCCCTGCAGCCCGCGCCAGCCGTCATGCTGGAATGGGCGGAGGATATCGAAGCCCCACCTGCACCCATCCCGCTTCCGGTGGGTATTACTCAGCAGGAGTCAGCTGCGGCAGAGGAAAAGCAGCAGGCTGAAGACAAGCAACAGAGGGCGCTGCCGATAGCCAAAGATGCGGTGATTGAAGTCACTCGTCGGAAAAAAGCCGCCGAAGGTGAGAAGAAAAAACCGCGTCCACCTCGCAACGTCCGGGAGCAAACCAGCGACAACAGCCAGGCGGCCATCTCGACCAATGCAGCCCCTCCGCCCAGCGTGGTTTCATCGCGAATTGCCGCGCCTTACCACAGCGATGCCGAGAAGCAAAATAGCCAGCAGGACGCCTGGGAGAGCCGGGTCAAAGGCCATCTCAACCGCTTTAAACGCTACCCCGGAGACGCCCGCCAGCGCGCCAGAACGGGCATCGCGGTGGTGACATTTACCGTGGATGCTGCAGGCACAGTTATTGCGAGTTCGCTGATCGGATCATCAGGAACGCGCTCGTTGGATCGGGAGGCCGTGGCCGTTTTAGAACGCGCCCAGCCGCTGCCGAAACCGCCCGCCGAGCGCTTAAAGGGAGGCGTGTATAACGTCACAATGCCAATCAATTTCGACCTGACGGAACTTAGCCGAAGCTAGCGCTAAGCCCCACAACCTGAACGTTAACTTTATGCTGAATATTCGGCAGGGCGCCCCATCGCCCGACATTAAGGACGCATCATGGAAAAACTATGGAAAGCCACGCCGCTGCTCCTCATCTGCTCGCTGCCAGCCAGTTGGGCAATCGCCGACGTGCCACAGCCCCCGGCTACGCCCAAAATCCCCCATCAGCTTATTGAGCATGGTGACATCCGCGTGGATAACTATTTTTGGCTCAGGGACGACAGCCGCAGTGACGCGAAAGTGCTGCGCCACCTCGAGGTGGAAAATAACTACGCCCGCGAGGTATTGAAACCGTCTGCCGCGTTAACGGACACGTTGTATCAGGAAATGGTCGCGCGAATGAGCCCTGAAAACCGCTCGGTGCCCTTCCAGCGAAACGGCTATCGCTACCAGGATGTTTATCTGACCGGACAAGAATACGCCGTTAGCCAGCGGCAGCCCGTCGGGAACAAGGGTGACTGGCAAACGTTAGTGGACGGCAACCTGCGTGCCAAAGGCCAGGCCTATTACCAGCTAAATGGCCTGGTCGTCAGTCAGGATAACCAAATGATGGCGATTGCCGAGGACACGACGGGCCGCCGGCAGTATCGCCTTTCGCTTCGCGATTTAAAGAGCGGGCAATGGCTCCCCGATGCGCTCGAAAACACTTCCGGGAATATGGTCTGGTCTAATGACGGGCGCTACCTGTTTTATATTCGCAATAACCCGCAAACGCTGGTGCCCTCACAGGTCTGGCGGCACCGCCCTGGCACACCTGTTGCCGAGGATGTGCTGGTCTATCAAGAGGCTGACGGCGGCTATTATCTCGGGCTTTCCCGTTCGGCTTCGGATCGCTATTTAATTATCACGCTTAGCGCCAGTACATCATCGGAAGCTCGCCTGATCGACGCGGATAAGCCTGAAATTCCCCCGGTACTTTTTGCCACCCGCAGGCCTGGGGTTGAATATTATCTCGACCATTTTGAGGGGGAGTTCTACCTGCGTGCAAACCAGGAAAGTGCCAATTTTGGGCTGTATAAAAGCCACGCGCCCGGCGACAAGTGGCAGGCAGTGGTTGCGCCCAAACCCAATAAAATGGTGGAAGGGTTCACCTTGTTTAAAGACTGGCTGGTGGTGGCTGAACGCCAGGACGGGCTGAGCCAGATACGCAAGATTAACTGGCTGACCTGCCGAGTGCAAACGCTGAAATTCGATGACGCCAGCTATATGGCCTGGCTCGGCTATAACCCGGATCCTCAGTCCGGTAAGCTGCGCTATAGCTACTCTTCGATGACCACGCCCACCAGCACTTATGAATGGGATCTGGCCAGCGGCGAACGCACCCTGCTAAAACGCCAGGAGGTCAATAACACCTCGCCGGAGAATTACCACAGCGAGCGAATCTGGGTCACCGCGCGTGACGGCGTGAAGGTGCCCGTCTCGCTGGTCTATAACAAGAAAATGTTTAAACCGGCCCACAGCCCGCTGCTGGTTTACGGCTATGGTGCTTACGGGATGAGCATGGATCCGGCCTTCAGCGCAAACCGGCTTAGCCTGCTGGACCGCGGTTTTGTGTTCGCTATTGTGCACGTTCGCGGCGGCGGTGAGCTGGGCCAGCAGTGGTATCAGCAGGGGAAACTGGAAAACAAACCCAACAGCTTCAGTGATTTTCTCGATGCGACCCACGGCCTGGTTAAGCTGGGCTTCGGGCAGGCTGGCAGACTTTACGCCATGGGCGGAAGCGCCGGGGGCTTGTTGATGGGTAATGTCATTAACCAGCAACCCACGCTCTTCAATGCCGTGGTCGCGCAGGTGCCCTTTGTGGACGTGGTGACAACCATGCTGGACGAATCCCTGCCGCTCACCGTGGGCGAATATGACGAATGGGGCAACCCGCACCGTGAAACGGACTATTTGCGGCTCAAATCCTGGAGCCCCTACGACAACGTTAAGCCTTCTCACTACCCAAATCTGCTGGTGACCAGCGGCCTCAACGACTCGCAGGTGCAATACTGGGAGCCCGCAAAGTGGGTCGCGAAGCTACGTGAAAACCAGCGGGGGACGGGCAAAATCCTCCTGTTGACCGAGATGCAGGCCGGGCACGGCGGTAAATCAGGCCGAATAAAACGTCTGGAGAATACCGCCCTCGAATACAGTTTTATTCTGGAGGCAGATAAACAGCACTAACCTGGAAGCCTTCCCTTAATGGGAAGGCCAGCTCAGGTGAAATAATAAAAATAACTTTTATTTTATTACAATACTTCAAGGACACGTATGAACGTTAATAAACTGGCCGTAACTCTCGGCTCGGGCATGTTATTGCTCAGCGCCAGCGGATTGGCAAAAAATAATGATGAAATAACTAACGGGGACAAAAAAGGCTCGGCGGTATTTAGCCCACTGAATGTTTCCGCCGGAAATATTACCCCTGAGCAAGAGGCGCTGGAAAAACCTGGCGCAACCAGCTCCCGCGCCACGGATAAAAACCTGCAATCTCTGGATGCCACGCTCCGCAGCATGCCTGGCACCTATACCCAAATCGATCCCGGCCAGGGCACGGTTAGCGTGAATATTCGCGGGATGAGCGGCTTTGGCCGGGTTAACACCATGGTGGACGGCATTACCCAAAGTTTTTACGGCACTACTACATCAGGCACAACCGTTCACGGCTCCACTAACAACCAGGCTGGCGTACTTATCGACCCGAATTTCCTGGTCGGCGTAGACGTTACGCGCGGCGACAGCAGTGGCTCAGCGGGAATCAACGCTCTTGCAGGCAGCGCAAACATGCGCACTCTGGGCGTGGATGACGTGATCTTTAAGGGAAATGATTATGGGTTGCGGTCGCGCTTCTCGGTAGGCAGCAACGGGATCGGGCGCAGCGGGATGATTGCGGCGGCCGGCAGAACAGACGCCTTTACCGACACCGGGAGCTTTGGCGCAATGGCCGCCATCAGCGGCAGCTCTATTTATTCTAATTTCTCCAACGGCTCCGGCATTAATAGTGAAGAGTTCGGTTACGATAAATTCATGAAGCAGAACCCGAAATCCCAGCTTTATAAAATGGATATTAAGCCTGATGAATTTAATAGTTTCGAACTATCGGCCAGAACCTATGAAAATAGATTCTCCCGACGGGACATCACCAGCGACGATTATTATATTAAATATCACTATGCCCCTTTCTCTGAGCTGATTGATTTTAACGTCACGGCCAGCACCAGCCGTGGCGATCAGAAATACCGGGATGATTCGTTGTTTACTTTTTACAGCACATCCGCGCAAAACCGCTCTGATGCGCTGGATATAAACAACGTCAGCCGTTTTAGCCTGGGTGATAACGATCTGGCGTTTACGCTGGGCAGCAAGCTAATGCGTACCCGATATACCAAGGTTATTAACTCTGCCGCAGGCGATGAGAAAACCAATCAGGAGGCGATAGAAAATAACCCGTTCGCCCCTTCCGGGCGGCAGGACATTTCGGCGTTATATACCGGGCTTCAGGTGAAGCGCGGTATCTGGCAGGCAGACTTGAACCTCAACTACACGCAAAACAGAATCACCGGTCACAAGCCGCCCTGTGACGAGCGCGTTATCTGCGTCCCGCAGGGAAGTTACGACGTCGATGAGCGGGAAAGCGGCTTTAATCCGTCGGCACAGCTGTCGGCTCAGGTCACCCCCTGGCTTCAGCCGTTTGTCGGCTACAGTAAGTCGATGCGTGCGCCAAATATTCAGGAGATGTTTTTCTCCAACTCCGGCGGCGCGTCCATGAACCCGTTCTTAAAGCCTGAGCGCGCGGAAACCTGGCAGGCCGGTTTTAATATCGACACCAAAGATCTGCTCGTTCAGCAGGACTCTCTGCGCTTTAAGGCGCTGGCCTACCGCAGCAGGATCCAGAACTATATTTACAGCGAGTCTTACCAGGTCTGCTCCAGCGGACGAAAATGCAGCATGACCGAAGTACTTGGCAATGACTGGGCGGACATCAGCGACGAATACAGCGACAATATGTACATTTACGTGAACTCGGCCAGCGGCGTTAACGCCCATGGCGTGGAGCTGGAGATGGACTACGACGCAGGCTTCGCCTTTAGTCGCCTCTCCTTCAGCCAGCAGCAGACCGACCAGCCCACGTCCATCGCCAGCACCTACTTTGGCGCGGGGATATTACCGAGCTGCCAAGAAAGTACATGACGCTGGATGCCGGGGTGCGTTTCTTCGATGAATCTCTTACCCTCGGGACAATTGTCAAATACACCGGGAAAGCCCGTCGTCTGTCTCCTGATTTTGAAACCGATGAACGTACAGGCGCCATCGTTAAAGAGGATTTGCCGCAGATCCCAACGATTATCGATCTCTACGGCACCTACGAGGTGAACCGCAATCTGATGCTGAAGCTTACGGTGCAAAACCTGATGAACCGGGATTACTCCGAGGCGCTGAACAAGCTCAATATGATGCCTGGGCCGGGTGATGATGCGAGCCGGGCCAATACAGCACGCGGCAGAACCTGGATCTTTGGCGGCGAAGTTCGCTTCTGATCGTCACCGAATCGCCCGGATGCTTCCGGGCGATGTACGTTAGCGGTACTTCATGTGCCGCAAATCCTCAATCAGCCCGGGGCCAACGGGCCGCCAGCCTGTTTTCTGCTGCGTCTCAAGGCTTGAAGCCGACATATCATGCGCAGCAAAGTTACCGAGCCAGCCAAAATGATCGCTGGCTTTGTCGGCGGCAAGGCTGCATACCGGCACACCAAGCCCCTGCCCGATCGTTTCGGCGATGGTTTTAGTGGCGATCCCTTCTTCCGCCACGGCGTTGTAGCGCTCCCCGGCCATGCCTCTTTCTACCGCCTGAACATACAGTCGGGCGGCATCGCTCAGATGCACCGCCGACCAGCGGTTTTCTCCCTCGCCAAGATAAGCCGCCACGCCTTTGTCGCGCGCAAGCTCGATCAGCGGTGTAATAAGCCCCTGCCTGAAGGTGTCATGTACCTGCGACAGCCGTACAAACGAGGCGTTAACGCCCCGCTCAAGCTGGCTGACTCCGGCAATTTCCGTGGCCTTACGTGGGTTGGGCGTCAGAAGGTTATACCCCGCTTCCGTCGCCGGTTGGCCTGGTTCAGTCGCTCCCATTGCGACAAAAGAGGTAATCACCATCGGGCGAGTCGAGCCCACCAGCGCCTCCCCCATAGCGGCAATCACTTTTCCGTCAGCCTCACAGTTGGCGACAAAGTTAGAAAAATCATGATTAAAAGCGGTGTGAATCACCGCGTCAGCAAGATCCGCCCCGTGCTGCAGGCTGGCGAGATCATCCAGGTCGCCATAATGTGCTTTTGCCCCCAAGGCTGATAAAGCTTCGGCCCCACGCTGAGAACGCGTTAGCCCCAGTACCTGATGCCCGGCGGCAAGCAGCTGTTGCACGATGACAGAGCCAAGAAAACCGGTCGCACCGGTGACAAAAATACGCATAGTCATTACCCCAAACTACAACTGAGGACTGAGTTGCCGTCCGACGGGATTTACTGTAAACAGAGAAAGAAAGACGAACAATGTTCAAAAGTCGCCATTTTTGGTCTTATCGTCCGGAGTTATTATGGATCCTCTGTCTGAACTGCTTTCCCTGCTGAAACCCCAAAGCTATGCCTCCGGTGGCGTGGCGCTGCATGAAGAGATGGCTATTCAGTGGCCCGAGCATGCCGGCATCAAGTGCTATGCCGTGGTGTCAGGCCGCTGCTGGCTTTCGGTTGAAGGCATGAGTGAGCCGCAGTTGCTGCAGGCGGGCGACTGTTATCTTCTGCCCCCGGGGCCGCCTTTTTGCCTCGCGACCGGGCTTGATGCCGCACCTGTAGATTTCTACACGCTGCGCCAGGCGGGGAAGCTTGGGCCTGACGTTGTCCCTGGCCAGCAGGAAAGCTGTTTCCTGGTCGGCGGCCATTTTGTGCTGAGCGGGGAAGCGGCCGATCTGCTGCTGAATTCTTTGCCGCCGGTGGTCTGCATTCAGCAGCCTGAAAGTAAGGCCGCCATGCGCTGGGCGCTTATTATTCAGCAGCTCGCCTGGATGCTGTTGATTCAGGCTTTGAGGCTGCACTTAGCTCAACAACCCGCCGTGGGCTGGCTGTACGCGCTGGCGGATAAACAGCTCAGTCTGGCCCTGACCTGCATGCATAAAGAGCCCGCTTTCAACTGGACGCTGGAAAAACTGGCGGAGCGCGTGGGAATGTCGCGGTCGGCGTTTGCCGCCAGGTTCAAAACGGTGACGGGTGCGTCCGCTATCGATTACCTGACACGCTGGCGCATGATGCTGGCCTGCGACAGGCTGCGCCAGTCGGGTGATTCTCTGGCGCGTATTGCAGTGGCATTGGGGTATGAATCAGAAAGCGCGTTCGGGAAAGCTTTTAAGCGGGTGATGGGCTGCTCACCCCGGCAGTATTCCAAAGGCTAGCGGCAGGCGGTCAGGGCTGCTGGCGCTTGCCGGGCATCATTCGCAGCAGCGTGTTGTCTTTCCAGACGTAATGGTGAAACAGCGCGCCGAAGGCGTGGAGGCCAATCACGAAATAACCGGTGTTGGCGATAAGTTCATGCCAGGACTTGAGACTAAACTCCATGTCTTCGTCCGGTACCGCCGCCACCGGCATCTGTAGCCCAAAGGCCACCCAGTCGCTACCGCGATAGTACATTGCCAGGAAGCCCAGCACCGGCAGCGCAATAAACATCAGATAGACAATCGTATGGACCAGATGAGAGATGCCGGTTACCGCCGGATGCGGCTTTGGCACAATGGCCGGGGCGCGGTATTTGATGCGCACCAGTAGACGGGCAATCATCAGCACGAGCACGGAAATCCCGCAGGTGAAATGAATAGAATTAATGAGCGGCCGGTAGCTGCGTGGGGCAAAGCCACGCAGTTCCATAGCGCAATAAGCCCCCACGACCAGCAGAAAAACCAGCCAGTGGATCGAAATCTGTACCGAGGTGTATTTAGTCCGCATAAGAGACCCTGCCCTGAAATAACGTTGAATGCCAGGATAACGAAGAAACATTAAAAGAGCATTAACATCAACGAATTATGGACGTTAATTTGTTTCAGCGTGTAATTTTTTAGCCTTAACGTTTATCAGGGCAAGATCGGGGGATTACAGTCCCCGCTCGCGAATCAATGCGCTTAGCGCCATGTCCTGCTGGAGCGCATGCCAGGCGGCCATTACCTGCGGAGGAATATCGACGTGAACGATAAAGTCTCGCCCCTGCGGACCATAACCGGTTGCATCGTCACGTAAGCGAGGGATTTCACCCAGCGCCAGCGAAACATAGCGCTCAATCGGCCACAAACCTTCTGCCTGTCCGGCAAAAATAGTGCCCTGTTCTCCCTCGACTAACTCAGGAGTCACGCCAGGCCAGCTTAGCCATTCCGGTGCCTGCGCATTGCCCTGCCAGACGCGAGCAAAAGTCGCAACGGTGCGGCGCTGCATGGTCGGATCCTGAATAATCAGCACACGCTCGGGATCAGGCCAAGGTCGGCCATTTTCTCCACGCTAAAGCGCGCGTTTTCCCCGCAGTTGGTCGACTTCTCTTCGGTAATAATTTTCTCGTTCGGGACTTTCCAGAACTGGTGGGCAATGTCTTTGATGATCGCCGCTTCGGCACGGCCGGTGGTTGGAATCGTGTTGTAGCGCGGGTGGCGGGCGATTTCCGCGTAAAGATACGTTGTGGAATGGCCTATGCCACCAGTGATGAGCAGCGGTTTTTCGCTGTTGGCGGCAAACTCACACGCGGCTTCGAGGGTTGGGATCACGGCGTTACCGGCCAGGATAATCAGATCGGCATCCTGTGCCTGCGGCGCGCCTGCAAAATCGCTTTGCGCCAGCCACTGGCCGAGCGTATTAACGGCCTGAATTGTCGGCTGACTCAAGGTTGGGGATGTCATCATGAGTGGGATCCTCCCGATTAAAAACCAGCATGTAGCCTAACCTTGCCACGGTTACATACCTATCAGATGCGACTGAAAGGGCTGTTTCAGGCTGCCAGAGACTTTTGTAGCAACAGGCGGTAATCGTCCGGGTCGCCCTTCGGCTCAATCTCAATAAGCTGATAGCCGTTTTTAAGCAACATCATTAGCATGCCGCGAAATTTATTGCGGGTTTTCACGGTTAGCTTGCGGTAGCCCTGTTCCTTCGCCCATTTTTCCTGCTCGACCAGTAAAGCCTGAGCGACGCCGTCCCGCCTGAACTCAGGCAAAACGCCCCCGAGCCAGCTGTAAAACTCCGTCTCACCGAGCGCGTAGCCGAGTTTAAACCCGGCGGGAACGCCGTTGACACAGGCGATAAGTTGGCTGGTTTGGTTCGCTGCGAGACGAGTCTGAAGATCTGCCACAGTTCTACAATCTCCAAATTCGGGCAGGCGGTGATAAAGCGCGAGGATCTCCTCCAGCGAAGCATGGCGCACCGTCAGGCCATCGCCCTGAAAATCCATACCTTGATAAGGTTTTGCCCGGCAGGCCACAAGCCGACTGGCTAAATCCCCGACGTGCAGCTCAAGCTGGTGGTTATCCGGGTCAAGAAAGTAGAAGGAATGCCCTTCGCTGCGGTTGTCTTTCCAGACCCGCACGCCTTGCTGCTCCAGCGCCTTAACCGTTCGGGGAAATGCCTCCGCGCTTACGCTGAACGCGTAATGAGTATAATGCGCGGGCCGCTCACCGGCCTTTGCGTCCAGCGAAAGACAAAGCCATAAGTCACCGCAGGAAAGATAGGCCCCGCTGTCCCAGCGCGCATGCAGCCTGATGCCCGGCAGGCTTTGGTAAAACGCCAGGCTCCGCGCCAGATCGCGCACCGCAAGCGTCAGGTGATTCAGGCCGGTTAGCATGATTATTCCTTATTTTTGGCCTGCCAGTTAGCCCACGGGCTGTCCGCAGGTAAGTCGTTTTTGTTCTCAGGCTCATCCAGAGAGGCGATGTACATCTCTTCCACTTCTTTGCGCGCCCAGGGCGTGCGGCGCAGAAACTTCAGGCTGGACTTTATAGTGGGATCGCTTTTAAAGCAGTTGATATTT
The DNA here is from genome assembly GCF_000758325.1 of Cedecea neteri. NCBI lineage: Bacteria > Pseudomonadati > Pseudomonadota > Gammaproteobacteria > Enterobacterales > Enterobacteriaceae > Cedecea > Cedecea neteri. Next base: position 3,172,675 of record NZ_CP009459.1, on the reverse strand, counting down.
ACCTGCCGCGCCATTTCGGCCCAGCCGTAGCGTTCAACCAGGGCGTTAAGCAACGCTTCAAGCGTCACGCCGTGCAGCGGATCTTTTGAACTCATGTTTTTTCCGGCTATTTCGTCAATTTGCGCACACCTTACTGATTCTGCAGATGAGGCGCAACAGCGTGCGGAGCGAAACTAAAAGAAGTGAGAGGCGGCCCATTGCTGAGCCGCTGGAGGTAAATCAGAAGGTTTCCCAGTTGTCGGCAGAGGCCGTCGCCGGGCGAACCGTAGCGGATGTTGGGGAAGAAATGGCGGGATGTTTTTGCGGCGCAGCGGCTAAGCTTGTTGCCAGCCGGAAGGTACCCACCGCCTCGGTCAGGCGAGCGGCCTGCTCTTCCAGAGAAACGGCGGCGGCGGACGCCTCTTCCACCAGCGAGGCATTTTGCTGCGTGACGTTATCCATTTCGTGTATCGCCTGCCCAACCTGCTGAATGCCCCGGCTTTGCTCATCCGAAGCGGCGGCAATTTCCAGCATAATATCGGTCACGCGGCGAACGGCTTCCACAATCCCGGTCACGGTGGTACCGGCCTGCGCCACCTGGCGGGAGCCGCTGTCGATCAGCGACACGGATTCGCTGATAAGCCCCTCAATTTCTTTCGCCGCCTGGGCGCTACGCTGCGCCAGCGTTCGCACCTCGCTTGCCACCACGGCGAAACCTCGCCCCTGCTCCCCCGCCCTTGCCGCTTCCACGGCGGCGTTCAGCGCCAGAATATTGGTCTGGAAAGCGATGCTGTTGATCACCGCGGTGATCTCAGAGATTTTCTTCGAACTGGCGGAGATGTTGTCCATTGTGCTGACCACGCCCGACACAATACGCCCGCCGTCGCTGGCCTTCTGGGAGGCATCTTCCGCAAGCTTTGTCGCGTGATGAGCGTTGTCGGCGTTTTGTTTCACCGTAGCGGTCAACTGCTCCATGCTGGCGGCAGTTTGTTCGATAGCGGCAGCCTGCTGCTCGGTGCGGGAAGAAAGATCGGTATTGCCAGCGGAAATTTCACTCGAGCCCTGATAAATCGCTTCGGCACCTTCGCGCACCGTGCTGACGGTGCTGACCAGTTGCTGCTGCATATGCTGCAGGTGCTGGCTGAGTTTGCCAATTTCGCTGTTGCCGGTCGCTTCCGCAGAAAGGGTCAAATCGCCCTCGGAGATATGCTCAATGCGCTTCGCGGCGCGCTGCAGCGGGCCAATCACCACACGACGCAGCATGATGAAGGTGAACACCGTCATAAACAGCGCAATCGCAAAGGCCCCGGCCATCAACGCCACGCTGGTACGGGTGCGGCTGTCGGCCTGCTGTCTAAGAGCGTTCGCCCGATCGGTACGAATATTGACAGCCTGCTGGAGTTTGGCATCGTAATCGCCATCCAGCTTGCGCACCACTTCGCTTTCATGGGTGATGATCGCCTCAAACATGCCGTTTTTGGCGAACTTCAGCATCGGTTTCATCCCTTTTTCGAGATAGGCCGCAAAATCATCCTGCAGCCCTTTGTCCAGCGCCTGGTCAGCTGGCGTTTTCACTTTTCTCGCCATGTAGGCACTGAAACCAGCCTGCGCCTGCATGATAAGCCCTTCGGCGTTGGCCACGTTCTGCTTCACTTGATCCATATCCGCCACGCGGCTTGCAGCCCCGGCGTTGATCAGGTTGATACGCGCCGTACGCAGGTGGTTTGCACTGTCCGCCAGCCCCATTCGCACCTGAATTTCTTCGGTAACGTCCTGAAGCGCGCGATCGCTCTGAATGAGAAAATAGCTCGCGAAACCGATGCATAGCGCAAACAGCAGCAGAATGCCGCCGAGAATAGAGGAAAACAGCGGCACCAGCCTGATGTGATGCCAGAAGCGCACGCCGTTTTGCGGGGTCAGAGTTTTTATCGACATGTCCGTGACTCTCTTTGTATGGGGAATTCCCTTCAAAGGTCATCGGCCCCGGCGCGAAAAAACATTACGCGCTACGTCACAGATTTGCGTTAATGACGCTAAAGAACTCCCGGAGAGTTAAGTGGATCACAGGTTTGTGCCAGCCGCTATTCTGCCTGACTTTTTATCAGCGCATAGCGGTTCAGTAATTGCCTGAACTGCATATCAGTTTGCGCCAGTTGTCCGTCTGGCAGCGGCTCGCCTGCCGGGACCTGGCTCAGTAAATAGAGGCGTTCTTCCAGAGGTACGCTACGTGAAAAATGCTGCGTAATCGTGAACACCATGGATTTTAGCTCGGAGCCGGTCAGGTATTTGCCCTTACGTTCATCCAGCGCATTCAGGCGGCGAGTCAGATTGCTCAGGCCGTCCATTCCCTGATGCCAGCCGCTAAGCGCCTCCCCGGTCAAGGCGTTGCCGCTTATCTGTCGGGTCCATTGCGCTTTCAGGCCTTCAACTTGTTCAGGCGTGCCCCGTTCTGCCAGCGCAAAGCCATAATCCTGCAGCCACAGTGGCGGAAGCTGGCTAAGTTTTTCCAGCGCGGCTTCATTGGGTACCAACGGCAGCGGGCTGAGCTGCCGCCAGCCCAGCAAACCTGCCGCGCCAATCAGCAACATAGTCAACATGCCCGCAGAGAAGCTTTTCCATACTTTGCGTGAAACAGAGTCTGGATTGACCACGGCAATGCGGGGCGAAGAGATCTTTTCGTGGGTGACATAGATCAGCGGTTCATGTCGCGCTGGCTCGCTGAGGCTTTGCGACAATGAAACAGGTAACACCACGGCGGGGCTTTCACCGTGCCCGACTTCAGCGTTTTCAAGCCTGACGGCGGCAGTCTGCATAAACCGGCAGGGTCCCTCCATCTGGCTGGCATTTTTCAGCTCCAGCCGCTGCAGGACGTCACGCAAAGCGTTCAGGTGCTGTTCCGCCTGGTAAACCTGAGGCAGATCGCTATATCGAAGGGCTAGCGTTCGCAGCTGCGCCTGCAGGCGATGGCTGAATCCGGCCAGAATTTCCATCCGGGCATGCACTGGCTGCGGCCACATGATCCCCCATTGATGCACGAGCAGCGCCTCCAGCAGCGCCAGTCCCTCATTCAGCCCCGCAAGCGCGTTCAGCCGAGTGCGCGCCAGCGTGTACCAGGCTGCCGTTTGCAGCTCAACGCCGTTCTGGCGGAAAAGCGACAGACTGAGCTGTTCCACCCGGTTCCAGTCCACGTCCGGCCTGGCGGGATGGGAAAGTTTAGCCAGTTCATCACGCAGCAGCGCATAGTCCGGCAAGGCGCGCGGATCGCCGCCGGTTTTAATTTGATGGGATTTATTCACGGGATTGTTCTTCTGGTGATTGACAGAAAATGACAGGTCGCAGCTCAGAGGCTGGTTTTGCTATCCAGATATTGCTGCTGTTTCAAATGGCGTAAAAGCACCCGGCCTTCCGGCATAAACTCGGTGCCGTAACGCACGAGACCGAGTCCTTTAAGTTCCGCGTCAATAGCGTAACGCAGTTCGCCGGGCTGGGTTTGATCAAGCAGCGCCACGTTGATGCTCTGCAACCGTGGCTCATATTTCAGCAATACGCTGGCAAGGGCGTTGATCAACTGGTGAGCCGTGCCCGGCATCCCCTGCAGGATTTTCGTCATGTCCGGCAGGCCGTAATCCGGCAGATGGGCCAGCGTCCCCGCGCGGCAGTTGAGAATGCGCTGCATGTTATCCAGCACGGACAAAATAACCTGGTTGTCTTCGCTGACCTGCTGGAGCGGGAGTTCACCGGAAAAGTTGCCGAGCAGCATGTCATACAGTGACGGCGTTCGATGAGACTGTGGCATAGCTACTCCTTCTCCGGGATCGGCGTCAGTTGGTTGCTCCCGGCTTCAATCACGCGGGGTTTATCAGGGTCCAGCGCCTCACGGTCGAGGATCAGTTTCCAGGTGTTTTTTTCCTGGTCCGGCTGACGGAACAACCCCACGATGCCAACAAAGCGGGTGTTTGTTTCCATAGGCATATCGAGGCTGACGCTCCCGCCCGGTTTGAGCACCACATTCCGGCTTGCCAGCAGATCGTCTTTGAGGAGAACATCGCCTTCTTTTACCAGCTGTTGATAAAGCATGTTTTCGAATATTTTGGTGTCTCTGAGCTGGTAAATACGCACCAGTACCGGGGCTGAAAATGCGTTGCTTTCGCGGGTATCCGTGTTCAATTCTTCACGGGCCACGAAGTCCAGATGCAGCACCTTAATTTTTTTGTAGAACACCGAGCTAAAGGCGGATGTTGTGCCGTCGCTGACGCTTTGTGTCAGGCCGCAGCCCGTGAGACTGAGCGCCAGCAGGGTTAGCGGCCAGCGCCGAATTTTAGTCAAACTGGTATCTAACACGCCGATTTCCTTGTTGTTGTTTCGCGGGCTGAAGGCCGCGGTAATAACCCAATTCCGTGGTAAAACTTTGGGGCATATCGTCCGGGATTGTTTCTCCGTCAGCACCCAGTACGCCGTTCATGCCCAGCCAGAAAGGCGCGTCGCCCAGCGGGGGCACGGCCAGCAGCCGGGTCGCGGTGGTCAGGGTAATTTTTGCTTTAAAACGCCAGCCGAGGTAAACCCGCAGCATCACGAGAAAATCCTGATAGAGCTGGCCGTCCGGTTTCCAGGCCCCGGACTCCAGTGCATTGTCGGTGGACAGCGCGATCAGAAGCTGACTACTGGCATCCTGCGCTTCATCCCCAAGCGGCGTGTTGCCGTCCAGCAGAAAGTCCTCATCGCCGTGAAACCCCAGCGGCTGGCTAATTTCCACCGGCCGCAGGCAATACGGGCTGACCCGAACCGTGGTATCGGGCGCCAGCAGTCTCACCAAAGCCTGAATACCTTCTTCTGTTTTTCCAGGCTGGCGCAGCACGCCGAGTAAGGCTAAAAACCGCGATACCGGCGTGGCGATATGGTTTGCCGTGCCGGGGATCCCCAGCCCAACCAGCCCCAGCAGCGACTGCGAGATCGTATCAGCCCCGACGGGTTCGAAGGTTGCCGGGTAAGAGTATTTCCGCCAGATGCGATAAAATTGCGTCAGAAAACGGTGGTTGAAGATATCCAGAAATCCCTGCAGCGCCTCATGCCCTTCCCGCCGCTGGGTAATGTCGTCGAGATAGGCGGTCGGCAGCGGGGAATCAACCCCGTACAGCCCCATAAATGTGGTACGGATGCGCGGCGGCTGGTTGATATCTTCCGCGTTATATTCAACGGATTTCAGCTCGCTGGTGGGAAAGCCCATTCCGGGATGAGGCGCAAAGCGCACCGGATCGTTAGCCGGATGGCTGGTCGACCCCAGCGGGAGTTTATCTGCATTGCGTTTCTCCAGCAGTTGGCAAAATCGGTAAAAATTGATCCGCTGTAAGTCGTCTTCCAGACGTGGGATCAGCCGGGGATGCGACGGCTGTGTTTCTCTTCCCATTCGAGACGCTCTCCGGTTGGCTGCAGAATAATAATCAGGCGGTTAAACAGATAGATATCGGTATACAGCGCAAAGAAGCGACTGAGCATTTCACCAAACAGGCAAACATCGCCTCGCCCGGCGAAGCCGTGGCTGTCAAGCGTCACCTCAATCTGCACGCCGCGCACCAGGAAGCCCTGCTCGAAGCGCTCGGTTTCGCCGTGCTTCACGTCGACAATTGCCTCCAGCCGGCGACGGTTCATTTCACTGTTCGTCCACTCATACAGTGCCAGCGTGCCGCGCAGCACTTCCGCATTGTCCATCATCGAAAGAAAACTGCTGGCGAGATGGCTGAGCACGCGCCAATGAAAGCGGTCCTGCACCGGGGGATAGCAGGGCTGCGTTGGCGCGCAGAGGTTACGCACCGTCATGCTGGTCGCGGGCGTTTTCATCACCGTGTCGAGCACCGTACTTTGTAACGCGCGCCGTGGAAGCTGGCCGTTGGTGCCCGTCAGCGTCAGCGACAGGCTTTCATTTTCCGGCACGGTGTGGTTATCAAACGCTTCACCGCCGAGCACAAGCCAGGTGTTGTGCAGCCCCGACGGGCCTCGGCGGATGCGGGTGTGGTAGTAATACTCCGGGGCTTCATGGCGCATCATGCCGCCTTTGTGGCGGAAGCTTGAGAACGGTACGTAGGTATGCTGGCTGGCGGACATTACCGAGTCCACGGCATAAATCTCGGTATGCCCATCCTGCACGCGCATCGGGCGCAGCAGATATTCCGTTTGCAGGGAATTCAGAGTCAGCGGGTCAGACTCCAGCGGGAACAGATTCACCACCGGGACACAGTTCAGCCGCAGATGTTTTTCGGTAAAACTGAAGTCATGCTCCCACCGCTCAGCCAGCACCACATCGATTTCAAACCACGCAAGACCGGCCGGGAGGACGATATTTTCCAGCCCGGACAGGCCGGTAAACATGAATTTTTCGCGGAAGGTAAAGTATTCCAGCAGCAGCTGGTAGCCGCTAAAACTGCTGTTGCCCTTCGGCCATAAAGTATCGCCTTCACTAAAACCCCGGGCGGTGAAATGCCCGTCAAAAGGTTTGCCATCCGTCTCTCCCGGTAGACGCAGACGCATTCGCTCGACGTTCAGGGTGAAGGCTTCATGCATCGCACAGGCCAGCGGGGCATCGGCGTTGAAGTACAGGGCAAGATCGCTGAGGTCGATGCGGCTCCAGTCCGCCAGGCTGCCGCAGTGAAAACGCAGCGTGATCACCGAGCGGCCCTCCGGGTCCGTCGCCAGCCGGACCTTCTCCAGCGAGAGCGGCTGAAGATGCATTTCCTGGGTGGTGGTGTAACGGCAGCGCGTGCCTTTTTCGCCGATTGGCCTGGAAAGGACCTCAAAACCTTTGGCAATGCGCACAGGTTCTTTCATTTCACGCCAGTCCGGCGAAAACTCTACCACCGACATCGACGGAATGGTGCGTAAGTAATGGGGCCACAGCAGGCTGACCAGTCCTTCCGTCAGCTCGGGCAGGTCGTCATCCAGTTTTTCGCGAAGTCGGCCCATCAGGAAGGCAAAGCCTTCAAACAGACGTTCCACGTACGGGTCGCGCGCGCCCGCTTTGTCGAGATTAAGCATCGCCGCCTGCTCGGGGTGAGCACGGGCAAATTCTTCCCCGGCTTCCAGCAGGTAGCGCATTTCGGCGTCGTAATAACGCAGGGTTAAGTCGTCCATAATTTTCTGTGCGGAGTAAGTGTTTTTTGATGAAAAATAGCCCAATCACCTGAAAGGTAATCAGATGCACAACACGGCAGAACTGGCCGGGTCGAGCGTAATAAGGCCGGAGAGAAGTTGGTCCATCTCCGGCTGAAGGCGTGATTTGTCGGTTTCACTGCGGGCGGCTTTCATGCGCAGCAGTCGGAGGCGGCGGGATTTGACTTCGTACAGTAGCGCGGGCGTCCAGTGCGCGAGCGTAATGGATTGTGCTGAAAAGTCCAGTTCCCCCAACAAATGCAGCGCCAGTTCGTTTTTACCTTTCTGTTCAGCCACGCGAGCCATCAACAGGCGAAGCAGCCATTTATCTCTGGCCGAATCCGTGCCCGGACGCGTCTGCAGCCACTGCAGCGAGGCCTCCAGACCTTCGCTGTCCGCTTTTTCCACCGCCTCTGGTTCAAGCGCCAGAATATCGCTGTCAACTGCACTGACGCCGCTGACCAGCTCATCTTTATAGCCAGCAACATCGGCCAGAACGTGCTGGTTAATCCAGTTCAGCGTCACCTCGTCGGCAAAGGGCGTGCCGTCATTAAACGCCAGCGTTTCTATCCCGGTGAGCCGGCGAAGAAACCCTTTCAAATCGGCAATAACGACGCCAGCCAGTACATCCTGCCCCGACTTCTCCAGTGCCTCATGGATATACCACTGCAGGTCAAGCCACAGGTGGTTAGCGCCTCGGGAGAAGTTGCTGTCGGCTTGCTCAAGGATTTCCGACCAGCTTTGCTGCAGGTAGAGACGCTTGAGCATTGCCCGCTGATCGGCGCGCGGCGGTTCGATGCGGGTATTCCCCTTTCCGTCGGGGGCCGGAATCTCTTGCAGCGTGTCGTGGCGAAGGCTTTTCATCAGCCGATGAGCCGCCAGCCAGCCCCCGGGTTGCTCGCGCAGATAGCTAGTCAGAATGCGGGCCTGAGCTAAAAGATCCTGCCCGGAAGTAATGCGGCTGAGTACTGGCGGCGGGTTGCCTGCCTTTTCGGCGTCATACGAGGTTTGCACCGCGTCGCTGGCGTTTTGCGGTACCACGGCGTCCACACCGCCGGCCTTCACCAGGCGTGATTCCAGCGCGCTGTATAACGCATTCAGCTCCGGGCGGGATTCATCCGCCCCGCCTTCGAGGCTGTCGGCAATCAAAAGTAACGCGCCGAGAGTACGCTGTGCATCTTCCCGCCCCACTTCCGGATAGAGTGAGAGGCTGGCAAGCACGCGAGAACCGGCCAGCCACTCCAGCGCGGCTTTTCGACTGCGATCGCGCTGTGGATAAAGCAGCAAACCAAAGCGTTGCAGCATCCCCGCCAGCAGCTCCAGCCCTTCGGCGAACCCGCCTTCCCCTTTCTGGTGCAAACGAGCCCAACAGTAATAGGTAGCAACCCGGATATCTTTGGCGGTAGTGGTCAGCAGTTTTTCGGCTAACGTGCAAATCAGGCCGGTATCAATACCCGAGAGCTGGTTAACCTCTTCCCGGATACGCTGAAAATCATCGTCATAGCCGGGATCCTCTCCTGTTAACGCGGCGTCATTGATTGGCGTCAGCCAGTGATTCCAGTGTTCGATTCGGGCCTGCGCCTGTTGCCGAAGTAAAGTTTCCTCCACCTGGCAGGCTGAAACGAGATTGTGTAGAGAATGCATTAGTTCAGTTCATCCATGTTATGGCTACCAGCGCCTCCCATCGGCGCCTGTGCCGCAGCGTTGTTCACGCTCAATATCCGATCCGGCAGCGTAAAATTGCGCAAATCCAGCAGCGCCAGCGGCCCTTTGCCCAGTTGGGAGCGCAGCACCCATTGCAGGGTTCGCCCGTCCTGGGCCGTAAAACTCATCATCCACCGGCTGCTATCCAGTTGCTGCCGCTTGCCCTCCTCCAGCCAACGGATAAAACCCCACGTCCCGCTGTAATCACCAAATAAGCGAGCCCCGCCGCTGGTTGAAGTCCAGGTCAGCGTGGTGCCGGGTTTATATGTGTCTCCCGGCCAGCGAAACATTTGCCAGTCGGCCATCTGGTTAAAGTAACGCAGCTTTTGCCCGTCGAGGGTCAGGAGCGTTTCCACCACCTGCTGGGTCGGGCGGGCTTGCAGTTCAAAATTGATCCCCTGGGTGCCGTCGGTAAATAAAATCTCCGACAGCTGGCTCAACTGGTTCACGGCGCGAAGGAAAGCTGGATTGAAGGTTAAGCCCTGGCCGTTGATTTTATCCGGTACCCACTGGCTGCCTTCTTTATGCAGCACCCCATTCAGCTGCGTAGTAAGAAAACGCTCGATGCGGCCGCTGTCCCGACGCACAAACTCAGCCAGCATGGGCAGAGACACTTCACTTTTGCTGACCGCAAACGGATAACGGCCATCGAAAGCCGTATGCCAGTTCGCCACCACCGAACGACGCCATTTGTCGTTCAGGCTGGCGGACGAGGGTTGCAGGACCGTTTCCCAGGCCTGAGTCAGCGGCTGTACAAACAGGGTTTGCCCAAAGCCGCTCCACTCTTCTCCGAGGCTGGCGGCCATGAGGCTGCCGTACTGCTGCGTGTCCGTCAGGTCGATACTTTTGCCCTGAAAAACGGTTTGAGCCAGGGTCTGCATCATCTCCTGAGGATCGGATGAACTGGCGACCTGCTGCAGACGCAGGCGAACGCGGGTGATTCGGGTCAGATAGGTTTGCAGGCTCAGGGTGCTGTCCGCTGACATCACGCTGCTGGCTTTATTTTTCCCCATCAGCGTTAACAGAGGCCCGAAGGTCTCATCCAGCGGCCCCTCTGCACCCGCCGCCCGCTGATCAATCAGCGGCTTATTTTTCCCGCCCACCAAATCTTTCGCCGACTTGATGATGGACTCAGAAAGCCCTTCAGCCTTCTGCCCCGTTTCCCCCTGCCAGGCCAGGGTGTTCATCAGGGCGATTAAAGGGGACTGGCGGACATCGCTCATCAGCGTCAGCTGGTCGGCCACATCGGTAATATTATTGGCCGGATTCAGTCGCAGGCTGTTGAGGAAATTCAGCCACGTCCCGGCAAAGTCGGTGAAATAGCGCCGGGTAAGACGTGCTTTCAGTGCCTCCGGGGAGAGATCGGCCCCCACGCTGTGCTGGCTGTCGCTCAGCACCCAGTCGATCTCTTCTCGGCGAGACTTAGCCGCTTTTTCAATCGCCTGCTGAATACCCCCTTCCCACGCCTGGCGGGTAAACATCCCCGGCACCACTTCATCCGTCGAGAAAAGACGACGCGCATCGGTGCCGCTGGTCATGTCCTCCAGAGTCACATCGGCAAAATTACGCCGCACGGACTTGAGCATATTTTCATACAGCGTGCTTTCGGCATTTCGACGCCCAATCTGCTGCAGCAGCACCTGGCGGCTTTGGCCGATCAGCTGTTGATTCGGGGTTATTTTCCAGTGGGGCTGGTTCGGCAGCTCGGTGATGTAGAACGCCCACAGATCCGGGGAAAGGCTTTGCCACAGCCCCGGAGATATTCCGGTCCGCGCCGGCTCGACCACCTTCATGGTCTGGGCGAAAAACGCGCCATCAGCTTTGTCCGGGTGAGTCATCATCAACCACGCTTTGAGCTGGTCATAACCCGTTTGAGACAGCACGGCTCGTTTACCGCTATTGGGCGCAGAGTTAACCAGCGAGGTCAGTTTTTGCGTTAGCGCCGCATTTGCCGGGTCGCGTATCAGGCGATTATTGGCAACGCCGTACCAGGGCAACATGGCGTCAAGCAATGGCCGGGAATGATCCAGCCCGAAGCGCTGGTACCAGGGCGCACCGTTCAGGACATGATGCTGCAGGCGGCCAGCGTCATTTCGCAGGTCATGCAGAGCCTCTAACTGAGCATCAGACACGCGGGTCTGCTCCGCCAGGCCGTGGGCTTTAGTCGCGACGGAAGTGATTTGGTTATAGTTCAGGCCAAAAGAGAGCAACATCCCGGCGGCCCAAATCCCCAGCACGGTGATGAGGCTTAACGCCAGTGCCTGCTCCCACGGCAGCCCTACGCGGCGACCACGTACCCGCCCGCAGTCTGCGACGATCCCCTGCCAGGTAACCGGGATCGTCAGCGCATGACGCCGCAACGCAGGTATGGAAACCTCAGCATCCATATTTTCTAAGGTGTTAGCGGGTTGATTCTGGGGAAGACTGAACATCAGCCCCCGCAGTGGTACGCGCTGCTGGCTGGCGTAGAGCCAGGGCGTGAGCCGATCAACCCAGCCGCTGATGCCTCCATTTTTCAGCTGTTGCCCAAGGCGCAGCAGGAAGTCGTGGTTATTGTTGTCGACAATCTGGCTGACGCCCTGCGTTGTCAGGGCCGATAACAGGTTCGTAATCTGGCGGGCTACATCATCTGAATTGGCACGAGGCGGGAAATTTGCCCCTACGGCCTGCTCGGGGCGTTTCGCCTGCGACCACTTGCTTTCGCAAAGTTGCCACAGCCAGACCGGCGCGGAATAACGCAACAGTTCGCTGATTTTCTCCAGTCCACGCAGGTCGCTATCGCTGAGCTGCGGCGTAAGCTCGAGCGAGTGAGGCAAGACGCGAATAATGCCGTCCAGCGGGCGGCTACGGCGCAGTTTACGCAGCGCGGTGTATTTTTCGCGGTCCGGCTCCACCGAAAGGCCGCCGCCATAAATCAGAACCGTGCGGTTACCTTCCAGCCACTGGTTTTTCTGCAGGCCGGGGACCAACTGTTCTATCGCGGTTTCGTCGCCGGTGATGAGTAGCAGGCGGACTTTGTTACGCCAGAAGGGGGTGTAGCGGGCATATAAATACTTTTTCAGCTTATTCATCAATCTAACCACAGAAGAATCGCGGCTTTTGATTTCTGGAACCACCGAAGATTTATTGACTGCCCTATTTTTTCCCTTTCGATAAGCTTTTTTTCCAAAGAAATAGGTTGTAATAAACAAAAGCAGAATAAAAAATAGCAACCCTCCAGTTAAAATAAAAACACTAGAAAACAAAACTGTTTGAGTAACAGAGTCAGCAGCAATGCCAAATTGCACTGGATCCTTTATGATAATCAGGCAAACGACAACCCCAAGAAATAAAATAACAAATAAAATTAACCACAACTGAAAGGTTGTATTCTTTAGTCCCTGTATTATTCGCTTCACTATTTTCTCCCAACACGAAACGACTGAACACAAAAGCACGAAAATTTTGTAGGCATGATGAATATTCAGCAAACAACGTTAAGCAATTTTTCCAGCCGGATGAACAACCACCCACCAGGGCCGGCTATCCTTTGATACACTCATAACCAACTGAGGAAATGATAATGAGCCTGGCTGACCAGCAGCCAGAGCAACCGCTAGCCAGGGTGAAGTCACGCCTGTCAATCCTACCTTCATGTCAATATCGGTTATCTGCGCACTCGCCTTTGCACGAGGGAAATGCAGATGGTTTTCAGAGAGAAAGGATGGTGTTTTATTTTCAGTTCCCATGCCAGCAAACCACAGAGATTCGATATGCTCTGTATCAGTACCCCCCCACACTAAAGCCTGTTTAGCTGAAGCGAGTAGCGTTACCGTATCTTTTGAGTATTCTGGTCTGTGGAAACGAGCAGTACTATTTCTGTCAGTTTCAACAGCATTTTCTGTATGTAATAATAATGCAATAGCAGCCTCCCCCTCACCATCAGAAATGGTGGCCCGTATACAGACAGAAAGGAGAAGCAATAAATCTATACTCTTAGGTTTGTCCAGCCAGCCATCAATATCCGACAGGCCAAAATGTGGTGATAGATGAATATCTTCCACAGCCACACACTTAGTTATCTGCTTTTTAAGTATTTCCTGTTCATTTGTTGAAAGATGAACACTTGGATCTATTTGCAATATAATTTGAATTGAATTCGTGGTTTTATGTCTGAACAGTGCTGCTTTCAATGCAGGATCACTTAAAAGCTCTTGAAGTCGGTTTTGAATACGTTTAACTGAAGGTAAGTTATTATCACTAAACTGAGCAATATAACTTATGGTGTGTGTTTCAACATCAACAACCGAAGGTAACTCAATGCCCTTTGGCAGCAAAAATTGCTCAGTAAGTGCCCCTGATGTCACAATATGGGGTAAGCGAACACTTGCTGCACCCAGCACCAGGAAAGATTGCCCGCGCCGAATTTCATTCTTGATATCCTGCTCACGCTCATCATCCCAACCATTTGCTGGCCATACTGTAGTTAGCCATACGATCCAGCGAATACCAAATAATGCAGCCCAAATAATCGCCGGTACGCTAATGGAGCAATGCCAGAATAACGCCTCGCGAGTAACCAGGTTTTCTGGCCACAACCAGGAGGTAAGAAAACTGCCAAAGACCATAAAAATAAGCAAAAGAAATAGCCAGCGTTTTATTGATGGAGGATGCGCTCTGCTGGCGACATCAGGTATTGCAGTAAGATCAACTGGCATTATTTACTCGTTGTCGCATCGTTCAGAGATGATATAAGCCTACAGCCGCAGGAACATTCATAATCATCAAAGGCAACGGGAGCCCCGAAATCCTTCATTGTGGGATGACCTTGTGAAATATATGATGGACTATGCCCGTCGATAGGGCAGCTGACACGGTCGTTTATTCTGGCAACGCCAAGACCTTTAAATTTCATTTTTGACGAACCGGACAAAACTTTCCCTCCGCCCGTTGTTTTATCACCAACACGAATAATACCTTTCATCTTTTACCTTCATACCTGGCATCGAGCCGGGCTTTGATCTTTTGGTTCGCCGACGCCAGTCGCTGATTTATGGCGTCATATACGTCCCGTGTTTCATTGGCTAATACGGTTCGCCAGCGATGTACGGGGTTGTTTTCAGCGCCAACCTTAATCGGGTCATCGGGGTCTACGGCACACGCCTCAATAACCTCCTGTGACCACTGAGGGATTTTACTGGTCTGCATCCCGATATAGCGGGCAATACTCTCTATCAGTGACAGCGGGAGTAATAACAGGTTGGGGAGCCACTCCAGTCGGGAATCCATTTTTATCAAGGTTTGTAACCCGGTGATATATCCCTCTTTGCGTTTTTCTACCGGCGGGCAATATAAAACGGTCTCAGCCAGTTCTGCCAGACAGTCCTCTTCCATATAGCAGCGAATAAATTCCCAGTAGAGCGACAACTCTGCCTTTTGACCGACATGGCCAAAGCTAAAGGTGTTCAGCACAGTTTCGTTATCTTCAGCAAGAAGATGCCCGACAATGCAATAGCTAATTTTTTGCTTGCTGGTTGTGAAGAAAATTTCATTCCAGGGTACCGTGATTATCTCACCGCTCACTTGGTAAATATGGACTAACTGTTTTTTTCGATTAAACCTTACAGGGTAATGGGTTTTATTGAACCAATCTTTTAAAAGTGGTCTTCCGCATAAAAAACCAAAAAAAAACACCGCAGAAAGAGGCAGCATAAAAGCCCAACCCCCACCTTTAAAGTATGGTGAAATCAATGCTCCATAGGAAAACCAGACCATAACACCAATAACAAATGTAATCATACACATCATCGGTCCGGCGATAACTCCTTTAACTGGATAGAACTTATCCACAACCTCCAGATAAGACGAGTTCATCCGTATAACCGTATCTAAATCGAGAACAGTAGCCTCACCAGAATTTCGTCTTCTTTTGCCCTGCACAAAACGACTTTGTTTTTCCTCCTTAGTCAAAGCTCTATTAAATTTAAATGGAATATATAATCCAAGCGTGTGTGAAATTGCCATTTATGAGTTATTTCCAACCAGTTTCTGAAGTTGAGACATTTCCATCTGCATCGTCGGCCAGATAGCGGGGGTTTCATTTTCCCCCTCGGGGATCTGACGCCATAATGTTGCCGCCAGCCATTTTTGAATTTCATCCCGACTTTGCATCGCAATATAAATCGCAGAGCCAAGAACAAAGGTAATCGCTATTGCAAGGCCAATAGGGCCCAGAGATAGCGAACTAAACATTGCTGAAATGACTAATGTTCCTCCAGAAAATGCAGATAAAAAATACGCTGCACTTAAGCCAAAATTGCCGTTGGAAAACTCTTGACCACCATGATATACATCCCACCCCACGGCCACAAAACCAAATGCTGCACACGCCCTCCCCGCAAATTGCAGTCCCTTTTCAAGGCCAACCGCACCGGCGCGCCCAAAACTCAGTCGAACCAACGGTTTCAGACGCAGGCTTTTAAATTTAAAAATAACCCTCTCCACGGCATCCAGCAGTGTGCCCCCAGCCCCGATGGTATCAGCGATTAATTTAGACATCTTCTCTGCCCCCACGAGCTGCCCCTGCATCAGGCTGCTGGCGGATTTGCTGACGGCTCCAACCTGCATAACCATTGCAAAAACACATCCGGCAAAGGGCAGGCTTTGCGCACCATCATGCGCCAGCGTGTTGATCGTGCTGCCTTTCGCCAGCGCCAGCTTTTCCCTCCACTGACGCGGGAATAACGTACTGCCGACTTCATCTGCTGAGCGCATTGTTTTTGCAGCGGCGCTGGCCCGTCCGGCCTCTGGCAGTATTCGCGTCTGCGTGGCTTCAGCAATATCAATCAGTACCAGTGATTTCTGTCGGTGAATGCCCACCATCGACACACCGGCAATTTCCATTCTGCGTACTTCAATGTCGACATAATGCCGCAGTCGGGATGCGGAGATACGGCCTTCAAGATCGGTCATCTCTCCAAGCTGTCTCACAATGGCGCTGAGGAAATGTTTACGTTCCCCCGTGCTACTTATCGCCCTGAGTCCCATGCCGCAGGATGCAGCCAGTGCCACCAGAGAGGGCAGTACTCTGTCGGCTGCTTTGTCCAGCACCCCCGCCATCGCGCTGCTGACAGCATTGAGGTAGCCTTCCAGCGAAAACTGCACACTCTTTACCGCTTTATCCGTCAGCTTCGTATAGACGTCGATTAACTTATCTTTCCAGGGGACACCGCTATAGTCTTTGTACACACTTACCGTTTCGTTAACCCTGAGGGTCCACTGCGCGTTATTCATCACCGTGGCACGGAGAAGAATATTTGTTGCCCCTATTGAGGGGCGGGACAGCTGCGCCAGGAACCAGTCCGCCACATCGGGTTTATCCTGCATATGCTGCACGCAGTGCATCACCGTCTGGGTGAACAATGCACCGCTGCCAATATCTTCCGGGTCAAAATGACTGTCCAGATAGTCCAGCAGGGCCTGACTTTTCAGCCACGCCAGGTACATCCTCACCATCGGGGATATCACCTGCTGGGCATAACCTGTGAGCGCCGCCTCGTATTCCTTCAGAAACGCCTGCTCTTTTGCCCGGTCAATGTATTTTTCGTACTGCGACCAGTACACCTGCACCTGCTGCGGCAGTGACTGATTATTATGGCCGTACAGCGTATTTTGATGCGCGCTCGCCAGAGTGGGTAACATCACCCCCGCCTTCACGGCAATTCCACTCCGGGCCTGCTCCTCCATACCCTGGTCGAGGGTCAACTGGTCCCGTTCAAACTGCGTGCAAAGCACATCCTGCAGCGCACTCAGCATGGATGACAGCGCCAGCCCCCGGGAGTACTTCGGGTTGTGCGAAAATTGGTTTTCAATTCGGTGACCGGACAGGGCTGAAATATCCTGGATGACCGCCACCGGGTCGGGCAGCACGAGAATTACGCCTTTTCCGGCATACAGTGTTTCGGCCGCCCGAATCAGATGCGACCCTTCCTGAGGTCTGGTCTTTTTGAAGGGTGCCGGTGACCACAATTTATGGGCACAGGACGCTGCCGCCGGACTGTATTCCGCCACCGTGGTGGCCAGCCCGGAAAGCGGCAATGCCTGCTCCCCACTGCTGCCATTGACCCAGGCATCCATATCAAACCGCTGCATGTACTGGCTGCGGTATCCCGCATCCTCATGCTTCTTACGCGTCGCCTCCGTCCATTCCACTTCTGACCACCCCAGCCAGAAAACGCCATTTTTCATCCCCGCCGGTTTGACCGGTAAGGTGATTAATGACGCCATGGCCAGCTCCGCCGGCTGACTGACGCAGGGTTTTCGTGCCCCGGACACGATATCGACAGGCACCTCCCCGGTCTCTGGCAGCGGATAGTAATAACCGTCCCCGGTCACATAATAATTAATCCACCGGGACCCGGCCTCAGACCAGATATTCAGGAATCCGGCCCGGAGCAGCCTGCCCGTATAAGCCGTCTGCCCCTGGGCCGGCACCGGGAGGGTAATGTCAGCCGGCAGCGCCGGCAGGCAATCATTATTCGCCATTACCGCGGGACGGACAGGAAGCACCGGCAGTCCGTAACGGCGGCAAAATTTACAGCCTTGTTCTGAAGTCATTTTTCGTTCCTTCAACTGATATAACTTAGCGCTGAGTCATGGCGTGCCAGCGTTTTTCATCCCATAACTGGGTTTCATCATGGAAAAAATTGGGTGTTTTTTTTGCCAAAAGCAGGAGGCTTGCCATTTGAGGTGATGTCCAGAATGCATCCCTTAGTCTGAGACCATGAAATGCAAACGCCACCTTGTCTTCATCCGTGGGTAATCCCAGCGCTGCTGCCTTCACCAACAGGGCATCTATTCGCTGACTCACAAGCTCTCGCTGGGCGAGATCGCGATAAAACTCGCATTTGCTCAGTACCTGATTAATTAACCCACAACGCTGTAGTTGGTGACGGGAGAGCGGATGAACGTCACCCGATAGCGGTATATTTGCAGAGGAAAAGCTTACCGTATGCCAATGGCCTTCAAGCCAAAAAGTCCAGTAGTCGATCGTCTGAGGAGAAAACGTTTGAACAAGCAATCCGGGCGACAGCATCCAGCACAAATGGAACAATACGCGCGGATCGTAATAACGAAGAATGTGGCCCTGATGTTTTTCATCAGTAAAATAAAGCGACCTGATGAGTTGGTTCCTAATTTCTGACGATGATTGCTCGCTGCGAAGTAACAGGCAGGATACCGGCCTCGTTTGAGGAGCATCAGCCTTTACCAACCCTTGCATTAACGCTTTCCACTCCCCCGCACTCAACTCTTTTAAGGGTAAAAGCCAGGGATAAAGATGAGCCTGCGGTTTAAGCATGGGTGAAACCAGCTCAAGCACGGGCCATGTTTTACTGATGTCCGGGTATTGCAGCCTGTCGATTAGGGCAAAATCATGCTCGCCGGGATCTATCGGTTTTTCCAGATAATAATGACTCATTATCTTTCCTCAACTGAGCGGTAAGGTTGCATCGCCCCTGGTCAGAGCTTCGGATGCAGCATTTTCACATGCGGAGAATTTGGGGAAAGGTGCTTCCTGCGTTGCCGGCCCGCCATAATCAAAGTCAGCACTTTTGACATAAAAATGTCCGCCCGTACCATTCTCAATTTTTGTCGGATCGATCGTGATATACGAACCACCACACTGAAGCGTTATTTTTTTCTTCGCACTGATAATGATTTCGTCATCAGTGCTCGTTATCGTCAAGGCGTTACTGGCGATAATATCCATTCCGTCACTCTGAGCCTGAATTTCAACCTTCCCTTTAGCTGCCACCAGCTTCATACCCAGCTCCTGAACAAATGCCACAAATCCTGTTTTGGCAGAAAGAACCATTCGCTTTAATGCACTAATTTCTGTAGTGCCTCCAGAAGTCAGCATCTGATTCTGGTTTGCACTAAGTTGGATATGTTGCGGGGTTGACAGGGCAATGCCGCCCGGTGCGCCAGCTACGATGACGGGCTGCTGCAGTTGCTCCACATTCTGTTGGAGAAACTGTTGCTGCGTCCTGTTATCCAGGCCTTCAATCTGTGCCGTTTGTAATAACCCAGATAAGGAGTCCGCCAGTGACAGGGCATCTGACAACTGACGTTTGATCTCCTCCATACTCAGTTGCTGATCCATTGCTTTCGGCTGAGCCTGTGCCGTTAGCAATAGCCCTTTACCGCCTCGAACAGCAACCCAGTTATCCGTTCTTAACTCGGCCCCCTCCCCGCGCGGCTGCCTTTCGCTGTCGACCAGATGGCCCAGATTCAGCTGGCTCTTGCCGCCGTACTCGGTGGAGACTTTGATGTGCTCTTTGCCGCGCTCATCGTCGAGGCGGATTTTGTTGTTCGCAGGCGTCCGCAGCACGTTCCGCCGGTAGTTGCGGATGGTGACGGGGTCCGGGTGGGCCGAGTCGTGCAGAACCCCGGCGATATAGGGCCTGTCCGGGTTGCCGTCTTCAAAGCCGATGGCCACTTCCGTGCCCGCCAGCAGCGGCAGGTGCAGGCCGTAAGTATCTCCGGCGTATGGGCGGGACTGGCGCACCCACAGGCTTTCAAACCCGCTTTCCCAGCTGGCGCGGTCAAACAACATACTGACGCGGTAGCGGCCGTCTTTGTCTATATGGCCGTAAGTGTCGTTTTCTGTCGTGCTGGTCACGCGCGCCGGAAGCGTGCCGGCCATCACCGGACGGTTGCCGGGGTCGGGGCGGAACCCAAAATCTGTACTGTCCGGGATGCCGTGAAAATTCACCACAAAACTTCTGTCACGGCGGGCATGGCTGGTCATCGCCGTGATGAGCACGCCCTGAGTGAACACCTCCGCCACCTCATAGCCGCCGGTGACGGTCAGCACCTGACCCGGCGAGAGCCCCGGGCTGCTGGTGAGGGCCTGGACCTGCGTCTGCGCGTTCAGGTAGCGTTCGTGGCGCATCCGGGCGTAAAACCCGCCCGATTCAGGCGCCGGATTCGGGTCGTAGGCGCTGCCTGCCGTCAGGTAGTTGTCGGCCCAGCGGTAGTGCTCCCCACAGGTGGTCGTGTCGCCCCGGGTCACATCCACCTGCGCGGCCATCTCTGCTGTGGCCTGCCGGTAGTTGTAATCCCGGGTGCTGACCTGCGCCGGCACCACGCGATGGTGGCACACCATCTCCCACACCGAGTCCATCCCCTGTGAATGCTGGCCCGACGGCGGCACCGAAGGCAGAGTCAGGCCTTTTTCATAGCCCTGCTGGCTGTCGTAAAACTCCACCACGTCGATGTTGAGCCGCGTGTCGGTGGTAAAGCAGAACCAGATGCCCACCCCGCCCAGCAGGCGGGTGATGAAGTGCAGGTCGTCCTCGCCGTACTGCATCACCTGCTCGCGGCGCGGGTACTCTTTTGCGAGTGAAAACAAAAAGTCCTGGCCGCGCATGTTGTGCCGCTCGCGCAGGATTTTTTCGACAATCTGCGGGACGGACATGTCCTGGTAGATGGCGTTCTGAACCGAGCGGTCGAGCAGCGCCAGCCGGGGCTGCAGCGTCAGGGCATAATGAGTCTCGTCTCTTGACGTGTTCAGGCGCTCAAAGCCGCTGACCACGCCCTGAATCACCCGCACCGGCTGCTGCATCTTAATGCCGTAGCCCTGGTCTACCGGGGCCAGAAGCGTCAGCGAGCCGGGCTGCATCAGCATCATTTCTTTACTGATGGCGTGGTTCTCGCTGGTGAATTCAATGCGGTAGCTGAACGGTTTGCTCAGGGCTTCTTCGCCGGTAAACGCCAGTACGTCGAGGGCCGGTTCGCAGCCCTTAACCGCGAGCTGATGGTGGTTGTGGCTGTATCCTGCCGGGGGATTATTGCTCATTCGTTGACTCCTGCCGTCCGGTCAAACTCCAGCGTAATGCCCTCTGCATCATCCCAACCAAACGTGAGATTTTTGGGCTTCTGCTGTACCGCCATATGCATCAATAACTGCTGGCTCAGCACCGGCAGGATCTGCTGGTTGAGCAAGCTGTCGACGTTGCGGGCGCCGGTGTCCGGCAGCAGGCAGGCAGCGGTTAGAGCGTCATACAAACTGTGTTCTATGTGCGTGGTCAGGCCATAGTGGCGGTGCAGGCGCTGGCTCACCTGCGCAAGTTTCATTTCCACAATGGTGCGCATTGCCGGAGAGCCTAGCGGGCGGTAAATCACGGTTTGGAAACGCGCCAGCAGCGCGGGCTGGAAGTGGTCACGCAGGACTGGCCGCAGCAATTCGTGCAGATCTCCTTCAGTGGCATCCGGCTTTTCGTCCAGCAGTTGCATCAGGCTGTCGCTACCGAGGTTGGATGTCATCAGAATGACGGTGTTACGGAAGTCGATTTCGCGGCCTTCACCGTCGCGCATAAAGCCACGGTCAAAAACCTGGTAAAACAGATTCATTACATCGCGGTGGGCTTTTTCTACTTCATCCAACAGCACAATGCTGTAAGGGCGCTTGCGCACGGCCTCGGTCAGGATCCCACCCTGCCCGTAACCCACGTAGCCCGGGGGCGATCCCTTGAGCTGTGAAACGGTGTGCGGCTCCTGATATTCGGACAGGTTGATGGTAATCAGGGATTTTTCACCGCCGTAGAGTACATCCGCGAGCGCCAGCGCCGTTTCGGTTTTCCCCACGCCGCTCGGCCCTACCAGTAGAAATACGCCCTGTGGTCCGTGTTCAGACGTTAGCCCCGTTTTGGCAGCTCGTAGCCGTTGAGCCAGCGCGTTAAGCGCCACGTCTTGCCCCACAACACGCTTGCCGATAGCGTCTTCCAGCATCAGCAGCTCAGCCTGTTCATCTTTCATCAACGAAGAAAGAGGGACGCCAGTCCAGTCGGCAATCACGTTTGCCACAGTGCGGGTATCGACGTCAATCTGCAGCAGCGGATTCCCCTGCTGCAGCGACGCAAGCTGCTGTTGCAGGCCAGCAAGCTCAGCCTGGCGACTGATGTCCTGACGACATTCCACAACCTGCAGCGCCAGTAACTTTTCCTGTTCAAAGCGGTTCTCCAGGGCCTCTAGCGTGCTTTCCAGTTGGCTAAGCTGCGTTTCGATAAGCTCAATCCGCCCGCCGTGGCGGTGGCAGCCGCTGGCAATGTCTTCCAGCAGCGCCTGCTCCTCCAGCTCAAGGGCGGTTCGCTGTGCTTTCAGAGCCACGATGTTTTCCGGGAGAGTATCCAGACTCATGCGAACTCGCGCCGCCGCGGTGTCCAACAAATCAACGGCTTTATCCGGCAACTGACGACCCGTGAGATATCGACGTGACAGCGTCACTGATGCACGAACGGCATCATCACTAATATGCACACCATGATGCTCCGCATAGCGGGATTTCAGGCCGCGCAGCATCAGGCTGGCGGTCTCATCATCCGGCTCATCCACTTTTACCATCTGGAAGCGGCGTTCCAGCGCGGCATCACGCTCAAAATACTGTTTGTATTCACTCCAGGTTGTTGCAGCGATAGTGCGCAGCTCGCCACGCGCCAGGGCCGGTTTCAGCAGGTTGGCAGCATCGGCTCCACCAGCCTGATTGCCAGCGCCGATAATGGTGTGTGCCTCATCGATAAACATCAAAATCGGCTCCGGTGACTGCTGCACGGCCTCAATTACGTTTTTCAGACGCTGCTCAAATTCACCCTTCACGCCCGCACCAGCCTGCAGTAGCCCAAGGTCGAGAGTACGCAACGTGACAGACTTGAGGCTTGTCGGGACGTTCCCTTCCGCGATACGCAGCGCCAGGCCTTCTACCAGCGCGGTTTTCCCCACGCCAGGTTCACCGACCAGGATCGGGTTGTTTTTGCGGCGTCTCGAGAGAATGTCCACCATCTGGCGGATTTCCGTGTCGCGCCCAAAAACCGGATCAATTTTTCCTTCCCGGGCTTTGGCGGTGACGTTGAGAGTAAATTTATCCAGCGCATTTTGCAGCGCAGGGCTAAGCCCGTCCTCTTTTATTTCTTCTTCCACCGGGCGACCGATAAACTCGACTTCGCTGCCGCGATTATGTGCCAGTTCAGCCTCAAGCTGAGCTTCCGGGCACTCGTCGGACTGCGCATCGAGCAAGGATCGCAGGCGGTCTAACTGGCTTCGACCCAGCGTCAGCAGCGGCCAAAGCCCGTCGCAGCGCAGCAAATTCTGTTTATCCACCAGCGCCATCAGCAGGTGTACGCTGCGAATATGCGTTTCTCCAGCAAGAGAGGCGATCAACCATGCATCCTGCATCAGTGCCTGAACACTTTCTGAGAGGCGTGGACGATGACGAACGGAACGAGGCTCCCTGTCCAGCCAGCCCAGCAGATCCTGCCAAATGGCGTCCATATTCCATTCATAGCGCCGCGCCAGCACCGTCAGATCGCCTTCGCCCTGCTCCAACAGCTTTAAAATCAAATGCTCGGGCAGAATTTCCGACTGTGCCCGGGTCTGGCACAGGGATGCAGCCCCTTCCATCGCCCGGGCACAGTAAGGGTTAAGACGACGTAGCAGGCTGGCTGGATTTTCCATATTCTATTCTCTCCTGAAGGGTGCCTGGACACGCTACCGCCCATCGCCATTTCCCTTAAAGGGGACCAAAGCGCATACGGTCGGGCTGGCAGATTGTGGGTTTCTTTGCTCAACGCCCGCGCGGACAGACGTTCAGCAAAAAAATAGCGGACAGAAAAACTCTGCCCGTCGGCAGTTGCTCTAAATAGTTCGTGCTGTAGCAAGGCGACAAGCGAGTGCAGCCCCGGGAGCTTACTGAAGTAAGTAACCGGGGTGCATGAACGCAGCCAACGCCGCTACAGCGCGAAATATGACGAGCAATTACGCGGTGGCGCGTTCGTTCCAACTATCGGAATGAATGATGTTGCCGTCTTTGTAGGTCCAGGTGATTTTTTCGTAGCGCAGCTCTACGCGCTCGAGATGGTTGTGTTTCTCTTTTGAAGGGTCTTTCACGTCGTACATTTCAGGGTTGACCTTCACCACTTTCACGTTTTCCAGTTTGGTGTTGAAGTACTCCACTTCCTGACCCGCATCGTTGATTTTGTACCACTTAAATTCAGCCGATTTCAGGGTTTGCCCGGTGGTGACCGCTTTGTACAGGTACGGGCTTGAGGAGTCGATTTCCTTGGTGAACCTGAACGGGGTGTGAATACGGGTCCCGGTCAGTTTGCCGGTGTTGTTATCGGTCGGGATGTACAGATTATGTTCCTGAGCAACAATTTCGATGCTGCCTTCGCGGTTCTCGACATCCACAGATCCTTTGATATCCGCACCGCCGTCGTCTTTCAGCCAAAGATAAACAGGAATTGCCATGGTTTACTTCTCCTTTTCATTGTGTAAAACGTCATCATCCTGCGATGACGCGGGGATTTCGCCGGGTAACTGGCAGGCCAATGCCTGCGGAACCAGACTGATTTCGACACGCCGGTTTAGCGCACGGCCTTCCGGGGTGTCATTCGTTGCAATCGGACGGTTTTGACCAAAGCCCTGCACCGCAAAACAGCTTTCCGGCACATCACCGGTGTCAAGCATCCAGTCACGAACAGCTTCTGCTCGTTGCAGGGACAGCGTCTGATTCAGTTTCGGGTTGCCGGTGTTATCGGTATGGCCGGACACGACAATCAACCAGCCTGGCTTCGCTTTAATGCCCACCAGCGAATTCACCAGCATTTTGGTAGAACCAGCCTTCAGTACTGATTGGCCAGAACCAAACAGGGACATGCTGTCGAGACGCACAGTTTTAGGCATCGATTTTGGCTTCGCTAACGGTTTGGTCGGTGGCGGTGGGACATAGGAACGGATAGCGTCCAGCACCGGGATCCGCAGGCGCTCTCCCTGGTACAGGCCCAGGCTTATACGAGCCGGGATGCCATTCCTGGCCCAGTCATCAAGCTGCGCGGCGTCTGTACGTAGAGCCGAGACAGCATTGGCCTTAGGCTCGTAATCGTTCATTGAGAGGGCATTGTACTGAGAGATATCAAACCCAACCTGCTGCAGAAGTTGCCGATTGTTCCAGCCGCTGCATAGCAGTGCCGCAGCGGCCGCCAGCGTGAAAAACACCAGCGCATATCGCCCCGCCCGGCCCGCGAAGTCAGCCCTTTCCCCTCAGGCAACAGCGGCAGGATAAAGTCCGGAAGGGGTGAAATGACCGAGCTGTCCGTGCCTGTCGGCTCCCAGCCTGCGGCCTGATGCATGGCCGTACGCCGAGAGAGCCATATCGACCAGACCGATGAGGCCAGGTTTCCGGCAAGTATCGGGCCGGCTCCCCACAGCACGGCAGAGGGCGTAATCGCCGGAAAATCAGGATTCTCATCCACAAATACCGCCTCAACGTGTTGACGGCACCAGCTCATCAGGCTGTTGATCAGCACCTGCTGATGCAGGGCTATAGCGCCGCCTGTGCTCACCCAGGCCGCAATCGAGCAAGGTGCAGCGGACTCGTGCCAGACTCTGATGCCGTCTCCCGGCATTGCCACCTGCCAGACCTGGTCACCCATCATCGCACTGCCTATATGCGCATTGAGCACCAACGGCAGCGTGTGGCCTGTGCTCTTACGCATCTGGCAGATTTGCCAGCGCAGGGTCAGCAAGGCGGTGGTTAGCCGTTCGCCGTCGGCGTGCTGCTGCGGGCAAATGTTGACCATGACCGACAGCTGACGCCCCCAGTCCGGGCGTTGGGCCAGTATCTGATCAACTGTCTGCGGCAGATCCTGATGGGGTTCAACCCTGATCCAGCAGCCATGAGGAACGATTAACACGGGTTCCTGGTGCGGCCAGACCCGAGGCAAGTCGCCACAGACCAGCACCACCGGCTGACTAAAAGTGGCTTCAGGAAGCTTATCCAGAAGCAGTGAGGCGTCATCCACGATGCGACGACTGGCCGCGTACCAAAACGCGCCAATAACGCCCAATGCAGCCAGAAAAACCAGCACAGAAAGCAGACGTGAGACAGGCAAAAAAACCAGGCACACCACCGCGCTTAACGCGGCGGCCCAAAGGGCCAGCATTCGCTGCTGGGCTGCACTCATTGCAACGCTCCCGGCAGCAATGTAGCCAATACCCGATCGAGCCCCCGATCCAGGCCCCACCACAGAGCAACAAGAACGAACACGCTCAGCCCAATACATAATGGCCACGATGCCAGCCAGCCTGCCAGTGCACTTCCGGCAGGGCTTTCCGCCAGCACGGGATGGGATTGCGGATAGCTGAATGGGGGGACATGCTCACCGAGAGCATTAATGAGCTTTTGACGTTCAGGATCGTTCAATGAACTGAAGCTGCCGCGAAAGCCCAGCATCATAACCCGCTGGAAACAGGTCACGACCGCACGGTCAGGTGACGGCTCACGCAGTACTTCCCACATTCTGTCGCACAGCGTATCACCGGCATCCATCGTGCCAAGAAAATGCCCTAGCAAGGGAATGTCATACCACTGCACGCAGGCATCATCTTCCTCACCGCGACTTTTAACCGCCTCATCAAGCAGTGCGCACTGTGCGGTGAGAATATGCTGGCAGCTGGCGTCACCAAGGCCGCAAGCCTTCAGCTCACGCTGGACGTGTTCTACATCAGCGACGCAGCGCTCCCACAGAGTTCGGCCTTCCCCTGGCTGAAATCGAGGGCCGTGCCGCAGGCTAATCACCTGCAGCCAGGTATCCTGCAGCAACAGATCAATATCAACTTCTACGGCGCGGCCGCGTTTTGGCTCATTCATGTTCTCAGTACCGCAAAGAGTTCAAGCTCTGGCTCACCGAGCATTCCCGGCACGTAAAACATGCAGGTGCCGCTCTGGAGCATGTCGATGGCCAGAGGATCGGAGACATTAAGGCTGAAGTATTGATTCTCCAGACGCAGCGGGATCGCCGCTGGCACATGGCGCAGCGGCGTCAACGGAACGCCCACGCGCGAGGAGTTCACCAGGCTTCTGACGAGATCCGGGCTGCCCACCTTGCACTGTCTCGGGAACTGCTCCTGCATTTGCGCCACCGGCAAAGATGAGCGGACGGAAAGGTAGTAATCCGCGTCCTCCCGCAGACGCGGGTCATGCAGGCGGGCCTGCCAGAAGCGAAGCCGGGGATCATATTCAAGCGTGATGGGCACCACTCTTGAAGGCAGGCTGGCTTCCAGCAGGTCGCCAAGTAAGTCAAACAGCGGCGGGAAAACGGCGTTCAGTCGATCATGTTGATAAGCCGGGATCGCGCTAACCTGATGCTCCAGCGAGAAAGTCAGCAAGCTGCCGGCCAGGCGTGCAAGTTCCGGATACAAGCGCTCTGGAGGACTTTGCTGATGGCGTTGAAGCTGCCCCAGCACGGGCTCTGCGCTGTTCAGGGCATTAAGAAGCCAGAAGAGCGAGACATCGGCAACCGCAAAGTCGGCCATGCGTTCATTACTTTCCCGGCGCATTGCCATCAGGCGGCCCAGTCTGGCTCGCAGCTGCGTCATCAATTGTTCGAGCTGGGTGACCAGCCAGCGGCTGCCCTGTAACGCCAGCAGCGGCGGCAGAAAAGTCTCGTCCAGCCCCCAGACGCCCTGGGAGTCCTGTCGCAGGCTAGCTACCGGGCAAGTCAGATAATCGCTATTGTCCTGGCTGGCAAAACGCAGCGTTAACTCCGGCTGTATCACCGCAATCTGGCGGGTGTCTTCCCCGAAGAGATTACGAACGTCCCGCCAGCGCTGGCGAAAACGTACCGGGCGCTCGGCAACTTCATCGGGTTTCAGGCAGTTACCGCCGTTGGATCTCAGCAGCGGGAGGGCCAGAACGATCTCCGTGCCCAGAGATTCACCTCCAAGAATGAGGGCTGGGGGCAGAGCGTCTGTGTTGTCCGTGTCAATCAGCGTGCCGTCCTGAAAACGGATGTGCAGATGGCGGGCCTGAAGCCGCCCCAGTTTCAGCATATCCGGTTCGAAAATGGCTTCAATAACGCCCCATGGATGGGAAAGGCCCTGTCGGGCAATACACTCCGCAGACCAGGCCGCATAAGCGACCTGTTGCTGGAAGTGCTGGGGAGAGACCATCTGGCCCCTGCCCCATAACGGTTGTTCCGTTTTCATCGGCTTCCTGCCTTAAGTACGTTACGCTTTCGCCTTCGGCATCTGGGAAACCAGTGACAAATTGACGTCCATGCCCTCGACCTGGAAATGCGGCACGGCATACAGCTTCACGCGGAAGAAACCCGGGTTATCCTCGATATCTTCCACCACCACTTTGGCATCGCGCAGCGGGTGGGAAGCCTGCAACTCGTCACCTGGATCGGTCATTTCGGTGACCAGACTGCGAACCCAGGTATTAAGCTCCAGCTCCAACAGGCGGCGGTCTTTGGTGGTGCCGATGTTTTCACGCTGAATAAGCTTCAGGTAGTGAGCAATGCGAGAAAGCAGGAAGATGTATGGCAATCGCGCATTGATACGACTGTTTGCCGTAGCATCGGCGGTGTCATACAGGGCCGGTTTCTGCGTGGAATTTGCCGAGAAGAAGCACGCGTAATCGCGATTTTTATAATAAGACAGTGGGATGAAACCGAGATTAGCGAACTCAAATTCCCGTGTTTCCGGGATCATGACTTCCGACGGAATTTTCACCTGATTGCCGGTGCCAAGATCGTACAAATGAATCGGCAGATCTTTTACTGCTCCCCCGGCCTGCGGGCCGCGAATTTGGACGCACCAGCCGTTATGGATAAAGCTGCGCACCATGTTGGCGGCAAAAGCAAACGATGCATTAGTCCACAGGTACTTATCATGGTCCGGGCCTTTTACTTCTTCCACATAGTTGAAGCTGCGCACCGGCACGGTATCCGGCCCATAAGGCAAGCGGCCAAGCACGCGAGGCATCACCAGGCCGATATAACGGCTGTCATCGGTATCCCGGAATGACTTCCACTTGATGTATTCGGCGCGATCGAAGTAGTTGCCAATATCTTTGATGGCGGCCACGTCTTCCATCGATTCTTTCAGGAAGAATTTTGGCCCGGCAGAGCCGATAAACGGCATGTGTGCTGCCGCAGAAACTTTGGAAATATTACGTAAAAGTGCCACATCCTGAGCAGAGGCATCGAACTCATAGGCCGAGACGAGTGCGGCTATCGGCTCACCGCCAGGCGTGTCGTACTCTGCCACATAGGTTTGCAGGTACAGCCCGCTCTGGATAATTTCCGGGGCATCCTCAAAATCCTGGCGCAGGTCGTCTTTGGAGAGATCGAGCAGCTCAATTTTGACGTTCTGGCGGAAATCGGTTTTATCCACCAGCGATTTAACTCCCCGCCACAGGGATTCCACGGCCTGAAACTCATCGTGATGCATGACTGCATCCAGCTGGCGGCTGATTTGGAAATCCAGCTCAGCAATGTGGTGATCGATAAGCGCTTTGTCGAGTTTATCAACCTTTGAGCCCGCCTTGCTCAGGCACTCAAGAAACACCTGCATCCCCGCCGTCAGTCGCTCATCAGCGGTGGCATCGGACATTGCCTGAGTGTCCTGCCAGATATCCAGGGCGCTTATGGCCGACACCGGGCTGAGGTTGATTTTTTCAAACAGAGAAGCATAAACGCGCCCAGCCTCAGGCTGTTCAAGTACGATACTTTCTGCGTTAGCAGTATTTTCATTTTTTACAGACATCAGCATTCCTCAATTAATCCATTAAATAACGCGATTGCTCATGCCTGTTTTGGCGCCAGAGCAGAAAGTTCCGCACGAAGCTCCGCGCTCAGCACCGGGTCAATCAGGATTTTTTCCAGTTCTTTTCGGAAAGACTGGTTATCCAGTAAATTGGCTTTTAAATCGCGCAGCAGATTACGCATGGCCAGCATCGCTTTTAGCTGGGGTATTTGGCGCGCAACCTCTTCCGGCGTGAAGTCTTTCATTTCACGAAAGACAAGATGGATATTTTCTTCGCCGCCGTCATCGGACAACATATTCTTAACGGAAAGATTAATTTTTGGGGAGTATTCAGAAAGAACGCTGTCAAAATTATTTTTATTAACGCTTGTTTTTACTCTTTCAGATAACGGGGCCGTTTCTTCCCCATGACTAAAATCGCCGGTAACCATGAGCTTTAGTGGAAGCTCCGTTTTCTTTTGCGCCCCCCCTGTGTGTAAATCCAGTTTTAAATTGATACGAGCCTTGGGCACCTCGCCCTGGAAACTGTCAGCCATCTTCTCATCCCTCTGTTTTCGCCGCATGGTATTTTTGGCGCTACGTTACACCGTGCAAAATAATAGAGCAATGAACAAAGTTGGATCAATTTTTTTTATTAAAAACAGATGAAAAATATTAATTATAGGAATTTTCATCACATTTAATCGCCAATGACGCTCATTCTATTTCAGCTGAAATTTAATTCCCCCCTCCTTAACTAATGAGTTAAAAAAACTATTTATCGACAGAGGGACGGATGAATACATTCTAAATCTTACAAAGTTGATTTGAATCAACGCAAACAAAAATAAACGCGCACTCAAATGAAAAGCCAAGGGTTTTTCATAAAGTTAGTGAGTTATTCTTAATTCAGAAGAAGAAATACCCTACATTTTTCTTCGCCATGGCCTTCACATTTTGGCACAACATTGAAGAAGCAAAGACGGCTCAATACAATAATAACGAAAGGATATTATCACTTTTAAAATCATCTGCTGAACAGCATTTTCCTGATGAAGAAACGCTAAACGCGCAGATCAACTCAGGACAACATCAATAAATATATCATGTATCCTGAGGAGATTACGGCAGCACAGTTTTTTGCGCTGCCGCCCTTTTTATCGATGGATGTTTTTAATATCTACCGGCTGACCAAACAAAAATCCCTGAATTTCAGTACATCCTTCTTCCTCCAGAATACGTAACTGCTCGTTGGTTTCCACTCCCTCGGCAATGAGCGGCGTATTGATGGAGTTACCGAGCGAAATGATCGCCCGCACGAAGGAACGTGCCTGGAAGTTACTTTCAACGTTCGTCAGGAAGCTACGATCCAGTTTAATAACGTCAAAATGGAACTCCCGCAGCGTGCTTAAAGAAGAATATCCGGTACCAAAATCATCCAGCGCGATGCTGATCCCCATTTTCTGGAACTGATGCAGGATATTAAACGTCAGCTTTTTATTAATGATGAACGCCGTCTCCGTCACCTCAAACTCAAGCAGAGTTATTGGCCACGCCGTTCGCATTAGAATGTCACGGACATTGTCGATAAAGCTGAGATTACGCAACTGCACTGGGGAAATATTGATCGAGATTTTTTTGTCCAGTTTGTTGGCAAGCGACTCTTTACATACTGTTTCAATCACCCAATAGCCCAGCGGAACAATGGCCCCGCTTTCCTCGGCAATAGGGATAAATTCATCAGGCGGAATCAGTCCTTGTTCAGGGTGATTCCAGCGAAGCAGCGCCTCATAACCGGTAATGGCCTTATCTTTCAGCGAGCGTTTCTCCTGGTAATGAATGAAGAACTGCCCTTCTTTGATGCCACGGCGAATATCCGCGGCCATCAGGTTCCGCAGCCGCGTTTTTTCGTCCATATCTTTTTCATACCAGCAGATCTTGTTATCCAGATTAGCTTTGGCACGGTACATCGCCAGATCGGAATTACTGATAAGCGTATTAATATCCGTGGCATCATCGGGGTAGATCGCCACGCCGATACTGGCGCTCACGGTGATTTCACTGTGGGCAAAAATCTGTTTGCCGACGAAACAGCCATGTAAGCGCTCGGTGAAATTACGCAACTCATCGTCGTGGTTGTAAGGCTTGGCTGCAACAAATTCGTCGCCACCGAAACGGGCAACAATCTCGTCTTTTTCCATCGCTTTAAGTACCGAGGACGACACCCGCTGCAGAAGCTGGTCGCCGACCAGATGCCCTTCGGTATCGTTGATCTCTTTGAATTTATCGAGATCAACCGTACAAATCGCGATGTGGTTATAATCAGACTCAGTGAACAATTTCTCCACGAAGCTAAAGAATTCGACTCGGTTAGGAAGCCCGGTCAGCGCATCGTAGCGGGCAAGCCATGAGATTTTATCGATCACGACCTTCTGCTCGCTGATATCGCGGGTAATTTTAGCGAACCCAAGCAGCGTTTGGTGTTCATCATAGATCGCATCAATTACCACGTGAGCCCAAAAACGGCTCCCGTCTTTGCGGTAGCGCCAGCCCTCCCCTTCAAATTTTCCGTTTTTCAGCGCGATATTCAGATTACGCTCGGGCAGGCCATTTTTTTGTTCAGCTTCACTGTAAAAAACGCCAAAGAACTGCCCCACAATCTCCTCGCGCAGATATCCCTTCGCTCGCAGCGCCCCCTCGTTCCAGGTGGCTACGGTGCCATCAATGTCCAGCATGTAGATCGCGTAATCTTTTACGCTCTCCACAAAGTGACGATAGGCGATATCAGTTAAGCTTTCAGTACGCATCTTACCCTTGAGTTAATTGTGGTTACTTTGTTAATAAAAAGAATAATTTATCGCATTATCGGCGGCGGAGCCACGAAGCTTTAAGTCCATTATCGCTGGCAGCCGATCATTTTCCCCGCTTCACTCGCTGCAGGTAACTTTCCAGTTGCTGGGTAACTTCCAGACTGAGGGCGTACTGATCGTCCCCCACATGATAAACATAGTTGCTTAGCCGCCGGAGATCCCGGTATATCGTCCGTTCACTTACGCCAAATTTACTGGCCAGTTGATGGCGGGACACGCGCTCACAGCTCAGCATTTCACAAAAAATACCGGCAATTCTGTTGGCAAGCTGCGTGCTTTTTTCGGGGGGGGTCATGAGTGTTTCTCCTGCAAGTCGGTGTCAGGAATGTTAGCGCGAACAAATGACAGGTCGTGTCAGCCATTGACAGAATATATCGCGCGTCTGCTGGGTAATTATTACGCAACATTATGACAAGACTAGATTTTTTTGAATGAAAATTAACCCCCGTGGAGATCGGACAACATATTGACGTCTTTGCAGGGTATAATCGCGCCTCACAATAAGTAGGCAGACTATGACCGTGAGTAAACATCGGGTAACAAGGCCAGATGAAATTGAGATGAAACAACGGCCTGGCATCAGGCACGACGGGCCATCCTGAGCGGCAGACCCGATGTTGCGCCGCTGACGCCTCCCTCGACGCTGTACGAAGAGCTGGCCATCGGCTACCACATCCGCCAGCTTACGCGGCTACAAAAATGGTTTACCGACCGGGGACTTCCCCTCCCCGAGTAAATACCGCATTGCGCAACGGGGTAAAATCATCAAGCCTTCTTCGCGCTGGTGTGCCAGGCAGCAGGTAAGCGCTGGCGTTAACTCCGCATCATTCATAACGACAAAACCGTGACGTCCGTACCACGGACCATTCCAGCTCACATCTCTGTATGTTGTCAGCGTGATTTGGCTTACGCCAAGCGCCTGCCCCATGCGTTTAACTTCAGCCAGCAGCATTGCGCCCACACCCTGACGCTGGAAATCCGGATGGGTGGATATCTCAGCCAGATAAAGCGAATCCTCGTACAGCTCGCAATAGCAAAAACCTTTGATCCTGCCATCACTCCCGGCCACTTTCCAGGCGAGCTTATTTTCGATGGCGGCGGCGTGAGTCTGCCTGTCCGTCACCCCTGCGCTGGCAAGAAAAGCAAGCTCGGGCACGGCAAGAAAACGGCGTGCAGCGGCTGTCTCAACGTGCTGCAGTTCTTCAATATCCCTAATATCACTGGCATACAACATCAGTATTCCCTTCATTTATTGGCATTCATGCCACGCAGTTTAGCAGCCTGCTTGCATACATCCCGGCCGTTTCGTTGACGGCCGATTGACGTTAGCGCTTCCACAAATGTTAATCAGGAGTAAACTAAAGGTAAGCAACTCATCTGTGTTATTGCGCAATCAACCATAACAAGTGACACCTGCCATATGAAATTCAAATCGGCGATTAAGCCTTACCAGGCCGCAGCGGGCGGCTGGGGTTCTCTCGAAGCGACCACCCGCTTCGTCATCGACAGCAAACATGCCCTGAAAAACCTGCGCAACCTGATGCGCATGAACAAAGCCAAAGGCTTTGATTGCCCGGGCTGTGCCTGGGGGGATGATAACAAAAGCACCTTTAGCTTCTGCGAAAATGGCGCCAAAGCGGTCACCTGGGAAGCGACCCGCCGCTTTATCGACAGCGACTTTTTTGCCCAGCACAGCGTCAGCAAACTCTATCAGCAAAGCGACTACTTTCTCGAATATCAGGGCCGCCTGACCGAACCGCTCAGCTACAACCCACAAACCGATCGCTACGAGCCTATCAGCTGGGCCAGCGCGCTAAACCTGATTGCGCAACATATTCAGGCGATGGATAACCCCAACCAGATTGAACTTTACACCTCCGGCCGCGCCAGCAATGAAGCCTCTTATCTTTATCAACTTTTTGGCCGCATGTTGGGCACAAACAATTTCCCGGATTGCTCAAACATGTGCCATGAAGCCAGCGGCAGCGGGCTAAAACGCAGTATCGGCGTCGGGAAAGGCACCATCCGGCTGGATGATTTCGACAAAGCCGACGCCATTTTTGTATTTGGTCAGAATCCCGGCACCAACCACCCGCGAATGCTGCACAGCCTGCGCCATGCGGCAGAAAACGGGGCGCAAATAGTCACCTTCAATACGCTGCGTGAGCGCGGCCTGGAACGCTTTGCCGATCCGCAAAAACCGCTGGAAGTGATCACCCCGCTGGCGGGTACCATCAGCACCAACTACTACCAACCGAATCTGGGCGGCGACATGGCGGCGGTGCGCGGCATGGCAAAAGCGCTGCTGGAAACCCACCGTCGCCTGATCACTGAAGGTGAAGATGGCGTGTTTGATCTGGCGTTTATCGAGGCCCATACCCACGGCGTTGAGGCCTGGTTTACCGCCATCGATGAAACCAACTGGGAGAAAATTACCCGGCAGTCCGGCCTGAGCGAACTCCAGCTTCGCGACGCCGCGGCTATCTGGCAGCATTCAAAGCGGGTGATTTTCACCTGGGCTATGGGCATCACCCAGCACAAACATTCGCTGAATACCGTGCGGGAAATCGTCAACCTGCAGCTGCTGGGCGGTCATTTAGGCCGTCCGGGCGCGGGCCTTTGCCCGGTGCGCGGCCACAGTAACGTGCAGGGTAACCGCACAATGGGGATCGATGAAAAGCCGCCGGTCAGCCTGCTCGATAATCTGGCCAAACACTTTGATTTTACGCCTCCGCGCGAACATGGTCACAATACCGTTGAGGCCCTGGCCGCGATGCTGCGCGACGAAATCAAAGTGCTGATTGCGCTGGGCGGAAACCTCGCCGCGGCGGCCCCGGACAGCCCGCGCACGGAAGAAGCCATTAGCCGCTGCGGCCTGACCGTGTTCATCAGCACCAAGCTGAACCGCAGCCATCTGGTACCGGGTAAAGCCTCGCTGATCCTGCCGACGCTTGGTCGTACCGAAGAGGACATGCAGGTTTCCGGCCGTCAGTTTGTCACCGTCGAAGACTCCTTTAGCATGGTTCACGCCTCCGAAGGCATCGGCAAGCCGATTGCGGACACCCAGCGTTCTGAAACCGCAATTGTGGCCAGCATCGCTGATGCCGTTCTGGGCAGAACCAAACTGGACTGGCTGGCGCTGGCCGACGACTACAACCTGATTCGCGATCATATCGCCGCCACGTTACCGGGCTTTAAAGATTTCAATCAGCGCTGTGAAGAGCCGGGTGGCTTCTACCTGGGCAACGCGGCGGCAGAACTGCGCTTTAATACGCCAAGCGGCAAGGCTGAATTCAGCAACGCTCCGCTGCCGGATTCGCTGTGGCAAGGTGTGGAAGCCCCGTTCACGCTGCAAACGTTGCGTTCTCACGATCAGTACAACACCACGATTTATGGCCTCGACGATCGTTATCGCGGCGTGTACGGCCAGCGTGAAATCCTGTTTATTCATCCTGATGATATGGGTAAACTCGGCCTGAACGATGGCGATAAGGTCGATATAGAAACCATCTGGCATGACGGCATCACCCGTAAAGTCAGCGGCTTTAAGCTGGTGGCGTATGACATCCCGCGCGGAAATCTCGCTGCCTATTACCCTGAAACCAACCCACTGGTGCCGCTTGGCAGCATCGGGGACGGCACGGGCACCCCGACGTCAAAATCCGTACCGGTGAAAATCACCCGCAGCGAAGCGGAGAATACGCGACGAATTGCCTGATCGGGAATCACATTCCCTCTCCCGCAAGGCGAGAGGGAAAACGTTATCTCTAAACATGGAGTAAGCGATGCAGAAAAAATGGTCCGATGTTGATGAGTACCTTGTTCATTCCCTGATCCCTTCCGATGATATTTTCCAGCAAATTCTCGCCAATAACCATGCCGCCGGGCTGCCTGCCCACGATGTGGCCCCGAACCAGGGGAAATTCCTGCAATTGCTGGTGGAGGTTACCGGCGCGAGAAAGATTCTGGAAATCGGGACGCTCGGCGCATACAGCTCCGTGTGGATGGCACGAGCATTGCCCGCTGACGGCAAACTTGTCACGCTTGAAGCTGACCCTCGTCACGCCGAAGTTGCGCAAAGGAACATTACGCTGGCCGGGCTGGAAAAACAGATTGAGCTGCATGTTGGCCCAGCGGCAGAAACGCTGGCCGGTTTAGGTCACGACGCACCGTTCGATGTGATTTTTATTGATGCCGATAAGCCGAATAACCCGGTTTATCTTGAGTGGGCATTGAAATATTCGCGTCCAGGCACGTTAATCATCGGCGATAACGTGGTCCGTGACGGCGAGGTTGCCAACCCTGAAAGCATTGATGACCGCGTTCAGGGTGTGCGCACCTTTATCGAGCTGATGGGCAACAACCCAAATCTGTCTGTCACCGCCCTACAGACGGTCGGCAGTAAAGGTTGGGATGGTTTTACGCTGGCAAGGGTGAATTAAGACCAGGCCCTTTCCTGGAGAAAGGGCCTGGTATCAAAGTGACACCTGCTCCATGGCCTGCAAAATACGCTTATCGGAAATCGGGTACGGGGTCCCCAGCTGCTGAGCAAAATAACTGACGCGCAGCTCTTCAATCATCCAGCGGATCTCCTGCACCTCTTCGTTTTCACGACTGGCCGGCGACAGCTTGTTCAGCCACTGCTGCCAGGCCTGCTGCACGCTTTCGACTTTCAGCATCTGCGCGCGGTCACGGTGCGGATCGATAGCCATTTTTTCCAGCCGTTTTTCAATTGCCTGCAGGTAACGCAGCGTATCGCCAAGGCGTTTGTAGCCGTTGCCGGTGACAAAACCACGATAAACCAGGCCACTCATCTGCGCCTTCACATCCGACAGACCAAGCGCCATGGTCATGTCCACGCGCCCTTTCAGCCGTTTGTTGATGTTAAACACCGCCGTGAGGATCTGCTCCACCTGTTTGGCAATCTCAACCACCGAGTCGTTCAACTCGGCGCGCACTTTCTCGTGCAGTGCGGCAAATCCTTCTTCGCTCCAGACTGGCCCGCCGTTTTGCGCGATCAATTTATCAATGCCGCAGGAAATACAGTCGTCGATAAGCTCCAGCACCTTACCGTAAGGGTTAAAGTAGAGGCCCAGCTTGGCTTTGTTCGGCAGCTTTTCGTGCAGGTATTTCACCGGCGACGGGATGTTCAGCAACAACAGACGCCGCAGTCCGCGCCACATCGCCTGCTGCTGCTCGAGCGGGTTATCAAACAGCTTAATCGCCACGCTCTCTTTTTCATCCACCAGCGCCGGGAAGGCTTTCATCCTGTAGTTGCCGCGTTTCTGCTCATAGCTTTCCGGCAGCGAACCAAAGCTCCAGATGTGCAGCCCGCTCTGCTCAATGCCGTCATCCGCTACGGCGGAAAGCGTCTGCTGTACTTTATCCTTCAGGCCGCCTTTCAGCTCGCTGAGGTCTTTGCCCTCTTTCAGCTTCTTGTTGTGCTCGTCCACCACGCGGAAAGTCATTTTCAGGTGATCGGGCACCTGATCCCAGTGCCAGTCTTCCCGGTCGATGGTGACCCCCGCCATGCGGCGGAATTCGCGCTCGAGGCTGTCCAGCAGCGGCAGTTCCAGCGGCGTAGCCCGGCCTAAAAACGCCTCTGCGTAGTTCGGGGCCGGCACAAAGTTGCGGCGCACCGGCTTCGGCAGAGATTTGATCAGAGCAATAATCAGTTCGCGGCGCACGCCAGGGATTTGCCACTCAAAACCAGACTCTTCAACCTGGTTCAGCAGCGGCAGCGGAATATGCACCGTCACGCCGTCGGCGTCCGCACCGGGCTCAAACTGGTAGGTCAGCCGCAGCTTAAGGTTGCCCTGATGCCAGAAGTTCGGATAGTCCAGCTTGCTGACCTGTTCCGCGCCTTCCCTGATCAGCATATTTTTTTCAAAATTGAGCAGATCCGGCGTTTCGCGGCTGGTCTTTTTCCACCAGCTGTCGAAGTGGCGCGCGGAAATCACATCATGGGCAATGCGCTGGTCATAAAATTCAAACAGCGTTTCGTCATCCACCAGGATGTCGCGGCGACGGGACTTATGCTCCAGATCTTCGATTTCCGCCCGCAGCTTGAGGTTGTCGCGGAAGAACGCGTGACGGGTTTGCCAGTCGCCTTCGACCAGCGCATGGCGAATAAACAGCTCGCGGCACAGCGCCGGATCGATATCGCTGTAATTCACCTTACGCGCCGCCACAATCGGCAGGCCATACAGAGTCACTTTTTCCTGCGCCATTACCGCGCCCTGGGCTTTCTCCCAGTGCGGTTCGCTATACGAGCGCTTAATCAGGTGCTGCGCCAGCGGCTCAATCCACTCCGGGTCGATCCGGGCGGCAATGCGCCCCCACAGGCGACTGGTTTCCACCAGCTCGGCTACCATCGTCCACTTCGGCGGCTTTTTAAATAAGCCCGAGCCTGGGAAGATGGAGAAGCGAGCGTTGCGCGCCCCGGTATATTCCTGCTTTTCCGTGTCCTTCTGCCCGATATGGGACAGCAACCCCGTCAGCAGCGCCGAGTGCACCGAGCGGAAGTCACCCGGTTCGCTGTTCACCGGCAGGCCAAGCTCTTTCACCACCTGTCGCAGCTGGGTGTAAATATCCTGCCATTCGCGCACGCGCAGGTAATTCAGGAAGTCCAGCTTGCACTGGCGGCGGAACTGGTTCGAAGAGAGCGCTTTTTGCTGCTCGCCAAGGTAATTCCACAGGTTCACGTAGGCCAGGAAGTCAGATTCTTTGTCGTGGAAGCGGCGATGCTTCTCGTCCGAGGCCTGCTGTTTGTCCATCGGCCGCTCGCGCGGATCCTGAATCGACAGCGCGGAGGTAATGATCATCACTTCACGCACGCAGCCAAATTTCTGCGCTTCCAGCACCATTTTGGCGAGGCGCGGATCGACTGGCAGCTGCGAAAGCTGGCGGCCCGAGGCCGTCAGTTTGTAAACGCTATGGTCTTCATCGCTGGTAATGGCGCCCAGTTCTTCAAGCAGGCGCACGCCGTCCTGAATGTTGCGCTTGTCTGGTGCCTCAACGAACGGAAACGCCTGGATATCCCCCAGCCCCAGCGCCGTCATTTGCAAAATAACTGACGCCAGGTTGGTGCGCAGAATTTCCGGGTCGGTAAATTCCGGGCGTGACAGGAAATCATCTTCGGAATAAAGGCGAATACAGATCCCTTCCGATACGCGACCGCAGCGGCCTTTACGCTGGTTGGCCGAAGCCTGAGACACTGGC
Organism: Cedecea neteri; assembly: GCF_000758325.1. Classification (NCBI taxonomy): domain Bacteria; kingdom Pseudomonadati; phylum Pseudomonadota; class Gammaproteobacteria; order Enterobacterales; family Enterobacteriaceae; genus Cedecea; species Cedecea neteri. The sequence continues at coordinate 3,133,199 of NZ_CP009459.1, read as the reverse complement.
TCAATCGGCAGGCGCTGAACCTTAGTGCGGTAGCTGTAGCGACTAATACGTGCCGTACCTGGGTCGATAACGTATTTAATCCCCGGCACCGTCAGCGACGTTTCCGCGACGTTGGTCGCCAGCACAATGCGCCGCCCAACGTGCGACTGGAAAACACGGTTCTGCTCGCTGTTGGACAGGCGCGCATAGAGCGGCAGAATTTCCGTATGCGGCAGGTTGAGCTTCGTCAGCGCATCAGCGGTGTCGCGAATTTCACGCTCGCCGCTCATAAAGATCAGGATATCGCCCGAGCTTTCTTGGCCCAGCTCATCCACCGCGTCGAAAATGGCCTGCAGCTGATCGCGATCGACATCGTCGTTGTCTTCCACCATTGGGCGGTAGCGCACTTCCACCGGATAAGTGCGCCCTGACACTTCGATAATTGGCGCGTTATTGAAGTGGCGAGAGAAACGCTCCGGATCGATGGTCGCCGAGGTAATGATGATTTTAAGATCGGGTCGCTTCGGCAGCAGTTCACGCAGGTAACCCAGCAGGAAGTCGATATTCAGACTGCGTTCGTGCGCTTCATCGATGATGATGGTGTCGTACTGCATCAGCAGCCTGTCCTGCTGGATTTCCGCCAGCAGGATCCCATCCGTCATCAGTTTGACCATCGTGTTGTCGCCGACGTGGTCGGAGAAACGCACTTTATAGCCTACGCAGCCGCCGGGTTCGGTTTGCAGCTCTTCCGCAATACGGTTGGCCACGGTACGCGCCGCCAGACGGCGAGGCTGGGTGTGGCCGATCAGCCCTTTAATACCGCGCCCCAGCTCCATACAAATTTTTGGCAACTGAGTGGTTTTACCGGAGCCAGTTTCCCCCGCCACGATCACCACCTGGTGGTCGCGCACGGCGTTCAGAATGTCCTGTTTTTTCTGGCTAACGGGCAGGTTTTCAGGATAGGTAATCGCCGGACGAGCGGCTTCGCGCAGCAGCACTTTACCTGCCGCGACGTCTATTTCTGCGGCCAGCGTGTCGAATAAGGCCTGCTGAGAGTCAGCATTTTTAATTTTCTTCGCGCCATGCAGGCGGCGAGAAAAGCGTTGTCTGTCGCGGAGCATCAGCCCGTCAAGACGGGCGAACAAAGAGGACAGCGAGGGTTTTGTCATTTCCATTTTATCTATCGTTATTTCGCTACCGGGCACAACCGGATAAGTCACGGCGTTAATTTCCGCTATTTTATCACACCCCGATTTCGAGCGCCTTGTTCAATAAATTCGAATATAGGGTTCGATATATTGCGCTATCTCTGTCATCGGATTGTGAATACAGTAAGTCCTAGCGAACGGGCACATTGCCCGACAGACCAAACACTAAGGAATCACCCCATGAGCAAAGTATTAGTTCTGAAATCCAGCATCCTGGCAGGTTACTCTCAGTCCAACCAGCTGTCCGACTATTTTGTTGAACAATGGCGTGAAAAACACAGCGCTGACGAAATCACCGTTCGTGACCTGGCGGCAAACCCAATTCCAGTGCTGGATGGCGAACTGGTCGGTGCTCTGCGCCCTTCTGATGCCGCACTGACCCCACGTCAGCAGGAAGCTCTGGCGCTGTCTGATGAGCTGATTGCAGAACTGAAAGCGCACGACGTGATTGTCTTCAACGCGCCAATGTACAACTTCAACATCCCTACCCAGTTGAAAAACTATTTCGACCTGGTGGCTCGCGCTGGCGTGACCTTCCGCTACACCGAGAAAGGCCCTGAAGGCCTGGTAACCGGTAAACGTGCGCTGGTTGTGACCAGCCGCGGTGGGATCCACAAAGATACCCCAACCGATCTGCTGGTGCCTTACCTGAACGTGTTCCTGGGCTTCATCGGGATCACCGACGTGAACTACGTGTTTGCTGAAGGCTTTGGCTATGGCCCGGAAGTGGCGGCGAAAGCACAGACTGACGCGAAAGCAGCTATCGACAGCATCGTTGCTGCGTAAGATTTGCTCTCTGAGTGACTGACCCTCACCCTTCCCCTCTCCCTAAAAGGGAGAGGGGATAAACAATATTCTTCAAGTCCGCTTTCTCTCTCGCCCCTATGAGGAGAGAGGATAAACAATATTCTCCAAACCAGTTTTCTCCCTCGCCCCTTTGGGGAGAGGGCCGGGGTGAGGGGAATTAACAGCTCTTCTTAGGCTGGTGCAAATCCTCAAACACCAGACGCTTCCGCCCCGCCTCAACCTCCCGCAACGGCTCCACCTGATGCATCGTTTGCTGGCAGCGAATCACTAAATCCTGATACTCCTTCGTGCCCTGTTTCTTCCAGGCCAACTCTTCAGGTCGTAATTCACGTATCGCTTTCGCCGGGCTGCCGATGATCATCGTATTCGCTGGAAATTCCGCCTTGCCTTTAACAAAAGCCGCTGCGCCGACGATCGAATTCTCACCAATTTGTGCCCCGTCCAGGATCACCGCGTTCATGCCGACCAGCGCATTTTTTCCAATCCGGCAGCCGTGCAGAATGGCTCCGTGGCCGATGTGGCCGTCCTGTTCAACAACGGTATCTTGTTCAGGGAAGCCGTGCATCACGCAGTTGTCCTGCACATTCGCTCCGTCTTCGACGATAATCCGCCCAAAATCCCCGCGCAGGCTGGCATTGGGGCCAATGTAGACGCGGTGCCCAAGAATAACATCGCCGATCAGCACCGCGGTCGGGTGAACATAGCTGTCTTCCGGGACGACAGGCGTCAGGCCATCAATCTGATAAATGGACATACGGGCTCCTTATTTTAGGGGGTGAGTCCACCGAATCGCTTCTGGTAACCGCTCACCGGGGCAGGCAAGTCGCCCACTGAGGTTTCGCCCAGCTCGCTGACGTAGGTAAGCGCGCCGGCGGCGACCCGCTGATAGATATTGATACACAGCTGGCGGGCGTTCTGCCCCAGCCAGTGCGGCGGCAGCAGTTCATCCGGCAACAGCGGATCTTTCAGCACGACGCGGCGGTAGAAGTGGATCAGCAACAGCTGAATGTGAAAACAGCGCTGCGGCGTTAGCTCCTCGCTTCCGGCCTCGCGCAGCAGCGGTAAAAGCGGGCGAAAAGAGTTGATAAATTCAGCGTAACGTTCGTTTTTGTCGGTCAGCAACCAGCACTCTTCCACGCGGGATCTCAGCGCTGCGCGGGACGTTTGCAGCGGGGATTCAGCCTCAAAACAGATGACCTGTTCAGCCACGCCCGCCTCATGCAGCAGGCTTTGGATATCCGCAAGGTTTTGCGATGGCGAAGCCATCAGGTTCGGCGCGAGCGCCCCAAAACCCTGCCAGATAAGCTGTTTCTTCACCTGCTGTAGCGTGGTTTTTTCAAGCCCTTCGGAAAGCAGCAGCAGCCACTTTCCGTCCCAGGATGGCTGCCCGGCGCGATAAATTTTCGACTCGGCACGCCGGGTCATTCTCTGGCCCATGTCGGTCAGGCGATAAAAACTGCGACGTCCCACTCGCTCTACGTCCAGCCAGCCTTCTTTATTGAGGCGAAAAAGCGACGTTCTCACAAAACGCTCGCCGAATCCCAAAGGCTCAAGCATCGCTGCGAGACTACCCAGCCAGATCTCGCCGCCGCGATGAGCCAGCGCATCGCCGTACAAAGAGACAATCAGCGACGTGCCGCTGATGGGCACGGCGCTGACGGCCTGCTGAATAAAAGTATCGAGTTTGCTGCTCATCCTGCCTCATTGCCGCTATGGGAATTTCAGAGAAAAAACATAGCATAATAAAGCGAGCTCCCTACATTGAATTAGTAAATATGATTCAAAAAAACTCAAATTTACCGCCATGATGTAACAGATAACTCAGTGTACCGGCATCCCCATACGACGGCTAATCGGCTCAAACTCAGGCGTGGCATGGCGCGGTAAAGTGTCCGGCTTATGTTCATCCATCGCCTGCCAGTACGACCAGGGCACTTTCCTTTTTCCCAATTCATAATCCATGCCGTCCCAGGCGTCTTCGCGAAAGCTGTAGAACGCCCAGTGCGCCTGCGTTTTATCCAGCGCGCTGAGGACATCCTCGAGATACTGGCGACACCCGGCCAGCTGGCGCATACAGCCAAACTCCCCCGCCACCATACGATTCTGCGCCACTCCACGCTGTTTAGCCCACCAGAACGGCTGCTGAAGATACCCGGCCACGCGCTCCCCGTTCCATGTTTCCTGTTTGCCGCCAAAAGGGACAACGCCGGGATATTCGTAAGGCTTCAGGCGTTTGAGGTTGGGCGCGCTGGTCGCGTCGTAGGGTTCGTACATGTGAAAACTGTAAAGCACGCGATCGTCACTCAGGGCGGAAGGCCAGTAGCTAAAGCTGTCGGCGGCGGCGTACCAGCCGCTGTCCACCATGATGGGCGTCGTCTTATCCACTTCGCGAATCGCTTTGATCACGGTTTGATAGAACGCCGGCAAGTCTCTGGCCGTACCCTGGTGCGTCTTGTACCAGACCTTCATTTCTTCCAGCGAGGCATGTTCCGGCAGGCCACCCCGCTTCTCCGGCGCAGGCTCATTGACCAGGTTATAAGCGGCAATCGCCGGGTTATCTTTGAGCTGCCCGGCCAGGTCACGCCAGAACTGCGCGCTTTGCCGCCAGTAGCGTTTATCCTGCCACAGTCGGTCGTCAAAGCGGCCATCATTGTTTTGCGCCCAACGCATACCTGGCAGCGACAGCGGCGTAATCACCACTTTGAGTCCGGCGGCGTGAGCACGCGCCAGCGTCTCTTTGAGGGTGCGAAGATCCTGCGTCATCAGCCCCTGATAGTGGTCGGCATTACCCAGCAAAAAATCACGCTGTGCCGGCTGCCATTTGTCCCACGAAAGCCGCACCCAGCTGGCGCCGTAGCCTTTGAGGGCGGTGAAATAGGCTTGATCGGGCGGCAGGCGGTTAAAGCTGTTGCCGCCGTGCTGCGGCGAGTCCCAGAAGGCGATGCTGTCCATGGCAAAGGCGGAAGTAGAGAGCAGCGCCAGCCCCGCCCATAGTGCTTTGAGTTTCATGACAAATACCTCAGTAACGAAAGAGGCTGCAGTATTGCCGGTTAGCGGGCGTCGATTGTCAGAGGAATGTCAGGATAGCGGTATGGGCCTTAGTTTTTCATCGCCGACAGCGGACCGGCGAGGCGGTGTTCAGTTCTTACCGTCACGCCGCCCCGGTTTTCCGCACTTACCACGGCCACCGTGGCCCATATGTTTTCGGCTGGCTTCGAAGGCCAGGGCACCAGCGTCAGCTGGTCGCTTTTCGCCCACCAAAGCTGGTTATAGTCGCTGCGGTTAAGCAGCGTTTGCTCAAGCCAGGGTTTGGGGCAAGCAGGAGACACCTGCGGCGTAGTGAACGAAATGGCACGATCGTGAAGCTGGATCTGCGTTAACCCGTCAATGCCTTGTAACGCCAGAGGCTGCTGCCATTGCTGCCCGCCGCTCGATACGGTCAGCATATAACCCCCTTCGCTCAGCGGCTGCGTAAACTCTTCGCTTTCAACCCGAAACTCACCTGCCGATTCATACTGCACCGGCATTGCGGCGAATGCTTTTTTGCCATCAGGCAGCCTCAGAGCAACGTTAATATCCTGGCGGGGGCTGTTTCCGCTCAGGGTAATGCGATAAATGCGGTTAAGCGGCATATCACGCTGCATCAACGTGAGCGTTAAGTCGTCCAGCCACTCAGGAACCGCCGGAGTAAGATCTTTACCGCATTGCCGGCTGACCACGGCCTTAAGCGCCTCTTTCCAGGCCTGCCGCTGTGCCTCACTGTTCAGCCGCGGCCAGACATCAATCAACTGACTGTTAGCAAGGTCGCCTCGCTGGTTAAATAGCTGATGATATACGGGCTCCAGCGGCGTTTGGGGCAACGTTGCACCGACGCTGAACGCGGAAATGATTAGCAGAGCTGACAGGGGCAGTTTCATTCCGCCAGCTCCAGCCGATAGCCAATCCCGCGCACGCTCGCAATCGGCAAGCCCGGCAGTTTTTGCCGTAACTGTAAAACATGCGTATCGACCGTTCTGGTTGACGGAAAACTTTGATAGCCCCAAACCTGATTGAGCAGTTCATCCCGGGTAAACACGCGCCCCGCCATCTGCATCAGCATCGCCAGCAGCGCAAATTCGGTTGCCGTCAGCGCGACCTCTTTTCCCTGCCAGGTAGCCATTTGTCGCGCCGGAAGTAAGCTGAGTTCCCCGCAGATCAGCAATCCGTCGCCTAGAGGGCGAAGCTGAGCCCGGATGCGGGCCAGCAGTTCAACGTGGGCAAAAGGCTTGCTCAGGTAGTCACGCGCGCCCGCCTCCAGCCCCGCCACCCGCTCTTCAACGCTCACTTTTGCCGTCAGCACGATCACCGGCAGGGCTTTTTTTGCCAGCCACTGAGGCAAAAGCCGGAGGCTGTCGCCTTCGGGAAGCTGGCGGTCAAGAATCGCCAAATCTGCCTGATACCAATGGTCGAGAACAGTCTCACTGCTGCGCAGCCAGCGGCAGCTGAACCCCTCCTGCTGCAAAAATGTCGCCAGCCCTTCGCCCAGCGCGATATCGTCCTCAATTAACAATAAAGTATGCGCTTTAGTCGGGATCATACGGCAACTCCAGGGTAAACGTGGTTGGTGCGGGGCTGAACGTCAACCTGCCATTGAGCCGACGAGCAACCCGCTGAACAATGGTCAATCCAAGTCCAAGGCTGCTGTTTGACCAGCGTAAACGGCGGCCATTCCGCAGCGGGTTTTGAGTGATGTTTCCGCTATCGCTGACCTGAAAAATAAGGTGCGTTTTACTTTTATGCACCGTCAGATGCGCGGGAGGCTTTCCGTGGCGACACGCATTATCCAGTAAGTTCGTCAGGCACAGGCTGCCCCAGTAGAGCGACACACCCGCGGTTATGTTTTCTTCCAGGCAGTACGTCAGCCCATCCCGATCCGCACAAAGGTGATCGAGCCAGTCGCTGAGCCGGACCTGAGTGGGCGTTTCCAGCGCCTCCCGCTGATGCTCCGCTATCAGGTAGTGTTTGCTGGTTTCAGCCATCTGACGCATCCGCTGCAGCGAGTCGGCCAGAGCCACAAAATTAATCTGGGCGCCTTCCGGGAGCTGGTCGAAGTCACGGCGAAAATGTTCGACCACATTGCTTAGTTGGGCGATAGGCGTACGCAGCTCATGGGTCAGCATTTGCGTAATAAATCGCTGACGCTCGCGCAGCTGCCTCCGCTGCCAGGCCATCCATATCAATCCCGACGCGGTAAACAGCGCCAGCAGACCAAAAAGCCAGCGCCAGACATCGCCGTAACCTTCCCGAACATTGACGCACAGCGCCCCTGCCCGCATATCGCAGCGTCCCCCTGTATTGACGAGTTCGATATCTGATTGTCGGGCTAGCGGCTGCCAGACTTTTGCCTCATAACGCTGCCAGTGCTGCTGGCTGAATCGCCAGAGTTGGCCATTTTGCAGCAGCCAGTGCTGGCCCCCAAGCAACGCCTCAAGATTGTCATCGGACAGCCTCCCAATGCCCGCCAGGTCGTCCGGCCGTTCCCGCACATGCAGCGAGTTTTTTAGCGCGGCTGCCGCCCCCGGGTGACGCAAGATGTACTGCCAGGCACTGCTTCCCCCAAGCGGATAGAGCGGATTCGCGGCGAACCAGGATGCAGGCGGCATGTTCGGCTGACATAAGGCTGCAAGAAATGATTTCACTGAGGATGATAACTCGCCCCCGCTGGCACAGCGCTTATCCAGCCGGTAAAACGCCGTGAGATCCGGCAGCGACCAGGCCTGAAATTGAGGATACATGGATTCGGGCTTGAGCAACGTAGCATCAAGCTGCTGCAGGGTTTGCAGCGAGACCTGCGCCGCAGGGGGCGCCTGGCTTAGCGCCTCGCTAAAGCGGTTCAGACTCTCGTCGAGCTCCGCCGCACGAGCCAGGCCAGCTTGCAGCCAAAAAATGCCGCACAGCGAGAGCAATATGTAACGCAGAACAGGGGCAAGTCGTCGGGTCACCAGAAACCCCTTAATCTGTAAAGGGTCGAAAAATTGCCCCGTTGCCAGCATGTTTATCCCGCCGATTGCGCCGCAAGAAAGGCTTCAATTTGCGAGCGGGTGGACGTGCCTTCCATCGGGCCACGCTGCGAAATCGCCAGCGAGCCGCTGGCATTGGCCCAGGTCAAGGCTTGCTGAGGCTGCACCCCGGACAAAAACAGACTGACAAACGTGGCACCAAAGCAGTCGCCCGCCCCGGTAGGATCAACCACCGGCACGTTGAAACCAGGCACATGCCAGGTCTGCCGATCGCTGAAGTAGCTCGCCCCTCGCGGCCCTCGTTTGATCACCACGTGTTTCACTCCACGCTGGAGCAGATTATCCACCAGCCGCTGCTCATCCTCCCCCTGATGCCGTCCGAAGTAATCCAACTCCCCGTCGCTCGGTAGGAAAATATCGGTGTAATCAAGAATATATTCAAAAGCCTGCGACATTTCAGGAATGTTAAGCATCTCTTTACGGATGTTAGGATCGAAGGAGACGGTGCCGCCCCGCGACTTCACGTTTTCAATCGCCTTTCGCATGGCGTCAATAATACGGAACGAAAACAGCGACGAGCCCATAATATGGAAATGATTGCACTGGTTAAGCAAGGTGTCGTCGATATGGTCGGCGGTCAGCAAGCCGCAGGCGCTGTTTGGCAGATTAAAAATAAAATCACGCTGCGATTGGGTGCGGTAACTCACAAAGGCGCTGCCGGTGGTGGCCTTTGGCAGGACAATAATACCGTTCACGTTAACGCCGTCTTTTTCCAGCCGGGCAACGTTCATCTCCCCGAAGGCATCGCTGCCGACGCAGCTGAACAGCACCGAACCGAATCCTAATTTAGCCACCTGATCGGCAAAAATAGCCGGCGCACCGCTGGGATAAGGCCCCCAGAACTCCCCCGGCTGCGAAAAACCCTGATTTTCTTTCTTGGCCAGAAACTCCACCAACAGCTCACCGATGGTACATATCGTCACGTTCATCACCGCTCCTTCATTTTGCTTTTTGCAGCGCCGGGTTGAGCCACGTCAGGCACTCATTGTTGGTGTAGCTATTGCTCAGCCCCGCAGCGAGAAATCGGGAATGGTATTCCGCCGCCACAACCTGGGGCGTAATAAGGCCGCTTGCCTGCGCTAGCTGGCCAACGGCATAGCGTTTTTCGCCGTAAACGGGTCTGCTGGCGACGATGGCAATCAGGTGTTTACTTTGCCCCACGGCCTCACCCAGCAGACGCGCGCTTTCTGCATTTCTGACGCTCAGCGTGCCATCTTCTGCAATATGGTCGACGGCAATCAGCGTGCGGGTCGGGCGGTAATGACGAAGCGCATTTAATGCCACCTCACCCTCTACCCTGTTTCCCTCCCCGCTCAATACGCCGCCGAGCAGGATCTTTTCGCCGGGAAGAAACTCTTGCGCAAAACAGACGTGCGCCAGATCGTTCATCAGCAGACGCAGATCGCCATAGCCTGCGAGGAAAGGAATAACTTTACGTACAATGGCGCCAGGGCCTAAAAATACGGTTTCATCCTCGCTGATTAAGGCCGCAGCCTGGCGCGCCATTTCGGCTTCCAGCACTTTATCCCCAACGGCGGCAGGTTCCCTCGGCTGAGCCACCGGCGCCCCCTGCTGGGCGGTATAAATTGCGCCACCAAACGAGCGCTTCAGGTAGCCTTGCTGCTCCAGATAATTGAGATCGTTTCGAATGGTGACGCCAGACACGGCAAGCATCTCCGCCAAATCATCTACTTTAATTTCGCCGTTTTTACGGACGATCTCTGCAATATCTAAGCGTCTTTTCAGCAGGCTGGTTGACGGTTTTGCCACAGTAGAGTGCCTTTTAAGTCATTCGAGTAATAACTTTCATTTTTAAATTTATCTTTTCTCTTGTCAAACTCCCGACCATCACCCGGCGAATAAAATCAAACAAACAGTCTTTATTTCAATACATTAAAAAATTTTACCTCTAAACATTATGTTTAAAAACGAAGTTTATTAATGCCAGATAGTTTTCATTTAGTAAATAAAATCGCCGTTGTGTGGCTTCGATCACAGCTGTATGGGCATAGGATCGTTAAATTACTTTCAAAACATAAGAAATAACTCAATAAAATATTACATTTTGAAATTAAAAGGAGCGAATATGTATATTATTTCCAGCAAAAACATGTTGTTAAAAGCCCAGCGCCTGGGGTACGCCGTGCCGGCATTTAACATTCACAATCTGGAAACGATGCAGGTGGTGGTGGAAACGGCTGCTGAAATGCGTTCCCCGCTGATCCTTGCCGGGACGCCGGGCACTTATAGCTATGCCGGAACCGGCAACGTTGTCGCCATCGCCAGCGATCTGGCCAGGCTTTGGGATCAGCCACTCGCGCTGCACCTTGATCACCACGAAGATCTTTCGGATATCACCCGCAAAGTTCAGGCGGGGATCCGTTCAGTGATGATTGACGGCTCCCATCATTCTTTTGAAGAGAACGTCGCGCAGGTGAAAAGCGTAGTCGAGTTGAGCCACCGCTATGATGCCAGCGTGGAAGCAGAGCTTGGGCGGCTGGGCGGCGTAGAGGACGATCTGGTCGTTGACGCCAAAGATGCACTTTATACCAACCCGGAGCAGGCTCGTGAATTTGTCTCCCGTACCGGGATTGATTCCCTGGCAGTAGCTATCGGGACGGCTCACGGGCTGTATGCCGCCGAACCAAAACTCGATTTCGATCGTCTGGCCGCGATCCGTGAATGCGTGGATGTTCCCCTGGTATTACACGGTGCTTCTGGTCTGCCAGAGGGCGATATCCGCCGGGCTATTTCGCTCGGTGTCTGTAAGGTTAACGTTGCCACCGAACTTAAAATCGCGTTTTCAGACGCGCTAAAACAATATTTTATCGAGCAGCCTGAGGCTAACGATCCCCGGCATTACATGCAGCCTGCCAAAGAGGCGATGAAAGAAGTCGTCCGTAAAGTCATTCATGTCTGCGGTTGTGAAGGACAACGCTAACCAACGGCCGCAAGGAGCAATGTCGTGATCCATACCCTGACTTTAAACACCGCGATTGATATGAATATTTTTTGCGGCTCTCTGCAGCCTTCTGCCGTGAACCGTACCCAGCGCACGGAATACTGCCCTAACGGCAAAGGCGTTAACGTTTCTTTGGTCCTGAAGCATTTTCAGCAGCCGACTCATGTCATGGGCATATTCGGCGGATTCACCGGGCGCTATATTGTGGAGGAACTTAAAAAACAAAAAATTAACGTTACCCCTTCCTGGGTGCAGGCCCCTACGCGAATTAATGTTTTTATTAATGACGGCAATAATGAATATAAGCTGGTCAATGCCGGGGCGCATATAGATGATGAATGTAAACAGCAGATCATTCAGAATCTGGACTGTATCCGCCCCGGGGATTATTTAGTGATTAGCGGCAGTTTGCCGCCGGGGATTGAGAGCCAGTTTTATGTGGAGGTTATGTCGCTGTGCGAACAGCGCGGGGGAAAAGTCATTCTGGATATCAGCCACCCTGCGCTACGGCAGTTACTTGAACTTAATCCCCTGCTGATCAAACCTAATGACGATGAATTAAAAGAAATATTCAATCTTCAGGTGGAAAATATCCAGCAGGTGCGCGAGGCGATGCAGACCTTACATCAGTTGGGTGCACGTAATGTGTTATTAACCCTCGGCGCAAAAGGGCTCTATTTTTCCAACGGTTGTAAGCTGTGGTTCGCCTCCGCGCCCGAAATAGAGCTGGTCAGTTCAGCCTGCGCAGGGGACGCCGCGCTCGGGGCATTTCTCAGTCATTGGCTGAATAGTGAAGACATTCCCGAGGCACTAGCCCTTGCCAGCGCCACCGGCGCGGACGTCGCCGCGTCTGCCGGTCTCGGGAAACTCAATCGTCTGGAAGCATTATTACAACAGGTTCAAATCGTCCAATTATAAAGGTCCGATTATGAAAAAGATCATTGCCATTACCGGCTGCCCTACGGGGATTGCCCACACGTTTATGGCTGAAGAAGCCTTAAAGACTGCAGCAAAAAAATTAAATGTCGAAATAAAAATAGAAACCAATGGCGCATCTGGCGTTGAAAATGAAATAACGCCGGAAGACTTAAAAAATATTTACGGCGTCATTATTGCCGCAGATAAAGATGTCAACGCCGAACGTTTTAATGGTTTACCGGTGATTGAAGTGCCGGTTAAAGAAGCAATTCATCACCCGGTAGACCTAATTAATAAAGTCATCAGCGGACAACTCTCCCGCCGCCAGGGAATATCTTCTGCTTCTATAACAGAGGAAAAATATGAACAAGAATCCTTCGGCAGGCAAATTTATAAACACCTGATGAGCGGCGTCTCCAACATGCTGCCTTTCGTGGTGGCAGGCGGCATTTTAATTGCCATTTCTTTTCTGTGGGGCATATATTCCGCCGATCCCAATTCACCTCAGTACAACGCCATTGCCGCAACTTTAATGCAGGTCGGCCAGCAGGCATTTTCCATTATGGTGCCCGTTTTTACGGCCTATATTGCCTGGTCGATTTCTGGCCGCGCCGGGATGGTTGCCGGGTTCGTTGGCGGCCTGCTGGCTAACGCCACCGGGGCGGGCTTTCTCGGCGGGATCATTGCCGGTTTCGCCGCCGGTTATTTTATGCTGCTTGTCAGACGCCTGCTCGACGGGCTGCCGCGTCAGTATGAGGGCTTAAAATCCATCTTCATTATGCCGCTGATTGGCGTGCTGGTGATTGGCGTATTGATGGTGCTGCTCGGCAAGCCCGTCGCGGCCATCAACAACGGCATGATGGGCTGGCTGAGCTCGCTGCAACAGGCTAATCCGATCCTGCTGGGTATTGTTGTCGGGGCGATGTGTTCCTTCGACTTTGGTGGCCCGGTCAACAAAGCGGCGTACGTCACGGGAACCTTACTGCTCGGCCAGGGGAACTTCTTCTTTATGGCTGGCGTGTCCGCCGCCTGTATTACGCCTCCGCTGGTCATCGCTTTGGCCACTACCTTTTTCCCCAAAGTCTTTAGCGAAGAGGAACGCGCTGCCGGGATGGTGAACTATATTCTCGGCTGCACGCATATCACCGAAGGCGCCATCCCCTTTGCGGCGAAAGATCCGCTGCGCGTGATCCCGATGATGATGATCGCCTCTTCCATCTCGGCCGTACTCAGCTACAGCATGCATATTGAAGTCCCGGCACCTCACGGCGGGTTCCTGATCCTGCCGCTGGTCAGCAAACCGTTAATCTGGGTGCTCTGCATCCTGGCCGGCTCCGCCTGCGGCGCGGTGATGCTGGGTACGTGGCGACTCTGGAATAACCGCAAACAGCCTACAGCCGGGCTGCAGACAGGAGGTCAGAATGCAACTTTGTGAACAGGATATTTTCATCAGTCATGAGCAGGTCGATAAAGTCACTGCGCTCCAGCAAGTCAGCGACAGGCTGGTATCAGCGGGCAATACCACGCCGGAATATCTGCAGGGCATGTTAGCCAGAGAAGCGCAGATTTCCACTTACCTGGGCCACGGCATTGCCATTCCCCACGGCACACCGGATACCCGTCATGCGGTGCTGAGCACTGGCGTGAAAGTGATTGTCTTCCCACAGGGCGTGGACTGGGGAGAAGATAATGTGGCGTATATGGTGGCCGGGATTGCCGCAAGGTCGAACGAACATCTCGATATTTTGCGTCAGCTCACCCGGGCGTTGAGCGATGAAGGCGTGCCGTACGCGCTGGCGAAGGCCACAACGCCGGCGGAGGTTTTAGCGATTCTGATCGGTAATAACGCCGAAAGTGAGCCACAAACATCCCACACGGAAGGAGAACAGGCCACGTTTGTGATCCGTAATCCTCACGGGCTACATGCCAGACCGAGCGCCGTGCTGGTGAAACTGATCAAGCAGTTTCAAAGCCGTGTCACCGTTGAGAATATGGACAGCCAGACCGGGCCCGTCGATGGCAAGAACCTGATGAAGATGGTTTCGTTGGGGGTAAAAACGGGCCACCGTATGCGGTTCACGGCGAATGGCACCGATGCCCGAAGTGCGCTGGCAGCCATTGGGCAAAGTATTGATCAGGGGCTGGGAGAAATGCCCGTCGCCCCACCAGCACAACCTAAACGCAGCTGGTTATCCCGTTTGTTCGGTTAACTTCCTATGCCGGGTGTCATTGTGGCATCCGGCATTTGTAACACCGACGCGATCAATAATACTCCACCGTATTTTTAATGGTGTAACGGTCCACCTTTGGCGGCGTGACGGAATCATCCGTCATTTCCAGATCGCAGGACAGCGAGTTGAAATGGCTGTCATAATCACAGCTTTGCTTTGCGACCCCGATGATTTTACCGTTCAGGCTGGTTGTCGCGCTGTAATCCAGCTTTTTCTTTTTATCGACACCCGCTTTCGCCACGATGGCAAGTTCGCTGTCCTTCGATTTGGTGATTTTCCCCAGCGGATAGCCTTCGCTGTCGTACTTATAGGTGACCAGCACATCTTTGCCTTTGGCGGCGGTCACAAAGTCGTTGTCGTCGGTGTCGTAGCTGATACCCGCGGCAGGCAATTCAGCCAGCTGGCATTTCCCCTGCAGCCGAACGCGTTTTTCCTGGCTGACCGCGTCAACATAGTAGTTTGCATCGAGCGTCAGCGATGCCCCGCTGTTGTTCTCCAGATCGTGAAATTCCAGCGTGTCGAAGCAGCCTTCTTCCGACAGCGTACCGCTGACCCTTTTCAAAACCTGGCCTTTTTCGTTCATTAGGGTCTGGCTAAAATCCTTTACCGGACCGCGCATCGGGTCGAAATCAAATTCGTTAGAAAAACTGGCCATTTCCGGCGTGTACGCCTGCGGCGACGTCGAGTTATCGCAGCCTACAAGGCTCAAAACCAGCGCACCGAGGGTAATGATTTTCTTCACGTTTTGCCGCTCTCCTGTTTTTATGTCATAACATGATATAAGCAAATACAACACTTTACACTAGAAGCGCTATTCTTAACTTTGAACTCAACAAAAGGAAGAGATGATGAAACGTACCGTTTGGTTAAGCACGATACTGCTGATCGCTGCCGCCCCGGCGTTGGCCGCACAGGGCAGTTGCGAAAAAGTGAAAGCGGATATTCAGCAGAAAATTGTCAATAACGGCGTGCCTGAGTCAGGCTTCTCGCTCACTATTGTACCGAACGATCAGGCAGACAAAGCCGGCGGCCAGGTCGTCGGCCACTGTGCGAATGACACGCAAAAAATCGTTTATACCCGTATCGCGGGTGGCGCTGCGCCGGAAAATGAACCGCAATAATCCCCTGCAGGGTGCCGGGCACCCTGCTTTCCCTCATCTATTTCCCCTCAACCACCGCAACTTTGACTGGCGTTAATAACGACTACTCCTAATTAAGTAACACTCTTCCCCCGGGCGCCCCCTGACGGGCAGCCTCAGCAATCACCGATCCACAAAAAATACAAATAATAACGTCTTCCACACGACAAAAAGTCATGGAGAGAGCGATGTCGAACCTCAATCATCCAGGCGGGATTAGCCGCCGCAGCCTGGTAAAATCATCAGCCATTGGCGGCCTGGCCCTCGCCGCAGGCGGCATTTCGCTGCCTTTTGGTATGCGTAGCGCAGCCGCCGCGGTTGCCGACGCTCTGTCGCCGGAAAATAAAGACAAAGTTGTCTGGGGAGCCTGTTCGGTTAACTGCGGCAGCCGCTGCGCCCTGCGGCTGCACGTTCGCGACGAAGAGGTTTACTGGGTTGAAACGGACAATACCGGGCTGGACACCTATGGTGACCACCAGGTTCGCGCCTGTCTGCGCGGGCGCTCCATCCGCCGCAGGATCAACCACCCGGAACGTCTGAATTACCCGATGAAGCGCGTGGGCAAACGGGGTGAAGGTAAATTTGAACGCATCAGCTGGGACGAAGCGCTGGAGATTGTCAGCCACAGCCTGAAGCAGACCGTTGAAAAGTACGGCAACGAAGCAGTCTACATTAATTACTCGTCCGGCGTGGTTGGCGGGAATATCACCCGCTCTTCCCCTTACGCCTCGCTGGTCGCCCGGCTGATGAACTGCTACGGCGGTTTTCTGAGCCACTACGGCACCTACAGCACCGCCCAAATCGCCTGTGCCATGCCGTACACCTACGGCAGCAATGACGGCAACAGCACTTCGGATATCGAAAACAGCAAACTGGTCGTTCTGTTTGGCAATAATCCAGCAGAAACACGTATGAGCGGCGGCGGTATCACTTATTACCTTGAACAGGCTCGCGAACGCTCCAACGCCCGCATGATTGTTATCGACCCGCGCTACACCGATACGGCCGCAGGCCGGGAAGATGAATGGATCCCTATTCGCCCCGGAACGGATGCCGCGCTGGTGGCCGGGCTTGCCCACGTCATGATTAGCGAAAACCTGGTCGACCAGCCTTTCCTGGATAAATACTGCGTCGGCTATGACGAGACAACGCTGCCGGCCGATGCCCCGCGCAACGGCCACTACAAAGCCTATATTTTAGGTGATGGCGATGACGGGACAGAGAAAACGCCGCAGTGGGCCTCCGCGATAACCGGCATCCCGGCGGACAGAATCATCAAGCTGGCACGCGAAATTGCGGGTGCAAAACCGGCCTACATTGCCCAGGGCTGGGGGCCGCAACGCCAGGCTAACGGCGAGCTGACCTCACGCGCCATCGCCATGCTGCCGATTCTGACAGGCAACGTGGGGATTAACGGCGGCAACAGCGGCGCGCGTGAATCCACCTATACCATCACCATTGAACGTATGCCGGTGCTGGAAAACCCGATCAAAACCCAGATCTCCTGCTTCAGCTGGACGGACGCCATCACTCGCGGCCCCGAAATGACGGCCAAACGAGACGGCGTACGCGGAAAAGAGAAGCTGGATGTGCCGATCAAGTTCATCTGGAACTATGCCGGCAACACGATTATTAACCAGCATTCCGACATCAATAAAACCCACGCCATTTTGCAGGACGATAAGCAGTGCGAAATGATTGTGGTGATTGAGAACTTTATGACTTCGTCGGCGAAATACGCCGATATCCTGCTGCCTGACCTGATGACCGTCGAGCAGGAGGACATCATTCCTAACGATTACGCCGGTAATATGGGCTACCTGATTTTCATCCAGCCCGCCACCGCGCCTAAGTTTGAGCGCAAGCCTATCTACTGGATGA
This sequence comes from Cedecea neteri, assembly GCF_000758325.1. Lineage (NCBI taxonomy): Bacteria > Pseudomonadati > Pseudomonadota > Gammaproteobacteria > Enterobacterales > Enterobacteriaceae > Cedecea > Cedecea neteri. The sequence continues at coordinate 3,116,015 of NZ_CP009459.1, read as the reverse complement.
TGAGCGAAGTGGCTAAACGCCTGGGCGACGGGGTGCATCAGGCCTTCACGGAAGGACGAACCCAGCGCGAGTGGCTGCAATATCTGTACGCGAAAATGCTGGCGAAAGATCCGGCGCTACCTGCCTATGAAGATTTGCGAGCGATGGGCATTTACAAGCGTAAAGATCCGGCTGGCCATTTTGTGGCTTACAAAAAATTCCGCGAAGATCCTCAGGCCAATCCGCTCAAAACGCCGTCCGGGAAAATTGAAATCTATTCCAGCAAGCTCGCCGGAATTGCCGCCAGCTGGGAGCTGGAAAAAGACGAAACCATCAGTCCGCTGCCGGTGTATGCCTCGACGTTTGAAGGCTGGGACTCTCCACAGCGCAGCGAGTTTCCTCTCCAGCTGTTTGGTTTCCACTACAAATCCAGAACGCACTCAACCTACGGCAACATTGACGTCCTGCAGGCCGCCGCGCGTCAGGAAGTCTGGATTAATCCGCTTGACGCTAAACGTCGCGGCATTGCCAACGGCGACAAAGTCAGCGTGTTTAACGGGCGCGGTGAAGTGCATATTGAAGCGAAAGTTACCCCTCGCATCATGCCTGGCGTTGCCGCGATGGGCCAGGGCGCCTGGCACGATGCCGACATGAACGGCGACCGCATTGACCACGGCGCCTGCATCAATACGCTAACCACGCACCGCCCTTCGCCGCTGGCAAAAGGCAACCCGCAGCATACCAATCTGGTTGAAATTAAGAAGATTTAAACGTAATGGCAAAGGCTTGTTGCTTTGCCTGTATTCACCTGGCTCCAGTGACATATAGCGGAGCCAGGTGCCCGACCAAAAGGAATAAAAATGCTCTCTGAACAACAACGCCTGTCGGCGATAGCCCTTAGCGGCCGGGTGCTCGGAGCCCTGTTTTATCATGCCCCCAGCCACCCGGACAGCACCGCGCTGATGGCGATGTTTGCGGCACCGGACTGGGTGAGCGAATGGCCGTTCCAGACCCCAACGCTGGCGGCAGTTGCGCCCCTGATGGCTGCGGGCCAGGCGGACAAGACCACGCCGGTAAAAGAAGAGTTCCAGCGCCTGTTTATCGGCCCTTATGCGCTTCCGGCCCCGCCGTGGGGCTCCGTATACCTCGACAAAGAAAACGTGCTGTTTGGCGACTCGCTGCTTGAGCTTCGCCAGTGGATGCGCGACCAGGGTTTTGCCCCGCAGACGGAACAAAACGAGCCTGAAGATCATTTTGGCTTAATGCTGATGCTGGCGGCCTGGCTGGCCGACCAGGGGCAGCGGCAGCCACTGGATGAGCTGCTGGCCTGGCATCTGCTGCCCTGGGCCGATCGTTATCTGAGTCTGTTTACCGAAAATGCGGCGAATGATTTCTATACTGGCCTGGGTGAGCTGGCAAAACTGACCCTCTCAGGCTGGCAAAACGGCATGTTGATGCCCGTTGCCAGTAAAGAACTCCATTTCTAAGAATCCTGGGCTTTCAGGAAGCCGGATATCTCCGGTTTCCAGAAAAAACGAGGATTTCTGCACCCACCAAATGTGACAATGTCACTTTACGTTAACATTTTTAAGACAAATCTTTACTTTTCTTCCACAGGCCAGAAGCTATCAGGCCTGAGCAGCAGTTTATCGACTAAATCATTAGCCTCTTAATTGTCCCTTAAACTGGAATCCTTCCCGCTGCGTTGCTATAGCTCCAGACACCCTGCCGACACATGGCATAACAACAGGCCGCCTCCCCGGCGGCGATAACGCGTGCACACAGGGAGACACACTGCAATGCAAAACGCATCCTTCACAACACGGTTTTTACTTGGGCTGGTGGCGCTGATTTTAGTGCTTGCTCTGGTGGTTTGGGGCATCGGCCTCGATACCCTTAAAGCCCGGCAGGTCGATTTACTCTACCTCGGGCAGCAGCACCTGATTCTGGTGTTCAGCTCAATGGCGCTCGCCCTGCTGGTCGGTATACCCAGCGGAATATTGCTCAGCCGCCCTGCGGCTCGCCGCTGGGCCGAGTATGTCATGCAGATTTTCAATATCGGCAACACGCTGCCGCCGCTGGCGGTATTAGCGCTGGCGATGGTGATTATCGGTATAGGCGACAAACCGGCGATCATTGCCCTGTTCCTCGCCTCACTGCTTCCCATCGTCCGGAATACGTATGCCGGGCTGTGCAGCGTCCCGGCGTCACTTATCGAAGCCGCCAACGGGATTGGCATGACCAAACTGCAGCGGCTGCGTCAGGTTGAAATCCCTAACGCCTGGCCGGTGATCCTTTCCGGCGTGCGGATTGCCACCGCCATCAACGTCGGCACCGCCCCGCTGGCCTTTCTTATCGGTGCGAGCAGCTACGGAGAGCTTATTTTCCCGGGAATTTACCTGAACGACTTTCCAACGCTGATACTCGGCGCCGTGGCGACAGCCCTGTTTGCGCTCATTCTCGACTTAGCGCTTGCCAGCCTGGGCCGGGTGCTCAGTCCCCACACCGCCCAATAACAACAATAAGGAGCGAGCATGAAACTGCTTTCACGGATGCTGACGACGGCGTTTGCCGCGGCCTCCCTTATCGCCACTCAGGCCCAGGCCGCACCGCTGATTCTGGCGACCAAAAGCTTTACCGAGCAGCATATTTTGTCGGCCATGACCACGCAGTATCTGGCTAAAAAGGGCTTCCAGGTCACGCCACAGACCAATATTGCTACGGTGATTTCCCGCAATGCGATGATCAATAAACAGATTGATATGACCTGGGAGTACACCGGCACCTCACTAATTATCTTCAACCACATCAATAAGCGAATGACGCCGGAAGAGTCTTACAACACGGTCAAAAAACTCGATGCAAAGCTGGGCCTCGTCTGGCTTAAACCGGCGGAGATGAACAACACCTACGCCTTTGCCATGAAGCGCGAGCGGGCAGAAAAAGAAGGTATTACCACGATGTCGCAGCTGGTAGAGCGCATTGAACATATTCGCCAGACCGACCCAAAACATAACTGGATGCTGGGCCTGGATCTGGAGTTTGCCGGGCGCAGCGATGGCCTGAAGCCACTGCAGCAGGTTTACAACACGCCGCTGGACCGTCCGCAGATCCGCCAGATGGACCCCGGCCTGGTCTACAACGCCATCCGCGATGGCTTTGTTGACGCCGGTCTGATCTACACCACCGACGGGCGCATGAAGGGCTTTGACCTGAAGGCGCTGGTGGACGATAGGGGCTTCTTCCCAAGTTACGCTGTCACGCCCGTGGTGCGTAAAGACGTGCTGGACTCGCATCCGGGCCTTGAGGAGGCGCTGAACACCCTGTCGTCCGAGCTGAACAATGAGGTGATAACAACCCTGAACGCTAAAGTTGATATCGACCATGAAACCCCGCAGCAGGTGGCCCGTGAATTCCTGCAGCAGAAAGGCTTGCTCTGAGGAGGTATCGTGGAAACGTTACATTATATGATTGATAACGCAGGGTATATTGGCTCCCTCACCCTGCATCACCTGTGGCTGGTGCTGATCGCCGTCGGCCTCGCAATCCTGATTGGCGTGCCGCTGGGCATTCTTATCGTGCGCCATAAATGGCTTGCCACGCCGATACTCGGCTTTGCCACTATTTTGCTCACCATTCCGTCCGTGGCGCTGTTTGGCCTGATGATTCCCCTGTTTTCGCTGATCGGTCAAGGTATTGGCGTAGTGCCTGCGGTGACGGCAGTGTTCCTGTATTCGCTGCTGCCTATTGTCCGCAATACCTACACCGCGCTGGACAGCCTGCCGCCGGGGCTACGTGAAGCCGGGCGAGGCATCGGCATGACGTTTTGGCAGCGCCTGCGATGGGTGGAAATTCCTATGGCGCTGCCGGTGATTTTTGGCGGAATTCGAACCGCAGTGGTGATGAACATTGGCGTCATGGCCATTGCCGCCGTCATTGGCGCGGGCGGCCTGGGCTTGCTGCTGCTTAACGGCATCGGTGGGAGTGATATCCGTATGCTGATTGCCGGGGCGGTGATGATCTGCCTGTTAGCTATCGTGCTCGACTGGTTGCTGCATCGCCTGCAGCTGCATTTCACTAAATGGTAACCGGGCCGTGAAGCCGTATTCAAAGGAGAGTTAATAATGATAAAACTTGAAAACCTCACGCGACAATTTGTACAGAAAAATGGCCAGACTTTTAACGCTGTCGACAACATCAGCCTGAACGTGCCCGAAGGTGAAATGTGCGTGCTGCTCGGCCCGTCCGGCTGCGGTAAAACCACCACGCTGAAAATGATCAACCGCCTGATAAAACCCACCGGCGGCAAGATTTTAATTAACGGTCAGGACACCAACGACCTGGATACCGTCACCCTGCGCCGCAACATCGGCTACGTTATCCAGCAAATCGGCCTGTTCCCTAACATGACGATAGAAGAAAACATTACCGTCGTGCCCCGCATGCTGGGCTGGGACAAAGCGCGCTGTAAAGCACGTGCCCAGGAGTTGATGAGCATGGTCGCCCTCGACCCTAACCGCTTCCTCAACCGCTATCCGCGCGAAATGTCGGGCGGCCAGCAGCAGCGTATCGGGGTGATTCGTGCCCTGGCGGCGGATCCGCCGGTACTGCTGATGGATGAGCCTTTTGGCGCGGTGGACCCGATTAACCGCGAAACGATTCAGAACGAGTTTCTGGAGATGCAGCGCCAGTTGAAGAAAACGGTGATGCTGGTCAGCCACGACATCGACGAGGCGCTAAAGCTGGGCGACCGGATTGCGGTCTTCCGCCAGGGCAAAATTGTACAGTGCGCCAGCCCGGACGAGCTGTTGGCGAAACCGGCCAATGACTTCGTCGGATCGTTCGTTGGCCAGGACCGCACGTTGAAGCGTCTGTTGCTGGTGCAGGCCGGGGACGTGACCGACCAGCAGCCCACGATTACGGCTCGAGAATCCACGCCGCTGGCGGAAGCTTTCGCCACCATGGATGATAACGACATGCGTTCCATCACCGTCGTTGACGCCGGAGGTAAACCGCTGGGCTTCGTTAAGCGGCGCGAGGCACGAGGCGCGACAGGCACGTGTACCGACCTCATTCACCCGTTCCGCGTCACCGGCCGCGCAGAAGAAAACTTGCGCATCGTGCTCTCTAAACTCTATGAGCACAACATGGTCTGGATGCCGATCACCGACGAAGATGGCCGCTACAGCGGGGAGATTTCACAGGATTATATTGCCGATTATCTCAGCTCGGGCCGCACCCGTCGGGCACTGAATATTCAACAAAGTTAATTAACCTGATGCGCTGCTTTACGGCGGCGCATTTTCCTTTGAGCTTATCCGCGTTCTCCCCCACAATAGCGCCATTCCCCCGCGACCTTTTGCGCTATGCACCGAATACACGCCTTTCCTGATATCCGTGAGATGCTTCGCCGCCTGGTGATTGCGGTCTTTATTGGCCTGGCTTCCGCGCTGGTGGTCTGGCTTTTTCGTCAGGCCATGTACCTGCTTGAGAACGTGTTTCTCGGCGATCATGGCGGCAGCCTGGTTGCAGCCGCTGCGGCACTCGAGCCCTGGCGACGCGCCCTGACGCCTGCCGCAGGTGGCCTGCTGGCAGGGCTTCTGCTCTGGAGCTGGCAGCGAGCCACTCGTCAGCGCCCTTCTGCCCCCACCGACTACATGGAAGCCATTGAAACCGGGGATGGTCGCCTGGACGTGCCGTCCAGCCTGGTGAAATCCGCCGCTTCGCTGGTCGTCGTCGCCAGCGGCAGCGCAATCGGGCGCGAAGGGGCAATGATTCTGTTAGCCACCGTTTTTGCTTCGCTGTTTGCCCAACGCTTTACCCCGGACAAAGAGTGGAAGCTGTGGGTAGCGTGTGGTGCAGCGGCCGGGATGGCGAGCGCCTATCATGCGCCGTTGGCGGGCAGTCTGTTTATTGCGGAAATACTGTTTGGCTCACTGATGCTTGCCTCGCTGGGGCCGGTGGTGATTGCCGCCGTCAGCGCCCTGCTGATGACGCATTTGCTTAACGGCGGCCAGGCTCCGCTGTATATAGTCACGCTTCTTGATCCCCCACAGCCTTCTCATTACGGGCTAATGGCGCTGCTCGGCTTAACCGCAGGCGTTATCGGCCCGCTGGTGCTGTGGCTGCTGGCGCAAAGTAGCGAGCTGTTCCGTTCACTTAAGCTTTCGCCGCCGCTGCAGCTGGCGCTCGGCGGGTTGATTGTCGGCCTGCTCTCACTCGTGACCCCGACGGCCTGGGGCAACGGTTACAGCGTAGTGCAGTCATTTCTGACCAGCCCACCCGCGCTGCTGTTTGTGGCCGGGGTATTACTGTGCAAACTGCTGGCGGTGATGGCAAGCAGCGGCTCCGGTGCGCCAGGCGGTGTATTTACGCCCACGCTGTTTATGGGGGCGGCGCTGGGGATGGTGTTTGGCCAGGTTTGTGGTCTGTGGGGCGGCGGTGAACCGCTGATGATCCTGCTGGGGCTGACGGGCATGGCGTCTTTACTGGCAGCTACCACGCACGCGCCGATCATGGCGACGCTGATGATTTGTGAAATGACCGGGGAATTTACCCTGCTCCCCGGCCTGCTGCTGACCTGCGTGATCGCCTCAACGCTTTCGCGCTGGCTACGCCCGCAGTCGGTCTACCGTCAGAGCGCTACGCAGCCGGGTTAGGTCGATATAGGGTCCCAGCTCACGCTGTTCGGCCCGGGGCAGATACGGCAGTTCACCGACCAGCGGCCCCGGCAGTTTTTTGCTCAATACTTCGATAATTTCCGCGTAGTGCGCAAGACCAGGGTTGATACGGTTTGCCACCCAGCCAATAAACGGCAGCCCGTCGTTGGCAATCGCCTGCGCCGTCAGCAGCGCATGGTTAATGCACCCTTCCTGAATCCCCACCACCAGCAGCACCGGCAGCTGCTCTTGTACCACCCAGTCAGACAGCGGACGAAGATCGTTCATCAGGCTGCGCCAGCCGCCTGTGCCTTCGACGACGACGTGGTCCATTTGGTCGGCCAGCCTTTGCAGGCCGCCTGACAGCAGCGAATAGTTAATCGGCCCGTGATGGCTGATGCTGCTCTCTTCCTCGCTTAACGCGATAGGATTGATCGCTTCATAGGGCAGTTTAATCGTGGAGACGCTTTGCAGTACCAGCGCATCTTTATTGCGCAGCCCGTCTGGCGTCTCTTTACTGCCCTTCGCGACAGGCTTGTAGCCAACGACGCTTTTCCCGCTGGCCGACAACGCCTGCAGTAAGGCTCGTGACACCACCGTCTTCCCTACGGCAGTATCCGTACCCGTTATAAAGAAACGCTTAAGCATGGCTGTCTCCCGAGGTAATGCTAGCCAGATAAATAAAGAGAAAAACTAACGCGGGAAAGTCTAAAAGAATGGCGCTGTAGCCAGATTGAGATAGCGCAATTTTTGGTGAATCAGGGCCGAAGATTAGCCCTGCAGCAGACGAATTAATAAAGAGCCGTTATACATTGCATCTTTTACCAGCGCTGCACCTGCCATAGTGCCACGGTTATCAAACTGCGTCCCTTCGACCACCGTATGGCTGCTATAGGCGGGTAATGCCTGCTGGCGAATACAGTCCGTAATCGCTGGGTGAAGGATGGCGGCGGCGCGGTTAAGCGGCGAACCGATAAGAATTTTTTGCGGATTAAACAGGTTAACCATGATGGCCAGAATGCGGCCCACGTTTTGCCCGACGCCGATAATAATATCTTTTGCCAGCAGATCGCCGCTGAGCGCGGCATCGCAAAGGGACTCCACGCTCAGCGGCTGGCCGTGCAGCATCGAGCCCATTGACTGGCTCATACGCTGCTGCGCCAGTTCCAGCACGCTTTCGATGCTGGCAATGGTTTCAAGGCAGCCGTGGTTGCCGCAATAGCAGCGCTTCCCGTAGGGGTCGACCTGCGTGTGGCCAATCTCCACCAGGCTGCTGCTGCCCGCGTGAAGCAAACGCCCATCGGTGATAACGCCGGCGCCAACGTTGTGATCAATCACCACCTGAATCACATCTCTTGCGCCCTGAGAGGCACCAAACAGCCCTTCCGCCATGGTCCAGGCGCTAATATCGTGCTGGATAAAAATCGGCACGCCGGTGTGATTGCCCAGCGCTTCGCCCAGCGGCATATCGCAGATATCGTAAAACGGCATACGGTGAATTACGCCGCGAACGGTATCAATGATGCCCGGCAGGGTAATGGCGATGGCGGTGAGGCGTTCGAGCTTTTGCTGATGGCGAATAAAAAATTGATCGACCTGAAAGATGATGCGTTCCAGCAAAGGCTGCGGGTCGTCCGTCGGCAAGTCTACCGTGTCTTCCACCACCAGTTTGCTGCTAAGGTCGCGCAGCCCCAGCGAAATTTCACCGCGGCTCAGGCGAATTGAGAGGTAATGCCAGGCTTCTGTTTCAAGCATTAAGCCCACGGCAGGGCGGCCACGGCTGCCAGGGTCCTGAATCTCCGTTTCCTGTACCAGATGCGCCTCAAGCATTTCCCGCACAATTTTGGTGATACTGGCCGGGGCCAGCTGTGCCAGGCGGGAAAGATCGATTCGCGACACCGGACCGTGGGTATCAATCAAACGATAAACAACGCCGGCATTGGTTTGTTTAATCTGATCGATATGGCCCGGTTGACTATCAGCAACCACGTGGTACTCCCTTTATTTTCGCGCTTCGAAATAAACTTTTAGGCTATGGTGAAACACTTCAAGTGGGGTCGTCAAATATTTACGTAGGGTTGTGATTTACCGCACATATTCCCGCCACATTTGCCCTATTTTAACGCCCACGAGGCCTCGGTCAGCAGCGCCGAGATGCGCTTCGCCGCTTCCGATAATTCCCGATGCTTCGGCCAGACCAGCCACAGTTCAGACTGCGCTTCCGGCTCGTCAATGGGGAGCCAGACCACATCACTCAGACGAATGCGCTGGAACGAAGCTGGCAGAATGGAAACCCCCAGCCCGGCGGACACCAACCCAATGATCGTCATCGCCTCGCCAACTTCCTGGGTGATGTACGGCACGATGTTATAGCGGCGGAGCAGCCCAATAATGTCGTCGTACAGCCCGGTGCCAACGTGCGGATCAAAGAAAACAAACGGCTCCTGTGCAAGCTGCGTCAGCGATATCGACCGGCTGCTGGCCAGCGGATGATCGCGATGCACCATCGCCAGCAGCGGTTCACGCAGGATCAGCGTCCAGTTCAGAGTATCCGGCAGACGCGTATTGCGCATCAATCCCAGCTCCAGCTCGCCCTCATTCAGGGGGGCAATTTGCTCCCGGGTGTTCACTTCCCGCATCTGGAGATGCACGTCAGGGTAGCGCTTGCGAAAGCGGGACAGGCTGTCAGAAACGGCCTTAATAAACGGTACGGAGGAGGTAAAACCAATGCGTAGTTCACCGGTTTCCCCCTGATGCAGCCGGGCCGCACGCGCGGCAGCGGCATCCACCTGGCCGAGGATTTGCCGGGCGTCGGAGAGGAATTGTTGGCCCGCCGCGGTCAGGTTAACGCTGCGGTTGGTACGCGCCAGCAGGCGAGCACCAATTTGCTCTTCAAGGATCTGAATTTGCTGGCTAAGGGGCGGCTGGGAGATCCGCAGCCGTGCAGCCGCCCGGCCAAAATGCAGCTCTTCGGCCACGGCGATGAAATAGCGCAGATGGCGCAATTCGATATTCATATGTTTAAAGTATCATTTGAGATTATTAATATATTAGACATAACATTTACACTTTTCTACTCTGTAAAGAATAAGTTAACACCTGCGTAAGGATCTCCCTTGAGTCGTACAACTACCGTCAGCACAGCCCCGACAGAGGACGTTGACGAAAGCCGGTCTGTCCCTTCTGTCAGCTATATCAAACGCGGTACCCCTCAGTTTATGCGCGTCACGCTGGCGCTGTTTTCCGCCGGGCTGGCTACCTTTGCCCTGCTCTATTGCGTCCAGCCTATTTTACCGGTGCTCTCTCATGAATTTGGCGTCAGCCCGGCAAGCAGCAGTATTTCGCTGTCGGTTTCTACCGCCATGCTGGCTATCGGGCTGCTGTTTACCGGCCCGCTCTCGGACGCCATTGGCCGTAAACAGGTCATGGTTACCGCTCTGCTGCTGGCTTCCTGCTGTACTTTGTTGTCAACGCTGATGACCAGCTGGCACGGCATTTTAATCATGCGCGCGCTTATCGGCCTTTCCCTTAGCGGCGTCGCTGCCGTGGGCATGACCTACCTCAGCGAGGAGATGCACCCGAGCGTGGTGGCGTTTTCGATGGGCCTGTACATCAGCGGGAACTCAATCGGCGGAATGAGCGGCCGCCTGATCACCGGGGTACTCACCGATTTCTTTACCTGGCGCGTGGCCGTTGCGACTATCGGCTGTTTTGCCCTTGCCTCAGCGCTGATGTTCTGGAAGATTTTGCCGCAGTCGCAGCATTTTCGCGCCTCCAGTCTTCGCCCCAAAACGCTGTTTATTAACTTCCGTCTGCACTGGCGGGACCAGGGGTTGCCGCTGCTGTTTGCGGAAGGCTTCCTGCTGATGGGGGCGTTTGTCACCCTCTTTAACTACATTGGCTACCGCATGATGGAAGCCCCGTGGTTTCTGAGCCAGGCGGTGGTGGGCCTGCTGTCCGTCGCCTACCTGACCGGGACATGGAGCTCACCGAAAGCAGGCGCAATGACCGCGAAATATGGCCGCGGCCCCGTGCTGATTGGCTTCACGGCCATTATGTTCCTTGGCCTGACGCTGACCGTTTTCTCCTCGCTTATCGTCATTTTTGCCGGAATGCTGCTGTTCTCCGCCGGTTTCTTTGCCGCCCACTCGGTGGCCAGCAGCTGGATTGGGCCACGTGCACGTCGGGCCAAAGGCCAGGCCTCGTCACTGTATTTGTTCAGCTATTACCTGGGTTCCAGCCTGGCGGGTACGCTTGGCGGCGTGTTCTGGCACCAGTTTGGCTGGAACGGCGTGGCGGCGTTTATCGGCTCGCTGCTGCTGGTCGCCCTGCTGGTTGCCGCCCGTTTGCACCATAAGGCGCACTAACCTGCTGCCGCTCTCGTGTTCAGGTAAGCTTAATGCTATTTTCTTTGGCGTTAACAACCTGTTCACGAGGCCATATGGAAAAGCAAAACTATAATCACCTGACCCGTACCTTCCAGCGTCTTTCCCGGTTTGATCATCTGTCGGCCATTGCCGGCTGGGACATGTCCACCATGATGCCCGCTAACGGCAGCCAGGCGCGCGGCGAGGCTCTCGCTGAACTTAGCGTGCTTAAGCACCAAATCCTGACCGACAAGAAAATTGCCACCCTGCTCCAGGCCGCAGCTCAGGAAGATCTGTCCGATGTGGAGCGTGCCAACCTGCGTGAAATGACTCGTCACTACCAGGAAGCGGTGCTGCTCCCGGATGCGTTAGTAGAAGAGAAATCGCTGGTAGGTACGCGTTGCGAACACGGCTGGCGTACCCAGCGCCCGGCCAACGACTGGCAGGGTTTCTCCACGAACCTGAAAGAAGTCGTGCGCGTCAGCCGCGAAGAGGCTCGACTGCGCGCGGAGGCAAAAGGTATTTCTCGCTATGATGCGCTGCTGGATATCTATGAACCCGGTATGACCAGCGCCAAGCTCGACGTGCTGTTTGGCGACCTGCGCGGCTGGCTGCCGGATCTGCTCCAGAAGGTGGTTGATAAGCAGGCCAAAGAAAAAATGCTGACGCCACAAGGTCCTTTCGCCACTGAAACCCAGCGTCAGCTCGGGCTGGATACTATGGGGCTGCTTGGCTTTGACTTCAACGGCGGCCGCCTTGACGTCAGCGCGCATCCCTTCTGCGGCGGCGTGCCTGAAGATGTGCGAATCACGACGCGTTATAACGAAGAAGAGATGTTCAGCTCGCTGTTTGGCGTGATTCATGAAACCGGCCACGCCCGCTACGAGCAAAACCTGCCGCGGGAATGGCTCGGCCAGCCCGTCGCTCTGGCGCGTTCTACCGCCATCCATGAATCTCAAAGCCTGTTCTTTGAGATGCAACTTGGCCGCAGCGCGCCGTTCCTGAAACTGCTGCTGCCAAAAGTCATTGAGCGTTTTGGTCCGCAGTCGGCGTTCGAACTCAACAACTTTATCAACGTCAACCAGCAGGTGGAGCGCGGCTATATTCGCGTCGATGCCGATGAAGTGAGCTACCCGGCGCACGTTGTGCTGCGGTATGAAATTGAACGGGCGCTGATCGACGGTGACATCGAGGTGGACGACATCCCGGGGCTGTGGAATGAGAAGATGCAGTCCTGGCTCGGCCTGTCCACCGAAGGCAATTACCGTAATGGCTGCATGCAGGATATTCACTGGACAGACGGCGCGTTCGGCTACTTCCCGTCCTACACCCTGGGCGCGATGTACGCGGCGCAACTCTTTAGCGCGGCATCACGCGCGCTGCCGGATCTGGACCAGGCGATCGCCAGTGGCAATTTCACCGCATTATTTGACTGGTTGAAGCAAAATATCTGGCAGCACGGCAGCCGTTTCACCACGTCGCAGCTGATAACCAACGCGACCGGAGAAGACCTTAACCCATTGTATTTCCGCAAACATTTAGAGTCGCGTTACCTGTAAACCCCTCGTGCCGGGTCGTCTGTACCCGGCGTTGTACATTACGTTACATGCCGATACCAATCACTCACTGAACACTTTGATTCCCCAGCCTATAGTTCATTTCAACGGCCCCGCAGTGGGGTTGACACACAAACAAATTCGAGGATTTCGAAATGAAAAAAGTATTAGCTCTGGTTGTTGCCGCTGCTATGGGTCTGTCTTCTGCCGCTTTCGCTGCTGACACCACCGCTACCGCTCCAGCTGCTGCTCCAGCAACCACCGCTGCTGCTCCTGCTGCTAAAGCGCCAGCTGCAAAAGTAACGCATCACAAGAAACACAAAAAAGCTGCCGCTCAGAAAGCTCAGGCTGCTAAAAAGAAACACAAAAAAGCCGCTAAACCAGCGACCGAGCAGAAAGCTCAGGCTGCTAAAAAGCACCACAAAAAAGCAACCAAACCAGCTGCTCAGAAAGCCCAGGCTGCTAAAAAACACCACAAAAAAGCAGTAAAACCAGCTGCACAGAAAGCTCAGGCTGCTAAAAAACACGTGAAAAAACATCACAAAGCCGCTGCTAAACCAGCTGCACAGCCAGCAGCATAAGTTCAACGGGGCGACCCGTTAGCTTGAAGCGTTTACATAAACACCCGGCTTGCCGGGTGTTTTATTAGGAATAAGGCACAGCCTTTAGCACGTACTTATTTCTGGAGTGCGGATAATGTTGCGACGCTACAGTTTCGAGTTAATCCTCGCCCTGCTGATCATCTGCGGTATTATTACGCTGAGCTTCTGGCTCTGAGAGCGTAGTCTGCTGTTTTCACTCCCACTTTCGGCCCGTTCCGACTATAGTTACTGCATCTATAAAAACCATAATTATTAGCCCCTTCAGAGAGTGCTATGCGCAAAAGTGTTGTGTTGTTTTTAGGAGCATTGATCCTTTTACCTCAACTCGTTCACGCGGACGAAGACGACAGCCCGGCGAACGTTAAAACACTGTTCTTCGGCAAAGATGACCGTATTCGCGTGACCAACCCTGAGGACGCCCCCTGGGATGCCATTGGCCAGTTGGAAACCGCCAGCGGCAACTTATGTACCGCCACCCTGATCTCACCGCATCTGGCCTTAACCGCCGGACACTGCCTGCTGCAGCCGCCGCGCGGTAAGGCAGACAAAGCCATCGCCCTGCGCTTTATTTCCCACAAAGGGCAATGGCGCTATGAGATCCATGATATCGAAGGCCGCGTAGACAAATCCCTCGGTCGCCGCCTCAAGCCGGACGGCGACGGATGGCTGGTCCCGTCTAACGCGGCACCTTATGATTTTGGTCTGATTATTATCCGCAACCCGCCTTCAGGCATCACGCCGTTGCCGCTGTTTACCGGCGACAAAGACGCGCTAACCGAAGCATTGAAGGCACAGGATCGTAAAGTGACGCAGTCTGGCTATCCGCTGGATCACCTCGACGACCTGTATACCCACAGTAACTGCCTGGTTACGGGCTGGGCGCAGGCGTCCGTGCTGTCTCACCAGTGCGATACGCTCCCCGGCGATAGTGGTTCCCCGCTGTTACTGAAAACCGATCAGGGCTGGCAGCTGATTGCGGTGCAAAGTTCCGCCCCGGCAGCCAAAGACAGATACAGAGCTGACAACCGCGCCATCTCAGTCACCGGCTTCCGCGACAGACTGGAAGCGCTGGCACAATAAGCGCTAAACCTGATGCCGCTGTCGCAGCATTAATACTGCCTCCAGCGGCTTAGGCGGGCTGAAATAATAGCCCTGCAGCCGGTCGCAGCCAGCCTGGCAAAGCAGCCTGAGCTGCTCTTGGTTTTCCACTCCCTCTGCCGTCACCGCCATACCCAACGCGGTGGCAATGCGAACCGTCCCGTTCACCAGCGCCAACGCTTGTTCATCGCTGTCCACTAGTCCGGCCAGGGACTTGTCTATTTTGATGGTGTCAAAGTTAAAACGGCGCAAATAGCCGATGCTCGAATAGCCGTTGCCGAAATCGTCCAGCGCCACCGCCGTACCCTGAGACTTAAGATTTCGAATGGCCGCCAGGGCGCGCTCCGGGTTTTCGAGCACATAGCTTTCCGTCACTTCCAGCTCAAGCCTTTGCGCCGGAAACGCCGTGTCCTGTAGTACCCGGGCAACCTTGTCTTCAAACTCCGGGTCGCGGAACTGCGCCGGAGAAATGTTTACCGACAGCCGCAGATCCTCATGGGAAGCTAAATCACAGCACGCCCGGCGGAGCACAAACAGTCCGAGCGAATAGATAAGACCGCTCGTTTCAGCCACGGGAATAAACTCATCTGGCAACAACTCTCCACCAGGGCGACGCGGCCAGCGCACCAGCGCTTCCACACCGGCTATCGCCTGGCTACGTGCATCTATAATCGGCTGGTACCAGACCTCAAACTCATCCCGAACAAGGCCCGCGCGAATGTCATTTTCGATGGTTAAACGACGTTCGCGAACGTTATTTAACGCCGCATCATAATAAGTCGTGCGGCCTTTTCCGGTAATTTTAGAGTGATACATAGCGATATCGGCCCGGCGGAACAGCTCCGAGCTGCTGCAATCCACCAGCGAGCCCGAAGCAATCCCGATGCTGGCGCTAATATGTATGGTACTTTCCCCCACGGGGACAGGCTGGCTCAGAAAATCCAGAACCGAACCCGCAAAAGCGGCTGAGCGTTCCCCGGCTCTCTCCCCGCCGATCATCATGGCAAATTCATCTCCTCCCATGCGCACCAGCATGCCGTTTTGCGGCACGCGATCGCGAAGAGCATGAGCAATGGTCACGATTAACTGGTCGCCTTTATCGTGCCCGTAAATATCATTCACGTCCTTAAAACCATCGAGATCGATAAATACCACGCTTTTTTCGTCGCTATCACCCCGCTTGCTGATGGTTTCCAGCCGCTCGATGAGCGCTCGTCGGTTAGGTAAATGGCTGAGCCAGTCGGTCAACGCGATATTTCTCGCCTGCTTTTCACCTCGGGCCAGCTTGTACAGCCCCAGGCTGCTGATGACGATAAAGACCAGTATCAACACCGCCGCAAGCATCGTAATGCGCAGGATGTCCGCCGAAGCAGCACGCGCCGCCTCTGCCCCAGGCAACCGTGGCTGCCAGCTAAGGTATCCCAGCGTTTCACCTGAGGCGCTGTTCAGCGGGACACTTGAAGAATCAGATGGCGTGGACGTCAGGCGTAGGTTTTCAATCTGAAAAGTGTTTCCCAGCTCTTTTAGCATCGCGTTATTAATCTGACGGCCAATCACCAGGTAACGGCGCGTGGCGTCGTGAACGTGAAGTCGCCCCAGCATTGGCCGGATCAGCCCGATGCCGATAAACGAAACACCGCTCTCGGTTTGCGTGATCCCGGCAAATATTTTTTTGTCATCTCTGAGCGTTTGCGCGTTCTGGTAGACGAGGGACTCAAACCCCTTCCCAAGTTGAGAAATCTTTTGCCCCGTCACCCGTTGCCCACGAAACGAGCCCCAAAGCACATTGAACCCTTCATCCAGCACATACACGCCGTCATAGAGGTTATTGATTTTGTAACCCGCGCCCCAGGTGTTATATAGCCAGTTAACGTCCAGCTCAGGGCGATAAACTTGATTGACGGCATCGTCCCAGACCGCATTATCAATCACCAACGCCCACACGCGGTTGACCGAGGTCTGTATGGCCCCCTGCACCGACAGTGCGCTTCGGTGTTCATCTATCTCATTGGTTTTACTGCTAATAAGGTGAAGTGAAAGGTAGAGGAGCGCGATGATAGACACGATCAGTCCGATGCCTGCCATAAACACCATGGTAAACAAGGCTCCAGCAACGGGCGTGCTTTTCCAGCTAAGAGGATTACGCAATTTCAGCTCTCTTCTAAGTGAAATAACGTGAAGGTTTTCGGCTTTTGATTTAGAGAAGTGCTTTTACCGTAAAATAAGCGTAATACACCCTGAGGAAAGCGCTGCCCGAATAATTAACGGGCAGCGTGATGGATCAGGCAATTTTGATAATAATCATCCCTATCAGCAACAAGCTGATGCCAACCCAACCTTTGCGGTTAAGGCGCTGGCCGAAGAGGATCCAGCCCGCGGCCACGGTGGCGGCGATACCAAACCCGCCCCAGAGCGCATAGGCGACGGATAACTCGATGCCTTTAACGGCCTGAGCCAGGGCACTGAACGCGGCCAGCACGGCCAGCAGAGACAGCACGCCGTAAATCGGGCGTTTGAAACCATCAGATTGTTTTAAAAAGATATTGGCGACGATTTCCAGAATAATGGCTAACGCTAGCCACAGGGCGTGTACCCACTCAAACGACAGCATGATGCTCCCCTTTCTCTGACATCACCGGGCGTGATTTTTTTTCTCGCGTACCCGATTTAATCAGCGCGATACCAATAACCAGAGTAGTTAAGCCAAGTATTTTTAGCGGTGAAATGGACTCATCAAACAGCATGACGCTGAAGAGGGTAATAAACAGAATACCGATGCCTTCCCACATGGCGTATGCCACACCAAGGGCGATTTTTTTAACCGAAAACGCCAGAAAAATATAGGAAACTGCGATCATGACCAGCATGAAAATATAACCCATATTACTTTCGTTTACGCTTGACCATTTCATTGACAAGGTGCCGGTAATTTCGGCAACGATGGCTAATCCCAATAAAATCCAATAAATCATGATTTCTCTCCTGACAGAGAAAATAAATATGCAAAAAACCGACAAGCCACGTCACACGACGAGCAAGGGCAAATTAAAGAACCAGAAAAATTGTCAGAAGAAAGGGACTAAAGCGCGTTGCGCCAGTGCTGCTCACCAGAGAGTGAAGAAGTAGATGTGATAAAAATAGAATGCTGATTGAATGAAATGCTGAACGTATTGTCCATAATATTTCCAACTTATCCGCGGTGTTGCTTCTCGTCAGTTGCGGATAGAAAATTGTCCTCAGTAGTTAAACACGGCAATTTTATACCATAATTCGGCATGTTAGCGCCTGACCTTTACACTCCTTTACGATTAACGACAGCAAAAACACAATGTATTAAACTGTTTTTAACGTTTAAAATAACGTAATAAAGGGATGACTATTTTAACGGTGGTGTATTATTCCCCCTCCCCGCACACTGGAGAACCCGCCACAATGGCAAAACCAATTATTACACTCAAAGCACTGAAAGCCGTGATTATGCTGGGCATGCTGGTCATTATTCTGGTGGGTATTAAAGCGGCGGCCGACATCATCGTGCCATTTATTCTGGCACTATTTATTGCCGTTATTCTCAACCCGCTGATTCGCCGTCTTGAACGGCTGCGGGTGCCGCGCGTGCTGGCCATCAGCCTGGTGATTGTCGTCATTATCCTGAGCATGGTGCTGCTGCTGGCCTATCTCGGCACTTCGCTTAACGAACTGGCGCGGACCCTGCCGCAGTACCGCTCTTCATTGGTGGTGCCCCTAAAAACCCTTGAACCCTGGCTGCAGCGCGCGGGCATCTCTGTGTCTGTCGATGAGTTAATGAAGTATGTCGATCCTAATGCCCTGATGACGCTGGTTACCGGTCTGCTGACGCAGCTTTCCAACGCCATGACGTCTATCTTTTTACTGCTGCTGACCGTGGTGTTTATGCTGATTGAGGTACCTCAACTGCCGCGCAAGCTGCAGCAGCTGATGGCTCGCCCGGAAGAAGGTATGGGTGCCATTCAGCGTGCGCTGGACAGCGTCAGCCATTATTTGGTGCTAAAAACGGCCATCAGCATCGTTACCGGCCTTGTCGTCTGGGGGATGCTTGCCGCCCTGGACGTCCGCTTTGCCTTTATCTGGGGGCTGCTGGCCTTCGCGCTCAACTATATTCCCAACATCGGCTCGGTGCTGGCGGCTATTCCTCCCGTGGTGCAGGTTCTGGTATTTAACGGGTTGTACGAGGCCCTGATTGTCGTGGCAGGTTATCTTCTGATTAACCTGGTATTTGGCAATATCCTGGAGCCGCGCATGATGGGCCGAGGGCTTGGGCTCTCTACACTGGTGGTGTTCCTGTCGCTCATCTTCTGGGGCTGGCTGCTTGGCCCGGTCGGTATGCTGCTGTCTGTTCCGCTGACGATTGCGGTAAAGATTGCGCTGGAACAAACGGAAGGCGGGAAGAGTATTGCGGTGCTGCTGAGTGATATGAGTAAGTCCTGAAGATTTTGCCCCTATCCCCAAAAGGGGTGAGAGGTAAAATCACATGCAGTATTTTTATCCCCTCTCCCTTTGGGAGAGGGTTAGGGTGAGGGAAAAAATCACTCCGGGTCTAACTCAAAACGCTCCGCAATATACCCCAGCGCCTGCGACACGCCATCCGCGCTAATGGTATGCACCACACCAGGTTCAAACAGCGTTTCAACTTCCGCTCCGGCTTCAATTAGCGCCGCGGCGGCCGCTTCACTTTCAGCCCACGGAATCACCTGATCCGCCATGCCATGAATCAACAGCGCCGACGCATCTGCCGCCACGTGATACGGTTTGGGTGAAGCAAGACGCCCGGAAAACGCGACCACGCCCGCCAGTGGAAAACGGGAGGTAGCCAGGACATCCAGGGCCATAATAGATCCCTGCGAGAAGCCCAGCAGGATGACCTGATCTTTACCCGGCGTCACATCATGCTGCTTAAAAATAGCTTCCAGCGTTGCATCAAACGCGGCCCGGGCCTCTACGACACGCTGCGGGCGGTTTTGTGCGGTCACGCCTTCCAGGCTGAACCACTGCCAGGCATCACCGCCGCCGTCAAAAGGCTCGCTGCCGTTCGGGGAAGCAAATAGCACTTCAGGCATGACCTGCTGGACGAAAAGCCCCAGCCCTTCGAGATCCGCCCCGGAACTTCCTACGCCATGTAACATCACGATCAGTTTTTTCATTTCCCTGCCCTGTGCTCAAACCTGAATGAATATCCTCGCAGGCGGCTACCTTATCGCGATCTCTCCCTTCACAACAAGTCAACCGCCGCTAAATACGTGGCAACGTCGATCTTGTTTTTGAGCAACCGCTCAAGTATATTTCGCGCTTGAGCAACCGCTCAAATTTGGCTTTTTTAGAGGCATTCACATGCGCTTCACTAACCGCTGGCTGATTCTGGCGATCCTGACCAGCACCCTTTTCCTGATCATTATTGATATGACAGTGCTGTACACAGCCCTGCCGAGGCTCACCCAGGCCTTAAACGCTACGGCGTCTGAAAAACTGTGGATCATTAATGCCTACCCGCTGGTGGCGGCGGGCCTGCTTCCTGGCGCGGGCATGCTGAGTGACCGCCTGGGCCACAAGCTGCTCTTTATGTCCGGGTTACCTGTTTTCGGTCTCGCTTCGCTCTGCGCGGCCTATTCGCCCACGGCTGAACTGCTGATCGCTTCACGCGTGTTTCTGGCTATAGGTGCCACGATGATGATGCCAGCCACGCTTGCCATCGTGCGCCAGGTCTTCACTAACGAGCGCGAGCGGGCGTTGGCCATCGGCATTTGGTCTGCCGTGGCTTCTGCCGCGGCCGCGCTTGGCCCGGTTATTGGCGGCGTGCTGCTGGAATACTTCTGGTGGGGATCGGTCTTCCTGATTAACGTGCCGGTCGTCTTACTGGTTATCATTTTTGCCTGGTTCCTGATCCCACGGGATGCGGGGAACGCCAGCCGTCCCTGTGATTTCACCGCTTCGCTGCTAATTATGCTTGGCCTTGTCGGCGTGATATACGCCCTCAAGGAACTCAGCAAGATGGACGCCTCGTGGCTAACCGTGGCCGGATCTTTGCTGGCTGGCGTCGTGTTTTTAGCGCTGTTTGTTCGTCGCCAACAGCGGACTGAGCATCCGATGATCGATTTCTCGCTGTTTCGCAACCGCATGTTTGCCAGCGGCATCAGCGTGGCGATTATCACCATGATCGCGCTAACCGGCATTGAGCTGGTGCTGACCCAGCGCCTGCAGCTTGTTCTGGGCCTGACACCGCTGTTAGCCGGGCTGTCGATTCTGCCTATTCCGATTGGCTCCGCCCTCGCCTCTCCGCTGGCGGGCGTCGTGCTGCCGCGCTGGGGCGGTGCAAAACTGATGGTCTTCGGCCTGCTGGTGACAGCTATGGGCATGACCGGCATGGCTTTACTGGCCGATTACAGCCTGGCGCCACAGCTCGCCGCGCTATTTGTCATCGGGCTTGGGCTTGGCGTGGCGTTTACCGCCGCATCAACATCCATCATGCTAAATGCCCCGGAGGAAAAAGCCGGTATGGTCGCCGCGATTGAGGACGTCTCATGGGAAATGGGCGGCGTGCTTGGCGTCACATTGCTGGGTGGCCTGATGACCGCGGTATACAGCGCCAGCCTGGTGTTGCCTGAAGGCCTGGTCGCGGGGAACAGCGCTTACGACAGCCTGGATGAAGCGCTGCATCTTGCAGGCTCGATGAGCACGGCCAGCGCCGCCCTGCTGAAAGAACTGGCGCGAAATGCCTTCAGTCATGCCTATCTGACGGTGATTATCTGCGCCGCCGTGCTGGTCGCCGTCAGCACTGCTATCTTGAAATATGTGCTGCGCCAGCCGGAAAAGCTGTCCAGCCAACAAGTTAAAAACTGATAAGATGCCCCACCAGCGATTCAGATAACCGTGGAAACGTCATGAAAGAAGCACCGGACACGCTAAGAAGTAAAATCCTGAGCGGGGCCATTGAGCTGTTCATTGAGAAAGGCATTGAGAAGGTGACCACACGCGAACTCACCGAGCGGGTGGGCATCTCGCGAAGCCATATTTACCACTACTTCAGCGACTGGCAAACGCTTTGCATTGAAGCCATGACGGCGTTTTTGATGGCCGACCTGAACAAGTTTACCGACGAAACCAAAACGTTTTCCCCGGAAGATAAGCTGCAACGCCTGATCCACACTTATCTCCCTCACGCGCCGGACGCGGTGTGGCAGCTTTACGGCGCGCTGTGGCACCAGGCGGCACACAGCAGCGTGTGGGCCGATCTTGCGCTGGTGATGACGCAAAAATGGGAAAAGGTGCTGGCCGATATCGTCGATGACGGCATTGCGGCTGGCGTGTTTAAAGCGGTGGATGCCGCCAGAACCACACGCCAGTTCAGTGCCCTGCTTAACGGCTATGCCGACAAACTGCTGGTCGCCTCAGCCCCCGCCGACAGGCAGCTGGCGCTGGACGACATCGACAGTTTTATTCGCCTGGTCCTGCGCGCAGGCTAAATCGCTATCCGGCGGCTGATCTCTACCACGCTGTCGCTCGGCAGGCGGTAATAGTGCGTCACGTGCGTAGCGTTTCTCACCATAAACGCGAAGCACTTGCGCTGCCAGCCCGGCATACCCTGTCCGTCCTCACGCTTAACAATGGTTTCGTGACCAAGGTAATAGGTCACGTCTTCCACGCGGAAGGCACACGCCATCTCCCCCAGTCTCGCCATCAGTTCAGGAACATGCGGTCTTTCCATAAAGCCGTACTGGGCGATACCGCGCCAGTAATTCGGTGCCTGCTCCACGATCACCAACCTCTCTCCAGCCGGTACGCGCGGGACGTTCATGATTGAAATAGTCAGCGAAAGCACCTGTTCCTGCAGCGCGTGGTTGCGCGCCACGTGCCACCGCATCACAGGTGGAATACCGTTGCGCGTTTTGGTCAGAAACACCGCCGAACCCTGCACGCGCGGAACACCACGCTCTTTCAGCGCGGCGAAGAAGGTGTTCACATCGATCACCTTTTCGTTCACCGCCCTGGACGCCGCCGCCGCACCACGGTGCCAGACCAGCATCGTCGTACAGACGATCGCCGCCAGTAGCAGCGGAATATAGCCGCCCTCCAGCACCTTGATTAGATTAGCGATCAGGAAGCTGGTATCGACAATCAAAAAGCCCCCCGCCACCAGCGCGCTGGTCAGCCGCCGCCACTGCCAGATATGGCGCATCGCCACGTACAGCAGCCCGGAGGTCATCAGCATGGTGAGAGATACCGCAATCCCGTAAGCCGCCGCCAGGTTCTCGGATGACTTGAAGAACACCGTCAGGAACAGCGTGACGCCCATCAGCAGCCAGTTGATCACGCCGATATAGATTTGCCCGTAGCTCTCCGCCGCCGTCTGGCGAATGCGCAGGCGCGGCAGCCAGCCCAGCTGTATTGCCTGCCGGGTCATCGAAAACGCGCCGGTGATAATCGCCTGACTGGCAATAATGGTGGCCAGCGTGGCAAGGATCACCAGCGGGATCAGCAGTGCCGGTGGGCAAAGACGGAAGAAGATATTCTGAGTGATATCAGCCCCGGAAAGGATCAGCGCCGATTGCCCCGCGTAGTTCAGCAGCAGGCTCGGGAAGACCACGCCGTACCACGCCATCCAGATAGGCTTTTTACCGAAATGCCCCATGTCGGCATACAGCGCTTCCGCCCCGGTAACGCACAGAAACACGCCGCCCAGCACCATAAAACTGACAAACCCATTGGAGACGAGAAACTGCAGGCCGTACCAGGGGTTGATGGCCAGCAGCACGGCCGGATGCTGCGCAATACCCCAAATCCCAAGCCCGGCGATAGAAATAAACCACAGCGCCATAATCGGCCCGAATACTTTACCGATTTTAGCCGTGCCGAAAGGCTGCACGGCAAACAGCAGCACCAGAATCGTCACCGCAATCGGCAGCACCCAGGTTTCAGCCTCGGGCAGGATCATATTCAGCCCTTCAATGGCAGAGAGCACTGAAATCGCGGGTGTAATCGCCCCGTCACCGTATATCAACGCCGCGCCCAATAAAGCCGCCAGCACCACCCAACGCGAGCCTTTGTCCCTCGCCACCAGTAGCGACATCAGCGCCATAATGCCGCCCTCACCGTGGTTATCGATACGCATCGCAAACATCGCATACTTCACCGAGGTGATAAGGATCAGCGTCCAGATGATCAGCGACAGCAGCCCCAGGATAACCGACGGAGTCGGATCGTTGCCGGATAACAGCAGTACCGTTTTCAGGGTATAAAGCGGGCTGGTGCCGATATCGCCAAACACCACGCCAAGGGCGCTTCCGGCAAGGATAAATTTATGCGGCGTTGTCCCGGCGGCTTCCGCGCCGTCCGTCTGCGACAGGTTTGTCATGTCCAGTCCTTCCTGTGATTTTTCTGGCTGTTGCCATGACAAAGTATAGAGGTGGATAAAAAACTTAAGATAAACAGGGGCAAATAAAAAAGGCCCAACGGTTCGCCGCCAGGCCAAAAGGTACTCCACATTAAAACGCTTTTTTAATTAAAGACCATCCCGCCGTCGATAAGCAGCGACTGCCCGGTCATGTAGTCAGAGTCCGCGCTGGCCAGGTAAGACACACAGGCAGCCACATCTTCAGGCTCGGACAGACGCCCCAGGGTAATACGCCTGGCGAACTCAGCTGTGCCATAGCCCAGCGGTTTCCCCGCCGCTTCAGACACCTGGCGGTCGATTTCAGCCCACATCGGGGTTTTGACGATCCCTGGGCAGTAGCCGTTCACGGTAATGCCCAGCGGGGCCAGGTCGCGCGCTGCGGTTTGAGTCAGACCGCGGACGGCAAATTTGCTAGAGCTGTAAACCGCCAGTTCAGGGTTACCCACATGCCCAGCCTGGGAACAGGCATTAATGATTTTCCCGCCGTGACCTTCTGCTTTGAAAGCTTTAACCGCGGCCTGAATGCCCCAAATCACACCTTTCACGTTGATGTTGTAGACCTTATCGACGATTTCCGGGGTGATGTCCTCGATAGGGGTAGAAGGGGCTACGCCTGCGTTGTTGACGATAACATCAAAACCGCCCAGTCCTTTGCGGGCAGCCTCAACGGCGGCGAAAACCTGATCGCGGTCGGAGACCTCCGCAGTCACTTCCAGCGCGTGGCCGCCGTTGCGGTTAATTGCGTCCGCCACTTCTTTTGCGGTTTTGGCGTTGTAGTCCGCCACGGCGACGGCAAAACCGTCTTTTGCCAGACGCAGCGCGATTGCTTTCCCGATCCCCTGACCGGCGCCGGTGACCAATGCTACTTTTTTCATCACAATATCCTTCTGTAGTTTAAAGAATTTGGCTGAGGTGCAGCTGACTCATCAACAGATGGTTGTCGCTGTAATCAACCGGAATCGCTACCACCGCCGGACCATTCACATCCATAGCGGCGCGTAAAGTCGGCTCCAGCGCCTCCGCGCTTTCCACCGCAAAGCCTCGAGCGCCAAAGGCGTCTGCGTAAGCCTTGAAGTCCACCGGCCCGAAGTTCACCCCGGACAGACGCTGGTATTTTTTCTCTTCCTGAATCGCCACCATGTTGTAGGCGTTATCCACCCAAATGATGTGCAGCACGTTAGCACCCAGACGCACCGCCGTTTCCAGCTCCATGCTGGACTGCAGGAAGCCGCCGTCACCGGAGACCGAAACCACCTTACGGCCCGGATTCACCAGCCACGCGCCAATGGCCCACGGCAGCGCTACGCCCATGGTTTGCTGGCCGTTAGAGATCATCAGTTGACGCGCGCGGAAGCTATAGAGGTAACGGGCGATCCAGATGTGGAAACTGCCCATATCGACGGTGAGGGTCACGTCGTCGTTCACGATGTCCTGCATCGCCCGGACGATACGCAGCGGGTGAAGAGCAAACTGGTTCAGCTGCGCACCCCGGCGGCTTAAAAGCTCGCGCTGATGCTGCCTGTCCACGAGGATTTCTGACGCACGCGGGCTAAGCACCAGCGGTTTTTCTATGCGGGCGGTGAGCTTATCCAGCGTGCTGGCGATATCGCCTACCAGCTCGACGTCCGGCACGTAGTTACGTTCTTCGTAAGCTGGCAGAACGTCGATATGCACCAGCGTGGCGTCGCCGGTATTCCACATCGCCGGCTCATACTCCACCGGGCTGTAGCCGATACAGACAACGAGGTCGGCAAGCTGTAACAGGCGGTCACCGGCCTGGTTATTAAACAGCCCCACGCGCCCGGCAAAACGAGCAAAGTGCTGCTGATTCACCGCGCCAGCGGCCTGATAGGTGCTGGTGACGGGGATATGGCTTTTTTCCAACAGATGGAACAGCGCCGCGCTGTTTTCCTGCTGGCTTGCCATCAGCCCAAGCAGGAATACAGGATTTTTGGCCTGCGAGATAAGTTTCGCCACATCGTTAATAGCGGCGTCCGGCGCGGCACCGGCTTTCACCGATCCGTTAGCGGGCAAAATATTCCCGGTTGCCGGGCCGTCGCTAATGTCCTGCGGCAGGCTGACAAAAGCGCTCCCGGGGCGACCATGCTCGGCGGCGCGGAAAGCGTTCGAAACCACCTCGGCAATGGCGTCCGAAGAAGGCACTTCCACCGAGTATTTCGTCACCGGGCTGAACATCGCCACGGTGTCCATGCTTTGGTGTACCTGTTTGGCTTTATCGGAACGTTTGACCGCGCCACCCAGCGCCACAACCGGATCGCCTTCGCTGTTGGCCGTTGCCATGCCCGTTATCAGGTTTGAGCAGCCGGGGCCAGAGGTCACCAGCGCTACCCCCGCTTTCCCGGTGATGCGCCCCACCGCCGCCGCCATAAAGGCAGCGTTAGCTTCGTGGCGTACCGGAATAAGTTCAATCGGCGAGTCGTTCAGCGAATCAAAGACCTTATCGATCTTCGCCCCAGGGATCCCAAAGACGTGCTTCACGCCCTGAGCTTCAAGCTGGCTGACCACCATGTCAGCGCCGTGCGCCCACTGACGCAAAGGTTTTTTGTTATTCATGGCTCACATCTCCTCAGGGAACGCTAGTTTTCAACCGCGCGAATCGCCGCGTCGAGGTTGTCTGGGTGCAGGTTGGCGTTAAGAAATGCGCTGTCTGCCGGAAGGTCGATCATCAGTTTGTGGATCTCGCCGAAGGTCAGCAGCCCCTGCTCCAGCTGATAATCGAGCAGATGCCCGCCGCCCTGGCGGTCATCGGTAATAAAGTGTTCGTGATAGCCCGCCACGTTAATGCCCTGCATATGTTGCGGGGTGCGGAACCCCACCAGCACGCCTTTACGACCGTTAAAGCGGAATACCGGCTGGTCATCCAGCACGTCAGTCATGGCGCGGTAGGGTGGCTTCTGGCGTGGAACAGTGCGGGTATGCGCATGGCGGAAGTGGCCGTCGATGCGGAGGGCACAAAACAGGTTATCGGAGGGAATTTTTGCATCGATAATCTCGTGCAGCTTCTGGCGGCTGGTCGTACTGTCAATGCGCAGGCGGTATTGAGGTTTAAACCAGGTCATCACCGCAAACGGCGTTTTCTGCTGCGGGCTGGCCGCCCTGGCGCTGCCGTCTGACCGCAATTGATACACGTTGCTGTTGAAGGCGATCATCTCGCCATCCAGCTCGTTAAATGTCCCCAGGCCAAAGTCGCCGTGTTTCAACAGGTCGGCCATGGTGGTTTCCCCTTCATAGACACCGCTCAGTAATGCGCTCATCAATGAAGTCTGATATATCATGTTTTCTTTATTGGCTGCAGCGAAGGTCTCGACCATCTCTAAAAGACTTTCTTTGCAGGAACATAGAGTTAGATCGCTCATGGCGTCTGTCACCTCGGGCTGAAGGTTAAGAAACTTTAATTAAATGTTGACGTGATCCAGCTCACAGTTCCAATATAAAAGCCCTTCTGGTTTGAGACGTTTTCGATATGGAACTTCGCTATCTCCGCTATTTTGTCGCCGTCGCCCAGACGCACAACTTCACCCGGGCAGCCGAGCTGTTGGGTATTTCTCAGCCTCCCCTCAGCCAGCAAATTCAGCGCCTGGAACGTGAAGTAGGCACGCCCCTGCTGCACCGCTTAACCAGAGGTGTGGAGCTGACGGATGCGGGAGAAGCGTTTTATCAGGATGCCTGTCAGATTCTGGCCCACAGCGACGCCGCGCTGGAGAAAGCCCGCGGCATTGCGCGCGGTATTAACGGCAAGCTGTCGCTCGGGATAACCAGTTCAAACGCATTTAATCCAAAGATTTTTTCTCTGCTGCGCCAGTTTCAGGCGCACTATCCGGCCATCGAACTGTGCCAGCGGGAAACAAATATGGCGGGCCTGATGCAGGAGCTGGATGAAGGCTTGCTGGACGTGGCGTTTGTGCGTCTACCCTGCGAAAGCAGCAAGCGGTTTACGCTCAAGCTGATTGACGAAGAACCGATGATGATTGCCCTGCACAAGGACCATCCTCTTTCCGGGGAGGAAGAACTGGCCCTGCAGGCACTGGCCGATGTGCCGCCGGTGCTGTTCCCGGAAGAAGTGGCCCCAGGGCTTTATGAACTGATGTATAACGCCTGCCTGCGGGCGGGCATCGATCTGACAAGCGCCTGCCAGGCATCACAAATCTCGTCCTCGTTAAGCATGGTCTCGGCAGGCTTCGGGTTTGCCCTGGTTCCCCAATCGATGACCTGTATCTCGTGCCCGGACGTCACCTTCCACGCGATTCGCGGTGACCAGGTGAAAACGGACATTGCGCTGGCCTGGCGTCAGTTTGAGCGCTCTCCATCGGTGAAACGCTTTATCCAGCTGTTCGCACACTGAGACAATTACCGCTGGTGGCTTGCTATCCACTTACGATACATTTTGGCTCTTAACATATTGTCAGTCTGCTGCAACAGTAGAGCCCACAATGGAGAAACAGCGGCGTTGGGACGTTTATTCTCCCCCATTCTGCGCAACTGATATTTTACCAAAGCCATATTTACCATTGGACTGCCGCTTTATGGCTTTCAGCAAGCCAACGCGTTCGTAAAACCGAATACGTGAGGCGTTCAGCCCGGTCATTCGGGCAAGTTCACCGATATTCATTCGAATAATTCCCCACGCTGTTATGCCATACCTGATGTTTTAAAGCTTATAACATGCCGCTCGAACTGACCTAATGCTACAATAGTCACCATTCACAAATCCGAACACAGGGAAAAAGCATGTCTGAAACTCACGTTCAGGGCGGGGAAACCAGAGGGCCTGCGGAACACAGCGTCAGGGAACAGATCATCGAGGCGGCGACCGAGTTCTTCGGCCACTACGGGTTTGAAAAAACAACGGTATCCGATCTCGCCAAAGCCATCGGCTACTCCAAAGCCTACATCTACAAGTTCTTCAAATCCAAGCAGGAAATCGGCGAAGTTATCTGCGACAACCGCCTGACAAAGATGATGGCAATCGTCAGCCAGTCGGTGAATGACGCCACTGGCGCATCGGCTAAGCTGCGGGCGATGTTCAGTGCCTTAATCGCCGCGGGCAGCGACCTGTTCTTTTATGACCGTAAACTGCACGACATCGCCATTGTTTCCTGCCTGGAGAACTGGCCCTCGGCCGAACGCTACAAGCTGCAGCTGCGGGAAGTGCTTACCGCCATTATTCATGAAGGCCGCCAGTCCGGTGAGTTTGAGCGCCGTAGCCCGATGGATGATACCGTGAACGCCGTTTTTCTGGTCATGCTGCCATTTATCAGCCCGGTGCAGCTGCAATATAACCTTGAGCTGGCTAAGCAGGCCGAACAGCTTTTGCCCGCGCTGATCCTCAAAAGTTTAATGCCCTGACCGCATTTTGTGACCATTGACTAAATTGGTCACTTGAATAATTATTGCGTTCCTGCTCCGCGTTTATAAGGGAACGTATGTTTCGTCTTCAGCCTTTTCCTGCCGCTGTGGCGCTGCTGTGCTCGGCGCTCACCGCCTGCGGTGACTCATCTCAGCCAGAGGATCCGCGCACTCAGCCCCCGCTGGTTCGCGTTGTCGCGGTTCAGTCCGCCAACGATGACGCCCGGGCTTTTACCGGCATTGTCGCCTCCCGAATCCAAAGTGACCTCGGTTTTCGCGTCCCTGGCAAAATCCTTGAACGCCTGGTGGACAAAGGCCAGACGGTGAAAAACGGCCAGCCCCTGCTCCGACTCGATCCTCAGGACTTAAGCCTGCAGGCGAAAGCGCAGGATCAGGCCGTGGCCGCAGCCAAAGCCCGCGCTAAACAGGCCGCCGCCGATGAGGCCCGCTACAGAAGCATTGTCAGCAGCGGCGCGATTTCGGCCTCGCAGTACGATCAAATCAAGGCCCAGGCCGACAGCGCCAGAGCGGATCTGCAGGCGGCCATTGCGCAGGCCAATGTGGCTAAAAACGCCATGAATTATGCGGTGCTGACGGCAGATTCTGACGGCGTGATTATGGATACCCTGGCCGAGCCGGGCCAGGTTGTCGCCGCTGGGCAAGCGGTGATTCGTCTGGCCAGGGCCGGCCAGCGTGAAGCCGTTGTCGATTTGCCGGAAACGCTGCGCCCTAAGCTGGGCACCGTCGCTCAGGCCCACCTTTACGGTTCAGATATTGCTCCCGTGGCCGCTACCTTACGTCAGCTTTCAGACGCGGCTGACCCGCAGACCCGCACATTTGAAGCGAAGTTTGTGCTCGCGGGCGCGCTTGCTCAGGCACCTCTCGGCAGCACGGTAACCATTGATATCCCGGATGCAGGCACTACCACACCAAATATGATCGTGCCGCTGGCCTCGCTCTATGACGCCGGGAAAGATAAAGGCACCGGCGTTTGGGTGGTAAGCGGTAAGCCAGCCAAAGTGAGCTGGCACCCGGTGAGCATCCGCCGCATCACCGACGAATCCGCCATTGTTGCCGCCCAAATCGACAGCCACGCCAGCATTGTCGCCCTCGGCGCACATCTGCTGCATGACGGTGAAGAAGTCAGGCCGCTGGCACAGGCCGCTACTGACCTGGCGGGAGCACCGTAATGAGCGACTCCCGCTTTAACCTTTCCGCCCTCGCGGTGCGTGAGAAATCCGTCACGCTGTTCCTGATCCTGCTCATCACGCTGGCCGGGATCATCGCCTTCTTTAAACTGGGCCGCGCCGAAGATCCGCCTTTTACGGTGAAACAGCTGACGGTGATCACCGCCTGGCCGGGTGCAACCGCGCAGCAAATGCAGGATCTGGTGGCCGAGCCGCTGGAAAAGAGAATGCAGGAGCTGGACGACTATGACCGCACCGAAACCTATACCCGTCCGGGCCTTGCCTACAGCGTTGTCTCCCTAAAAGACAGCACGCTGCCCGCCAATGTGCCGGAGGAGTTTTACCAGGCGCGGAAAAAAATCAGCGATGAGGCCAAAAATCTGCCGGATGGCGTGATAGGCCCGCTGGTGAACGACGAGTTCTCGGACGTGACTTTTGCGCTGTTTGCCCTGAAAGCAAAAGGTGAGCCGCAGCGCCTGTTGGTGCGTGATGCCGAAAACCTGCGCCAGCAATTGCTGCACGTCCCCGGCGTGAAAAAGGTGAATATTATCGGTGAGCAGGCGGAACGCATTTTTGTTTCGTTCTCTCACGACAGGCTCGCCACGCTTGGCGTTTCGCCGCTGGATATTTTTCAGGCGCTGAGCAACCAGAACCTGCTCACCCCCGCAGGCTCGATAGAAACAGCTGGCCCGCAGGTGTTTATCCGCGTGGATGGCGCGTTGGATCAGCTTTCAAAAATTCGCGATACCCCCATTGTGGCTCAGGGGAAAACGCTGAAGCTGTCAGACGTGGCTGACGTCGAGCGCGGATACGAAGACCCCGCAACGTTCCTCGTCAGAAACAACGGCGAGCCAGCCCTGCTGCTAGGCGTGGTCATGCGCGACGGCTGGAACGGGCTTGATTTGGGCAAAGCCCTGGATCAGGAAACCCGCAAGATCAACGAGACGATGCCGCTCGGCATGACCCTCAGCAAAGTCAGCGATCAGTCGGTGAACATCAGCTCAGCCGTAAATGAGTTTATGGTGAAGTTTTTTGTCGCCCTGCTGGTGGTAATGGTGGTCTGTTTTGTCAGCATGGGCTGGCGAGTGGGCATCGTGGTTGCCGCCGCCGTGCCGCTAACGCTGGCGGTGGTGTTTATCGTCATGGCCGCCACCGATAAAAACTTCGACAGGATAACCTTAGGGTCGCTCATTCTCGCGCTGGGACTGCTGGTGGATGACGCGATCATCGCCATCGAAATGATGGTGGTGAAAATGGAGGAAGGCTACAGCCGCGTGAAAGCCTCCGCCTACGCCTGGAGCCACACCGCCGCGCCCATGCTGGCGGGTACGCTGGTAACCGCCATCGGCTTTATGCCGAACGGCTTCGCCCACTCCACCGCCGGGGAGTACACCAGCAACATGTTCTGGATTGTCGGCATCGCGCTGATAGCGTCCTGGCTGGTAGCCGTGGTGTTCACACCTTATCTCGGAGTGAAATTGCTCCCGGATATGCATAAAGCCGCGCTGGCAGAACACGCGCTGTACACCAGCAAAAATTACAATCGCTTCCGGGCATTGCTGAAAAAAGTGATTGCCCGCAAGTGGCTGACCGCCGGTTCGGTCGTCGGTCTGTTTGTGCTGGCAATAGCCGGAATGGCCGTGGTGAAAAAACAGTTCTTTCCGATCTCCGACCGCCCGGAAGTGCTGGTTGAAGTTCAGCTGCCTTACGGGACATCTATCGAGCAAACGACGAAGACTACCGAGCGCATTGAGCAATGGCTCAGCGCCCAGAAAGAGTCCAAAATCGTCACCTCCTACATTGGTCAGGGCGCGCCGCGCTTCTACCTGGCCATGGCACCTGAATTGCCCGACCCTTCATTCGCCAAAATCGTGATCCTCACGCCCGACCCCGATGCACGAGAAGCGTTGAAAATGCGGCTACGGCAGGCCATCAGCGGTGGTCTGGCACCGGAAGCGCAGGTGCGCGTCACCCAGCTGGTCTTCG
Organism: Cedecea neteri; assembly: GCF_000758325.1. Classification (NCBI taxonomy): domain Bacteria; kingdom Pseudomonadati; phylum Pseudomonadota; class Gammaproteobacteria; order Enterobacterales; family Enterobacteriaceae; genus Cedecea; species Cedecea neteri. The sequence continues at coordinate 3,083,790 of NZ_CP009459.1, read as the reverse complement.
GGCCTTATACCCCCTACCCGGTGGCGTTTCGCGTGATGGGGCCAGACCCGCACGTGCTCAGAACGATTTCGTCGCGGGTTGAAAAAGTGATGAATCAAAGCGGGCTGATGCGCACCGTGAACATCGACTGGGGTTCCCGGGTTCCCACGCTGCATTTCACCCTGAACCAGGACAGACTTAACGCCGTGGGCTTAAACACCGCTTCCGTCTCGCAGCAATTACAGTTTCTGCTTTCCGGCGCGCCATTGACCGAAGTACGAGAAGATATCCGTTCCGTGCAGGTTACCGGGCGAGCGCGAGGCAGCGTGCGGGACGATCCGGCGCAGCTCGCCGCATTAACGCTCATCGGCGCGAACGGGCAAAAAGTGCCGCTCTCGCAGATCGGGAAGGTTGAAGTTGTGATGGAGGACCCGGTGCTCCGGCGTCGCGACAGGACGCCAACCATTACCGTGCGCGGCGATGTCGCTGATGGCCTTCAGCCGCCAGATGTGTCGACGGCGATCGCGAAACAAATTCAACCTATTATGGCTGAGCTTCCGGCAGGGTACCGCATAGAAGAAGCGGGAGCCATTGAAGAATCCGGTAAGGCCACGGCGGCCATGGCCCCGCTGTTCCCGATCATGATCGCGTTAACGCTGCTGGTGATTATTCTTCAGGTTAGGTCGATCTCAGCCATGCTGATGGTGTTTGCCACCAGTCCGCTGGGGCTTATCGGCGTGGTGCCGACGCTGCTGATTTTCAACCAGCCGTTCGGCATCAACGCCCTGGTGGGGCTGATTGCGCTTTCGGGGATTTTAATGCGCAACACGCTGATCCTCATCGGCCAGATAAAGCATAACGAGCAGGCTGGACTGACACCTTTTGATGCCGTGGTTGAAGCGACGATCCAACGTTCACGCCCTGTGCTGTTGACCGCCCTGGCGGCGATTCTGGCGTTTATTCCCTTGACCCATTCCGTGTTCTGGGGAGCGCTGGCCTACACGCTCATCGGCGGAACGTTTGGCGGCACCTTTATGACGCTGCTGTTCCTGCCCGCCATGTATGCAATTTGGTTCAAAATCCGCCCGCCAAAGGTCGATAACTGACCGATTTATCAGGCCCGGAGGAAACCTCTCCGGGCCATATTCCAAATCATGAACACTGCTCATGTTCTAATGAAATTAAATCACTTTTACTAAAACTGTGACTCAGGCATAAAAGATGCAATATTGTTAACGACATGCAATGTGAAGATTACTGACAGGTAAAACCACAGCTAACCAAAGGTTATCTGTGAGAAATCAAGCAGTAGATACAGGCAAAAAACAGAATTAAGGTGCCGGATTACCATGACTAAAGCGTTTACTTTTACTCTTAAGAGCATTGTTTTTGATGAGAATTACAACCCATCAGGGAATACGCGCATCACAACCAATTTTGCTAACCTGGCCCGCGGCGAGAAGCGTCAGGAGAACCTGCGTAACGCTTTGATCATGATTGATAACCGCTTCAACTCTCTGGCGAACTGGGACAACCCAACCTCCGACCGCTACGGCGTTGAACTTGAAATTATTTCCGTTGAACTGGATGTCGAAGGCAAGGGCAACACCTTCCCGGCGATTGAGATCTTAAAAACCCACGTGCTGGATAAGAAAACCGGCCAGCGCATCGAAGGCATCGTCGGGAACAACTTCTCTTCCTACGTTCGCGACTACGATTTCAGCGTTCTGCTGCCAGAGTACAACCAGGATCGTGAAAAATTCACCATTCCGGAAAACTACGGCGACCTGCACGGGAACTTGTTCAGACACTTTGTTGACTCAGACACCTACAAAGAAAACTTCAACAAAGCGCCGGTGATTTGCCTGAGCGTATCCAGCAAAAACGTTTACCGCCAGACCGGGAACCGCCATCCGGTGCTCGGCATCGAATATGAGCAAGATTCATCTTCCCTGACCGATCTCTATTTCAACAAAATGGGGCTGAAGGCTCGCTACTTCATGCCGCCAAACAGCGTGGCACCGTTTGCCTTCTACCACACGGGCGACCTGGTGAATGACTACTCGAACCTCGAGCTTATCAGCACCATCAGTACCATGGAGACGTTCCAGAAGATCTATCGCCCGGAGATTTACAACGCGAATTCTCCGGCCGGGCTGTGCTTCCAGCCAAGCCTGAACCACCAGGATCATTCATTTACTCAAATTGTTTACGATCGTGAAGAACGCAGCCGTTTGGCCATCGAACAAGGGAAGTTTACTGAAGAGCACTTCATCAAACCGTACCAAACAATTTTAGAGCAGTGGTCTGCCAACTACCCTCTTTGAGACACCAAATACAAGGTTATTCGACATGAAAAGATTATTGCCTACGTCCACTGCCGGCAGCCTGCCAAAACCATCCTGGCTGGCCCAGCCTGAAACGCTGTGGTCGCCGTGGAAACTGCAGGATCAGGAACTGATTGAGGGTAAACAGGACGCCCTGCGCCTGGCGCTGCACGAACAACAGCTGGCCGATATCGACATCGTCAGCGACGGCGAACAGACTCGTCAGCACTTCGTGACCACCTTTATCGAACACCTGGACGGCGTGGATTTCGAGAAACGCGAAACCGTGCGCATCCGTAACCGCTACGACGCCAGCGTCCCGACCGTGGTCGGCGCCGTGGCTCGTCAAAAACCGGTGTTTGTGGAAGATGCCAAGTTCCTGCGCAAACAGACCGATCGACCAATCAAATGGGCGCTACCTGGCCCAATGACCATGATCGACACGCTGTATGACAACCACTACAAAAGCCGCGAAAAACTGGCCTGGGAATTCGCCAAAATCCTGAACCAGGAAGCGAAAGAGCTGGAAGCCGCCGGCGTGGACATCATTCAGTTCGATGAGCCAGCGTTCAACGTGTTCTTCGACGAAGTTAACGAATGGGGCATCGCCACGCTGGAGCGCGCCATCGAAGGGCTGAAGTGCGAAACCGCCGTGCATATCTGCTACGGCTACGGCATCAAAGCTAACACCGACTGGAAGAAAACGCTGGGCTCCGAATGGCGCCAGTACGAAGAAGCATTTCCAAAACTGCAGACCTCAAACATCGACATCATTTCGCTGGAGTGCCATAACTCCCATGTACCGATGGATCTGCTCGAGCTGATTCGCGGCAAGAAAGTGATGGTGGGCGCCATCGACGTGGCCAACCACGCCATTGAAACCCCGGAAGAAGTCGCCAACACGCTACGCAAAGCGCTGCAGTTCGTTGATGCCGAAAATCTCTACCCTTCCACCAACTGCGGTATGGCTCCGCTGCCGCGCCATGTGGCCAGAGGCAAACTGCACGCATTAAGCGCCGGGGCCGAGATCGTGCGTAGAGAAATTCTGGGTAAATAACCAGAAATTTATCTAGCCAGCCTGGCGATTGAGAGATCGCCAGGTTTTTTTATTCCGTTTGATAGCTTCTACTCTGACAGATTAAAACGAGCAACCTCCCGGGTTATGCATTCGTACGTCTGCCCATTTATTAATGGCCCACAGACCCGCTGTTTCTTACATAAGGCACTTATGATGAGCATCATTTACGTTGTTGTTCTGACTTATATAAAACCATTAGAAGAAGTTGACGCTCAAATTCCTGCTCATGTTGAGTGGCTGAAGAAAGGTTACGCAGAGGGAGTATTTCTTGCATCAGGCAGGCGAATTCCCCGTAATGGCGGCGTTATTCTTGCTAAATGTGACAGCATTGAGTCTCTGGAAGCCCGCCTTAGCCAGGATCCATTCCAGAAACTCAACATTGCTAAAGCTGAAATTCTGCCCTTTGAAGCCACAATGAAAACGCAGTTACTGGACGCTGTTTTTTAAGTTGAGCCCGAATCAGCATTCCAGCGATACCGAACATAATTGCGCATAACGTTTGATAACGACCAATATTGTCAGGTTGTGGTCATTGATTTTTTACCCGCGTCAGCAGTAGCATCCTGGTATTCAACATTCGAGAAGTTATAAGATGCTAAAAAAAAGAGACTTTATCCGAGCCTGGTACTCAGGTGCTACGATATTTACTTGTTTTACTCTGGGAAACGAGATTGGCAATCGTTTCTTTTATGGTTCAAAGATTCCCTGGTTGATCAGCATCATCATCGCTTTCGTTATCTGTGGTTCGGCACGCTCCTATTTTTCGTCGAAAAACTAATTTCAAATCAGGGCAAGTTAAATATGTCTCGTGATTTCGGTGTTTATTTACATACGCACAACCTACCGACGCCTGAAGAGTGGAAAGAAGAGATATTACAGCAAGGGTTTCCCTGTGAACTTGACAGCGATATCGCCTTACTAACGTTCAGTGGATTCCTTCCCTGTTCAGTAAACGGCGTAATTTCTGGCTTCGAATATTACGCCAGCGACAGGGATAACGAATGACTCAATGAAAACTATCGAAACGCTGAGAGCTGAGCTTCTGGCTATTGGCAAGCAACTCGGGGGCGGCGTCAGGCCAAACCATTACTTTATTATTCCTGATAAGCCTGACTATTTCGCGACACCCTACCTTGAGATTCATGACCAGGAATATCATTTTGTGGTAAACGAGCGAGGTATGGAGACCACACGAAAGGTAACGCCAAGTGATGAGGAAATTCTTTATTGGTTTACTCGTTGCGGCGTCAATGCGTTAGCTTCAAGTTACGCTGCTACACACGCCTCGCCTGATGAAGATTTCAGGACGGCGTATTTTAGAAAGCGGTTTTACTTGATGCTTTCAATAAAAACAGCGTGGGCAACCAGAGAGAAAAATGAAATCAAATCTCATCTTCACGTATAACCCCTGGAATAGTCATTATTCACCTTAATGGTATTACGCTATAGGCTACTTCCGGCCAGGGGCCGACAAACCTTCCGAGGCCGGGCTCTTGTGCAACGTACATCCGCAACACTTGATTGAAAGATCGCCAGTTTTTTGCATCACCCTGTTCTTCGCTTAGCCCTTTACACGACACAGATGGCATTATTTTTCCAATGGCGGACACGCTCAAATTTTAAGTGCAGCCACGATTGCGGCTTCCATTTTCTCCGGGGTCGTGAACGGTGCAAAACGCTTCAGCGGTTTTCCGTCCCGGCCAATCAGGAACTTTGTGAAGTTCCACTTGATGCGGCCCCCCAGCACGCCTGGCAACTCATTTTTCAGATAACGAAACACGGGATGCGCGGCGGTTCCGTTGACTTCGATTTTTGCGAACATCGGGAAGCTCACGCCGTAGTTAATATGGCAGGTCCGCGCGATGTCATCGGCGTCACCAGGTTCCTGCTTGCCAAACTGGTTACAGGGGAAACCAAGCACCACCAGCCCTTGCTCGGCGTATTTCTTATAGAGAGCCTCAAGGCCTGCGTACTGCGGCGTAAAGCCACACTGGCTGGCGGTATTCACCACCAGCACCAGCTTACCGGCGTAATCGGACAGGGTAATCTGCTGGCCAGTCAGACTGGTGGCCGTCAGTTGATGAAATGGATTCATGTTGGAGTCCTTAGCGCTCGCTTATGTGATGCTTTCAATAAAAACAGTGTGGGCAACCAGAGAGCAAAATAAAATCTCTATTAGCGGAATGTCCCTGTTTGCGGATTAATTTCGTCCAGTAGCCAGCACTCAAAATCGATTAATGCAGATTCGTTGATTCCCGTTTCCACCGGTTTCACTAAACAGAATTTTTTACTCAACGAGTCTGATTCCGGCCAGGGGGCGACCAGTCTTCCGCTATCGAGTTCTTGTGCAACGTACATGCGTGGTACCAGGGCAACACCTTGCCCAGCCAGTGCGGCAGCAATGGCCATTTCATGAAGATCGTACCGGGCCCCCTGCGCCAGATTATCAAGGCTTATTCCCGTTGCACGGGCATAGTGATGCCATGCATCCGGGTTCAGGCGTCTGTGAATTCTTGGTAAATCCTTCAACTGCCCCTTTCCCTCATGATCTGTTAACAACCCCGGGTGGCATACGGGAACCAGTTTTTCCTCAAAGAGAAATTGCACGCGCATCCCGGCCCATGCGGCATGTTCAAAATGCACTACGGCATCAAAACCGCTTCCGCTCAAAACGAAAGGATCGGTTCTGGCGGCAATATTTAACGTGATGTCCGGATGTAAAGCAGCAAAACGGCTCAGCCGGGGGATAAGCCACCGGCTCGAAAATGTCGGTGGCGCGGCAATATCCAGACTCCTGCTGTCCCTCGGCATACCCATGATGTACTGAGTATCTCTTTCAATTCGCTTAAGCGTTTCGCGAACATGGGAGGCATATCGCGTACCGACAGGGTTGAGTTTCACGCGGCTCCCTGTCCGGTCAAACAGTCGACAACCCAGTAACGATTCGAGGCGTGCAATCTGGCGACTAATGGCCCCTTCCGTCAGCGAAAGTTCCTCGGCTGCCCGGGCAAAATTACCGTGCCGGGCCGCCGCCTCAAAAGCCTGCAGGGATGTACTGCTGGGAATTTTTCTACGCATACGCCTCCAGGCAGACAATCAACAATCAGTGACTAAATATCACCGATCGATGAAATATTATCGATTCATTCGCGGAAGTATAACCAGTAGCATGACAAAAAATCATCAAGCCGATTTACTGATTTATGCCTGCGGTGATTAGTCGATGCCATGTCTCTGGAAGTGAGCAAGCGTCGAATGATTTTGCCCCACCGCCGTCAGGCATAAAAACCGGGTCTGTCTCCTGAACTCCTCCTGAGGTCTTTATGAATTATTCATCTTTTCCGTCCTGCCAGATTGGCGATTTTCTGGTTACCGCCTTAAGTGATGGCTCCATGCCCGCCAGCCTGGATTTACTCTCTGGCATCGACATCGCTGAAGCAGAAGCCATCCAGCAGAGCGCAGGCCTGGCCGAGCCCGGCAATATTCAAATTAACGCTTACCTGATCCGCGGGCAGGGACTCACCCTGCTGGTGGATACAGGTACGGGGGGACGGAATAACGTTGGCGGGCAATTGAGAACAAATCTTGCCGCTCTGGGTGTCGGTCCAGATGACGTGGACATGGTTTTGTTGAGTCACTGTCATCCTGACCATATTGGCGGCCTGCTGGATGCAGAAGGAAACCCTGTCTATAGACAGGCGGAACTTCATTTGCACCCTCTGGAAGCAGAGTACTGGCTGAATGATGAAAAACAAAGAGGCGCCAATGAGCGGGGCAAACTTAACTTCAGGCTGGCACGTCAAACATTAGAGGCCTATGCACAGAACCTGCATTTTTTTAGCCAGCGTGAAATCACGGCGGGTATCCTCCCGGTTTGGTTACCGGGTCACACGCCGGGCCACACTGGCTTTCGCATTGATGCGGACGATAAAAGCTTACTCATATGGGGGGACATCGTTCATTACCCCCACATTCAATCTGCGCAGCCCAGCGCCTGTATTCTCTTCGACGTTGATCCGGTGCAAGCCGAACAAACGCGGAAAAACCTGCTGAAACAAGCCGCAAGGGAAAAACTGCTTATTGCAGGTATGCATCTGGACCGGACCGGCTTTGCTACCCTTGGCATGGTTGATGATGGGGATGCTATTTCCTATGCCCTTGCGCCAATAGCATGAGCATATTCCCCCCAGGGCCTACCCGCCAGCCGCAGCTTAAGCAGTTCGATAAACTTTTGCGCCCTGGGGCTTCGTTCCGCCTGCGGAGTGCCGCTCAGCGCCACGATGTCGGCATCTGGCAGCGTGTATTCCGGCAGTAGTCTCAACAGTTCGCCACTGTGGATTTGCGGCAGCACATCCCATTCGGAGCGCATAATGATCCCCCTGCCCGTCAGCGCCCACTCTTTTACCACGCGTCCTTCGTTGCTCGATAATTTGGGCGAGATCCGCTGCGGGCAGTCCCCTTTTGGGCCGGAAAAACGCCACAGCGTCACATCTTCGCTGTTTTCCCGCAGCGCAATGCAGTCGTGCTCCACAAGCTGTTCCGGTGTTAGCGGCGTGCCCTTTCGGTTCAGATATTCCGGCGAAGCACAGATAAAGCGTTGGTTGGGCGCAAGCTTGATGCAGTGCATGCTCGAGTCGCGCAACTCGCCGATGAAAACAACCAAATCCCACTTGTGTAGCGTGGCCCAATGCGGGTCGTCGGAAAGCGTCAGCTCCACTTCGAGGTTTTCATGCTGGGCGGCGTATTCCCCCAGCAACGGCGCAATATAATCGTTGCCAAACCCCAGCGGGGCCAGCACGCGCAGCTTGCCCCTGACCTGCTGCCGCCTGTCATCCAGGGCAGATTGCAGACCCGCCAGTTCGGTGAGAATCTTCTCCGCCCGGCTCAGCAGCAGCGAGCCTTCATCGGTCAGCGAAACCTGCCGCGAAGGCCGCAAAATAAGATCAACACCAAGTTTTTGTTCCAGCCCGCGCAGCCGCTGCGTAACGGAGGGCGGCGTGACGTTCATCGCCCTTGCGGCAGCGGCCAGCGTGCTATGGGTGGCAATAGTGCGGAAAAAAGCCAGATCGTCGCTGTTTATCATTAAGTAAAACCTAATTGTTCATTGCTTTTATATTAATTTATACCTAATTAGCTGAATGGCAACATGGCCTCTCACCCAACAGGAGACCCGCTATGTCCGCCGAATGGCTCACCACCCGTGATACCCCCTTTTTGCTGATCGAGAAAAGCAAATACCTGCGCAACATTGAGCGCCTTTACTCGCGCATTCATGCCCTGGGCAGCGAGGTTCGGCCCCACCTGAAAACGCTGCGCTCCATTGAGGCCGCCCGCTACCTGCTGAAGCAAAGCGATTCCCCGGCTACGGTTTCCACGCTCGCCGAGGCAGAAGCCTTTGCCGCCGCGGGATACACCAATCTGCTTTATGCCGTCGGCATTGCGCCTCACAAACTTTCCCGCGTGGCGGCGCTGATGGCTAAAGGCGTGAACCTGCACATTCTTCTCGACAGCGAACCGCAGGCCGCCGCCGTGGCCGAATACAGCCGGGCGCACAATCTGGCGTTTTCGGTTTTTATTGAAGTGGATTGCGACGGCCATCGGGGCGGTTTGCCGCCGCACAGCGATGAACTTTTGACCCTGGCCCGCCTCATTGAGGCAAGCAGCTCCACGCTGACCGGCCTGCTGGCTCACGCCGGGGAATCCTATAGCTGTCGCACGGACGAAGCTATTCTCGCGGCTGCCAGAGCCGAATGTACCGCGATTAAAGCTGCCGGAAATCGCCTGCGTGCGCAGGGCTATACTTGCCCCGTACTAAGCGTAGGTGCCACGCCGACAGCCCATTTTGCGGACGATCTCACCGGCATCAACGAAGTCAGAGCCGGGGTGTTTACCACCTTCGACCTGGTGATGAAAAACGTCGGCGTCTGCCGCCTGGAGGATATTGCGCTTAGCGTCGTCGCCACGGTAATCGGCCACAACAGGGAGAAAGGCTGGGTATTTATTGATGCCGGGTGGATGGCGCTCTCCCGCGACAGGGGCACGGCGGCGCAAAGTCAGGACTACGGCTACGGCCAGGTGTGCAGCCTGGACGGTAATCCCTTAGAAAAGCTGCTGGTCACCACGACCAACCAGGAGCACGGCATCATTATCTTGCCGGAAGCGTCAGCCTTTGCCGTCGATGATTTCCCCGTCGGCAGCCGGGTGCGTATTCTGCCCAACCACGCCTGCGCCACCGCCGCCATGCATCATCACTATCAGGTTCTGAGCGAAGATGGCGAGGGGCACGAAGTCTGGCAGCGGATCGTCGGCTGGTAACCTGCCTCTATTTCTTCGCCTGTTCCGTGGAAAGGTACAGCTCCAGCAGCGCCTGCGCTTCGGCGAGCACCGCTTTACGCTCTGCGTCATTCTGCAGATTGGCCGCCGCCGCACCTTTGAGCATTTGCAGGATAACAATGGTCATCAGGCTGGCACGCTCGGCGGATAAACTCGGGATAACAACCTGAAGGGCGGTGGAGAATCCGCCGCGCATGGCGTCCCTGAACTGGAGCCGGGCCGCTTCATGTTCGCCCCGCTCTTCCACCAGCCTCAGGGCAAAGGTTCGCTGTGACTGCAGCGAAAGCACAAAGCGGGTGAACAGATCCGCTGCGGTGGGAATATCCACCCCGGTGACGCTTGCCTCCAGCACTTCCAGCCTGTCGATCACTTCGCGGGTGTATTCCAGCAGCAGCGCGTCGGCCAGCGATTCTTTGTTGGGGAAAAACCGATACAGCGAGCCGATGGCCGTGCCGGAGCTGGCAGCGATCTCGGTCATGGTCACGGCATCAAAGCCCTTCTCGGCGAAGAGTTGGGTGGCCGCTTCGGTTATCGCCGCCACGCGAAGATGGCCGCGCAGGCGTTTAGGCTGGTTTGCCGCTAAGGGCGCTGGTTTCGTCATAAAATATTTCGTATCAATCCGCTAACATTTATTCGCATAACGCCCATTGAGATATGCGAGGGCATCCTCTAGAATCTGAGTTATGCGAGGACACCCTCTCATAACTTAACTCTCCCAGAGTTTAAGCCACGACTCCGGCGCGAGCCAGCTTAAACCGAATTTTCTTCCGCGCTGCGGGCGGCTATACAACGATGAAGAAACAAGATCCTGCCACACCTAAAAGTTACCGCCTGCTGTCACCGCAGCGCATGCAGTGGAGCACGCTGATTATTGCTACCGCGCTTTTTGGCGGGCTGCTTACCTGGCTGAATATTCCCGCCGCCCTGCTGCTGGGGCCGATGGCAGCCGGGATTGTTATCTCCCTCAACGGTGCAAAAATTCAGCCCAACGGCACGCTGTTCCTCATCGCCCAGGGCGTCATCGGCTGTATGATTGCCAGCAAAATGCCCCGCAGCCTCGCCGGCACCTTCGGCTCTCACTGGCTGCTGTTTATTGTCTGCGTCTTTTCGGTGATTTTTATTTGTATGCTGCTCGGCTGGATAATGACCCGCATGCGTATCCTGCCCGGGACCACCGCGCTCTGGGGGTTAAGCCCCGGCGCCGCCACCGCCATGACGCTGATGGCCGAAGCCAACGGCGCTGACACACAGCTTGTGGCCGCCATGCAATATCTGCGGGTGATTATGGTGGCAAGCGTCGCTTCGGTGCTTATGAAGGTCTCCGGCGAGCATGTCCCGGCCACATCGGCGGCGATCGATCTTTTTGCACACGGCTCTTACCTCGCGATGGCCGAAACCTTTGGGCTTATCGCTTTCGGCTGCATTGCGGCCAAACTTCTGCGTCTGCCTGCCGGCGCGCTGTTGATCACGCTGGTCGCTGGCGTAGTGCTCTCGCAAAACAACTGGATAGAGATCGCGCTACCGCAGTGGGTGCTGGTGCTGGCGTACACCATTGTCGGCTGGCGCATTGGGCTGAAATTTACTCGCCCGCTGTTAAAACACGCCGCCCAGGTCCTGCCGCGTATTGCGGTCAGTATTGTGATTTTGATTGCCCTTTGCGGGGTGATGGCGGCATTTTTGGTGGTCGTGGCCGATATCGACCCGCTCACCGCTTATCTGGCCATGAGCCCCGGCGGCGCGGATTCTGTGGCGATTATCGCCGCCTCCAGCAAGCACATCGACATCGCCTTTGTGATGTCGATGCAGATGACCCGCTTTATTATTCTGGTCGCCTTCGGGCCGATAATCGGCAACATCATGAAGCGGCAGGCGAAGAGGTGAATCATTTTCAAAACGAGAGCAGCGCCCGGGCATTGTAAACCAGGCCAAACAGCGCCACGGCAAGCAGAAACAGCGCTGAGATACGGTCGAGCCATTTACCGTGGCGCTCGGGCACCCAGCGCTGCACGGTGAGGATATAAAGCGCAAGGATCGCAAAATCCAGCGCAATCCACACCAGGGAGAGCGTGAGAATGCTGGCGCTAAAATCCTGGGTAACCGCCATAAACTGAGGGAAAAAAGAGACAAAAAACAGAATGTCTTTCGGGTTAGAGACGCCTACCACAAAGCCTTTTAAGAGTCCTCCCCCGTCGCTTATTGCCGTTTTTTCATCGCCTCCTTCATGCCTGCTTTGCAGGCTGACGATTGCTCCCCAGCCAATAAACACCGAGCCCGCCAGACCCAACAAAGACAAGTGCAGCGGCGAGAGAGAAACAATGCCCGCCAGCACCATAGCCGCAAAGGCAATCAGCACCAGCGAAGCGCTGTTGGTGCCGATAACGGTCAGAAACGCTTTTCTGCTGCCGTGTCGCGCCGCCGTGCCGGTCACCAGAGCAACAACCGGGCCGGGGGTCAGGATCAACATAAAGACAGCGAGCGTGTAGGCACCGAGCAGGGGAATATTCATAGTGTTAAATTCTCACAATCGTTTTTATTGTGATGCATTAAACGCTCTACTCCAGGCGTTGAAAAACGGAAAAAACTGCGATTCAATGTGAGTAATACTCACAATAGAGGCGCTCTGTTATGACGCTCCCCCCGCTGTATGCGCTGCGTGCATTTGAGGTTGCCGCCCGGTCAGGTTCGTTCAGCCAGGCCGCCGCGCAGCTAAACGTCACGCCCGGCGCAGTCAGCAGACATATCCGCACACTTGAAGCCTGGTTCGAATGCGAGCTGTTTCACCGTAATGGTCCCAAAGTAGAGATTACCGCCGCCGGTAACGCGCTGGCGATGCAGCTCTCGGAGGGCTTTCATCGGTTGGATCAGGCCTGCCATGCATTTCGCAGCGGCAACCGTAAACTGCGATTGAAATCGCCGTCGACGCTGACCATGCGCTGGCTGCTGGATGTGCTGAGCACCTTCCGGCAGCAGAACGCTACGCCGGAAATAGAAATGACCAGCGTGTGGATGGACACCGATAGCGTGGACTTTACGCGCGAGCCGTATGACTGCGCCATTCTGCTGGGTGACGGTCGGTTTGGTGCAGGGACGGAAGCCCGCCTATTGTTCGACGAATGGCTGGTGCCGATCTGCGCCCCGGCTCAGGTTGAACAGGCCCGCATGGACATGTCTCGCTGCGAGCTGATTCATCCCTCTCCGGATCGCCGTGACTGGCGAAGATGGCTAAAGCGCACCGGAAAATTCAACGAACTTAATATTGCGCGCGGCACGGTATTCGACACGCTGGAACAGGGCATTCGGGCGGCCATCAGCGGCCACGGCATTTCAATCGGTGATGCGTTGTTATGCCAGGCGGCAATCCAGAGTGGCCAGCTCGCGCTGCCGTTTGCCGAAGCGATTGCCAGCGGAGATGGCTACTGGCTTGTCTGGCCGAAGCACTCGGCGCGTTTAGCCCATATCACGCTGCTGGGCGATGCCTTAAAAGAAGCAGCACCTCAGCAATTGCCCGACACCTTGACGCTGCTACGCTAAAAGCTTCTGGCAAATAGGCTCCAGACCCCCATCTGATGGAAGTCTACACAGCCCCCTCCTCAGGAAAATCCGCCTTGCGCTCTGCACGATTATTTTTAAGCTCGATAATCTGCCCAATCTGGTCGTGATACACCGTTAACTGGTTATAGCGGCTCATCTCGGAAACCAGCTGCGTCGACAGGTTAAAGCTGCGGGCCAGATCGCCAGGCAGAAACGGTTTGTGTTCATCGCGGTACCGGTCGCTGTATCTGCGCAGGCTGTACTGATACCAGAGGATCAGCAGCCAGCCGTTGATGGCGGCAATCGCAAGGTACAGCAGCACGGAATTGAGCGACTGCGCGACGATTTCCCCGCGCTGGTCGGGCAATAACATCAGCTGCAGCAGCAGGTTTTTCCACACAAAATACAGAAACCCTGCCCAGGCAATGGCGGTTAGCAGGCCGTCGAAAAGCCTCGGCCCCAGTCGGTCTTCGGTTAATATCAGCGTATTGGTCTGCATCATATTCTTCCTTTTCCACGGTCAGGACTTACCCAGCGCGCGCGGGCGCGGCGGCGTTTAAGCATCACTTTCGGGAACGACACCAGGGTGGTAAACAGGCCTATCATCCAGTACATCAGCGGGAACCAGACGATCCAGAACAGCGATCCGGCAATCCGCTTTTCATAGCGCCGCTCAATGAACAGGCTGACGAGGAACTGCATCAGGCACATCACGCCCAGCAGCAGCCCGGTAAACTCAGGCGGAAACAGCGTTGCAACCACCAGGTTGGCCGGCAGTGTGGTCAGGTGGCTGGCGATAAACAGCAGGATGGTTATCGCATAGGCAAAGGCCCACACCGTCGAGAGTACGTACTCCATAAACAGCGGCCACATCCGGCGGTGTTCCCAGCGGAACAGGCGACGCAGGTTAACCAGGAACACCTCCGCCCCGCCCTGCGCCCAACGCAGACGCTGCTTCCACAGCCCTTTGAGGGTCTCCGGCATCAGGATCCAGCACAGCGCGCGCGGCTCAAAATAGAGCGTCCAGTGATGCAGCTGCAGTTTCCAGCTGATATCAATGTCCTCGGTGATCATGTCCGGGCTCCAGTAGCCGACATCTGCCAGCGCCTGGCGGCGAAAAGCGGCGATCACGCCGGAAACGGTAAAGACCCGGCCATAAATACGCTGGGTACGTTTAATCAGCCCGATTATCGAAGAAAACTCGCCGACCTGGATCCGGCCAATCAAATTCGTGCGGGTGCGGATCCGCGGGTTTCCGGTCACCGCGCCCACGTTAGGGTGGCGAATCAACGGCATCACAAGGTAAGCCGCAGTGTCCCGCTCCAGTAAGGCATCTCCGTCGATACACACCAGTAAATCCCCGCGCGCGGCGGCGGCCCCGGCTTTTAGCGCTACGGCTTTCCCCTGATTCGCCGCCAGATGAATCACTCGTAATTTTGGGTATTCCACCGCAAGCTGGGTCAGGATCTCGGCGGTGTTATCCCGAGAGCCGTCATTGATGGCGATAACCTCAATGTTGGTGTAGCGCTGGCTCAGCGCGGCTTCGATCGTTTCCCGGGCATTTTTGCCTTCGTTAAAGCACGGGATCAGAATAGAAATCAGCGGATTGCCTTCCAGCTGTGGCGGCGGGACGTCTTCACCCCACGGCCAGTGGCGTTCCAGCCGGTACCAGAAATAGAGCCCGCCGGTCATCCACAGCACCGACATAAACAGTGGCCAGAAGAACACAAAGTCCAGCAGAATTTTCCCGGTAAATACCGCCGCCATACCGAGCGGCAGCCCAAAGACCAGGCCCAGAATCAGTAAGGAGAGAAGACGATCAGTCATTGTTTGGATACCAGTAAGAGGAAATTTCAGGTCTGATATGTGAAATATCAGGCTGGTTATTGATGAAGTCGTCCGGGTAATAGCCGTAATGTTTCACCCCGTTCAGCTGTAGCAGCTGCATCCACTCCACCAGCTGTTTGTCCGCGATGCCTTTCTGCGTTTTGTGGTTCCAGTCGCGCGCCTGAAGCTCAAAAATGGTTTTATTCAATCCCGAAGGCTTCGCCGCCACGGCTTTGATCAGTCGTTCCAGCCAGCTATTGCTCTCTTCCAGCGGCACGGACTCCATCAGCGGCATCGCCATCGGCACCGTCCAGTCGTAAGCGGCCAGGAAATCGTCAATGTTCTGCGCGAACCACGCCTCGCTCTCTGGCTCCAGAATCGGTAGCGCAAAGATGTTTCGGGCGGTTTTTATCTGCGGGCCACGAATATTCCGCACCGCGTCGGTCAGCGTGCGGGTGAACTCAATCAGCGTCTGGCTTTTAAAGCGCGTCCAGCTTCGCAGTTCGGCAGGGTTTTGATGTATGTCGCCGATGCTGCCCTGGAACCCCGCCTGCCGGTAGGCGATCATGGCGTCCGGCCCGGCATCTTCAAAATCCGTGAGCAGCGCGTCGTCGTGGAAAAGAATGCCGTCAAACACCGCATGTCGGGCGAGATCTTCGTAGATGTCGACTATCTGGTGGCGAACCTGTCGGTTCCACGGGGAAAGCCGCAGATAAGGGCTGGTGGCCCGCTGCGTCTTCCCACTGGCGGCGTCCCAGCGTTGCACCCTGGGCAGCGTGGCGTTCAGATCAAAAGAAAGCACCGGCAGCCAGGCAAACACTTTGGCATCGCCTCTGGTGCGTAGCTGCCAGGCGACGAAGTTAAACAGATCGGCGCGCATCGGCAGCCAGCGGTTGGGGAAATAGAGCGACTTGATATTGCCGTCGCCGAGCGGGTCTGAGAACGCCTGCAAAAAGACATGGCTGATTTTCATGTCATACACCCGCTGCACCAGCGCATCGATATTCTTCGCCTGCTGCACCGGGTTCGGGTCGTAGACATAGTCGAGATCCACATGCATAACGCGCACCGGATCCGGCTCCCGGACGCGGCTCACCATGCTGGCGAACGCTTTGAGCGTTGGATTGCCGGAAATCAGCACTCGTGGAATGTTGTCCAGGTCGCGGGCGTCAGCGAGGCCATCATTAAGCGTGAACGCCATCTGGTAACCCTGCTTTTTGAGCACGCTGAGTGAGGTGCCGTTAGCCGCGCCATAAGGCCAGACCCAGGCACGAGGCACCTTCCCGCTCACCTGCTCAATTTTTTGGCTGATTTGGCGCGCATCGTCGCCAATACGCCGGGTGAACTGCTCGTCACTTTCGTACTGGCGGGTGGCTTTATCCCAAGCCCGGTTGGCGACCGCAGGTTCACGGCTACCCTGGGGATTCGCCTGAATGCCGTAATGTGACGCCCAGGTATGTGAGCCGATCTCAACCAGAGGCGACTGGCTAAGTTCACGTACCATATCCCAGGTGGCAAACTTATCGCGGGCGGTCATCAGCCCGCCAAAATCGACGTTCTTCCCTGCCGGGGTATCGACCCAACTGCCGACAGGGGCCCAGAGCGCAGGGACATTATAAGCCTTGAGCAGCGGCCACACGCGGGTGTAAAAGCTGCTGTAACCATCATCAAAAGTGAGTAAAAACGCCTTTGACGGCAACGGTGTGCCTCCCCGATGGGCGTCCAAAACCGCCTGCACGCTGACCGCGTGATAGCCGTTTTGCAACAGCCAGCTGATTTGCTCGTTCAGCGCGCTGGTGCGCACCGCCAGATAACGCTGATCGGGGTCACTGTCTTCGACATCATGGTAGGCCAACACCAAAAAATGGTTCTTAGGCCAGGGTTTATTGGCTTCAAGCTCTGGCCGTTCTTTTGGCGGTAGAAAATGAATTTCCTGCGCGTACAAGCCAGAAAAGGTCAATAACCAGCCAAAAACGATCAGGCCGAGGCGAAAACTGTTGGTCAGCATGTTTGTCCTTAAAATCGTAAATTCGCATCAAAAGCGACGGCGAAATGCGTTTCCCGCTTGCCGTCCCAGGGCCGTTTTTCCCAGTTCAGCATGGCCCCGGTGTCGAGGACGTTGTTCCACTGGATACGCTGGCCATATCCCAGGGTTGTCATCGCTCCCGCCCCGTAATTTTTTTGCCGGTAAATGCCCGCCCCGGCGCTGATCTGCTGGCTCCAGACGGTGTCATAGCGCTGGTACATCACGTGATTAACGGCGAGCGTCGGCGCGGCGGATAAATCCCATTTCGGGCTGTAATACACCGTGTCTGTCTGGCTGTTGGTGCTGTAAGTCACGCCGGGCTGCAGGTCGAGCGTGATCCGTGGCGTTTGCCACAGCCGCTCTTTGCCCTGGAAGGTATATTCCCGACGATGGTTATGGTCTGAAAACCAGCTGGTCGTGGTCGCGAGCTGATATTCACGCCGTTCGTTTTGGTGCCAGCGCACCCACAGGTTGGCCTGATTCGAACTTACCCCGTTGCGCAAAGCTCTCAGCGGCGTTGCCCGTGCCAGGCGTTCCACTTCGCCTCCTACTCGCCAGCTGTCGCTGAAGCTGTGCCAGGCCGAAACGCGCCCGCCTGGCTTATTGCCGCCGTTGAAGTTGTTGTTCGCCAGTTCAAGCTCGACCCAGCTATTGCGCGGCCGCCATTCAACGCCCCCGAACACGCTGCGGCTGAAGCCCTTACCTTCTTCAAAACGCCCGCTGTTAAAACGGTTACCGCCAAACAGCCGCCAGTTGTCGGCCACGGGTGGGCCGTAAATCGCCATATCCCAGCTAAAGTCGTGTGCGCCGCTGACGGGCGTATCAGAATGGATCCCCTGCTGACCGTTAATGCGCAGTTCGGACATTTGGTGAATCTCACGCGTTCGCTTCAAGCGCTGAGAACCGATATCCAGCGGGGCACGCAGCATCACGTCGTCCGTCAACAAATCCATTTGCCGCCACTCGTGGAGATCCTGCGCGACATAGGCCTGCTGTCGCTCAAGCTCGAGGTTGGACGGCTCAAGCACTTCCGCCTTTTTAAGCTCTCGTTCAGCCGCCTGCGGCAGCCCGCGCGCCTGCAAAACCCTGGCATAATCGATACGCAATCCCTGATTCCCCGGCGCAGTACTCGCCAGACGCTGGGATAGCGCTTGAGCTTCCGGGAGTGCATTGGTCGATACGAGGTACTGCAGGGAGAGCGTTTTTGCTTCCAGCCAGCGATCGTTCGGGACGGGGTTCGGGAAGCCCGGCACGTAGCGGCGGTAAGGCGTTACCTGGGCAAGATTTTGCAGATAGCGTCCGGCGGAGCCGTACTGGCCGCTGTCCAACAAGGCATAAAACATCGCCTGCTCGTTCTTGTTCGTCGCGCCGCTGAACAGCTGCGGCGTTAGCGCCTGCGCGTTTTCTACCTGCTTTTCTGCCAGGTAAGAAGCAATCACCCAACGTAAAGCCCAGGGCGGGACATGCACATATTCTGAGGCCAGGGCTTCATATTCCTGAATGACCTTTGGGTAATAATTGTGGGCATAGAGCGCGCCAAGCCGGTCTATCCGCGCCCGCGTGACGTCCTGCTGAGCCTGCGGATCGCGACGCCATTGGGCGAACAAGGCGTCGTAACGATCCAACGCCCGCTGCGCGACGGTAAAGCGCGCTTTTTCCTCTCCCGGAGAGATTTCGGCCATACGCACCATTTCAGCCAACGCGTTAAGTTCCAGACTTCTGCGCTCATTTGCCGGAAGTTCCGCTTCGTTGGCTAACGCCAGCGCCGTGGTATTCACCCGGTTCACGGTCAGGCTGGCTATCAGGTTTTGCAGAGCGATTTTATCTTCCGGGGCAAGTGCAAGGGCTCGCGTGTCGCTTAGCAGCTGATCCCAGGTTTTTCCCTGCCGCAGATAGACATAAGAGAGCGTCTGTAAATGTGCGAGGTCAGGCTTTTCCTTGACCAGACGCAGCGCCTCTTCCCTCGCCTGCCAGCGCTTTTGGCCGTCGGCCAGGGTTTTAATTTGCCCCATGCGATAATCATCATTGCCGGGTGAAAGCCTAAGCGCTTCTTCCCAGAGAGAAAGTGACTCCGTCCAGCGATGAAGATTACGCAGGGATTGTGCAGCGGCGGCGACGCCACGAGCCGGGATAGCAGTGCGCTCCTGATAACGCTGCCACACGCTGACTACCTCATCATCACGCCCTGCCCAGGAGGTGACCTGCAGCCAGTCTGCAACCTGTTCCGGGTTAAGTGCTTTTTGCTGTGCCTCATGTTTTAAGGCATCAAGCAGGGGTTGATAATCTCCGTTTCGCGCCTGTAATACCTGGCTGTCATAGCGCGATATTGCCCCCATCCCTTGCGCTGGGAGCAATCCCGGCATGATTAAAAATAACGAAAGCTTCACGCCACGATAAAAGAATAACTTAGTGATACTCAGCCTCTGTTCCATAAATATCTATTATTCCATTATGAATGAGCATGGTTTATCCGCCGCATTTGAATACCTGACACTGGCATTAGCGGATAAAATTCACACGGTAAAAAAACCATTGAGACCTGGGGCATTTATTTTCACAGACATATCTGTCCTGATGTTTTCCCTGCACCAGTCATTAGGAACAAACTCAAAATAACATTGATTACACATTAGGCCAGATAGCAGGAATGATAAGTCACCATGAATAATTTTGTGAACACACTCTGGCGGCCCAAGCCATGCTTTTAAGAATACTCTGCACCTGCCTTTCAATGAATGATTTGCCATACAAAACAAAGCACTCAACATATTGATTTATAGACACAATAAATCAAATAAAAAATATAAAAATGTTATAGATGATGTTTTTAACGATATTGCCAGGTGAAATTCAATGTATTAATCAGGAGATTTCCTGGCAAAAAATCCTAATTTAAAAACCAGTCCCTTCCCTCGTATTTCTTTTTATTTATAATTTTTATCACCAGGGATGAAAAAGGATACATTCACGACATCAGCACTTTACCAAACAATAAGTAAAAATACCGCCTAACTTACCTGAAGGTAAGTTAGCTCATTTTTCATGAAATAGAGAGAAGCGCCGCGCACATGGTTTCCATGATCAGGCATTTGGATTCGAGCAATATTAAAGGGATACGCTGCGGTGGATGCGACAATTTTGATCACACAAGATCGCTATCTTTATCAGGGAATAAAAAACTATTTTCCCGACGTCATTCTTCTGCACTCAGTGGGCAGGAGGAGTTTCAGCTACGGCTACAAAGAGTACGCTATCCTGGTGGATAGCCGGTTACCGCTGGCGCAGTGGGAAAATATTATCACCAGCGCAGAGAAGGCTGAGGCACCGGTGCGCTGCATCGTGCTGGATATGCGCCATACGGAACTTTTTCCGCTCAGGCAAAAGTGGAGCTTTGATATGTCGATGCCGCATCGGGAGGTTGAAGCGCTGTTCTGGGTGCTGCAAAAAGTGAAACTCGACCGTCAGGCCGGGGAATGGTTTTATGCCATGCGACTGACTCAGGAGGAGCGGCTGATGATGGCATGGCTCAGGAGGGGCCTGCCCATGGAAATCGTGGCGGAAAAAATCAACATATCACTAAAAAGTCTCTATCGCAGGCGGAATGAGCTTTACGAAAGATTGGGCCTGGCTAACTTTAACGAGGCCTGCCTGCTTATTTATACCGACGAAGAAAACAACTACCCGTAATTCAGGCGGCGGTGACGTCAGGATGGCCGCCGCCCGCCGGACTCAGGATTGCTGCAGCGGCAGCGTGGTCATGCAGGTTTGGCTGTCATCAAAGGTGGCGAAAGCAGAGTGCGCGGAGCGGCCCTGATAGCTGACGCTTACCGTCCCTTCGGTATTGCGCGGCAGCCACACGCCGATGAAGCCGTTCTGTTGGCTGGTCAGCGTTTTGTTCAGGAGGACTTTGCCAGCTTTGTCAGTAATTTTGACGTCGAAAGCCGTATTGGCCAGCTCGCCCTGGCAGCCGGAAAGACTGTGATTGAAGCAGGGATGCGTTTGCTGCAGATATGGCGCAAACGACAGATAGAACTTATCCCCCAGCGGATAGCTAAACTTCTGCTGCCCGTCCGAAAGTACCAGCGCACGGCTGGTGATCCCGGCGCTGTAGCCCAGTGGGCGAGCCTGCGGAGACTGGTCGATTGCCTCCACCATCTGCTCAACGGTTTTTCCCGCCAGCCCATGTTTGGCCAGAAAAGCATTGGCTTCAGGCGTTGCTGCCAGTGCTGCGCCGCTGAACGTTAGCGCCAGTAACGCCGTCATGATACGTGTTTTCATTCTGTTTCCTTTTCCAGAGTAAGGTTTAACAACCACTGACGCGGACGTTACACCTTCCCCCAGGGGGAAGGTCAAAGGCCTGACGGTAAAGAAAGGTAAGACCCTGTATTTAGAGAACTTTAATTGATTTTTATCAAATTTCCCCAGCGTTCCCGACGGAGGAGAATCGCGCTGACGCTTTATGGCTGATGAAGCGTATTGATTGCCCCATGACTTCAGCTGTTGGTTCTCCATGTGGGATCTAAATCACAATTTTCAGTGAGTTAGCGACAAGCTAAAACCGCTTAGCCTGTCCCACAACCGCTTAGCCCTGAATACGACCACTCGGCCACTCTTTTCCCTCTCTTGCTGCAAAAATCGTCACGCTATAGCTGGCCTATTTTTATGCCCTTCTTTTACAACAACCAGGTTCAGCGAAACGGCAATCAGGCATGGCGCCGGGGCTGACAAACGGATGAATTATGAATAAAAATAAATTTCTCAAACATATACCCTGGGTGATTCTGGGTATCATCGGGGCCTGCTGTCTGGCCGTCGTCGCCCTGCGACGGGGGGAACACATCAGCGCTCTGTGGATCGTCGTCGCCTCGGTGTCGGTCTATCTGGTGGCTTACCGCTATTACAGCCTATACATCGCCCAGAAGGTGATGAAGCTGGATCCTACGCGGGCCACACCTGCCGTCATCAATAACGACGGCCTGAACTACGTCCCAACCAACCGTAACGTTCTGTTTGGCCACCACTTCGCGGCAATCGCCGGGGCCGGGCCTCTCGTCGGTCCGGTGCTGGCGGCGCAAATGGGCTATTTGCCTGGCGTACTCTGGCTGCTGGCGGGTGTTGTACTGGCCGGGGCGGTGCAGGACTTTATGGTGCTGTTTATCTCCTCGCGCCGGAACGGGGCTTCCCTTGGCGAGATGATCAAAGAAGAGATGGGCCCGGTGCCGGGCACCATTGCCCTGTTCGGCTGCTTCCTGATCATGATTATTATCCTGGCCGTGCTGGCCCTGATTGTGGTGAAAGCGCTGGCGGAAAGCCCGTGGGGCGTCTTTACCGTTTGCTCGACGGTGCCGATTGCCCTGTTTATGGGCATTTATATGCGCTTTATTCGGCCAGGCCGGGTCGGTGAAGTGTCCGTGATCGGGATTGTGCTGCTGGTCGCTTCGATTTACTTCGGCGGGGTTATTGCCCACGACCCTTACTGGGGCCCGGCGCTGACCTTTAAAGACACCACTATTACCTTTACGCTTATCGGCTATGCCTTTGTTTCTGCCCTGCTGCCGGTCTGGCTGATCCTTGCCCCACGCGACTACCTGGCGACCTTCCTGAAAATCGGCGTTATCGTCGGCCTGGCGATTGGTATCGTTATCCTCAACCCAGAGCTGAAAATGCCGGCGATTACGCAGTACGTGGATGGTACCGGTCCGCTGTGGAAAGGCGCCCTGTTCCCGTTCCTGTTTATCACCATTGCCTGTGGGGCAGTGTCCGGTTTTCACGCACTTATCGCGTCCGGTACCACGCCAAAACTGCTGGCTTGTGAAACCGATGCTCGCTTTATCGGCTACGGCGCAATGCTGATGGAGTCATTTGTGGCCGTTATGGCCCTGGTGGCGGCGTCCATCATTGAACCGGGTCTGTACTTTGCGATGAACACGCCACCGGCGGGTCTGGGCTTTACCATGCCAAACCTGCACGAGCTGGGCGGTGAAAACGCCCCGATGATTATGGCGCAGCTGAAAGAAGTGACCGCCCACGCGGCCGCCACCGTCAGTTCCTGGGGCTTTGTGATTTCTCCTGAGCAGATCCTGCAAACGGCGAAAGATATCGGTGAGCCTTCCGTACTCAACCGCGCAGGCGGTGCTCCTACGCTTGCCGTGGGTATTGCGCACGTGTTCCACAAAATTGTGCCGGTCGCCGACATGGGCTTCTGGTATCACTTCGGGATCCTGTTTGAGGCACTGTTTATTCTTACCGCGCTGGATGCCGGGACCCGTTCTGGCCGCTTTATGCTGCAGGATCTGCTGGGTAACTTTATCCCGTTCCTGAAGAAAACCGACTCGCTGGTGGCCGGTATCATCGGTACCGCAGGCTGCGTTGGGCTTTGGGGCTACCTGCTGTATCAGGGCGTGGTCGATCCGCTGGGCGGCGTGAAAAGCCTGTGGCCGCTGTTCGGTATCTCCAACCAGATGCTGGCGGCAGTAGCATTAGTGCTGGCCACCGTGGTGCTGGTGAAGATGAAACGTACCCAGTACATTTGGGTCACCGTGGTACCTGCGGTCTGGCTGCTGATCTGCACCACCTGGGCGCTGGGCCTGAAACTGTTCAGCAGCAACCCGCAGATGGAAGGCTTCTTCTTCATGGCCAACCAGTATAAGGCGCGTATCGCCGCCGGTGGGGCGGATCTGACGGCACAAGACATCGCCAACATGAACCACATCGTCGTCAATAACTACACCAACGCAGGCCTGAGTATTCTGTTCCTGGTGGTGGTTTACAGCATCATTTTCTATGGCATTAAGGCCTGGAAAGAGGCGCGTAAATCCGACCAGCCGACGGACAAAGAAACGTCTTACCAGCCGGTGCCGAAGGAAGGCATTAAGATTTCTTCCGGCCACTGATCGCTTCATATTACAGCCCCGCATTAGCGGGGCTTAAATCACTAAAGGAGCGACGAATGTTTGATAACTTAGGCGTTGCAAAAAAATACCTCGGCCAGGCGGCGAGAATGCTCGTTGGCATCCCGGACTACGACACCTACGTGCTGCACATGCAGACAAACCACCCGGACCAGCCGCCCATGACCTACAAAGAATTCTTCCGGGAACGTCAGCAGGCGCGCTACGGCGGAGACGGTAAAGGCGGCATGCGCTGCTGTTAACAGGAAAAACGCGATGACACCGATTGCAGTAACCGTATTAACCGGCTTTTTGGGCGCAGGGAAAACCACCCTGTTACGCCATATCCTGCATACCCAGCAGGACGAGAAAATCGCCGTGATTGAAAATGAATTTGGCGAAACGCCTATCGACAGCCAGCTGATTGGTGACCGCGCCACCCGCATCACAACCCTGAGCAACGGCTGCATCTGCTGCACGCGCTCAAGCGAGCTGGAAGATGCGCTTCTGGATCTGCTTGAGAGCCGGGACAAAGGTGAAATTCACTTCGACAGGCTCATCGTCGAATGCACGGGCATGGCCGACCCGGGCCCTATCCTGCAGGCCTTTTTCGCCCATGAGATCATTTGCGAGCGCTACCTGCTGGACGGCGTAATCACCCTGGTTGACGCGGTACATGCTGACTCCCAGCTGGATCAATTCCCACTCGCCCAGTCACAAATCGGTTATGCCGATCGTATTTTACTGACCAAAACCGATGTGGCCGGTGAATCTGCTGCATTGCTTGAACGCCTGCAGCGCATCAACGCGCGCGCGCCGGTTTACCCTATCCTGCATGGCAATATCGATCTTGCGCTGCTGTTTAACACCCGCGGCTTTATGCTGGAAGAAAACGTCGTGGCGACAAAACCTCGCTTCCACCGCATTGCCCCGCAGCAAAATGAAGTCTCATCCATTGTGGTGACGCTGGACTACCCCGTGGCGCTGTCCGCCGTGTCTTCCGTGATGGAGAACCTGCTTTCCGGCTTCGCCAACAACCTGCTCCGCTACAAAGGGATGCTGTGGATTGAAGACCAGCCCTGCCGCCTGCTGTTCCAGGGCGTGCAGCGCCTATACAGCGCCGACTGGGATCGCGAATGGCAGCCTGATGAAACGCCGGAGAGCACGATGGTGTTTATCGGCGTCTCGCTCCCTGAGGCCGAGATCCGCGACGCCTTTGCAGGATTAAAACAAACCGCATAACACCGCAGCATTACAGCCCGACTGCCTCTTTCAGTGACTTCAAATAGCGGCGGCTCACCGGCACGGTGCGGCCATCTCGCAGCAGCAGTTCCGCCTGGCTGTTATCCTCCAGGCGGATCTCCTGCAAATAATTCATATTGACCAGATATTGCCGGTGGCAGCGCAGCAGCGGCGTGCGGCTTTCCAGCGTGCGCAGCGTTAATTCGGTAAACCCTTCTTTGCCGTCCCGGCTGGTGACATACACCCCGCTCAGCCGGCTGCTGACGTAGGCCACCTCTTCCATTTGCAGCAGCCAGATGCGGCTGTGGCCGCTGCACGGGATAAATTTTAGCGGCTGCTGGCTGTCCGGCAGGCGGGAAATATCCTGCGCTTCGTTTTCCTGATGCAGGCGCGCCAGCGTTTTTTGCAGCCGCTGCGCCTCTATCGGTTTGAGCAGATAGTCAAAAGCGCACTCTTCAAAAGCCTGCACCGCGTATTCATCATAAGCGGTGAGAAACACAATACGCGGCCGGTGGCGCTCATCGAGCATGCCCACCATTTCCAGCCCGCTAATGCGCGGCATCTGGATATCGAGAAACAGCACGTCCGGGCGCAGCTTGTTCACGGCGCTGATCGCCTCTATCGCGTTGGAGCACTCCCCGACTATCTCAATCTCGCCGTCGTTCTCAAGCAGGACGCGCAGGTTCTCACGCGCCAGCGGTTCATCATCCACAATCAACACTCTTAACATACCAACTCCTCGGCGGGCAGGCGCACGGTGATGCAGGTCAAACGGTCGGGATCGCAGCTTACGGCCAGGCCATAATCCTCCCCAAACTTTGCCCGTAGCCGCTTGTCCACCAGATTCATTCCCAGCCCGTTATCGTTCTCTTTTGGCCGATACAACCCGGCATTATCCTCAACATCCACCAGCACGTCTTTTCCCTCGGTACGGGCACGAATGGTAATCATGCCGCAGCCTAGCTGCTGGGAGGTGCCATGTTTAATCGCGTTTTCAACAATCGGCTGCAGCGTAAAGGCCGGTAAACGCTGATTAGCCAGCTCGTCTGGCACCTGCCAGTTCACCGCCAGCTGTGTCTGGAAACGCGCCAGCTCAATTTGCAGATAGGCATTCACGTGCTCAATTTCATCGGAAAGCGTGACGATTTCAGACGGACGCTTCAGATTTTTGCGGAAAAACGTCGAAAGGTACTGCACCAGCTGCCCGGCTTTGTCACCGTCGTGGCGAATAACCGCTTTCAGCGTGTTCAGCGCATTAAATAAGAAGTGCGGGTTCACCTGCGCATGCAGCAGCTTGATCTCGGACTGGGCCAGCAGCACTTTTTGTTGCTCGTATTTGCCCGCTAATATTTGCGCCGAAAGCAGCTGCGCAATCCCTTCGCCGAGCGTACGGTTGATTGAGCTAAATAACCGGTTACGCGCCTCGTAGAGTTTTATGGTGCCGATCACCCGCTGATTTTCGCCCCGCAGCGGGATAACCAGCGTCGACCCCAGCTTGCAGTTTGGGTGCAGCGAGCAGCGGTAAGGCACCTCATTACCATCGGCGTAAACCACTTCGTTATTTTCGATGGCCTGCCAGGTGTAACCCGACGAAATAGGCTTGCCCGCCAGGTGGTGGTCGGCCCCGGTGCCGATAAACGCCAGCAGCTTTTCCCGATCGGTGATCGCCACGGCGCTGATGTCCAGCTCCTGATGCAGCACTTTCGCCACCTTCAGGCTGTTTTGCTCGTTGAAACCTTGCCGGAGAATACCCTCAGTCAAGGCGGCGACTTTTAGCGCGGTGGCGGAGAACGCCGAGGTGTACTTTTCAAACATCGCGCGTTTATCCAGCAGGATGCGCATAAACATCGCCGCCCCCAGCGTGTTGGTGACCATCATCGGCGCGGCGATGCTTTCTACCAGGTGAAGCGCGTCTTCAAACGGCCTCGCTATCAGCAAAATGATCATCATCTGCACCAGCTCGGCCACAAAGGTTACCCCTCCGGCCACCAGCGGGTTAAACAGCTTATCTGTTCTGCCGCGCTTGATTAAAAAACTGTGGATCAACCCGCCGATCAGCCCTTCGGCGATAGTAGAGATCATGCAGCTCAGCGCCGTCATTCCGCCGAGGGAATAACGATGCAGCCCGCCGGTAAGCCCAACCAGCCCGCCGACCACCGGCCCACCGAGCAAGCCCCCCATTACCGCGCCGATGGCACGCGTGTTGGCAATGGAGCCTTCAATGTGCAGGCCAAAGTAGGTGCCCATGATGCAGAAAACCGAGAAAGTGATGTAACAGAGCAGCTTGTGGGGTAGCCGCACGGTGACCTGCATCAGGGGGATAAACAGCCGGGTTTTACTCATCAGCCAGGCAATGACCAGGAATACGCACATCTGCTGCAATAGCAGCAGGACTAAATTGAACTCGTACATCTGCAGACACTCTCCGTTCTCAACGGCGGGAAAGATACAGCGAGGACAATATAATTTCCGGGGTATAGCTCAGATTTGTTAAATTTGGGATGAAAAATAACAGCAAGAGCGGCACCAAAGCGTACCGATATAAAACTAAAAAAACCAAACAGAACAATTTTCAACCAATTACATATCGTTAATAAAATCGATTAATAGCCCGCCCATTATTTATCATTCGTACCCTTCGTTGATCATTATTCAAACACAATTAACCAATTTAAAGATAAGCAATGCCATATTTTTGCTAAAGAGTATTAATTCCGAGTAGAAAGGCGTCATCACTTATTTATATTTCTTATGGCTATAAGTCATATTTTTATATTCTTCTGACCAACGGCATTAGCAGGTAGTATCAGCCAAATAATAATGGCTCAACGCCATAACACCTCATGTACGCGCTAACCATCAGCATATCATACTGTTACGTTGCGAACATTTTCAGCAGTTAAGGACCAGGATAATGATCGTTCTTTCGGGCGTATCAAAAATATTTGCCAGCAAACATGGCGCCATTACCGCCGTAGACAATATTAATATCAACGTCAATAAAGGCCAGATTTACGGCATTATTGGCTACAGCGGTGCGGGTAAAAGCACATTAATAAGATTATTAAATGGGCTGGAAAAACCGTCGTCAGGATCAATCGTTGTCGCCGGGCAGGATATTGCCCAGGCCAGAGGTGAACAGCTCCGTCAGGCTCGTCTAAAAGTCAGCATGGTCTTTCAGCACTTTAATCTGCTGTGGTCCCGGACCGTTGCCGGGAATATTGCCTTTCCCCTGCAAATTGCCGGTGTCAATAAAAGCCAGATTCAGCAACGCGTTAACGAACTGATTAAGCTTGTGGGGCTGGAGGGGCGCGAAAACGCCTGGCCTGCTCAGCTAAGCGGCGGCCAAAAGCAGCGTGTCGGCATTGCCCGCGCGCTGGCAAATAACCCGGATGTTTTACTGTGCGACGAAGCTACTTCGGCGCTGGATCCACAAACGACTGACGCGATTCTGGATCTGCTGCTCGACATTAACCGCCAGCTCAACTTAACCATCGTGCTCATCACCCATGAAATGCATGTAGTGCGCAAAATTTGCCAGCGCGTGGCGGTGATGGAAAACGGCAGAATCGTTGAAGAAGGCCCGGTGCTGGATATTTTCACCCACCCGAAGCAGCCCATCACGCAAACTTTTGTGCGTCAGATTGCGGGGCAAAATACGCCCAGCGAACCGTTCAATCCGCTCTGGGTTCAGGGCATCAGCGGCAGCATTCTGAAGCTTATTTTCCCCGGTGGAGAAGCCCGACAGCCGGTGATTGCCGATGTCATTCAGCATTTCAACGTCGCGCTGAATATCCTGCATGGCAACATCACCCAGACGGTAGACGGCGCGTTTGGCGAACTGTATGTCCATATGGATGACGCCAGCCAGCTAGAAAATATTGTGCAATACCTGAATCAAAAGCGGGTAGAGACTGAGGTTATTCGACATGCTTGAGCAATACTTCCCGCATTTAAAACTCGACAAACTGTGGGCCGCCACGGGCGAAACGCTCTACATGACGGCCTGGTCCGGCGTGGCAACGTTAGTGTTTGGCATTGCACTCGGCGTGCTGCTGTTTCTCACTTCTCGTGGCCAGCTGCTGCAGAATCGGCTGGTTTACTCGGTGGTGACCGTGCTGGTCAACGTCTTCCGCTCGATCCCGTTCATTATTCTGATCGTGCTGCTGATCCCATTCACGAAAACGCTGATTGGCACCATTCTCGGCACCAACGCCGCGCTGCCGGCGCTGATAGTCGGGGCCGCCCCCTTCTACGCTCGCCTGGTGGAAATTGCGCTGCGCGAAGTCGACAAAGGCGTTATCGAAGCCACGCGTTCAATGGGGGCCAAAACCCACACGCTGATTTTCCGCGTGCTGCTGCCTGAATCCTCTCCGGCGCTGGTCTCCGGGATGACCGTCACTTTGATTGCGCTGGTGAGCTACAGCGCCATGGCCGGGGTTATCGGCGCAGGTGGCTTAGGCAACCTCGCCTATCTGGAAGGGTTCCAGCGTAACCATAACGACGTCACCCTGGTGGCTACAGCCACTATCCTGGCCATCGTTTTCATTATTCAGTTTATCGGCGACCGCATCACCAGCCTGCTCGATAAACGCTAACGGTTTCTACATCTTTCAGGCGACAGAGACGCACTCTGCCGCCTGGAATTCCACGGCAATGCACTTTTAATCACTAATCACGACTGGACGAAATAATGAAAAAACAGTTTATGATGTTAGCTCTGGCTTCTTTAACCGCGTTAAGTCTTCACGCCAACGCCGCTGAAAAACTGATTGTGGGCGCTTCCAACGTCCCGCACGCGGAAATCCTCGAGCAGGCTAAGCCGATTCTGGCGAAAGAAGGCATCGATCTTGAGATCAAAACCTTCCAGGACTATATCCTGCCGAATACGGCGCTGGCCGAGCATGAGATTGACGCCAACTACTTCCAGCATCAGCCCTATCTGGATTCGGTGCTGCAGGATCATAAAGGCGATAAAAACTACGATTTCGTCAGCGCCGGGGCTATCCACGTGGAGCCTATCGGCATTTATTCGAAGAAGTACAAAAGCCTGAAGGATCTGCCGCAGAACGGCAAAATCATTCTGCGTGACTCGGTGGCCGAAGAAGGCCGTATTCTGGCCATCTTCCAGCGCGAAGGCGTAATCACCCTGAAACCTGGCGTGAAGCCGGTTAACGCGCGCATCAGCGACATTGCCAGCAACCCGAAAAATCTGCAGTTCAAAGCGGATATTGAAGCCGCCCTGCTGCCGCAGATGTATGCCAACAACGAAGGCGATGCGGTGGTGATCAACGCCAACTACGCGCTGGATGCGGGCCTGAACCCAATTAAAGATCCGATTGCCGTCGAAAGTACCGAAGGTAACCCGTATGCCAATATCATTACCGTGCACAGAGCCGACGTGAAAAAACATGACATCGTCGAGCTGGTGAAAGTCCTGCACTCTAAGCAGATTCAGGACTGGATCAACGAGAAATATCACGGTGCGGTGGTGCCGGTTAACCAGTAATACAAAAAAGGGGCGCAATGCGCCCCTCTTCTTACCTGTGGGTTAGCGCCGTGTACTCCTCCGGGCTGAGGTAAAGTTCGCGATACTTGTCCTCAACCTGCAGCCACATCCGCTGGGAAAAATAGAGCGCCGCAGGCAGCGGATGGTGATGAATCATCAGCGAATCAGCCTGCCCTTGCTCATTAATATGCACCCACACTGCGCACTCCACGGCCACGCCGTCCACGCTTGCGCAGTAAGACTCCATAAAGAACCGTTCGTTGACATAATCCCGGTAAGTAAAGCGCTGGAAGTCATACAGCGGAATGGCCGCTTTCAGGATCTCCAGAATCGCCGCTTTACCCTGAACCGGCGCTTTCAGCACCACGCCTTGCAGGCTCGCCTCATCAGCAAGTATTGCCAGCCAGGGTGGCGGCCCCTGTACATCAAGCATGGGGGATGCGGTGTCATTAAATAACATAGAACTCTCCTGAAAATATCATTGGATAGCGTGCAGAGTAGCGGGTGTTATTCGGCGACAAAAATGATAAAACGTCCGAACATTACGGACCAAAACGCTCGAATAGAGGTATGACTATGGATCGCCTGTCCAGCCTGACCTATTTTGTTCGCACCGCTGAGTTGGGCAGTTTTGTCCGCGCCGGACAAGCTCTGGGGCTTTCCGCTTCGGCGGTGGGAAAAGGGATTACGAGACTTGAAGAACAGCTTGGGGTGAGGCTTTTTCACCGCACCACCCGCAGCCTGCAGATGACATCCGAAGGCAGGGTTTACTTTGAACGCTGCCGGCGTATTCTGCAGGATTTGGATGAAGCGGATGCCCTGCTCTCCCATGCCAGTGAAACGCCCCGAGGCCGTCTGCGAGTCAGCCTGCCCGCCGCCGCCCACATCCTTTTTGAAGCAGCCATTATCGCTTTCGTTCGCCGCTACCCGGACATCGATCTCGATCTGGATTTCAGCGACAGGCTGGTGAACTTGATTGACGAGGACGTGGATATTGCTATCCGAACCGGTGAACTTCCGGACTCTCGCTTGATGCGTCGCGCGCTGCCCTCTTTGCAGCTTATTCTCTGCGCTTCTCCGGCCTATCTTTCCCGGCATGGCGTGCCACAATCGCCCCGGGAACTGGAGGGGCATTGCGGAATTCGTTTCCGCTATGTGAACACCGGCAAGCTGCAGGCCTGGCCGCTGCGTGACTTATCTGAACTGGCGGACGTTCGTACCCGCACCGTGTTCAGTTCAAACAATATGGAGATGGTACGCAGCGCGATTATTAATGGCCTGGGTATTGGGGCCGTGCCTGATTTTATGATTGAACCCCAATTGGCGAGCGGTGTTGTGCACCCGCTGCTGGGTGAGTATTTGAAGGCGCCGGGGCAATTCCAGATGATCTGGACTTCAGGGAAACAGCTTTCGTCGAAGAACCGTGTTTTCGTCGACTTTATCAGCGATTTTATTCTGGCACAGCGGCAAAATAGCGACCTGGATAGTGAAGAATAAACGAGAAAAAATGCCTGATTTTATCTTTCTTATTGGTCCCGGCGGAGCCGGTAAAAGCACGGTGGGTACCAGACTTGCCCTGAAACTCGGCTACGGCGCGAAAGATCTTGATGATGAGTTTTGCCTTCGCCACATGAACATCCGCACCTTTATCTCCTCGCAGGGGTATGAAAGCTATCTTGAAGAGAATGCAAAGCTGCTGGACACGCTGCTCAAAGAAACCTACACCAGCACAGTCTTTATTCTTTCTTCGGGGTTTCTGGCGACCGACATACGGGCAGATATTGTGGCGGCAAATAAAAAACGAGTGCAGCAGACAGGTACTTCGGTACTGCTGATGCCCTCATGCGACTATCAAGAGGCGCTGAACATCATTGTTGCACGGCAGCTAAAACGGGGATTTGGCCTGCAAAGCGAAGGGGAAATCAAGAAATTCAGCCAGCGTTTTGCGCCTTACATGGCTCAGGGCGATATTCAGATTTTTTCGACCGCTGAACCGGATACTATCGCCAGTCTTATTGCCCAACGGCTGGCAGAGCGGAAGCACTAAGGTAAGCTCCCGCTTGCCCCAGGCAAACTAATCGACGATTTTTTCCAGATCCAGCAGCTCTTCCAGCGTCAGCATGTTGCTTTGGGCTACCGCCAGCGCATCGTCCAGCCCTTTGTTGTAGAGCGCGGGTGCCATTTTTTTCACCAGCTCATCCAGGAAAAACTCGGCTTCAAACTGCCCAATTTGCAGGTCGTGCTTGTCGTCCAGCCAGTCGGTGATAAAGTCGCTCAGCTTACGGTAGTCTTCGGCGGGTAATTCAATCTTCTTCATGACGCCTCCACTCCCGGTACCACCAGCGATTCGCCGATGGCGTAGAACTGGCCGCCGGCAATGTAGTGCAGGCTGCGGTATTCCGGTGGGGAGGATTCAAACGACCAGTGGCCATTCTGGAACACGCGATCGTCGGCCCAGGCAGCGATAATTTCACCGATAAACAGGTCGTGGGCCTGATGGTTATGCGGTTCGGGGATAAGCTTACAAACCATCCAGGCCGTACAGCCTGCGACCAGCGGTACGCTGTGGCCAGGGGCGCGGAACAGCTCCACGCCGGATTGTTCGAGCTTGTCGGGCATCTCTTTCAGGCTGTGGGTACCCAGAAAATGGGTCATTTTGAGCTGGGCGGCGCAGGGCACCTGAATCACAAAGGTGCCGCTGTTTTCGATAAGCGTGCGGGTGGCGGTCATTTTATCCAGCACCACCATCAGCTTGGAAGGGGTAAAATCCAGCGCACAGGCCCAGGCGGCGGTCATCACGTCATCCACACCATTGTGGTGGGCAGACACCAACACGGTTGGGCCGTGGTTGATCAGGCGGTAAGACTTTTCTAACGGCACTTCAATGATATGTGGGTTCATACTTCGCATCCGGTTTTCATCAGGTTGCCGTCAGTTTGCCTGAACAACTAGCGCATTACTTTTCCTTTTTGTGACGTAGCTGATGAGGCAGGCAAATCAGCACCAGGCCGACGAAAATCGCCGCCACGCCGAGAAGTTTGTCGGGACTGTATTCTTCGTTGAGCCACGGCAGATTAATGGCAGCAAACCACACCAGCACATAGCTCAGACTTAGAAGCGGATAAGCTTTACTCAACGGGATGCGCTTCAGAGCCATGTACCAGCAGCCCATGGAAAACGCGTAAGCCGCCAGCCCGCCAATCAGCGCCAGCAGCCCGTAACCGCCAAACAATACCGCCTCAATAAATTCAAGGCTCACCGCAGCGGGAGGAAACTGAATCATCGCCCATTTCATGCTGAGCTGCGCCCCGCTGACCAGCAGCACGCTCATTAACGCCCAGATATAACCCATCAGGCGTGCCCTCCCAGCGCGATAATCCCCAGAATGATCAGCATCACGCCCAGCCAGTGGTGCGCTGAAACTCTTTCTTTCCAGATCCAGCGCGCGGCAAGGGTGATAAAGATAAAGTTCAGGCTTAGCATGGGGTAAGCGATACTCACCTCGACGTGCTGGAGCACCAGCAGCCAGACGAGCATCCCAAGTCCTAATAACAGAACGCTCAGCCCAAGCCACAGCATCAGGTGGCGGCGCCCCGCCCCCTGAGCCGCCTGCTTCTGGCACAGCTGCCCGCCGCAGCTAAGCAAACTGGCCAGAATAATCAGCGCAATATTCATGGCTGCGCGTCGTACTCAAACAGTACGAAGCGCCCGCTGTTGGCCCGGTGATCCGGCTCCGGCAGCTTCAGGTCATTGAGATCGGTGTTATTCGACACCAGCAGCATCAGCGACACTTTGCCCTGCTTGCGGTGTTCTGCCAGCCAGGATTCGAAGTCCGCGCTGTAAACAAAGCGGTTAGACACATCAGGATAATCAAGGCCGTAGCGCAGTTCGCCCGCCTGATTATACAGATTGATATCGCTCCGCTTCAGCTCCCACGCCACCCCGGCGGCAACGCCGACGTTGTTGGTGAAGATGTAGCGACTGTCTTCCAGCTGCGGACGCATTTCATGAATGAACGCCTGCGGCTGCTTGGAATTTTCCACTTTCGATGGAATCACCACGCCCACCAGCAGCGCCAGACCCAGCGGGCACAGCGCCGCCCAGTACCAGCGTTTCGCAGTCTGGCTCAGGGTCAAAAGACCGAACAGCCCCCAGACGGCAAAGGCCACGCACGCCAGCACCACTTTCAGCGTTTCATTGGCGGCATACACCGGATGTCTTGCCAGCCCCCACGGCGCCAGGAAAAAGGCCACCGTGATCACGCAGGCCGCTCCAAACAGCAGGTTAATCCAGCCGTTGACGCGTAAAATAGCGGAGCCGCTTTTCGCCAGCTCAACAGCGTGGCGCGCCATCAGGATCGCCAGCGGTGCAAAGCACGGCAGAATGTAGGTCGGCAGTTTGCCTTTGGCGATGCTAAAGAACAGGAACGGCATTACAATCCAGCCCAGCAGATAGAACGCACCGCCCTGCTCACCCCGGTTTTTCCAGCCGCTTTTC
Source organism: Cedecea neteri (assembly GCF_000758325.1). Taxonomy (NCBI): domain Bacteria; kingdom Pseudomonadati; phylum Pseudomonadota; class Gammaproteobacteria; order Enterobacterales; family Enterobacteriaceae; genus Cedecea; species Cedecea neteri. The sequence goes on along the minus strand of NZ_CP009459.1, from coordinate 3,048,551 downwards.
AGCGCGCCCGGCAGCAGAGCAAGCCATGGCAGAGAGCCAGCAATCAGGAATGGAATGTAGTACCAGAACGGGGCTTTATGCTGCGCGTCTTTCTCCGCGAAGCGCTGAATGTGCTCCACCCAGAAGAAGTAGTGCCAGAAGTCAGGCTCGGCTTTGGCGATCGCAATCGCCCACGGCAGCGTGATTAACACGGCGCTCAGCACCGCCAGCGGCCCAAACAGCAATACTTCTTTCCAGCGTTTCTGTGCAATCACCCACGGCAGGACGCCAATGACCGGCACCGCCAGCGCCAGGAACCCTTTGGTCATCACGCCCATGCCGCAGGCCAGGCCCAACAGCACGTAACCGCCAATCTTGCCGCCGGTGGTTTGTGCGGTACTGGCCAGCCAGAAACTGCACATCGCCGCCGTCAGCCACAGGGTGATCATCGGGTCGAGCACGGAATACGTGCCGATGCCGTAGACCAGCAGGCAGGTGAGGAAAATAACCCCAGCCAGCACCGCGACCGTTTTATCGCGCCACAGGCGGAACGCCAGCCAGTAGGTCAGCAGCGCGCTCAGGGTCACCGAAAACACGGAACCAAAACGCACGGCAAAATTGTTATGACCGAAGATGAACTGGCTGATGTTGTTGATCCAGTACCCCGCTACCGGCTTTTCGAAATAGCGCAGATCAAGGAAATGAGGAACGATCCAGTTGCCAGACAGCAGCATTTCGCGGCTGATTTCCGCATAGCGCGTCTCATCCGGCTGCCACAGGTGACGAAACTCCAGAGGTACAAGGTAAAGCAAGGCAAAACAGACCAGAAGGGTCATTCCATATTTTGCAGATTTCATCGGTTCACGACTCTATAAGTTGTTGGCAACCCAGCCAGCCTTCGCGGCCTGGAATTGTCCCGCGCACAATTTTGCCTCTCGGCAGCGTGGATAAATCGTCCGGCAGAAGCTCGCTGAGCGGGCAGAACTGAACCCCCTCGGCGGCAGCCATCGCCAGCAATTCACTAAAGGAATCTCGCATCACCATCCCTTCGACTTCAGCATGGATGGTGTAAACCGGTGTGCCGCTGTCCTGGTGAATTTTATCCAGGATAAAACGGTTAAAGTTCTCTTTACTGACTTCGGTACCAATCACTTCGTCCCACGTTGGCAGCGTCACGGGAATTTGTACTGCAGCCTCGCTACCGTTAGACAAAACAGGGATAAACGGCGTGGTACCACGGCAATCGCTGTTGTACTGGAACGGGAACGCTGCTTTCGCTTTCACTACTCGCTGGTCTGCACGCCAGCCCGCCACGGCCGAGCAGTTTACAGGCTGCCCGACAATTTTCTGCAGCGCATTCAGCCCAAGGCGAATCTGCTGTTCGAGTTTGTCCTGTTCCCATACGCCCGCCCAGGCCTGCCAGGCATGGTGATCCCAGGCATGGAGGCCCACCTCATGGTGGTCCGCCGCGGCAGCGATAACCTCTGCGTTGCCTGCGCCAATCACGCGCCCGGGCCACGCGGTACCCGCCAGCAGAATGTCCCAGCCATACAGCGATGCTGCGTTAGAGCGCAGCATCTTCCACAGGAATTTAGGCTTGATCAGGCGCCACAAGTGGCGTCCCATGTTGTCTGGCCCAACGCTGAAGAAAAAGGTTGCCTGAGTCGAGTGTAAACTTAGCGTCTCCAGAAGGTTTGGCACCCCTTCACGGGTGCCTCGCCAGGTGTCGACATCAATACGCAGGCCGACTTTTCTCATGAAGCAGGGTCCGTCAGCTCAACGGTTTTCAGGAAGAAGTCCAGCGTTTCATCGATGGTTTTCTCCATGTGCACTTCAGGCGTCCAGTCCAGCAGGCGCTGGGCGTTGCGGATGCTTGGCTTACGGTGCTCAACGTCCTGATAGCCTTTGCCGTAGTACGCGCTGCTTTCCACTTCGCGGAAACCGGCAAACGGTGGGAACTGGCTACGCAGCGGATGACGTTCGAAGCTTTCCAGCAGCATTTCTGCCAGCTGTTTGATGCTCGCTTCGTTGTCCGGGTTACCGATGTTGATGATCTGGCCGTCGCAGTTATTGTTTTTGTTTTCAATAATGCGGAACAGCGCTTCGATGCCGTCGCCGATGTCGGTGAAGCAGCGCTTCTGCTTGCCGCCGTCGATAAGCTTGATCGGGGAACCTTCTACCAGGTTCAGGATCAGCTGGGTAATGGCACGGGAGCTACCGATACGCGCGGCGTTCAGGTTGTCCAGACGCGGGCCCATCCAGTTAAACGGACGGAACAGCGTGAAGCGCAGCCCTTCTTTTTCGCCGTATGCCCAGATAACACGGTCAAGCAGTTGTTTGGACACGGAGTAAATCCAGCGCTGTTTGTTGATTGGCCCAACGATCAACGGGGAGTTATCTTCGTCAAACGACTTGTCGGTGCACATGCCGTACACTTCGGAGGTGGACGGGAAGATAATGCGTTTTTTGTATTTCACGCAGTCGCGGATGATCTTCAGGTTCTCTTCGAAGTCGAGTTCGAATACGCGCAGCGGGTTACGGGTGTATTCGATTGGCGTCGCGATGGCTACCAGCGGCAGAACAACGTCACACTTCTTAATGTGGTATTCGATCCACTCGGAGTGAATGCTGATATCACCTTCCACAAAGTGGAAACGCTCGTTGCCGATGAAGCGAGAAATCGCGTCAGAACCGATGTCCAGGCCGAAGATTTCGAAGTTGTCATCACGCAGCAGACGTTCGGTCAGGTGGTTACCGATAAAACCGTTCACGCCCAGGATCAGTACGCGGGTACGACGTTTGATAGCGGAAACTGGTTTGCTGCTCAGAATCGCGCCGCTGACCAGGCCCAGAGACTGTGCCAGCTGGGAACCCTGCATGTACACGCCGTTTTCAGCCTGGCCGGTCACGACTTCCAGAGCACCGGTGCCACAGGCAATCACCAGCGGGTTAACGGAGATCACTGTCCCGGCTTTCGCTCCGTTGTTGCTTTCCAGCACACGGCTTTTCCAGATAATGAATTTGCCGCCGCCCACGTAGCTGAACGCGCCTGGCCACGGCTCGGTCACCGCACGCACCAGGTTGTTGGCTTCTGCTGCAGAGCCTTCCCAGCTGATCGCGCCATCCTTTGGTGAACGACCGCCGAAATAGGTCGCTTTAGATTCGTCCTGAGCGGTCTGCGGGAAGTGACCGGTTTTGATCACCGGCAGGCTTGTCGCCAGCAGGGATTTCGCGGTTTCGCACAGTTTGTGGTGCAGAGTCAGAGCAGTATCTTCTGCGGCAATCGCCACGCGTTCCTGAGCAACAATGTCGCCCGCGTCCGCGCGTTTCACCATGCGATGCAGGGTAACGCCGGTTTCGGTTTCACCTTTCACCAGCACCCAGTTCAGCGGCGCGCGGCCACGGAATTTAGGCAGCAGAGAGCCGTGGAGATTAAATGCACCGACGGAAGCACAGTCCAGGATCTCTTCGCTCAGCAGGTTGCGGTAGTAGAAGGAGAAAATCACTTCAGGCTGCGCGTCTTTAATGCGGTCAACCCACAGCGGGTGGTTCACATCTTCAGGAGCAAAAACCGGGATGCCGAATTCTGCCGCCGTGCGGGCCACAGAGCCGAAGAAGTTATTCTCAGCGGCGTTATCCGGGTGAGTATAAATTGCTGCAATGTCATAGCCTGCTTCAACCAGGGCACGAACACCCACACAGCCCATATCGTGATAGGCGAAAACAACTGCTTTCATTATTGATTTTCCTCTGAAGATAAAGCGGTTTCACTGCTAACTACGCGTTGAATAAAGTAACGAGGGCGAGCACGCACGTCGTTATAGATACGGCCAATGTACTCACCCAGCAGCCCCATTCCAATGAACTGGGCGCCAATAAAGGTGAACAGAACGGCGAAGAGCATAAACACCCCGTCTGCCGCCCACTGCGGGCCAAGAGCAAGACGTAACACCACCAGCAGTACCGCCAGCGCGAAGCCGGAGAGTGCGATAATGCTGCCAACGACGCTGAGCAAACGCAGCGGCGTCGTGGTCAGGCAGGTGATCAGGTCATACATCAGGTTGATCAGGCGCATGAAGCTGTACTTCGAGTCGCCAAACTGACGCTCGTCGTGGTGCACCGGGATTTCGATAGCGCGACGGGCAAAGGTGTTGGCCAGAATCGGGATAAAAGTGCTGCGTTCGTGGCAGTGCAGCATCGCGTCGATGATGTGGCGGCGGTAGGCGCGCAGCATACAGCCATAGTCACCCATCGCTTTACCGGTGGTACGCTGGATCAGGTGGTTAATCATTTTCGACGCCCGTTTGCGGAACCAGCTGTCCTGGCGATTCTGACGCACGGTGCCCACCACGTCATAGCCTTCATCGGCCTTTTCAACCAGGCGCGGGATCTCTTCCGGCGGGTTCTGCAGGTCAGCATCCAGAGTGACGATAAGATCGCCGGTGACGTGGCTAAAGCCCGCCATAATTGCCGAGTGCTGGCCATAGTTACGGTTCAGCAGCACCGCGACGATGTGGCTGTCCGGGGCTTCTGCCGCGCGGGTCAGCATCGCGGCAGAGTCATCGCTGCTGCCATCATCAATGAGGAGAATTTCGTAATCACGGTTCAGCTTTTGACACGCTTCAGTGGTACGGCGAAGCAGTTCAGGCAGGCTGTCCTGTTCGTTGTACACCGGGATCACAACGGATACTTTTTTGATCGTTTCCGGGGTCGTCATCTTAAAGTCCTGCTATTTCACGTAATGCGGTAATGACGCGGGAAGTGTCATCGTCGGTCATGGTTGGGAACAGCGGAATGGAGCAAATGCGCTCGCTGTTCCAGTCGCTGTTCGGCAGTTGAAGCTGCGGGTAGCGATCGCGGTAATACTTCTGGGTGTGCGCCGCGCGGAAGTGCAGACCGGTGCCGATGCCGCGCTCTTTCAGCGCCTCCATCAGGCCGCTGCGAGAAATACCGCAGGTGGCTTCATCCACGCGGATGATAAACAGGTGCCAGGCGTGGCGGTGCTGCCAGGTCGGCGTGGCCAGCGGCAGGAATGGCGTGTCGGTCAGCTCTTTGAGGTAGCGTTCGGCGATTTCCTGACGACGGACGTTGATCTGCTCCAGTTTGCCAAGCTGCACCAGCGCGATAGCCGCGTTGATATCCGCAAGGTTGTATTTGAACCCTGGAGAGATAACTTCAGCCTGCGGCGCACGGCCATGGGTCTGGCGGTCAAAGGCGTCTACGCCCAGGCCGTGGAATTTCAGGCTACGAATGCGGTTAGCAAACTGGTCGTCGTCGGTGACGATCAGGCCGCCTTCGGCGCAGGTCATGTTCTTAATAGCGTGGAAAGAGAAGATTGCCGTGCCCTTGCCGCCAACGTGCTTGCCTTTGTACCCGGTGCCCGCGGCGTGCGCAGCATCTTCAATCACCGGAATGCCGTGACGTTCACCGATGGCGCGAATAGCGTCGATGTCGGCAGGCGCCCCCGCGTAGTGCACGGGAATGATCGCTTTAGTGCGTGGGGTAATGGCCGCTTCAATGGCTTCTGGCGTAACCATCAGCGTATCGCGATCGACGTCGATCATTACTGGTTCGGCACCCAGCAGCACAATCATGTTGAGCGTGGAGACCCAGGTCAGTGAGGGGGTAATCACCTCGTCACCCGCCTGCAGCCCAAGTGCCATCAGGGTAACGTGCATCCCGCCGGTGGCTGAGCTTACCGCAATGGCATGTTTATTGCCGGTTAAGTCACAAAATGCTTTCTCAAGCGCCTGGTTTTTCGGCCCGGTGGTGATCCAGCCGGATTGCATGACTTCCGTTACCGCTGCAATTTCTTCCGCACCTAACGCCGGGCGTGAAAAAGGCAGAAAATCACTCATTACGTGGATTCCTTATTAAATCGCTAAACGCCAAAAGCTGACGGGATAATGAATCAGGCTAATTAAATAAAAGCACAACACTCGGGAAGTACGGCCTGTTTAGCTAAACATCTTATCAATGAAAAGAATTTAACAAAGAAATCTTAGAACAGTATTAAGAAAGTGAGATATAACGAAAAATCGTGAAGTTAAGCATTGCTGGCTGAAAAAGTGACTGAGATAGACAAAAATTGTCACCTGCTTGTCACGCTTAATGCCTATTTGTTTAATCGCGGAATAATTCCGGGTGTGACAAATAATAATTTATCCCCTACGAATGATTAAAAAAAAACCGCCTGATATAGACGGTTTTAATAATAAGCAGGGAAATTAACGCTTCGCTTTGCCCGGCAGCGTTTTCATCAAATCGTCCGGGCTGATGGACGCCACTACGCTACCCGGCAGCGGCATCTTCAGGATATGGTTCTTCATCTTGCCGATGACGTGCATTTCGCACGGGCGGCAGTCAAATTTCAGCGTCAGCACTTCATCGCCATGCACCAGCTGCATCGGGGTGGCCTTCCAGCTCTTAATATTGCCTTTCGCCTGTTTCGGGCAGAGATTAAACGCAAAGCGCAGGCAGTGCTTGGTGATCATCACCGGCACTTCGCCCTTCTCTTCATGTGCTTCATAGGCAGCGTCAATCAGTTGCACGCCATAGCGGTGATAAAACTCACGCGCTTTATGGTTATACACGTTCGCCAGGAAGCTTAAATGGCTGTCCGGGTAGACCGGTGGTGGCACGCTCACCGCTTTACGGGTGCCGCGCTGGTAGTTTTGCAGCCGCGCTTCGGTCAGCGCTTCAATGGCATCACGGCGCAGCTGGTTAAGCTGGGCGTTTGGCACAAATAAAGCTTCTTCCAGCAAGATGTTCACTTTCCGCGCGGAGTACATGGTCTGGCCCAGCCTGGTCAGGCCGTCACGCAGGCTGTCGAACGCTTTCTGCGGATTATTGGCGACATCAAACTGGCCGACGAGCGTTTGAGTAACGCTGACGCCCTCTTCGCTGGTCGCCTTCATCACCAGCTGCTGCTGGCTGCCGCTCAGTTCGATATCCACCGCCACGCGGCGCTCGCTGGAGGTTTTCAGCAGCGCCTGCTGCCAGTTGTGATCCAGGTTACGGTTCAGCGGGTGGTTAGGGCGCACCTTTTTCAGCGTTTCCGGCATTTCGTTTGGCCAGACGCGATACTGATTTTTCCCGGTTTTTTCCACCGTATTAGCGCGGAAGCCGACGATTTCACGCTTGATCAGCACGTTCAGGCCATCACCATTAGTCAATGTGTCGGTGGTAATGACGTCGAGGTGATCTTTGCTCACTTTCAGCACTTCGCCCACCGGCAGGCCAACAAATTTCGGTGAGTCAAATGCGCCGATGTCGATTTTGCGCTCGTTCACGAAGTAGTCAGTGCTGCCGCGGTGGAAAGTTTTATCCGGCGACGGGATAAAGTAGTGCGAGGTCACGCCGGAAGACGCACGAGTCAGGTCGCTGCGCCCTTCCATCAGCTCGTCCAGCAGCTGACGGTAGTAAGCGGTGATGTTTTTCACGTAGCTCATGTCTTTGTAACGCCCTTCAATTTTGAAGGAACGCACGCCCGCCTCGACCAACGCCGCCAGGTTGGCGCTCTGATCGTTGTCTTTCATCGAGAGCAGGTGTTTTTCATAGGCCACGACGCGGCCCTGGTCGTCTTTCAGGGTGTACGGCAGGCGGCAGGCCTGCGAGCAGTCGCCGCGGTTGGCGCTGCGCCCGGTCTGGGCGTGGGAAATATTACACTGCCCGGAATACGCCACGCACAGCGCACCGTGAATAAAGAATTCAATCGTCGCGTCGACATTCTGGTGAATGGCAGCAATTTGCTGCAGGTTCAGCTCGCGCGCCAGCACGATTTGCGAGAAACCTGCATCGGACAGAAACTTCGCTTTTTCCACACTGCGAATGTCGCACTGGGTACTGGCGTGCAGCTCAATCGGCGGCAGATCCATTTCCAGTACGCCCATATCCTGCACAATCAGCGCATCAACCCCGGCTTCGTACAAGTCGACGATCATCGAGCGAGCTGGCTCCAGTTCGTCATCATGCAGAATGGTGTTTAGGGTAACAAAAATCTTCGCCCCGTAGCGGTGGGCAAACGGCACCAGTTCGGCCAGGTCTTGCAGGCTGTTGCCGGCGTTGTGGCGTGCGCCAAAGCCAGGCCCACCGATGTAAACCGCATCCGCACCATGGAGGATGGCTTCGCGGGCGATGGCGGTATCACGGGCAGGGCTGAGTAATTCAAGTTGATTTGCGTGCAGGCGCATAAAATTTGTCGTGTTCTGTAAGGGCGAAAGGCGGCTATTGTAGTCACTTCCCCCGCGCAAAAACAGAGGGATTATGCCGTCGTCGCCGGATAGTGAATCAGCGAATGAAAATGCGTCTCATCGCCACCTGAATTACGGTAAGCGTGGGGGCGATCGCCGTGAAATTTCAAGCCTTCTCCGGCCTGCAACGTCCGCCATTCTCCGTCAACATTCATATCCAGCACGCCGCTTATCACCACCACATGCTCGATCACGCCGCTGTCGTGCGCCGATGACTCGCTGAGCGCCCCGGGGGCGAGGCAAATAGAAAAGTGGTCAAAACGCAGGTGCGGATCGTAAGGAAAAATCGGCACCACCACCATTTCCCGCTGCTGCGGGTCAAAAACCGGGCGCACGGGCGCGGAACCGGCTTCGAGGAACACAGAAAACGGCACGTTAAAACCGGTGGCAATCTTCCACAATGTGGCGACGGTCGGGCTGGATTCGTTGCGTTCGATTTGCCCGAGCATGGCTTTCGATACGCCGGTTTGTTTCGCCGCGAAGGTCAGGCTCCAGCCTCTGGCCTGACGCAGGCCTTTCAGGGTGTTAGCCAGATGTTGCGCTATGTCCATTCTCTCCTCCCGTTGAGGGCGCAGTATAGCGCCTTGTGCGCTATAACGCACGATGCTATATTCCCCGGACGTTATAACGCACAGCGAGCCAACCATGCGCCTTTCTCTTCCGCCGTTTCCCACTGTTCTGGCCGGGTTCGTTGCCGTCCTGGTCGGTTACGCCAGTTCCGCCGCGATTATCTGGCAGGCGGCAGATGCCGCAGGCGCTAACCCGCACCAAATCGCTGGCTGGTTAACAATGCTGGGCCTCGCCATGGGCATCAGTACGCTGGGGTTAACGCTGTGGTATCGCGAGCCGATCCTGACGGCCTGGTCCACGCCGGGCGCAGCGCTGCTGGCCACCAGCCTGCCGGGATACAGCCTGAGCGAGGCGGTGGGCATTTTTATTTTCGCTTCGCTGCTGATTCTGATTTGCGGCCTTACCGGCCTGTTCGCCAGGCTGATGCGGCTGATCCCCCCGACACTCTCCGCCGCCATGCTGGCCGGGGTTTTGCTGCGGTTTGGCCTCGATACGTTTACATCGTTACAGGGTCACTTTTTACTGTGCATCAGTATGCTGGCCGGCTGGCTGCTGGCAAAAGTGTTTGCTCCGCGCTATGCCGTGGTTGTCGCCATGCTGGCTGGCCTGCTGATTTGCTTTATCAGTGGCGAGCTTCACGCCGGGAGCGTCCCGGTTGCTGTCGCTGTGCCTGAATTCATAGCCCCCTCATTTAGTCTCGCCAGCCTGCTGGGCATCGGCGTGCCCTTCTTCCTGGTGACGATGGCCTCACAAAATGCCCCTGGCGTCGCCACGCTGGCGGCTTCCGGCTACAAAGTCCCGGTTTCACGGCTGATCGTCGTGACGGCGCTGATTGCCCTGCTGCTGGCGCCGTTCGGGGTATTTTCGGTTTGCATCGCCGCCATTACCGCCGCCATTTGCCAGAGCGCGGAAGCCCATCCCGACAAAGACAAACGCTGGCTTGCCGCCGCGGCTGCAGGGGGATTTTACTTATTGGCCGGAGTATTTGGCGGAGCGATCTCAACGCTGCTGACGGCCCTGCCGCTCGCCTGGATCCATACCCTTGCCGGGCTGGCTCTGCTGGGCACCATTGCCGGAAGCTTGCACCAGGCGCTGAACCACGAGCGCGACAGGGACGCCGCCATCGTAACGTTTCTGGTTACCGCCTCAGGTGTCAATCTGCTGGGCGTCAGCTCTGCATTTTGGGGCGTGATCGCCGGGGGGATTTGCTACACCGCGTTTTCAAGGCTGAAGCGCGCGTAGCTGCGAGGGCGTTGCGCCAAAGGCGCTTTTAAAGCGGGTACTGAAGTGGCTGGGCGAGCTAAACCCGCAGGCCATCGCGATCTCCGTCAGCGGCAGTGTCCCCTGGCGCACCAGGGTTTCCGCCTTCGCCATTCTGCACTGCATAACGTACTGATGAGGCGCCAGGCCGGTGGACTGTTTAAACATACGTGCAAAGTGGTATTCGCTGAGATCCGCCAGCCGGGCAAGCTCGCCAAGGGTCAGCGCCTCGCTCAGGTTCTGTTCGATATACGCCTGTGCATTGCGCAGTACCACAGGGGCCAGCCCGCCGCGCACCGTCGGCAGTTTCCACTGTACGCTGCTGTAATGCTGCACCAGATGCGTCAACAGCAGCGTAGAAGCCGTGCTTAACGTCAGGTGATTCGCTCGCTGCTGCCAGTCGCTGCTCAGCAGGAAGTGGCGATAAAGCTGGGTTATGCGCGGGTCGTCAGCAAAGGTTTTTTCATCAAGATTAATGGCCGCCGGGCTGCGGTCCCAAATCTGCGCGGCAATGTCTTTCAGATGCTCGTCGGTGCAGTACAGATGCACAAACGAGAAGTCATCCCGTACGTCCCAGGTTGATTCGCTGTCTTCCGGCATGATACAGAAGCGATCCGGGCCGCCGCCGTTGCGCCAGCCCGAAGCCGTCTTTTGGTACGTTTCATACCCTTCAGTCACGTACAGGCTCAGCGTGTGGTGATCGCAGCGTTGGGTAATGCAGTCATTTCCGTTGGACCAGGCGGCAAGCTGAATCCCTGAACCAAGCTGAACGCTGCCGTTCAGGCGGGCTTTGTGCTGCTGCAGGTTTTCAAAGGCGTGGTATGGCGCGGTCATAGCGGGAGTCGGCTTCTGGAACATAATGGCTAGTGTAAGGACTGCGCGCCGTCGTCGCCACTGCCGCCGTGAAAAAAAACCGCAAGAATATGCAAGTTGCCTGCCCATATGAAAGTCGCAGAGTCGGAAAAAATGGAGACTTGTCATCTGGTTTTGACTGACGAGAACAACAATGAACGCTGTACTTTATATTCTGGTGGTGGTGATTTGGGGAACAACCTGGATAGCCATTTATATGCAACAGGGAGTCGTTTCCGTCCCCGTGTCTATTTTCTGGCGCTTTGCCGTGGCGGCCGTGGTGATGCTTGTTGTGCTGCTTGCGCTGGGTCGCCTGAAACGCATCGGGCTGAAAGACCACCTGTTTTGCGTCCTGCAGGGTGCCTGTGTATTTGGCTTCAACTTCTTCTGCTTCTACCACGCGGCGGCCTATATCAGCTCCGGCCTGGAGTCGGTGATCTTCTCGATGGCGGTACTGTTCAACGCCTTCAACAATTTTCTGTTCTTCCGCAAGAAGCCGTCTCCCCGCGTATTACCCGCCGCCGCGCTGGGCATTGCCGGCATCGTGGCGCTGTTCTGGCACGACCTTGCAGCCACACAAATGGCACCCTCGCTGCTGATCGGCATCGGCCTTAGCGCGCTCGGCACCTTTGGTTTCTCGCTGGGGAATATGATCAGCGCCCGCCATCAAAGCCGGGGCCTGGAAACGCTGTCCACCAACACCTATGCGATGTTTTATGGCTCCGCGATTATGGGCGTAGTGGCGCTGGCGAGCGGCGAGTCGTTTATGCCAGATTTCACCGTGCGCTACATCGGCTCCCTGCTTTACCTGGCTATTTTTGGTTCGGTGATAGCCTTTGGTGCCTATTTCACGCTGGTAGGTCGCATCGGGGCGAGCCAGGCCGCCTACAGTACGCTGCTGTTCCCGCTGGTGGCGCTGACGCTGTCTACACTCTACGAAGGGTATGTCTGGCACGCTAACGCCGTGCTGGGGCTGGTGATGATCCTGCTGGGCAACCTGGTAATGTTCGCTAAGCCAGAACAGTGGCTGCCCTGGCGGAGAAAACTGGCGTAATAAAAAACCGCAGCTTGTTCAGGGCTGCGGTTTTTGTTTGCAAAAAAGCGTTATTTATTCGGCACGTCAAACATCGTGGCATCGGTGGCCAAATCATCCACGACCTGTTTCAGCGTATCGACGGTGACTTTGGCATTTTCGTTGCTCAGCGTTTTCCCCTCGCCCTTACGCACCACGCGCAGAACGGGCTTATTGGTCGCCGCATCAATCAGTTCACCTTCGAAATAGAGATCGGTATTCATGGTGCGGTGGCCGGTGGCCATTTGCGTGCCCGCAACGACCATCGCGATCGGGATCACTTCATAGAACTGCAGCCCTTCTTTGGTGCTGTCTACGCCGGTTATCGCGCCCCGGAAAATAAGGCTGTGCGGGCCTGGCGTCGTGACCAACGGTTTCCGCTGTGCCGCCGCGGCTTTTAGCTTGGTGTTGGTGTACGCCAGCAGGCCATCCAGCGTGTTCTGGCCTATTTGGGTCGTGGGCCTTGGCGTCGGATAGTAGACCACCGGATTGTAGACCAGGCTGTCGTAGTTGCCGGGTTTGAAGTTCGGGTCAACCCAACGCATGACTGTTTTACCGGTTGCCGATTTTGTCTCCTGCAGACCGGAATAATCTTTTAAAAACCCAGAGTATTTTTCCGGCGCGGTGGTTTTTGAAGCACACCCCGCCAGCGCTAATAAACCTGCCAGACAAGCCACTTTAAAATACGTTTTGCTACGCATCGTTTGATCCTGTTTGTGGGTATAAGCCATTCAGGTATAGCAAAAAACGATACATTGTGTGGGGATTAAGCCGCCTTGATGTCAAAACTCAGATCCTGCGCTCATCGTCGGGGGCGGCAAGGCCATCGCAAAGCAGGTCAACAATCAATAACGCGCCATAATGCCCTTCCCCTGGAGGCAGCCAGACATCTCCGGCATGGGCTGCGCTGGCGGGATCTTTCGTCACCATGACGATAGCTGCGCCCTGCCGCCGGGCCTGCTGCACCGCCGCTAACAAGGCGCTGTCCGGCGTCGAACTGGCAAAGACGATCATCGCCTGCTCGCGATTCAGCATTGAGGCGGTGAAGCTCATTAGCGCCGGGTCATAACAAACGCTGGCGGGCTGGCCCTGCGTCAGCAGTCGGTACTGCAAAAGGCTGGCAAAAGGCGTGTCTGCCCCACCCGCGCTGAAAATATGAATCGCTTTCGCTCGTTCCAGCAGCGAAACGGCGCGTAAAACATTATCCTCGGGATCGTTTCCAGCTGCTGAGTTAGCGCCTGCTGAATGTTGCTTAGCCGCTGTTGCCAGGAAGCAGGCAGCCCGCTACCCGGCATGGCGGTGCTGGCCTGCGCCAGCTTCATGCGTAAATCACGAATATCGTCGCAGCCTGCGGCTCTGGCAAAGCGCGTGATGGTGGCCGGACTGACGCCCGCCGCCTGGGCAAGCTGGTCGATTGTTGCCGACGACGCAAAGCCGGGATCGTGCAGGATGGCCTGCGCGACTCTCGCTTCCTGCTGGCTGAACTCCGCCAGACGCTGGCGGATGCGGCTGATAATGTCGCCCTCAGCATCCCGCCCGATGGAATGGGAAAAGCGCTCCAGCACGTCTTTAGCCACGCCGCCCCGGTTGGCCAGAAACTGCAGCGTGTCGTTGTCCACCCAGGTGGCATCCCCTAACATTTGAGACGGGGCGGCCAGCAAATCCTGTACCCGGCTGTCGTGCTGCTGGTGGCGAACCTGGCCGAGGAAATCATTCATATCGCTGCAGCCAATAGTGCGAGCGAACTGCTGGAGCGTAGCCTGACTGACACCCGCACGCGCCGCCAGCTGCTCCATGGTGGCATCCGGTAACTGGAAGAAATTCTCCAGAAAAAAGCGGGCCAGCCGCGTTTCTTGTGGAGAAGAGTCGGCTAACCCATGGACCAGGTGGTAAACAATATCCATCGCTGAAAGGTTCCTTGTGTCTGCGTCGCAGGCGGATAAATCATCATAATGCTTTGAAATTATTTTTCAATTAACTTTGCCGCGACGCTTTGCCGTTGCTCTCCCCCTCCTCGGTAAAAGCCTTGTTATTCCTTTAACATTCGGGAAACCAATAATCCAACGCAGATCACGGTCATGAAAATAATTTTCATACATGCTGAATAAACGCGCTGTTGTTTGAAACACGTTTTCAATTTGAAGGATAAAGGTAATGAAAAAGATCATGTTGTGTTGTGCCGCAGGGATGTCCACCAGCATGCTGGTGCAGAAAATGCGCGCCGAGGCCACGAAACGCGCCCTGGACATTCAAATTGACGCCGTCTCTGTCGCCGAAATTGAAAGCCACCTCCAGAGCGCCGACGTGGTGCTGCTCGGCCCTCAGGTGCAGTTCGAACTGGCACGCCTTTCCGAGCTTTCAGCTCCTCTCGGCAAACCGGTCGCGGTGATCGACATGATGGATTACGGCACCATGCGCGGCGACCGCGTACTGGATAAAGCCATCACTCTGATGGCCTGACAACCGGGAGAAACCAATGAAAATTACCGTTGTAGGCGGGGGCAGCAGCTACACCCCGGAACTGATTGAAGGCCTGATCCTGCGCCATGCCGCCCTGCCGATGACGGAGCTGGCGCTGGTGGATGTAGAAGCGGGCCGCCAGAAGGTGGAAATCATCGCCGCGCTGGCTCGTCGCATGTTCGACAGCAAAGGTCTGGAGCAGGTCAAAGTGACGGTACATTACGAACCAGACGCCGCGATTGCGGGTTCCAGCTTTGTGCTGACCCAGCTTCGCGTGGGGCAACTGCCCGCTCGTGCCGCCGACGAACGCCTGGGCCTCAGCCACGAGCTGCTGGGCCAGGAGACCACCGGCGTCGGCGGTTTTGCCAAAGCGCTGCGTACCATTCCGGTGATGCTGGACATTGCTAAACGCGTGGAGCATCTGGCCCCGAATGCGTGGATTATTAATTTCACCAACCCGGCAGGGATCGTCACCGAGGCGGTTTCCCGCTACAGCTCCGCGAAGATTGTGGGCCTGTGCAATGTGCCGGTGACGATGCACCACACCATCGCTGACATGCTTCAACTGCCTTACGACAAAGTCACGCTGCGCTTCGCCGGGCTCAACCACATGGTGTGGGTGCACGAGGTGATTGCCGATGGCCGTGACGCGACCGCCGAGGTGATTGAAATGTTGTGCGACGGCGAGCAGTTGTCGATGAACAACATTAAAGCGATTCCGTGGCCGCCCGCCCTGCTGCGTGCCCTGAAAGCGATCCCTTGCCCGTACCATCGTTACTTCTGGCAAACCCGCACCATGCTCAAAGACGAGCTGGCGGATGCGGCCAACGGGAAAGGTACGCGCGCTGAACAGGTGATGAAAGTCGAGGCCGAATTGTTTGAGCTGTACGCCAACCCGCAGCTCGACAAAAAGCCGGAGCAGTTGAGCCAGCGCGGCGGCTCGTTCTACTCGGAAGTGGCCCTGGAGCTTATCGACGCCCTGCACAACAACCTCGGCAAACAGATGGTGGTGAATACCGCCAACAACGGCGCTATTCAGGGGCTACCGGACGACGCAGTGATCGAAACCAACTGCGTGATCGATGCGCTGGGGGCTCATCCGCTGGCCTTTGGCAAACTTCCTCCTTTGATGAATGGCCTGACTCAGCAGGTGAAAGACTTTGAACGGCTGACGATTGAAGCGGCGGTTCACGGCGATAAGCAGCAGGCGCTCCTGGCGCTGATAGCGAACCCGCTGGTGGCTGACGTGAATATCGCTCAGACGTTGCTCGACGAAGTGCTTGCAAGCAACAAGGCGTGGCTGCCGCAGTTTAATTAGCGCCGATTACCGGTGGGCGATGCTTTACGCCCACCCCACAACAGAAATCAATAACAATAATGCCCGGCCATGCGCCGGGACAGGGGTAACCGTGTCCGCAAAGAAATCGTTTCTTGAAAAATATGTGCTGCCCGTGGCGCTGAAAATCGCCGGGCAAAAGCACGTGCTTTCCGTCCGCGACGGGATCATTCTGAACATGCCGTTCATGCTGATTGGCTCGTTCTTCCTGATTTTCGCCTATCTGCCGGTGCCGGGTTACCCCCAGCTAATGACCGATCTGTTTGGGGCCACGTGGCAGACCAAGCTGCTTTATCCGGTGAAAGCGACCTATGACATCATGGCGATTATTTCGAGTTTCGGGATCGCCTATCGTCTGGCCGAAAAATACCGCACTATCGACCCGCTCACCGCCGGGGCGGTGTCACTGGTCGCTTTTATCATGACCATCCCGCAGAACATTATGTTCACGCCGCCGTCCGGCGGGCCCGCTGAGTTCGTGAAGGGCGTGCTGCCGATGGGGCAAATTGGCAGTCAGGGGCTGTTTGTCGCGATTCTGATCGCCCTGCTTTCTACCGAGATTTACCGGTTTATCAGCAACCGTAATCTGGTGATCCGCATGCCAGAAGGTGTGCCGCCTGCGGTAGCAAAATCGTTCCTCGCGCTGGTGCCGGGTTTTTGCGTGCTGGCGGTGGTGCTGGCGCTTCGCCTGCTGGTGGAAGCCACGCCGTTTGGTGACATCAACACTATGATCACGGATCTGGTCGGCATTCCGATGAGCCACATTGGCGGCTCGTTACCGGGAATGATTGTGTCGGTGATCCTGATTGGCATTCTGTGGACGCTCGGCCTGCACGGCGACACCATCGTGCTGGTGTTTATCCGCCCGGTCTGGCTGACCAATATGTCCGAGAACCTGGCGGCATTCCAGAACGGTCTGCCTATCCCGCACATCATTACCCAGCAGTTCTACGACCTGTGGATCGCCCCTGGCGGCACCGGGGCGCTGCTAGGCCTCGTGATCTTTATGCTGATCCGCAGCCGCAGCGTGCAGATGAAGCAACTGGGTAAGATTGCCGCGCCGGGCAGCCTGTTTAACATCAGCGAACCGATGGTGTTTGGCATTCCGCTGGTGATGAACCCGTACCTGGTGGTGCCGTTTATTTTGACCCCGGTGGTGCTGGTTATTGTCTCCTACACGGCGATGGCAACAGGCCTGGTTGCGCCACCTGCAGGGATTGCGCTGCCGTTCACGACGCCGATTATCGTCAGCGGCTATTTGGCGACGGGCGGCCATATTTCCGGCTCGATTCTGCAGATTGTGAACCTGGCTATCTCGCTGGTGATGTATTACCCGTTCTTCCG
The DNA here is from genome assembly GCF_000758325.1 of Cedecea neteri. NCBI lineage: Bacteria > Pseudomonadati > Pseudomonadota > Gammaproteobacteria > Enterobacterales > Enterobacteriaceae > Cedecea > Cedecea neteri. The sequence goes on along the minus strand of NZ_CP009459.1, from coordinate 3,031,426 downwards.
GGTCTGGGATAACCTGAAGTTCCGCGAGGAACAGCAGGCGAATCAGGCGACGGCAGCTGCGCCGGTTGAGGCGGTGAGTGAGCGGAGTACGGTGTAGCGGTTTATTTGGCTGCGAGTGGGTAAAGCCCCTCACCCCGGCCCTCTCCCCAAGGGGGCGAGGGGGAAAACGGCATGCAATCTTTTTTATTCCCTCTCCCCAAAGGGAGAGGGACCTTCAGCCGACTTACTTCTTCACATCCACCTGATAAAAAATGTGCTTCCCGAACGGGTCAATTTCATACCCGGTCACCTCTTTACGCACCGGCTCGAAAATCGTGGAGTGGGCAATCATCACCGCAGGCATCTGGTCGTGCATCATTTGCTGCGCTTCTTTGTAGAGTTCGACTCGCTTATCGTGGTTCCCCTCGGCACGGGCTTCAAGAATCAGCTTATCAAACGGCTGATAGCACCATTTGGATGAGTTAGACCCGCCGTTGGCCGATGTGCAGGTAAATAGCGGCCCGAAGAAGTTGTCCGGGTCACCGGTGGCCGTCGTCCAGCCCATCAGCGCCGCCTGGTGCTCGCCGCCCTTCACTCGCTTGAGGTATTCGCCCCATTCGTAGGTGACAATTTTCGCCGTCACACCAACTTTCGCCCAGTCCGCCTGAATCATCTCCGCCATACGTTTAGCGTTCGGGTTATACGGACGCTGCACCGGCATCGCCCACAGGTCAATGCTCATGCCGTTGGCAAACCCGGCTTCTTTGAGTAGCGCCTTCGCTTTTTCAGGATCGTAATCGTAGTCTTTGAGCTTGTCGTCCGCGCTCCACACGCCCGGCGGCAGCAGGTTTTTCGCCTCGATGCCCGTGCCGTGGAACACCGCTTCGATAATCGCCGGTTTGTTAATCGCCATTGCCAGCGCCTGTCGCACTTTCACATTATCCAGCGGCGGCTTCTGGGTGTTAAAAGCCAGAAAACCGGTATTCAGCCCCGCTTTTTGCATCAGCGTGATGTCTTTGTTTTCCTTCATGCGCGGCAAATCCGCCGGGTTCGGGAACGGCATTACCTGGCATTCGTTTTTCTCAAGCTTGGCGTAGCGAATCGAGGCATCCGGCGTGATGGAGAACACTAAACGGTCGATTTTTGATTTGCCCTGCCAGTAATCAGGGAAAGCGGTATAGAGAATGCGGGAGTCTTTCTGGTATTGCTTCAGCTCAAACGGCCCTGTGCCGATGGGGTCGGAATCAACGCGCTCAGGCGTGCCAGCCTTCATCATGGCATCAGCGTATTCGGAAGAGAGAATCGAGGCAAAATACCAGCCCAAATCCGCGACAAACGGCGCTTCCGGGTGTGCCAGCGTGAAGCGCACGGTGTTGTCATCCACTTTATCAATCGCGGTGATCAGCTTGCCAAACTCCAGGCTTTCGAAGTTGGAATAGTTGCCGTTGGAGACGTTGTGATACGGATGCTTCGGATCTTTCTGGCGCATAAACGAGAAAATCACGTCATCCGCGTTGAAATCTCTGGTGGGCTTAAAATATTTGTTGCTCTGGAACTTCACACCTTTGCGCAGATGGAAGGTATAGACTTTGCCGTCCTCGCTGACGTCCCAGCTTTCGGCCAGGCTGGGCTGCAGTTCCGTGGTGCCGACTTTAAAATCCACCAGCCGGTTATAAACCGGCACCGCGCTGGCATCCACACTGGTGCCCGAGGTATAGAGCTGCGGGTTGAAGTTTTCCGGTGAGCCTTCGGAGCAATAAACCAGCGTGCTGGCCGCCACGCTGGTACTGATAGAGAGCGCCGCTACGGCAAGTGCAAGCGTTGTAATCTTTGTTTTCATCGCTGTCTTCCTGTGGTGTTTGTCCTGACCCTGAATGAATAAAGCTTGTGCAAAGCGCCTTAATAAATAACATTAAATTTACATTGCCAACAAACAACATCGAACAATAAGGAAACACTATGTCTTCGTCGCTCAGCGAGCAGCTCACCCAACGCTTCTTTCGTTATCTGGCGGTGACCAGCCAAAGTGACCCGCGCGTCAGCAGCCTGCCCAGTACCCCAGGGCAACACGAAATGGCCAGTATGCTCGCTGAAGAACTGCGTACGCTGGGACTTGAAAATATTGTGATTGATGAGCACGCCACGGTCACCGCCGTGAAGAAAGGCAACGTGGCCGGCGCGCCGCGCGTGGGGTTCATTACACACATTGATACCGTTGACGTTGGCCTTTCCCCGGATATCCATCCGCAGATCCTCCGCTTCACGGGCGAAGATTTATGCCTGAACGCCAAAGAGAACATCTGGCTGCGCACGGCGGAACACCCTGAAATCAACGCCTGGCCTGGGGAAGAGATTATCTTCAGCGACGGCACCAGCGTGCTGGGCGCGGACAACAAGGCCGCCGTCACGGTGGTGATGACGCTGCTGGAGAACCTGACTGCAGAGCACCAACACGGCGACATTGTGGTGGCCTTCGTCCCGGATGAAGAAATTGGCCTGTGTGGCGCCAAAGCGCTGGATCTGGCGCGTTTTGACGTCGATTTCGCGTGGACCATCGACTGCTGCGAACTGGGCGAAGTGGTGTATGAAAACTTCAACGCTGCCCACGCGGAGCTAAAATTCACCGGCGTCACCAGCCATCCGATGTCCTCCAAAGGCGTACTGGTGAACCCGCTGCTGATGGCGATGGACTACATCAGCCATTTTGACCGCCAACAGACGCCAGAACACACCGAAGGGCGTGAAGGTTACGTCTGGTTTAACGGGATGCAGGCTTCACAGAGCGAAGCGCTGCTGAAGGCAAATATTCGCGACTTCGATTTGGCCAACTTTGAACGCCGCAAACAGCAAATTGGCGAAGTGGCGCAGAAGATTGCTGCGCAATACCCGACTGCACGCGTCGAGTTCAGCATCAGCGATACGTACAGCAACATCAGTAACGCCATTACCGATGACCGCCGGGCCATTGATTTGATTTTTGCCGCTCTGGATGAGCTGGGGATTGAGCCGAAGGTGATCCCAATGCGCGGCGGCACGGATGGCGCGGCGCTTTCGGCTAAAGGCTTGCTGACGCCGAACTTCTTTACCGGCGCGCACAATTTCCATTCGCGATTTGAGTTTTTACCGCTGCGGGCGTTCGAGGCTTCTTACAATGTGGCGCTGAAGCTTTGCCTGCTGGCGGCGAAGTAATTTTCCCCTCACCCTAACCCTCTCCCCTAAGGGAGAGGGAATTCATACAGAGAACGCTTTAATTCCCCCTCTCCCTTCCAGGGAGAGGGACGGGGTGAGGGTTAATTTTTACATTTACTTCTTACGCGCCAGCATCGTGGCAAAACGCAGCTTGATGCGGTTGCCGTTCTCATCGGTCTTGTGCAACTGCCCCACATCTTCGTTGTATTTAATCAGTTCCCATCCTTCGTAGTAGTTCCGCAGCTCCCCCTCTTTAAAGGCAAACGGGAAGCCGACCGTGCACGGGAAATCCTCGGTATCCATGGCCGCCACAATCAGGTTGTAGCCGCCGGGTTTGGTGCAGCGCTGCATATTGGCGATAAGCCCTGGGATCGTGCTTCGCTCGAGGAACATCATCACCACGGTGGAGAGAATAAAGTCGTACTCGCCGTCAAAGCTCAGCTGGTTAAGGTCAGCCTCGGCGGTGACAATGTTTTTCAGCCCTTCTGTTTCGATAATCTGATTCAGCCTGGCGATGCTCATCGGGTTTTTATCCCAGGCGGTGACGTCGAACCCTTTCTGGTTCAGGTACAGGCTGTTGCGCCCGCCGCCGCAGCCAAGATCCAGCGTTTTGCCTGGCGCAACGTACTTCACGGCGTTCAGTACATCAGAATGTGTGGCAGTTAAGCCGTATTTTTCGCTGTAATAGCTTTCAGACTTCTCGGTCATGACAGATCCTTTTTTTCAGGCCGCGCGGTGCGCAGAATCAATTTTCCCTGCATTAGCAGGATAAAAGTACGCGCCAGCAGCAGGCCGATAATCACATTAGTAAAAATAAACAGCGGCACGGCAATGACGTGAAACAGCCCGTCCCCGCTGCCCGCGCTCAGATGGAGCGCCGTGGTGGCCAGCGCAGAAATACCGAATGAGAAACTCCAGAAAGAAGCATTGAACGGCTGCGCCAGGTACCAGGGCATTAAGCGCAGCATGAAAAGCAGTTGCAGCAGGCCGTAGCCAAACAGCATTTTGGCAAAGAAATCCGTCACGCCGCCATTCACGGCAAGGTAAGCGCTGCAGGCCACCAAGGCAGGGGCAAGCTGAATGCCCAGCGATGTGCGCACCGGCGTGGGCAGTTCCCCGGCGCTGCGCATACGGTGCAAAATCGCCGGTTCCAGACTGAGCCAGGAAAACACACCGGCCCCAAGGAACAAGATCCCCAGGTCGTGATAACCCAACGCGCCGCAGGCCATCGCGCTGATAAAATTATTGGCGACGGTGGGCAAATACAGCCCCGGCGTCGTGGCATCCTGCGGGTGCGTGCCCCGCCATAATCCGGCGGATTGCCAGGCGGCATAACAAAGCTGCACCACGGCACCAAAGCCAAACATCACTGCGGCGAGCGGGCGTAGATAAGGGGCCACGCCGATGGCCACCAGCATGGTCGTCGCCGGGAACAGGCTCACGAAGCTGCTCATTAAAGGATGATGAATTTCTGCCAGCACGCTGTGCGGGTAGCGCACCAGACGCGTCACGAACGCTAACGCCAGCAGCAGCCAGATGCCTGCGGCAAGCGCCACCAGCGTCTCACCGATAAAAGACGGCACCGGCCAAATCGTGGCGGCATATCGCCACGCAAACCCCATGCCGATGATGCCCAGCACCATGCCAAAGTAGCCTGCGGGAAGATTGATAAAGCTGCCGGTGGTCGGTTTATTCATTTTGTTTATTTTTTAAAATGTATTTTAAATGCATTTTATGCGATTACGCCGCCAAACGCTACGCCGGTGAATTACCTGCTACGTTTATCAGCAGTGCACAGCGAGAAATCACCATGAAAAAATATCGGCTTACGGACGTTTCACGGCTTCATGATTATCAGCATGATGGCGAACAGCGGCAAGTTCGACTCTGGCAAATTGAGGCGCTTTACGCTTTCGGCAACGTCGTGGCCGGGCAATGCGGCGGCTGGATTGAAGAAGAAGCGAACTTAAGCCACGCGGGAAGCTGCTGGCTTGAGCCTGACGCCCTGGCCTGGAACGGTGCACGCGTTGAAGACGACGCCAAAATCCGCGGTGAGTCTGAAATCTGCCATCGCGCAAAAGTGGGAGGCAACGCGCGGGTCGAGGATTCCCGCATCAGCGGCGAATGCTTTATTTCTGGCTCGGCCCGCGTGTTGCAGCAGAGCCAGGTGATTGCCGTGCTGGGGCTGACCGAAGATACAGAAATGCGGCTGCAAATCTACGGGAACGCCACGGTGCTGGCCTCACGCATCGTCCATCAGGCGCAAATCTACGGCCACGCCCGCGTGAACAACGCCTTTGTCGAACACCGCTCAGCCATTTTTGATAACGCCGTAATTGAAGGCAATGCAGAGAACAATGTCTGGGTTTGTGACTGTGCACAGGTGTCCGGTAACGCACGTATTATTGCCGGCAGCGGCGACAGCCAGATCCCGACCATCCGCTACTCTTCTCAAGTTTACGGCAACGCCCTTATTGAAGGCGACTGCGTGCTCAAGCACCGCGTCCAGGTCTACGGTAACGCGGCGCTTATCGGCGGCCCGGTTCTGCTGGACAACAATGTGCAAGTGTATGGCGAGGCGAAAGTGATGGGTAACGTGCTCATCGAAAACAACGTGCAGATTTATGATGAGGCGGCGGTGGAAGGCTTTGGCGGCGAACTGATTCATCTTCGCGGCATGAAGGATATTAATGGCGCACAGCGAATTACCCGCACGCCGTTTTACGGCATTTTTTAATCAACAATGCGCCCGTAAATATTCTGATCGTGGAACTCGTCGTTCAGAAACTCGGCCTGTTTCAGGCAGCCTTCAAGGGAGAAGCCATTGCGTTGGGCCACCCGGTTACTGGCCCGGTTGGTGACGATACATTTGATGACAAACCGGCGCACCGTCCCTTCCCCCGCATACTTGCCGATCGCGGCCTCAATCACGGCGGAAATGATCCCCTTGCCCTGCCGATCCTCGCTTAACCAGTAGCCGATGTAGGCCGTTTTGTCGGTCGGGACTATCTGGTTAAAGGAAAAGACGCCCGCCAGCTCGCCGCGATAGAGGATCATAAACATCTTCGCGTAGCCCTTATGGTGGAGAACATAGTTCCCCTGCAGCGTTTTGCGGGTGTCGTCCTCGGAAACAACATACTGCGGCCAGTTCATCGCCTTTTGCAGCCAGCTCTTGTTACGCTGCACCAGGACAAAAACGTCTTTGACGAACCGCTCATTCACCGAATGCAGCTCGATGTCATCATTAACCGCGATCACTTCATCCTGCCAGGCCTGCTGTTGTTCCACGCGCGACTCCCGCTTTTATTAGAAGGTGACAGTTATCTTATGTCACTTTTTTGTGGCAACGCACGAGATTTAAAACACCGCCAAAAGTGAACATATAGAAATTCATTATGAAAGAGTATTTATGCAATAAGAGGACGAGACGGTGAAACGGGCATAAAAAAGCCCCGCGGCTTTTACGCGGCGGGGCTGGTGATTAACGCATTTCGCGGTCGTCGACGTATTTACGTTTGTCCGGCGGCGGCGGGAAGTACTGGTAAAGCCAGGTTTCACTGATCGCTTTGCCCTGGCAACGCAGGAACATGCGCATCTCGACCGGGTCGGTAGAGTCGTTGGTAGGGTACCAGTCAAACAGAATTCGGTAGCCGTCGAACGGTTCTACGTAGAGGATCTCAATCTGTTTCGCTTCGCCGTTGGAGAGCGTGATCACCGGCTCAATGCCCTTCGGCGCGGCGGCTTTCAGGTCGCCCCCGATAAAGTCGATAGCAAAGCGGCGGGACCATTTCTCCGGGAAGTGTTCGCCCGGCGCCCAGCCTTCCGGGAAGCTGCCCATCCCGGTGCGGGTGGCGTAAACGCGGGCCAGATCCGTCGTCACCGGCGGCAGACCGCTCCAGTAGAGGCGATATTTAAACTCGAACTCATCCCCGGCTTTGACCGGTTTTTCCGGCTGCCAGAAGCAGACAATATTGTCGAGCGTTTCGCCGGTGGTCGGGATTTCCATCAGGCCAACGGTGCCTTTACCCCACTTGTTACGCGGCTCCACCCACAGGCTCGGACGCTTGTTGTACCAGCCCATGATGTCCTGGTAGCTGGCAAAGTCGTGATCCAGCTGCAGCAGGCCAAAGCCTTTGGGGTTCTCGTCCATAAAGGCGTTGAACTGAAGTTTCTGCGGATTATTCAGCGGGCGGCAAATCCACTCGCCGTTACCGCGCCACATGGCCAGGCGGTCGGAGTCATGAATTTGCGGGTGAATGGTGTCGCAGGTCCGGCGTTCATTGGTGCCGCAGGCAAACATGCTGGTCATCGGCGCGATGCCCAGCTGCTTGACGTCTTTACGGGCATAAAGGTGGTTGTCCACCTCCATCACCACGCGCTCGGCTTCGCAGCTGATAATAAATTTGTACGCGCCGGTCACGCTCGGGCTGTCGAGTAAGGCATAGACCACAAAAGTCGTGTCGGAGGCTTTCGGCGTTTCGAACCAGAACGAGGTGAAGTCCGGGAACTCTTCCGGCGTGTCGGTGAAGGTATCCACCGCGAGGCCACGGGCGGAAAGGCCGTACTGGTATGTGCTGTCTACGGCGCGGAAATAGCTTGCCCCGAGGAAGGACACGACGTCACGTCGCGCCAGCTCAGGTGCTTTGAAGACTTTCAGGCCGGCAAAACCAAGATCCGTCTGGCCTTCGAGCTGTTTGGTGTCCACGCCGGCATTGTTGTAGTTAAACAATTCAGGGCGGAAGTGGATCTCGCGCGCCTGATGGGTGGCGGAATCCAGCGAGAACATTCTGACGCGGCGGCGGAACCCCATGCCGACGTGGAAAAATTGCACGTCAAGCTGGCGGTTTTCGATGTTGTTCCACAGCGAATGATCGGCGTCGTACTGAATGGCGTTATAAGCCTGAGGCGTCAGGTTAGCCAGCGTGTTGGGCAGCGCGCGCGGTGCACCGCCCCATGGTTTTTTCGACAGGTCGTGCGCCATGCCCTGAAGCACCGCAAAATCGAAGGCGGTTGAATGCCCGTCTGCGATACCTGATTCGGCAGCAAAGGCGCTTCGGGAGAACAGCGTGGCAAGGGTTGGCGTGCCGCAGGCAGCGGCGAGAGCCATAGAGGCCTGGATAAAACGTCTGCGATTCATGCCTGAGAAATCGTCCTTATGTGTCGATGTGTTTTGTTCCTCCCGGCGGGAAGAACAGCGGCAAGAGACTGCTACCTGTACGACCGCACACTCTAGACAAAATTCACAGTGAATCCAATGGGCGGAGAAGGCGTTTGGGGGAGGAACGAAAGTTTTTTTTCAGGAAACCAGATATCACCGAAAAATTCGCCATGGCCTGGCGAAAAAAGCGTTCAAGGCCCGTCAGCCATTGTGCCGACGAGCCCTGATAAACGTTACTTCACGCTAACGTCGATGCCAGGGAAGAACTTCTGTGCAAGCTTCGTCACGGTGCCGTCGGCTTTCACTTTATCTATGGCCGCATCCAGCTCTTTTTTCGTGACCGCGTCACCTTTACGCAGACCAAAACCAATCCCGCTGCCGAGGATGGTGTCGTCGCTAACCGGCTTGCCGATAAAGCCAAAGCCCTTACCCTGCGGCGTGCTGAGGAAGCCAGCCTGGCCCGCAGCGGACATCACCAGCGAGGCATCAATACGGCCATTCAGCAAATCAGCCCAGGCCATGTTCTGGTCTTTGTACGACACGACGTTCACGCCCTGCTTTTCCCAGTGCTCTTTGGCATAGGTTTCCTGAATGGAGCCCTGGAGCACGCCGATGGTTTTGCCTTTCAGCCCTTCCGGCGTGGCTTCAAGGCCACTGCCTTCTTTGCCCACCAGTTGAGACGGGATACGGTAGATTGGCTGGGTAAAATCAATACTCTTGCGGCGCTGCTCGGTGATGTTCATTGCCGAGTTGATGGCGTCAAACTTCTTCGCCACCAGCCCTGGGATCAGCGAATCGAACGACGTTTCAACCCAGGTACATTTGAGGCTGGCCGCCTGGCAAATGGCTTTCCCCAGCTCGACGTCAAACCCTTCCAGCTCGCCCGCGCTGTTGCGGCTTTCAAACGGGGGATATTCCGCTTCGAGGCCATAGCGCAGCTCACCGGCTGCCAGCGCAGAAAACGAAGAACACAGCCCAAGAAGCAAACTTAGCGCATAAACTTTTTTCATCATGACCCCTTATCAGCGTGGCTTAACCCGGCACAGCGCCTCAGCGCCCGCCCGTAATGTAGCTTCATCTTTGGCAAATGAGAGCCGGATAATTTTATTGTCAGTACCATCGGTATAAAACGCGGAGAGCGGAATGGTCGCCACGCCGTAATCGGTGATTAGCCGCTTCACCATCTCGCTGTCGGACTCATCGCTGAAGTGCCCGAAGCGGGCCAGCAGGAAGAATGACCCACCGCTCGGCAGCAGTTCAAACGGCGAATCAGCCAGCAAAGACTGCATTAAATCACGCTTGCGCTGATAAAACGCCGCCAGTGAAAGATAAGTTTGCGGATCGCTCATATAGTCGGCGAACGCATACTGCATCGGCGTGTCGGCGGAGAACATCAGGAACTGATGCACCTTGCAGATCTCATCCATCAGCGCCGCCGGGGCCAGGCAATACCCGACCCGCCAGCCTGTGACGTGGAAGGTTTTACCGAATGACGACACAACCACGCTGCGCTCGGCCAGCTGCGGGTGCGTCGCCATGCCGTGGTGCTTTTTGCCGTCAAAGACAATGTGTTCATACACTTCATCGGACAGAATCACGATGTCGGTATTGCGGGTTAGCGCCGCCAGCATTTCCAGGTCATGGGCGCTGAACACCTGCCCGCTTGGGTTATGCGGCGTGTTCACGATAATCATCCGCGTGCGTGGCGTAATCGCCGCCCGCACTTCGTCCCAGTTAACGGTGAAATCCGGCAGGCTCAGCTTGATCGCCACCGGTTTGGCGCCCTGCAGGCGGACAATCGGTGCGTAGCTGTCAAAAGATGGCTCAAAATAGATAACTTCATCGCCGGGATGTACCAGGCCGCCGATGGCAGAATAAAGCCCTTCGCTGGCGCTGGCGGTGACCAGCACCTCCTCTGCAGGGTCATACACGGCCCCGTAAAGGCTCGCCACTTTATCGGCAATCAGCTGTTTCAGGGATGCCAGGCCGGTCATCGGGGCGTACTGGTTATGCCCTTCCTGCATGGCTTTGGTGACGCCGGCGATCAGTTTTGGGTCACACGGGAAGTTGGGGGCACCCTGAGAAAGATTTATCGCCTTGTGCTGCGCGGAAAGCTGGCCGATCACCGTAAAAATCGTGGTTCCGACGTCCGGCAATTTTGAACGTTGTTGTACCGGGGTTTGTATGGCCATAGCGGCTCCTGAACGTGATGCGATTTGCATAACTATTCAATATCGCCGCCATTGCCACGACAATCGAATTGTTGTCATAATAGCCATGCGAAAAATGCATAGCTCAGCGGAGAGCATCATGACCCGGCGTAATTTTCCCCTAAATACTCTCGATGCTTTCCTGGTCACGGCCAGGCACCTGAACCTCACCAGAGCGGCAAAAGAGCTTTGCCTGACCCAGGGTGCCGTCAGCCGTAAAATCGCGGCGCTGGAACAGTGGCTGGGGTTTGCGCTATTTGAGCGCCATGCACGCGGATTACGCCTCACGCCCCAGGGCAGCGCCCTGCTGCCCGATCTCCAGAGCGCCTTTAACACGCTGCTGGACGTAGCCGACCGGGCCTGCCATAAGCCTGAAATTATTCGTCTTAAGGCCCCCACCTGCGCTATGCGGTGGCTGGTGCCGAAACTGATTCAGCTTGAGCAACGTATGCCTGAGATCCAGGTAGCGTTAACCACCACCGTGGAGCACGGCGTCAATTTCAAAAACGAGCCGTTTGATGCCGCCATCGTGTTTGGTCAGCAGGCCAAAAGCGGCACGCTGCTGTTTGAAGAAAGGCTGACGCCGGTTATCAGCCAGGCGCTTATGCCGCCAGAGGGCAGCAACTGGGAGCGATTAACCTTTTTGCACCCGACTCGCGATCGCACCGACTGGTCATTGTGGCTGTCAGATAATCCCTCTCCCCCGTGGCAAACGATGCAGAAAAATCAGCATTTCGACACTATGGATCTGGCGATCAGCGCCGCCATTCAGGGATTTGGGATAGCCATCGCAGACGAAACGCTGGTGGCCGAAGATCTTCGTACCGGACGGCTAGCGCGGCCTTTTGCCGGGAGCGTAAAAACCGGGGCCAGTTACAGGCTGGCAGTGAAGCCCGGCAGCGAAGGCACCGCCGGGCTGGAGGCATTTTGCAATGCGTTACTCAGTCCAGACTAACGTGGTGTTTCATCACTCGCTTAAATAACTGCATTCTCAGCCGCATAAAGCGATTTTCTACCTTAAACTGCCCCCGCAGATGAACGCCCAGCCGCAAGGTGCGGTCTCGCCCTTTGGTGCTGGCAGGCCAGCTTAACGGCCCAGGTAACGCTTTGCTGCGCGCCCCGGCGCTGCGGGCGAAGCTGACCCAATAATCGCCAATCTGAGCGGCAAACTGCAGGTCACGTTCAGTCACATATTCACTGGCAGGCGGGGAAAGCTGCAGCGTGTTAAACACATAAGCCACTTCGTTGCCGTGCCAGGTGCCGTTGGCGTAAGTTTCACGCTCGGCCTCCGCCACGTAGTCAAAATAATACCGCCAGCAGGGCTGGCCCGCGCGCTGCTGCGCCTGCATCACCACAAACCCCAGCGTGGTAAAGGCCATGTCCCGGCACACCTGACGCCCCAGCTCAGCATCGCCTTTAACGCCAGGATACAGCAGCTTGATCAGCCCCAGGCCAAAACGCTTTTCCCGACGCAGAAGCTCAACCTGGCCCGCAGGGTCAATCCCGAAGTAGCTCAGCACGCTGGCCTCATCGCTGTTGCTGCCCACCATCAGCGGCATGCGGTGCTGCCGTCCGGCAAAAAACGTGTCCAGCATCGGTTCAGGCAGAACAATGTCGCCGCTGACGGGCGTCGGCCCGATGTTTAGCGGGGCCTCCAGCGCCCATAGTTCACTGGCGGGAAGGGAACGCAGCGCTTCAGCATCTGCATTTTTAAGCCCAAAATGCTCTGCCACCGCCACGCCGCGCTTCAACGCTTTACGGCGATCGACATCCGGCAGCGTATAGGCGCTTTGTATGATTCCTTTGTGGAACAGGCCGCTGGCCAAAGGCGACGCCAGCAGAGAAAGCACGCTGCGAGCGCCTGCTGACTCGCCAAACAGCGTAACGTTGCTAGCGTCCCCGCCAAAAGCTGCGATGTTGTCCCGCACCCACTTCAGCGCAGCTATCTGGTCGAGCAAGGCAAAGTTGTGAATCGGCCCTTCCGGGTTTTCTTCATCCAATGCAGGATGAGCAAAAAAGCCCAGATGCCCAAGCCGGTAGTTCACCGTCACTAACACCACGCCGCGCGAGGCCAGCGCAGCGCCATCATACGGCGGCAAAGAGCCAGCCCCGATGGTGTAGCCTCCCCCATGCAGCCAGACCATCACCGGCAAGGGTTTGCCCGTTCCACGGGCGGGTGTCCAGATATTGAGGTAAAGGCAGTCTTCTGAGAACTGGCCCGGATCGCCGCCGCCGACGGCTTTACAGTATTCCAGGCTTTGCCAGCAGGCCGGAGCGAAGGTATCGGCGACGCGAATACCTTGCCAGTTTTCTGGCGGCTGAGGCGCTCGCCAGCGCAGATTTCCAGTGGGAGGCATGGCAAAGGGAATACCGCGATACACCGCAATATTCCCCTGAAGGGCGCCGCTCAGTTGACCCTGAGCGACGTTAACAACGTGTTCCATCTGCTGTTCCTTGTGACTGACATTCCAGCAGGGTAACGCGTTTACAGTAAACCGCAACGGCGTTTGCTGCGATCCTCCGCCTGTTGATAAAGGCTGAATTCATCGGCGACCGCCGCACCCAGCGCCGTTTCGAACTCGCTGCGGCTGGAGTGCCCGTGCTGCCGCTGCCCACCGTCACTGCCTAAATTTGACTGGAAGATGCCCGCGGCGCTAACCGGCAGGAAGTCTTCATAGATAATAGGCTGGGCGATGAGCCAGCCGCGCTCAATCAGCAACTGCGGATCGTCGCCTGGTTTGATGGACTGGCGATGCATGTCCCCCACCGGCGTCAGGCGGTAGCGAAAATAGGCCAGCCCCTGGCGACGTAGCAGCGCATCGCTGTCCGGGAAGCGGCTGAACACTTCCTGCAAATGCTGCTGATGGCTTAGGTTGTCCGTGCCGTTACCCGCTTCGAGCAATAATTCATCATACAGCGCGCGGCCTTTCGGCGTCAGCGCCACGCCGCGCTGTTCAATCTCACCAAACCGGGCGGTGTGCGTGCCGTGGTGCTCACCGGCAAACAAAATAGGCTCTTCCAGCGCTTTAAAACTGGTCTGACGCAGCAGAATGGGCCGTTCCCGGCGAGGCGGGCCTTCAATAATGGCTTTGGGCGAGATACCCCGCTCCGGCATCATCGCCTGAACGCGGTCGATATCCAGCGTGCGCGGCGTGAGATGGTTAATGTGACAGCCGCGGAAGCAAACCACATCGGCAATCAGGCGGTGTTCGTCATGCAGAGCGCGGTATGTGTCGGCGTCAACCGTGGCATGCTGATGCCAGCGGAACGTTTCCAGCGCTTCAGCCACAAAGGTGTTCGCCTCTGCCTCGCTGAATCCGCCCTGCCTGTCGTGAAGATCGAGCATTTCGCGGCAGCGGGGAGTGAAAATGTCGCGTTTATCGAGAATGGCGGCAGCACGGGCCCTTAGCGTCGGGTTGTCGATAAGCTCCAGACGCAATAAAGAGGTAAACACGCGGAAGGGATTTCGTGCCAGCGCCTGGTCGTCAATCGGGCGAAAAGCGGTCGAATGCACCGGCACCCCGGCCTGGGAAAGATCGTAGTAGCCCACCGGATGCATGCCCATCACCGCGAAAATTCGCTTCAGCACCGCCAGCTCTTCGGCCTTCCCTACGCGAATCGCGCCGTGGCGCTCTACGTTTAATCTTGCCAGCTCGTCGGCATTTTCGAGTTGCTGGTGCAGCTCAGGATCGTGTTCCAGCACGGCCAGGTTTACATCCGCCACCAGTTCTAACAGCGTGCCGTACTGCGGAACTTCTTGCTGGTACATCGCCGACATAGCTTGCGAAAATTTGTCCCGAATCTCATCGGCCGTGAGGGTGTTCGCCATGATGTCATGCCTCCAGTGGATAGTGCTGAAAGCGTAGAACCTGGTGGATCACTTATCAGGAAGAATTTCCATTTTGTGATCTGCTTTGCAGCACCTAAAAAGTAATTTTTTCAGCATATTACATAACGCAGCGTTATGCAGAATGCCCGCCACAAAGATTATAAATTAACAAAAAATTAACTAAAACAGGCCGCGTTAAAATCTGCCGACTGGCATCACTTTTCAGCAAAATAGCGCCCTTTTGTCGAAAAAATCTTCTCTGATTTAAAGCGGTTATGTACCTGGCCATAACGAAATGTTAATAATATTTTGCAATGAAGTTATCAAAATTCAACACCGAGGCTTGTCAGCGAAGCCGGACTGTTTTTAACATTGCTTATGGAAAAAAATGGTCTCTTCAGTCAGCGCATTCGCTTGCGCCATTTACATACTTTCGTGGCCGTCGCTCAGCAGGGAACACTGGGCCGCGCGGCTGAAACTCTTAACCTGAGCCAGCCTGCGCTCTCCAAAACCCTCAATGAACTGGAGCAGCTTACCGGTACACGCCTGTTCGAACGCGGGCGGTTAGGCGCTCAGCTTACGCTCACCGGCGAGCAGTTTTTAACCCATGCGGTAAAAGTTCTGGATGCCCTGAATCATGCCGGGCAGTCGTTTGTCCGCCGGGAAGACCGGCCTTCTGATGTGATACGAATTGGCGCGCTGCCTACCGCCGCGTTGGGTATTTTACCGGCGGTGATCGGCGAGTTTCATAGGCAGCAAAGCGACGTCACCCTGCAGGTCGGCACCATGAATAACACCATGCTGCTGGCAGGGCTAAAGTCCGGGGAACTGGATTTAGGCATCGGGCGCATGTCCGATCCTGAGCTGATGACGGGCCTGAATTATGAACTGCTGTTCCTTGAGTCTCTCAAGCTGGTTGTTCGCCCTAATCACCCGCTGCTGCATGAAAATATCACCCTTAGCCGGGTGATGGAATGGCCTGCGGTGGTTTCTCCCCAGGGTACGGTGCCGCGCGATAACGCGGAATCTTTGCTCGCTTCACAGGGCTGCAAACTGCCTTCCACCTGTATCGAAACGCTTTCGGCTTCGCTCTCTCGCCAGCTGACCGTAGACTACAACTATGTCTGGTTTGTGCCTTCCGGCGCGGTGAAGGACGATTTACGCCAGGGTACGCTGACCGCACTTCCTGTTCCGATTCCGGGCGTCGGGGAACCTATTGGTATTCTTACGCGAGTGGACACTCAGCTCTCAACGGCCGCGCAAATTCTGCTGTCTTCGATTCGGAAATCAATGCCGTCCTGAGGGAGGTCACCGCCATCCCGCCGCTCAACGGCTTCGTTTGGCGTGTTTCTCCCAGGTTTCCAGTTTGGCCTGCTCTGATTTTTTTAAAGCCACATAGCAGGCCCCGCTGCCGCCGTGGTGCGGCATCGCCACGCAAAAAGCCTGCACTTCGTCAAACTCGGCCAGCCAGCGCCCAAGGAAGCTACGCACCACGTTGGCATGGGATTTATCTTCTCGCCCTTTGCCGTGCACGATCAGCAGATTACGCAGGCCATCCTGCTTAGCCTGCATAATATAGGCAAACAGCATCTGCCGGCAGCGCTCCACGGGCTGGCGGAGCAGATTAAGGCTTGCTTGCTGGCTGTATTTTCCGAGCCGGAGCTTGTCCAGTACGCCGCTCTGTAGGCCCTCACGCTTGTACTCCAGCGGCGTGTCGAGGGGAATGATGTCCAGAAAATCGGTGGTGAGAAAGTTGTCCAGTTGGGTAGTGTCTGGCTTTACGCCAATGCGATCTTTCTGAGGTTTGATCCACTGGCTGTCCGCACAGTTTTTCAGCGGTTTGACATCCTCCATGGCGTCAAGAAACAGCGATTTGTCGTCAAGGTTCACGGTCAATCCTCCTGAGTTAGCTGGCGCTACTATAACCCCGCCCTGCCTGAGGCTCAACGGGACAACCGTGGGCGATATTCCAGAATAGTTGGCAAATTATTTATGTCACCGGCTGTTTAAAATGAAAATATAAAGTTTGCATTTGCGTTAAAGAAAAGTAAATCAAATGACCATGAAAGAGATTATTATTGCCTTCGCCGGGGAAATAATCACTGCCGCAATCAGACAGCCTGACGCTAACTATTTCGGGTGATGAGTCAGGTAATTATCAAACTTTTTTTCCACGCCCGGCCATTATTTTCAGTCTTCGCCCAAGTATATAGATGCGGTGATAATCCTTTTGAGGTCTGGCTGGTGTCGTTGGGGGTATGTTATCTTTTCAGCCTCAAAATGGGCCACGCATTCGCTCAGGCCTGACAAAAACGGAGTAATACCGTGCTGACAATACTGGAAGATAAGATTGACACTCCGCTTGGGCCGCTGTGGATCCTGTGCGACGAACAGTTCAGGCTTCGGGCCGTGGAATGGGAAGAGCACGGCGACCGCATGGAACAGCTGCTGAACATTCACTATGGGAAACAAGGGTTTCAACGCGTTAGCAGCCGTAACCCTGGGAACCTCGGCAGCAAGCTGCGTGACTATTTTGCTGGCGATCTGGCGGTGATTGATAATCTGCCCACGGCAACGGCAGGCACGGATTTCCAGCGCCAGGTTTGGCAGGCCCTGCGCGATATTCCCTGCGGACGAGTGATGCATTATGGCGAACTGGCAGAGCAGCTAGGCCGCGCAGGCGCTGCGCGCGCGGTCGGCGCCGCGAACGGCTCAAACCCGGTGAGCATTGTGGTGCCGTGCCATCGCGTCATTGGCCGGAACGGGACAATGACCGGTTACGCAGGCGGCGTGGCGCGGAAAGAGTGGCTGCTGCGCCATGAAGGTTATTTATTACTGTAATGGTGCCAAAAGTGCGGCTATTTATTCCAAAATTGAGTAGCTGCATTTTAATGTTTTAGGGAATTCAACAAGATGAAGACCCTTTTTTAACCTCCTACCTTTATTATTGTCCGAATAACGTTCTGCCAGACTTACCTGATCGCGAAAAAGATGTTAAAATTGACCAATATCAATTACGGTCCGAGCATATCTATGATCCCTGAAAAGCGTATTATTCGACGAATTCAGTCTGGCGGTTGTGCTATCCATTGCCAGGATTGCAGCATCAGTCAATTATGCATCCCCTTCACGCTTAATGAGCATGAACTCGATCAGCTTGATAATATCATCGAGCGTAAAAAGCCGATTCAAAAGGGTCAAACCCTGTTTAAAGCAGGTGATGAACTGAAATCGCTGTACGCTATTCGCTCTGGCACCATCAAAAGCTATACCATTACCGAGCAAGGCGATGAGCAAATCACCGGTTTCCACCTCGCAGGTGACCTGGTCGGCTTCGACGCCATCGGCACTGGCCATCACCCTAGCTTTGCTCAGGCACTCGAAACCTCGATGGTTTGTGAAATCCCGTTTGAAACGCTCGACGATCTGTCCGGTAAAATGCCGAGCCTGCGCCAGCAGATGATGCGCCTGATGAGCGGCGAAATTAAAGGCGATCAGGACATGATTTTACTGTTGTCGAAAAAGAATGCCGAAGAGCGCCTGGCGGCGTTTATCTACAATCTTTCTCGCCGCTTTGCACAGCGCGGCTTCTCACCGCGTGAGTTCCGCCTGACCATGACCCGCGGCGATATCGGTAACTACCTGGGCCTGACGGTAGAAACCATCAGCCGCCTGCTGGGGCGCTTCCAGAAAAACGGTATGCTGGCGGTGAAAGGCAAATACATCACCATCGAGAATATCGATCTGTTATCCGACCTCGCGGGCCAGTCACGCAACGTCGCCTGATTACCACTACCTTTGCCGGGTCGGCTTTTATCCCTTTTATTGATCCGGCAAGGGCTCTCCACCTGTTTCATTCCTTTCTTATGGGTTAATCTTACTTCACAGACTGTGGTTAAGCAGTTGTAAGGAGACCTGTATGGCAAACTACCAAAACATGCTAGTCGCGATTGACCCTAACCAGGACGATCAACCTGCCCTGCGGCGTGCTGTTTATTTGCATCAACGGATTGGCGGCAGGATCAAAGCCTTCCTGCCTATCTATGATTTTTCCTACGAAATGACCACGCTTCTGTCTCCCGATGAACGCACCGCGATGCGCAAAGGGGTTATCAGCCAGCGAACGGCCTGGATTAAGCAACAGGCGCAGTACTATATCGAAGCCGGTATTCCTATTGATATTAAGGTGGTGTGGCATAACCGCCCATTCGAAGCCATCATCCAGGAAGTGATCGCTGGCGGACACGACCTGCTGCTGAAAATGGCGCACCAGCATGACAAGCTGGAAGCCGTGATCTTCACGCCCACCGACTGGCATCTGCTGCGTAAATGCCCCTGCCCGGTGTGGATGGTCAAAGACCAGCCGTGGCCGGAAGGCGGTAAGGCGCTGGTGGCGGTGAACCTTGCCAGCGAAGAGCTTTACCACAACGCGCTGAATGAAAAGCTGGTGAGAGAAACGCTGAAACTGGCGGATGATGTCAACCACACCGAAGTTCATCTGATCGGAGCCTATCCGGTTACGCCAATCAATATTGCCATTGAGTTGCCTGATTTTGACCCAAGCGTGTATAACGACGCCATTCGCGGCCAGCATCTTGTGGCCATGAAGGCTCTGCGCCAGAAATACGGCATTGATGAAAAGATGACGCACGTTGAGAAAGGGCTGCCGGAAGAGGTTATCCCTGACCTGGCCGAACATCTTCAGGCCGGGATTGTGGTGCTCGGCACCGTCGGGCGAACGGGGCTTTCCGCAGCGTTTTTGGGCAACACCGCAGAACAGGTTATCGACCATTTGCGCTGTGATTTACTGGTAATAAAACCGGACGATTACCAAACGCCGGTTGAGATGGATGACCCCGAAGATGACTGATATCGCCCCCTCTTAAACATAAACCCCGCTGATTACCAGCGGGGTTTTCATTTGTGGCTCAGGCATTGTCATCGAGGCGAATGATGAGGCCCCGCAGGTAATCGAGCACCATTCTCTCGCTTTCCACCAGCGTGTTTTCCTTCAGGGTGACAGCGCCTACATCCATGTAGGTTGAACTATCCTCTATCGTTTTTCGCATCACCCGTAACCCCTCATGAGACCAGGGCCGATAGACCAGATCTGATAAAATAGTGACGCCCCTTCCCTTGGCCACCAGGCTGCGCACTGTTTCAAAGGACGTGGTGGTAAAAACGATATTTGGTCGCCCTCCTTTCGCCTGCCAGTGCTGGCAAATGACGTCCGGGTATTTATCCGTATCCAGCATAATAAACGGTGCGCCTGCAATATCGGCCAGTTTCACACCCGACTGGCTGAGCAGCGGATGGCCCTGAGCAACCCAAAGACGGCGCTGCGAGCGAATAAATGTCTCAACGTTAAGTCCCGCGTCGTGGCTAATGTTCGACGTAAGCACCAGGGAAAACGCCAGCGTTCCGTGCCGGAGTTGTTCAATAAGCCTGGCTGGCTCGTTTTCAACAAAACGGATCACCATCAGGGGAAAGTGCTGTTCGACTTCACTGATAATTGCCGGCAGTAAATAGGCCGAAATCGTCCTGGCGATGCCAATCGTTATCTCTCCCGCAGCCAGCTCGGGCTGGTACTGCAGATCCTCGATAGCATGCTGACTGTCGCTGATAATTTTGCGCGCATGAAGCAAAAAGCGCTCACCGGACGGCGTAAGCTGCACGCCCTTAGCGTGACGCAGAAAGAGCTGGCTGTTCAGCACTTCTTCCAGATTGCGCATGGCGACGGTCATTGAGGACTGCGAAATATGGCAGCGCGTCGCCGCTTTGGAAATCTGTTTCGTCTGTGCTAAAGCAATGAAAAACTTCAGTTGCCGAAGAGTAAAATCCATAGATAAAAACGATACCTTGAAATTAAAAAGATGAATTAGCTTTGCATTTCGCTCGCACTTATCCTTTTTGTGTCGACAAGAAAACGCAATTCGTCCGTAAAATCAATCATCAAGCCGTTTGCATCTACTTTGATGTATCGTGCTCGGCGGATGCTTTATCGAAATTATAGATAAAAACGATATTTAGCATCCAGCTAATAGCCTACGATGGAAATTAATCTATGCCGTATTTATTACTCAGCCTCGCCGCCCTGTTCTGGGGCGGTAACTATGTTGTCGGGCATGTGCTGGTGGCTCAAGCCGATCCGATTGTTCTCTCTGAAGCACGCTGGTTGCTGACCGCGCTGCTGTTAATGGCGCTTTACCGGAAGCAAGTGATTAAACAGTGGCCGGAAATGTTGAAAGCCAGGGGTACAGTTTTTTTTCTGGCGCTTTGTGGCCAGGTGCTGTTCCCGGTGACGTTGTATATAGGACTGCAATACACCTCCTCGCTCAACGCTGCCATTTACCTCTCGACTACGCCAGCGCTGGTATTACTCATTAATAAACTGGTGTTCAAAGAGACCATCTCACGGCGTAACATTTTGGGCGTTCTGCTCAGCTCAGTAGGGGTGCTCTATCTGGTGATGCAGGGTGATTTGCTGCATATCGACACACTAAAAAATCTGAACAAGGGGGATGCCTGGACGATGGGCTCGGCGGTAAGCTGGGCGCTGTATTGTGCATTTTTACGGCTCAAGCCCAAAACCATCGGCGGCAATGCCTTTGTTGCCGTCAGCGCCGTGATTGGTGCGCTGGTACTGATTCCGCTGCTTGTTTTTACGTTTATGCCCCAGCCGCAGCCATTTAAAGGCCAGTATCTGAACACTGGTTTTTTAGCCGGATTGGCTTACCTCGTTATCTTCCCTTCATGGCTGGCTTATCTGCTTTGGAACAAAGGGATTTTAGCGATTGGCGCGACTCGCGGAGAAATTTACTCGCACCTGATCCCACTTAGCGGCGGCGCGTTCAGCATCCTCTTTTTGAATGTCCCGCTACATGCTTTTCATTTGATAAGTGCATTGTTGATAGCGTCCGGGATAGCGCTTTGCTCGGGGCAGGCAAAAAAAAGCCGCCCATTAGGACGGCTTTCACAGGATAGCTGACGCTTACAGCGCTTTCAGAATCGCTTCCACGCTGGCTTTGGCATCGCCAAACAGCATCTGGGTGTTCTCTTTAAAGAACAGCGGGTTTTGCACGCCTGCGTAACCGGTATTCATCGAACGCTTAAACACAATCACGTTCTGCGCTTTCCACACTTCCAGCACCGGCATACCGGCGATTGGACTGCGCGGATCGTCCTGAGCTGCAGGGTTAACGGTATCGTTAGCCCCGATAACCAGTACGGTATCGGTATCGGCGAAGTCGTCATTGATCTCGTCCATTTCCAGCACGACATCGTACGGCACACGGGCTTCAGCCAGCAGTACGTTCATATGGCCCGGCAGACGCCCCGCGACAGGGTGAATACCAAAACGGACTTTGACTCCGCGAGCACGCAGTTTTTCGGTAATTTCCGCCACCGGATACTGCGCCTGGGCTACCGCCATGCCGTAGCCTGGAGTGATGATAACCGACGTAGAGTTTTTCAGCATTTCAGCCGTTTCTTCCGCGCTGATTTCACGGTGTTCCCCCGCCTCTTCCGTTTCACCGGTTGAAGAACCGTCGGTGCCAAAACCACCGGCAATCACGCTGATAAACGAGCGGTTCATCGCCTTACACATGATGTAGGACAGGATGGCACCAGAAGAACCGACCAGTGCACCAGTGACGATAAGCAAGTCGTTGCTGAGCATAAAGCCCGCCGCAGCAGCGGCCCAGCCGGAGTACGAGTTAAGCATTGACACCACAACCGGCATGTCTGCCCCACCGATCGACGCCACCAGGTGCCAGCCAAACGCCAGGGCAATGATAGTCATCACCAGTACGGCCAGAACCTGCATGCCAACGCTTTCGGTACGCACAAACACCAGCAGCAGCGCGAAGGAAACCACCAGCGCCGCCAGATTGAGCTTATGACGGTTTGGCAGC
The DNA here is from genome assembly GCF_000758325.1 of Cedecea neteri. Classification (NCBI taxonomy): domain Bacteria; kingdom Pseudomonadati; phylum Pseudomonadota; class Gammaproteobacteria; order Enterobacterales; family Enterobacteriaceae; genus Cedecea; species Cedecea neteri. The sequence continues at coordinate 3,009,148 of NZ_CP009459.1, read as the reverse complement.
ATCAGCGGTTTAGACGAAATTTTGCCGCGCAGCTTACCAAAGGCGACAATAGAGCCGGTAAAGGTCACTGCCCCGATGAAGATCCCGATGAAGACTTCCGTTAAGTGGATGTTCTCCATAATTGGCTCAAGGCCCGGGCCATGATCGAGGTAGCTGTTAAAGCCTACCAGCACCGCTGCCAGGCCCACAAAGCTGTGCAGCACGGCAACCAGCTCCGGCATTTCGGTCATTTCCACCTTCTTCGCCAGATGAATACCGATCGCCCCGCCGATCACCATCGCGATGATAATCCACACCACGTTGCCGGTTTCCGGGCCAAAAATGGTCGCCACCAGCGCAATCGCCATCCCCGCGATACCAAACAGGTTGCCCTGCTTTGAGGTTTCGTGTTTGGACAGGCCAGCCAGGCTAAAAATAAACAGGATCGCGGCAACAATGTATGCAGCTGTAACTAATCCACCAGACATGTGTTACCCCTTAGTTCTTCCGGAACATTTTCAGCATGCGCTGAGTGACGGTGAAACCACCAAAAATATTGATACTGGCGATCAGTACCGCAATGAAGCTCAGGAAGCTAACCCAGCCGCCGTGACCAATCTGCAGTAGCGCACCCACCACGATTATCCCTGAAATAGCGTTAGTTACCGACATGAGCGGCGTATGCAGCGCATGGGAGACGTTCCATACCACGTAGTAACCCACCACGCAGGCTAGCGCAAAGACGGTGAAGTGACCAAGGAACTCTTTTGGTGCCACGCTTGCGAACCAGCCAAACAGAATAATTGCCAGCGCCATCAGGCCATATTTGAACCATGGAGACGTTGGTTTTTTCTCTTCGACCGCAGCCGCTGCTGGTTTTGCTGCGGCCTGAGGCTGAGCGGACACCTGAATCGGTGGCGCAGGCCAGGTGACTTCACCTTCGCGAATAACGGTCACGCCGCGCACAACCACATCATCAAAATCGACGGTGATATTGCCGTCTTTTTCCTTGCACAGCAGCTTGAGCAGGTTAACGAGGTTAGTGCCGTAAAGCTGGGAAGACTGAGTTGGCAGACGGCCTGGCAGGTCGGTATAACCGATAACCTTCACCCCGTTAGGCGTCACGGTAACCTGATTTGCAACGGTGTACTCGCAGTTGCCGCCGTTTTGTGCCGCCAGATCGACAATCACGCTGCCGGGCTGCATGGAATCCACCATTTCACGGGTAATCAGCTTAGGCGCAGGTTTGCCCGGAATCAGCGCCGTAGTGACGATGATATCGACCTCTTTCGCCTGAGCCGCAAACAGCGCCATTTCGGCTTTGATAAAGGCTTCGGACATCACTTTCGCATAGCCATCCCCGCTGCCGGCTTCTTCTTTGAAGTCCAGCTCGAGGAATTCGGCGCCCATGCTTTGCACCTGCTCTTTCACTTCAGGGCGGGTATCAAACGCGCGAACAATTGCACCCAGGCTGTTGGCCGCGCCAATCGCCGCCAGGCCCGCAACACCCGCGCCGATAACCATCACTTTAGCTGGCGGGACTTTACCGGCAGCGGTGATTTGCCCGGTGAAGAAACGGCCAAACTCATGCGCAGCTTCGACAATCGCACGGTAACCGGCGATGTTAGCCATGGAGCTAAGCGCGTCCAGCGACTGTGCACGTGAAATACGCGGCACGGAGTCCATCGCCATGACGGTGATATTTCGCGCCGCCAGTTTTTCAAGCAGCTCTGGATTTTGTGCCGGCCAGATAAAGCTGACAAGCGTCGACCCTTCACGAGCAAGCTCAATTTCGTTATCCAGCGGGGCATTCACTTTAAGGATAATGTCCGACTGCCAGACATCCGCGCCGCTGGCAACGATCGCCCCCGCGCGCTCAAACGCTTCGTCGTCAAAACTTGCCAGTTTACCCGCATCGTTTTCAACGGCGACACTGAACCCCAGTTTAATCAGCTGCTCTACCGTTTTCGGCGTGGCGGCTACACGGGTTTCATTGGCCAACCGCTCTGTTGGTACACCAATACGCATAGTATTCCCTTCCATCTGTTTTTGATGATGGTTTGCCAGACCTTGCCATGGCCAGACGCAAGCATCCGCCCGCACGCGCAGGCAGATATCTGTTCCATTACCACTTCAACAAAAAATACATCTGTAACAAACTTTTTATAACCTACTGAAAATAACGACTGTGATCTACATCTGCATCCTGGTATTTCTATTTTTATCGCAAAAATTCAGTCACCATGGGCTCAGACAGTTGTTTTAATCTTTATTTACACGCCGAGGCCTGATAATACGCTTAACCGACACGGTAAGACATGATTCTACGCCGCGACAAAAACCATTTTTAACAACATATTAACTAAATAAGTCATAAGCTTTATCAGTTTTAGCGGTGAATGCCTCTTTTTTTAACTTAATAACGTTTGTCACTGTTATTCATCGCCTGGAAGGCACAAGGCGCGAAAAATGCCGCAGACAAGGACGTTATTTCAAGCCATAATCGGCAGCTAATCGGTCTTAATCAGAGAAGTACCTGTATTCATTTTGCGCAAGGCGAAGGATTATTTTTATGAATCTCAAGAACACCCTTCTGGCGTCAGCTCTTATTTCCGTCACCTCGCTGTCCGCTCAGGCGGCGACCGAACTGACACCAGAGCAGGCGGCCGCACTTAAGCCGTACGATCGAATCACTATCACAGGCCGCTTTAATGCTATCGGCGATGCTGTTGCCGCCGTTTCTCGCCGCGCGGACGCTATCGGGGCCGCCTCTTTCTACGTGCTGGACACCAGCGCAATGGGCGAAAGCGGCAACTCCCGCGTCGTGGCTGATGTTTATAAGAATGATGCACCTAAAGCCGATGCGCCTAAGAACCGCGTGATCAATGGCGTGACGGAGCTGCCGAAAGACCAGGCTTATCGACTTGAACCCTTTGATACCGTCACCGTTCAGGGTTTCTTCCGTACCCAGCCGGACGTTAACGATGCCATTACCAAAGCTGCACGCGAAAAAGGGGCTGCCTCCTTCTTTATTGTGCGCCAGGTCGATACCAACCAGGGCGGCAACCAACGCGTAACGGCGTTTATCTATAAAGCTGACGCTAAAAAACGCGTTGTTCAAAGCCCGGATCTGCTGCCAGCAAACTCCGAAGCAGGTAAAGCTGCACTGGCCGCGGGCGGCGCTGCCGCTAAAAATGTGGAAATTCCAGGCGTTGCTTCTTCTGAAACCCCATCTTCTGACGTTGGCCGTTTCTTTGAGACCCAGTCCTCTCAGGGCACGCGCTATACCGTAACGTTACCGGACGGCACAAAAGTACAGGAAGTGAATAAGATCACTGCTGCACAGATGGTGCCGTTTGACAGCATTAAGTTCACCGGTAACTTCAGCAGCATGACAGACGTCTCCTACCAGGTGGCGAAGCGTGCGGCCGAGAAAGGGGCTAAGTTCTACCACATCACTCGCCAGTGGCAGGAACGTGGTAACAACTTAACCGTAAGCGCCGACCTGTTTAAATAAGATACACCATCAATCACAGGGCAGCTTCCGCTGCCCTTTTTTTTGCATTCAAATCATTTTATCGCACCACGCTCATTGCAAGCAGTTCACACACTCCGTAAAATCCCGCGCCTTAGCGTGATCCTCCATTTATATGCGTAAAAGCAAAATAATTATGCTGGTTCACTTCAGACCTCAACGGGATACCTATGGAAAAGAAACTTGGCCTCGCCGCGCTTACTGCGCTGGTATTAAGCTCCATGCTAGGCGCGGGTGTATTTAGCCTGCCGCAGAATATGGCGAGCGTTGCGAGTCCGGCAGCATTACTGATCGGCTGGGCGATCACGGGCATAGGTATTCTCCTGTTAGCTTTGGCTATGCTGGTACTCACCCGACTGCGTCCCGATTTAGACGGCGGAATATTCACTTACGCGCGTGAGGGCTTTGGGGAGCTTATCGGCTTTTTCTCGGCCTGGGGTTACTGGCTGTGCGCGGTGATCGCCAACGTTTCTTACCTGGTCATTGTTTTCTCCGCACTTAGCTTCTTTACCGACACGCCAGAGCTGCGCCTGTTCGGCGACGGCAATACCTGGCAATCCATCGTTGGCGCATCCGTGCTGTTATGGATGGTACACTGGCTGGTGCTGCGAGGCGTGCAAACGGCGGCCAGCATCAACCTGGTCGCAACGCTTGCAAAGCTGCTGCCTTTAGGGATGTTTGTGGTACTGGCCGCGGTTGCCTTTAAGCTATCCACCTTCTCTCTCGATTTTACCGGTCTTAAACTCGGCGTTCCCGTCTGGGAGCAGGTGAAAAACACCATGCTGATTACCCTTTGGGTCTTTATCGGCGTGGAAGGGGCCGTGGTGGTGTCCGCGCGAGCAAGAAATAAAAAAGACGTTGGCAGAGCAACCCTGCTGGCGGTCATTGCCGCGCTCAGCGTCTACCTGCTGGTCACGCTACTTTCGCTCGGCGTAGTTGCTCGTCCTGAGCTTGCCGCAATGCGCAATCCGTCGATGGCAGGCCTGATGGTCGAAATGATGGGCCCCTGGGGAGAAGTGATTATTGCTGCCGGATTGATTGTTTCCGTGTGCGGCGCGTATCTGAGCTGGACGATTATGGCCGCAGAGGTGCCGCTTCTGGCTGCGACCCATAAAGCTTTTCCCAAAATGTTCGCCAGTCAGAATAAAAATAACGCACCGTCAGCTTCTCTTTGGCTGACGAATATTAGCGTGCAAGCTTGCCTCGTGCTGATCTGGCTGACCGGGTCAGACTACAACACGCTGCTAACTATCGCCTCAGAAATGATTCTGGTGCCTTATTTCCTGGTAGGCGCATACCTGCTAAAAATCGCTACCCGTCCTCTGCACAAGGCGATTGGTGTTGGAGCCTGTCTTTACGGTTTGTGGCTGCTTTATGCGTCAGGCCCGATGCATCTGCTGCTTTCGGTTGTATTGTATGCGCCTGGATTATTAGTCTTTATTTACGCGCGCCGTACCCATACGCACGAAAAGTCGCTAAATTTAAAGGAAAGAACGATGATTTGCCTGATGCTGCTGGCAGCATTTCCGGCAACGTGGATGCTGGTGGGGTAACGAATCCTTTCCCCGGCAGCTATTCTGGATGAGGGGAACCAAGCTATTAACCGACCCATTCTTATCACCGGTGCAGGCCAGCGTATCGGCCTGGCACTGGCTCAGCATTTTCTGGCTAAATCTCAGCCGGTAATTATCAGCTATAGAACTCGTCATCCCGCTGTCGACAAACTCGAACAAGCCGGTGTCACTTGCCTTTACGCCGACTTCTCAACGAATGAAGGCATCCTTGCATTCTCTGAACGGGTGAAGTCACTTACGCCCGCCCTGCGCGCCATCATTCATAATGCCAGCGAATGGAAACCAGAAACCCGCGAAACTGCGCTCGGTGATACGCTACAAGCAATGATGCAGGTTCATGTTGCCGCGCCGTACTTACTTAATCATGAGCTGGAGAGCTTGCTGCGGGGACACGGGCAGGCGGGCAGCGATATTATCCATCTGACCGATTATGTGGCGGAACGCGGTAGCGACAAACATATCGCTTACGCCGCCAGCAAAGCCGCGCTTGAAAATATGACGCTCTCTTTTGCGCTTAAACTGGCCCCGGAAGTCAAAGTTAACGCCATCGCACCGGCGCTGATCATGTTTAACACCGACGACAATGCCGACTATCGTCAGCGCTCGCTTAACAAATCGTTGATGAAAATTGCCCCGGGTGAACAGGAAATTGTAAGTTTGGTTGAGTATTTGTTGGGCAGCCGCTATGTCACCGGTAGAAGCCATGCCGTAGACGGTGGTCGGCACCTACGCTAACACTGTTTACCAACCATTAATGGTGTAATCTATTGCATCATTGTATGTTCAAATTTTAAAAGCCGACGCGGCGGATTATGAGCAAAATAGTTTACGTGGAAGACGACCCGGAAGTTGGCGGCCTGATAGCCGCCTATCTCGGGAAACATGACATTGACGTTATCGTTGAAACCCGCGGTGACCGCGCCGAAGCGGTTATCCAGCAACAACAGCCGGATTTGGTTTTGCTGGATATTATGCTGCCAGGGAAAGACGGGATGACGCTATGCCGCGACCTTCGCCCACAGTGGGACGGCCCGATTGTTCTGCTGACATCATTAGACAGTGACATGAACCATATTTTGTCGCTGGAAATGGGGGCAAATGACTACATTCTAAAAACAACGCCGCCTGCGGTGCTGCTGGCGCGTTTACGACTGCATCTCCGTCAGCGTGTTTCAGCCCAACAAACTGCTGACACAACGGCCAGCAACCTCAAGCCACATAAAGCTATACGTTTTGGCACGTTATGCATTGACCCGCTGAACCGCCAGGTCACGCTTGGGGATGAAAACGTCGTGCTGTCGACTGCAGATTTCGATCTGTTGTGGGAGCTAGCCACCCACGCCGGCCAGATAATGGACCGTGATGCCTTATTGAAAAATCTGCGCGGTGTAACCTACGACGGCATGGATCGCAGCGTGGATGTGGCCATCTCCCGCCTGCGTAAAAAGCTGCTGGATAATGCGACTGAGCCCTTCCGCATCAAAACCGTACGCAACAAAGGCTACTTATTTGCCCCACACGCCTGGGAAAGCGAAGCTTAATGAAAGACGGATTTGACGGTAAAGCTCAATGAAAAAGCTGTTTGTACAGTTTTATCTTCTGTTGTTTGTCTGCTTCCTGGTGATGACCATGCTGGTCGGGCTGGTGTATAAGTTCACCGCCGAGCGGGCAGGCCGCCAGTCACTGGATGATTTAATGAAAAGCTCGCTGTACCTGATGCGCAGCGAGCTGCGTGAAATTCCGCCGCGAGACTGGAATAAAACGATCAACGATCTCGACCTGAACCTCTCTTTTAAGCTCAATATTGAGCCGATGAGCAAGTTCAAACTCGATGACGTTGCCGCTCGCCACCTGCGCGAAGGCGAGATCGTAGCGCTGGACGAAGAATATACATTTATCCAGCGCATTCCACGCAGCCACTACGTTCTGGCCGTCGGCCCGATCCCTTATCTCTTTTATCTCCACCAGATGCGGCTGCTGGATATTGGCCTGATCGCTTTTATCGCCATCTCCCTCGCCTTCCCGGTGTTTATCTGGATGCGGCCGCACTGGCAGGACATGCTCAAACTGGAAAGTGCCGCCCAGCGATTTGGTAAAGGGCACCTCGATGAGCACATTCATTTTGATAATGCCTCAAGCTTTGAAAGGCTGGGCATCGCCTTTAACCAAATGGCGGATAACATCAATGCGTTGATTGCCAGCAAGAAACAGCTGATCGACGGGATTGCGCACGAGCTGCGTACCCCGCTCGTCCGATTGCGCTACCGTCTTGAAATGAGCGATAACCTTAGCGAAGACGAATCCCTGGCGCTCAATCGGGATATTGGCCAATTGGAAGCGCTGATTGACGAGCTGCTAACCTACGCCCGCCTCGATCGCCCGCAGACCGAGCTTCATCTGGCGCACGTCAAATTTGCCAGCTGGATGGAAACGCATATTGCCGACGTACAGCTCATTCACCGTCAGCGCCAGATTGCCCTGGAGACAGATGTCCTCACTGCCATTGACTATGGCGCGCTGGATCTGCGCCTCATGGAACGCGTCACGGACAACCTGATCAATAACGCCCTGCGCTATAGTGAGCAGCAGCTGCGTGTCAGCCTATGGCGTGAAGATGATATCGCCCATTTGCAGGTAGAAGATGACGGCCCCGGCATTCCCGAAGAAGAGCGCGCCCGCGTATTCGAGCCTTTTGTTCGCCTTGACCCCAGCAGGGACAGAGCAACCGGCGGCTGCGGGCTTGGCCTGGCGATAGTCCATTCTATTGCCGTGGCGATGGGTGGGCACGTCACCATTGAAAGCAGCCCTTTGGGTGGGGCCAGCTTCCGCTTTTCCTGGCCGGTAAACACCACGTACCTCTCATAAGCAGCAGGCCCGAGCGCTCTCTCGGGCCCGTTTCCCCCTGTAGAATACAAACGATGCTATTGCTGAGGTGGCCTTCTGTTGCTACAGTTTATTAGTATGTTGTAACTAATGTGAGTTACTATGCCACGCTACGACCTTATTGCGCGCTTGACGTCCACCTGCCGGGAGCTGGAGCAGCACCTGGCGGTGCTCAAGTCACAGCTCGGCCAGCTTCGACTGCTCAGCGGGCGCGTCTTTACGCTGCCGGAGATAGAAAAAAGCAAAGAGCACGATCCGCTCTCTAAGATTGAAGTCACCCAGCGCGTCGGGCTGGAGGCGCATCATGCCGCCGTCGCCCACTTTACGCGGCTGTTTATCCAGCAGCAGTCGGAAAAAATCAGCACCAAGGCCGCCGTGCGCCTACCCGGCGCGCTCTGTTATTCGGTCAGCGAAGAGCAATACCAGCAAACTTCCGGGCTCCTGCAAAACATCAACCAGTTGAAGTTCACGCTGGAGCAGATTATCAGCGTCGAGTCGGGGCTTCCCTCCGCCCAGCGTTTTGAATGGGTTCACCACCATATTCCCGGCCTGCTGACCCTGAACGCCTACCGCGCCATTACCCTGCCTGAAACGCCGGACACCGTGCGATTTGGCTGGGCGAATAAACAGATTGTCAAAAATATGAGCCGTCAGCAGGTGCTGGAGATGCTGGAAAAAAGCCTGAATGCCGGGCGAGCCGTGCCGCCGTGGACGAAGGAACAATGGGCCGAACGCGTGAGGCAGGAAATGGATGAAGTGCAAAGGCTGCCGGAAAACGCACGACTGAAAATCAAGCGCCCGGTGAAGGTTCAGCCGGTGGCCCGCGTGTGGTATCAGGCCCATCAAAAGCAGGTACAGTATGCCTGCCCTTCTCCGCTGATTGTTTTGTGTAAGCAGGCAAGCGGTGAAACCCCACCCGATTTAGGCGAGCTGCTGAATTACGATGCCGAAAACATTCAGCACCGCTATAAGCCTAAAGCGCAGCCGCTAAGACTGATTATCCCGCGGCTGCATCTGTACTGCGAAACGTAAAACTTACGACTTCATACTGCCGACCATATCCTCAGGGCGAACCCAGGCGTCGAACTCTTCCTCGGTCAGATAACCGAGCTTCAGTGCCGATGCTTTAAGGGTCAGTCCCTCTTTGTGGGCTTTTTTAGCAATTTCAGCCGCCTTGTCATAGCCGATATGGGTATTGAGCGCGGTCACCAGCATCAGCGACTCGTTCAGCAACTGGCTGATGCGATCGCGATTAGGCTCAATGCCCACCGCGCAGTGTTCGTTGAAGCTTTCCATGCCGTCGGCCAGCAGGCGAACGGATTGCAGGAAGTTATGGATAACCATCGGCCGATAAACGTTCAGCTCGAAGTTACCGGACGCACCACCGATGTTCACCGCCACATCGTTCCCCAGCACCTGGCAACACAGCATGGTGACGGCTTCGCACTGGGTCGGGTTCACTTTGCCCGGCATGATAGAACTGCCCGGTTCGTTCTCAGGAATCGACAGCTCGCCAATGCCGCAGCGCGGGCCAGAAGCCAGCCAGCGAACGTCGTTGGCAATTTTCATCATCGACGAAGCCAGCCCTTTCAGCGCGCCATGCGCGTGAACCAGGGCATCACAGGTGCCCAGCGCTTCAAACTTATTTGGCGCCGTGACGAACGGCTGCTTTGTGAAATCAGCCAACTCTTTTGCAACGCGCACCGCATATTCAGGATGTGTGTTCAACCCGGTGCCTACCGCCGTACCGCCCAGCGCCAGCTCCGCCAGATGCGGCAGGCTATGATCGATGTGCTTCAGGTTATGCTCAAGCATCGCCACCCACCCGGAGATCTCCTGCCCCAGCGTCAGCGGCGTGGCGTCCTGCAGGTGAGTACGGCCGATTTTGACGATATCTTTAAAAGCATCGGCCTTTTTGGCCAGCGTTTGCTTAAGCACGTTTAGCTGCGGCAGCAGATGCTCGCGAACCGCGATAATGGCCGCCACGTGCATGGCGGTCGGGAAAACGTCGTTCGAACTCTGACTTTTGTTCACGTCGTCGTTCGGGTGCACCAGTCGCTCCATCCCACGCACGCCACCCAGAATTTCACTGGCGCGGTTCGCCAGCACTTCATTCATGTTCATGTTGCTTTGGGTGCCGGAGCCGGTCTGCCAGATAGCCAGCGGGAACTCACCGGGGTGCTTTCCGGCCAGCACTTCATCGGCGGCCGCGATAATAGCCGTGCCGCGCTCTGCGGGCAGCAGGCCGAGGTCAACGTTGACCTTCGCCGCCGCGCGCTTGGTGAGCGCCAGCGCCCGAATCAGCTCGGTGGGCATTTTCTCGGTAGAAATGCGGAAGTGCTCAAGTGAACGCTGGGTCTGCGCCCCCCACAGCTTATCTGCCGGGACGTCGATCGGGCCCATTGAGTCTTTTTCACTGCGACTGGATGTCATGCCTTTCTCCTTTGCGATAAAAAAAGCCGCCACTATAGGCGGCGGCTTGAGTATTACTTAACGCATCGAGAGCACTGTGAGGCCTGAATTTTCTGGAAGAAGTCGTTGCCTTTGTCATCCACCAGGATGAACGCCGGGAAGTCTTCCACTTCGATTTTCCAGATAGCTTCCATACCCAGTTCCGGGTACTCCACACACTCCAGGCTCTTGATGCTATTTTGCGCCAGCACCGCCGCCGGGCCACCGATGCTGCCCAGGTAGAATCCGCCGTGTTTGTGACAGGCGTCGGTTACCTGCTGGCTGCGGTTGCCTTTCGCCAGCATGATCATGCTGCCGCCGTTGGCCTGCAGCTGATCCACGTAGGAGTCCATGCGGCCCGCAGTGGTCGGCCCTAAGGAGCCGGATGCGTAGCCGTCCGGCGTTTTGGCCGGGCCTGCGTAATAAATCGGGTGATCTTTCACGTACTGCGGCAGATCTTCCCCGTTATCGAGACGTTCTTTCAGTTTAGCGTGAGCGATGTCACGCGCCACAATAATGGTGCCGGTTAACGACAGGCGGGTGGACACCGGGAAGTCGGACAGCTGGGCGAGGATCTCTTTCATCGGGCGGTTCAGGTTGACCTTCACGGCCTCACCCTCGCCCGCCTGACGCAGCTCCTCCGGGATGTACTTGCCCGGATTGTGCTCCAGTTTCTCAAGCCAGATACCGTCTTTGTTGATTTTGGCTTTGATGTTGCGGTCGGCGGAGCAGGACACGCCCATCCCGACCGGGCAGGATGCGCCATGACGAGGCAGACGCACTACGCGGATGTCGTGCGCGAAGTATTTGCCGCCGAACTGCGCGCCCAGGCCAAGATTCTGCGCTTCTTTCAGCAGTTCTTCTTCCAGCTGCACGTCGCGGAACGCCTGACCGTATTCATTGCCTTCGGTCGGCAGACCGTCGTAGTACTTGGTTGACGCCAGCTTCACGGTTTTCAGCGTCGCTTCAGCAGACGTTCCGCCGATGACAAACGCCACGTGATACGGCGGGCAGGCCGCGGTGCCCAGCGTACGCATTTTCTCAACCAGGTAATCTTTCAGCTTCGCCGGGGTGATCAGTGCTTTGGTTTCCTGGTACAGATAAGTTTTGTTGGCCGAACCGCCGCCTTTGGCGATGCACAGGAATTTGTATTCGTCGCCATCCACGCTGTAGAGGTCAATCTGCGCTGGCAGGTTGGTGCCGGTATTCACCTCTTTGTACATATCCAGCGCGGCGTTCTGGGAATAGCGCAGGTTATCTTCAATAAAGGTGTTGTAGACGCCGCGGGACAGCGCTTCTTCGTCGCCGCCGCCGGTCCAGACACGCTGGCCCTTTTTACCCATAATGATGGCGGTGCCGGTGTCCTGGCAGGTCGGCAGAATGCCTTTGGCGGCGATGTCAGAGTTACGCAGGAACTGCAGCGCAACGTATTTGTCGTTCTCGCTGGCTTCCGGGTCGCTCAGGATGTCTGCCACCTGCTGCTGGTGCGCCGGGCGCAGCATAAACGAAGCGTCGTGGAAGGCATGCTGGGCCAGCAGCGTCAGGGCCTGAGGATCAACCTTAAGGATTTGCTGGCCGTCAAACTCGGCGACGGAAACATAGTCGGAGCTCAGGAGGTAATATTCGGTTGGGTCTTTCTGGAGCGGGAAAGGCTCCTGGTAATGGAAGGGTTTATTCGACATATTTCTCTCACTTGCGACAACAGTAACGTTAATTTTTATATTTCAGCGCAGGATCTTACGCTGCGTTCCAAAAACAAGTCATAACATGCTACACAATTTTTTAACAGAAACTGAGACTAATACGACTTTTTGTTGCCCTGGTTACTTCACGGCGGATAATTGGTTTAATAACTGAAACTTCGATTCAATGATGACAGGGACCTGAGATGCAAAAATTGATCAATGCGGTACAAAATTATGCCTGGGGAAGTGAAACGGCGCTAACGGAACTGTACGGCATCGCCAACCCACAGCATAAGCCCATGGCCGAACTGTGGATGGGCGCTCACCCAAAGAGTAGCTCAAAAGTGCTCGATGCCAACGGGCAACCGCACGCATTGCGCGATGTGATCGACGCCGACAAGCAAGCGCTGTTGGGGAAAGCGGTTGCTGAGCGTTTTGGCGAGCTGCCTTTTCTGTTCAAAGTCCTTTGCGCTGCCCAGCCGCTTTCCATTCAGGTTCACCCAAACAAAAAAGCCTCTGAAATCGGTTTTGCTAAAGAAAATGCAGCGGGTATTCCGCTTGATGCCGCAGAGCGTAACTACAAAGATCCTAATCACAAGCCTGAACTGGTCTTTGCCCTCACGCCGTTCCTGGCGATGAACGCCTTCCGCGAGTTCTCTGACATTGTGTCGCTGCTGCAGCCGGTTTCTGGCGCTCACCCGCTGATTGCTCATTTCCTGCAACAGCCTGGCGCAGAAAGCCTGGCGCAGCTGTTTGCCGGCCTGCTTAACATGCAGGGTGAAGAAAAAGCCCTGGCACTTGGCGTACTAAAAGCGGCGCTGAACAGCCAGCAGGGCGAGCCGTGGGAAACCATTCGCGTAATTTCCGAGTTTTACCCTGACGACAGCGGCCTCTTCTCCCCGCTGCTGCTGAACGTGGTTAAGCTTGAGCCGGGCCAGGCGATGTTCCTGTTCGCCGAAACCCCACATGCCTACCTGAACGGCGTGGCGCTGGAAGTGATGGCCAACTCTGACAACGTGCTGCGTGCCGGGCTGACGCCGAAGTACATCGACATCCCTGAACTGGTGGCCAACGTCAAATTTGAGCCAAAACCGGCCAATCAGCTGCTGACCCAGCCGCAGAAAAGCGGCAGCGAGCTGGACTTCCCTATTCCTGTAGATGACTTTGCCTTCTCCCTGCACGACCTGAGCACGCAGGAAGCTGCGCTGGCACAGCAAAGCGCGGCCATTGTGTTCTGCGTGGAAGGTGAAGCCGTATTAACCAAAGAGGCACAGCGTCTGGTGCTGAAGCCGGGTGAGTCTGCGTTTATTAGCGCCGCCGAGTCGCCAATTGCCGTCAGCGGCGTTGGCCGGGTAGCACGAGTGTTTAATAAACTTTAACTTACTGATCTTTTTAGCGCGTATTGCTAAGCTAGTAAGCATGTTGACGAAAACGCCTGTTATCAGGCGTTTTAAACGACTAACAAACCTCTGGCGAGAGAAGAGATACCAGACGGTTCGTTAAAAAACTGGAAAATCAATTCATTGATTTTCGGCTGATAACCACAAAGAGGGAAAAACCACGCTTTTTCTTTCTTTGTCAGCAATCTAAGACGCCTGTTATCAGGCGTTTTTCTTTCGCCCGGTGGAGGACGGCTGCCGGCTTCTATACATGGATAATGACACGATGAAAAAATCTCTGGTTGCGGTTGGGGTAATTGTTGCGCTGGGCGTGGTATGGACCGGTGGCGCCTGGTTTACGGGTAAACAGCTCGAAGGCCGTATGGCCGAAATGATTGATAACGCCAATTCTGAAATCAAAAACTCAGCGCCGGAATCAGGGATTGTGCTGAGCTATCAGGACTACAAGCGTGGGCTTTTCCACAGTTCGGTGCAGCTGGTTGTTAAACAGGTTGCCGGGACGAAAAATGCCCTGCTCACGCCGGACCAAAGCGTGTTATTCAACGAAACCATCGACCATGGTCCTTTCCCGTTCGCACAGCTGAAGAAATTCAACCTGATCCCGAGTATGGCATCGATCCACACCGAACTGGTGAATAACGACACCACCAAACACCTCTTCACGCTGACCAAAGCCAAGCCGCTTATCGGCGTGGAAACCCGCGTGGGCTACAGCGGTGCAACATCTTCGGATATCGCCCTGGCGGCCATTGACGCCACCGAGGGTGAAGACAAGTTCAGCTTCAGCGGCGGCAAGTTCACCGCCGACGTTGATGGCGCGGGCAATGAAATCGCCCTGTCCGGCTCAGCCGACAGCGGCCTGGTGAACACCGTTAACGAATACGGCCAGCGCGTACAACTCTCTTTCAACGGGATCAAAACCGACGGCGACAGCAAACGCAGCCTGTTTGACCAGCGCGTAGGTTCGCAGAAAGCGACTATCGATAAGCTGTCTATGGTTGTGGATGGCAAAGAAATTGCCGTCGTGGAAGGCTTTAACCTGAACGCAAAATCTGACGTGCAGGACGATAAAAAGCACTTCACCGGGCAGTTCGACTACAGCCTGGATGCGCTGAAAATCCAGAACCAGAACATGGGCAGCGGCAAGCTGACGCTCAAGCTTGGCAATATTGATGCCGCCGCGCTGCGCGAGTTTACCCAGAAATACAACGCTGGCGTGCAGCAGTTGATGGCCGATCCAGCGCTGCAGCAAAACCCTGAGCTCTACCAGCAAAAATCCGTGGAGCTGATTAGCGCTAACCTGCCGCTACTGCTGAAGGGCAACCCAATCATTACCGTCGCCCCGCTGAGCTGGAAGAACACGAAAGGTGAATCGACCTTTAATCTGTCCCTGTTTATGAAAGATCCGCAGGGCGCAACTGGCCCGGCCAATACGCCGGAAGAGCAGCTGGATCGCTACGTGAAATCTCTCGATGCGAAGCTGGTTATCCCTATGCCGATGGCTACAGGGCTGATGTCCCAGGTGGCGCAGCTGGAAGGCTATAGCCCGGAAGAATCAGACAAACTCGCCAGCCAGCAGATCAAAGGCCTGGCCGCCATGGGGCAGATGTTCCGCGTCACCAAGGTCGACGGCGATAACATCACCACCAGCCTGCAGTACGGCAACGGGAAAGCTTCGCTGAACGGGGAGCAGATGTCGCTGGGTGAGCTGTTCAGCATGTTTGCCCTACCAGCCGGTATGGGTGGCCCGGCGCTGCAGGATAACGACAGCGATGCCGTGCCGCAGCCGCAGGACGAAGCGCCGGGAGATGATGCTTCTCCGGACGCCGCCCCGGCACCTCAGCAGTAAGCCATACAAAAACCCGCCATTTGGCGGGTTTTTTAGTTTCTGTCGGCCAGTAGCGCCGCAAGCGAGTCCCGAATCTCCGGCCACTCATCGTCAATAATGCTAAATCTCACCGAATCACGCTTGCGGCCATCCGGCATGATTCGCTCGTGTCTGACTATCCCTTCCTGCTTCGCGCCTAATCTCAGAATCGCGCGGCGAGACTTTTCGTTAATCACATCCGTGGTGAACTGCACCCGTACGCAATCCAGTGTCTCAAACGCATATTGCAACATCAGAAATTTGGCTTCGGTATTGGCCCAGGTCCGCTGCCAGCGGGCGGCAAGCCACGTACTGCCAATTTCAAGCTTGCGGTTTTTCATATCTATTTTCCAAAACCGCGTGCAGCCAATCGCCTGTCCAGATTCAATATCCGTCGTCACGAACGGCAAAATAGTCCCTGCCTGACGCCCGTTGAGCGCATGCTGGATGTAGTCGTTTACCGTCTGCGCGGACGGCACAACGGTAAATGGCAAATTCCACAGCTCACCGTCCGAAGCGGCCTCAACCAGCAGTGGGGCATCGCTCAGTTCCAGGGGCCTAAGCTTGATACGCTGGCCGGTAAGTGTAGGAAAGTCGCTCATGTGATTCCTGCAAAAGTTAGTTTTTAATGGTGATTAAACGAGCCGGCATAATCTGGTTGCTGAACACCACGTCGCTTTCCTGGGCTCGCTGGAGAATCCTCTGCGCCGCGCTGCGGCCGATTTCTCTCGCAGGCGTCGTCACCCAGGTCATCGGCACGTCGTCCAGGTCATCCTCTGTGACTTCGGCAAAGCCTGCCAGCGCGATGTGCCGGTCGTAATAACTGTCCACGCTGCCGCCGCCCATCTGCCAGCCCGCGCGGGTCAGGCCGAACCACGCCCCCATCGCCACGGTGCTGTTGTGACAAACCACCGCGCTGATGGTCGGGAAATTGTGCAGCAGTTCCGTGATGGCATCCGCCGCCTGCTTCTGGCTCGGTTCACACTCGAGGATCCAGTCGCTATGGAAAGGCAGCCCATGCTGCATCAGGGTGGCGCAAAAGCCGCCCAACCGCTCCGCACGCGTTAACGACGAGCTACGCCCGCCCAGCCACGCAATACGCTGATGCCCGCGCTTAATCAGATGCTCGGTCACCATTTGCGCCGCCTGCATATTATCCGGGCGGATGATATCAACCTCGTCCAGATAACTTGCTCGTGAGGCAAACACCAGCGGCACCTTATTCTGGACTGCCATATCCCGCAGGTCCGCGCCCTGGCCTGCCGCACCGGCAATAATAATGCCGTCCACGCCCTGGGCCACCAGCGTGTCGAAACAGCGCTGCATATGCTGCCCCTGGCTACCGCTCTGGGTCAGAAACAGAAGCTGCCCCTGCTGCTCCAGCGCTTCCGTTAACCCGGCGGTCAACTCCGCATAAAAAGGATTACAAAGGTCGCGGACAATCAGGCCAATCACCCCGCTCTGCCCACCGCGTAGCGAAGCCGCCTGGCGATTACGCACGAAGCCTAACTTTTCGATAGCCTCATTCACCCGCTGACCGGTGGCGGTGGAGATCCTGCCCTTGCCGCTAAGCACCAGCGATACCGTGGTCACCGAGACACCTGCGGCCTCGGCAACCTCGTTGATAGTGATTCTTTTGGTCAGCGTCGACATCGTTAAGTCAGATCCTCCGTGAATCGATAAATATAAAGATAAAACGTTTTACTTATGCTGGCATATTCAACTTCATTATGCGCGGTAATTCTGCGATCGTCCTCACGATAAAATTGGGTAAAACGTTTTATCATTTTCAAACTTTACTTACACAACACCTCATTTTAACCGGGTCAAGGAGTCGTGATGGCGGCTAATACACCACAAAAAAAATCACTTTGGGAGTTTTTCCAGAACCTCGGCAAAACCTTTATGTTGCCGGTGGCGCTGCTGTCGTTCTGCGGCATCATGCTTGGGATCGGCAGCTCGCTGAGCAGTCATGACGTTGTGACCGAGATCCCGTGGCTGGGCAACCCGGTCTTACAGCTGATCTTCACCTGGATGAGCAAAATGGGCTCATTCGCCTTCAGCTTCCTGCCGGTGATGTTCTGTATCGCCATCCCGCTGGGCCTGGCGCGTGAGAATAAAGGCGTGGCCGCCTTCGCCGGTTTCGTCGGCTATATGGTAATGAACCTGGCGGTTAACTTCTGGCTGACCGCTAAAGGCATCCTGCCGACAACCGATGCGGCAATCCTCAAAGCCAACAACATTCAAAGCGTGCTCGGCGTGCAGTCGATTGATACCGGTATTCTGGGCGCGGTCATTGCCGGGATTATCGTTTATCTGCTGCACGAGCGTTTCCATAACATTCGCCTACCGGACGCATTAGCATTCTTCGGCGGCACCCGCTTTGTGCCGATTATTACCACCCTGGTGATGGGGCTGGTTGGTCTGGTTATCCCGCTGATCTGGCCGATTTTTGCCGCCGGGATCAATGCTTTGGGCTACATGATCCACAGCGCAGGTATCTTTGGCCCGATGATCTTCGGCACCGGGGAACGTCTGCTGCTGCCGTTCGGCCTGCAGCACATTCTGGTGGCCCTGATTCGCTTCACCGAAGCGGGCGGCACAATGGACGTGTGCGGTCATACCGTGAGCGGCGCGCTGACTATCTTCCAGGCGCAGCTGAGCTGCCCGACTACCCACGGCTTCTCTGAAAGCGCAACGCAGTTCCTGTCTCAGGGTAAAATGCCAGCCTTCCTCGGCGGCCTGCCAGGTGCAGCGCTGGCGATGTACCACTGCGCTCGCCCGGAAAACCGCCATAAAATTAAAGGGCTGTTGATCTCCGGCGTGATTGCCTGCGTCGTGGGCGGCACCACCGAACCTATCGAGTTCCTGTTCCTGTTCGTCGCGCCGGTGCTGTACCTGATTCACGCCGTGCTGACCGGGATTGGCTTCACCATGATGTCCGTGCTGGGCGTGACCATCGGCAATACCGACGGCAACATTATCGACTTCTTCGTCTTCGGCGTGCTGCACGGCCTGTCCACCAAATGGTATATGGTACCGGTTGTGGCCGCGGTATGGTTTGCTGGCTACTATGCTATCTTCCGCTTCGCTATAACCCGCTTTAATATCAAAACCCCAGGGCGCGATATTGAAACCACCACCGCAGAAAAACCGGTTGGCGGCCACACGGGCAAATCCGGCTATAACGTGCCGGCTATTCTGGCGGCGCTGGGCGGCAGCGATAACATTTCGACGCTGGATAACTGCATCACCCGCCTGCGTCTGTCGGTTAAAGACATGTCTCTGGTGGATACCGCAGCCCTGAAGGCCAATCGCGCCATCGGCGTGGTGAAGCTCAACGAGCACAACCTGCAGGTGGTTATCGGGCCACAGGTTCAGTCGGTAAAAGATGAGATGGTCGGCCTGATGCGCACCGTCGAGGCTTAATTCACCAAAGAGCGCTTCGGCGCTCTTAATTATCCGACAAAGAGGGCAAACGCGGTTTTCCCTCTTTGTGGTTAAAAGCTGTGAGGTTTTATGTTTGATTTTTCTGTTCCGGTTGACCGCCACGGGACCTGGTGCACCCAGTGGGACTACGTGGCTGACCGCTTCGGCGCCGCCGACCTGCTGCCCTTCACCATCTCCGACATGGACTTCCCTACCGCGCCCTGCATTCTTGATGCCCTGCAAAAAAGATTGGCCCACGGCGTGCTTGGCTATAGCCGCTGGAAGAACGACGATTTTCTCTCCGCCATCGCCCACTGGTATCAGCAGCGTTTCGGCAGCAGCATCGATCCGGAGAGCGTAGTCTACGGGCCTTCGGTGATTTACATGGTTTCGCAGCTTATACGCCAGTGGTCGCAGCCGGGTGACGGCGTGCTGATTCACACCCCCGCGTACGATGCGTTCTACAAAGCAATTGAAGGCAACCAGCGTCAGGTTCTGAGCGCGCCGCTACAAAAAACTGCGGAAGGCTGGCGCTGTGATATGGCAGAGCTGGAAACCCTGCTCGCCCGGCCTGAATGTAAAATCATGCTGCTTTGCAGCCCGCATAACCCAACGGGCAAAGTCTGGGCACGGGAAGAGCTACAAACCATGGCTGAACTTTGCGAACGCCACGGCGTGCGGGTTATCAGTGATGAAATTCATATGGATATGGTGTGGGGCAATAACCGTCACATTCCATGGTGCGAAGTTGACCACGGCGGCTGGGCGCTGCTCACGTCCGGCTCCAAAAGCTTCAACATCCCGGCACTCACCGGTGCTTATGGGCTGATAAATAATGCGAACGATCGCCAGCAGTACCTGAACGTACTCAAAGGCCAGGACGGTCTTTCCTCTCCGGCCGTGCTGGCGATTGTGGCCCATATCGCCGCCTACCGTGAAGGCGAGTCCTGGCTTGATGCGCTGCGGGACTACCTGCAAAGCAATTTGCAGTTCGTGGCCGACAGGTTAAACCAGGCGTTTCCCGAACTGAGCTGGCAGCCGCCGCAGTCCACTTACCTGGCCTGGATTGATTTACGCCCGCTAGGGCTGGACGACAAAGCCCTGCAGAAGGTCCTAATTGATGAGCAGAAAGTCGCCATCATGCCAGGCTACACCTACGGTGAGGAAGGCAACGGTTTTGTACGCCTGAATGCCGGGTGTCCGCGCGGCAAACTTGAGGCAGGCGTCGAGCGACTTATCAATGGGATCCGTTCGTTGATATAGCCGTGTGAATGCTGAATTGAAAAAGCCCACTAATGTGGGCTTTTAGTGTGCAGAAGCTTAGAAACGGTAGCCTACGCCCAGCATCCAGGTACCCACTTTCACTTCGTCGAGCTTCGAATATTCATACGATGCGTCGATAGCAATGTTGGAAACCGGGTTAATCTGCAGGCCCAGGCCGTAAGCCGCAGAGGTTTTGCTCTCGCTCTCAGAATCACCGAAGGCAGACACTTTCACTTTACCGGTACCCAGACCGATCAAGGCATAGGCGCTGACGTATTCGTTAAAGCGATAAGAAGGGCCCGCGGTGACTGAATAGTAATCCAGATCGCCATTGCCAATTTTTTGGCCGTAGTAGTAGAAATCATAACCCTGATGGGTATACGCGAAAGAGCCAACCACGCCCCAGTTGTTATCGATTTCATAGCGATACTTAACGTTGAAACCTTTTGGGTTGTCGTCGAGTTTATCACCATCAACTTTCACATTGCTCTGAGCATAACCGATAGAGATTGTGCTTTCGCCTTCCGCGTAGACGTTTGCAGACGCAACAGATAGACCGGCCAGAATAGCCAGTGCTAATACCTTTTTCATTATATTTTTCCGTAAGTTGTTTGAAGCGGACGCACTCTATCATGAAGGGCGTAACAGAGTGTAACTACGCTAATTGGTAGTTGAAGCGATAAAAATTCCCGTCAACATTGCCTGTCCATTCATCGCTTCGTCATTTTTCCGACACCCAATCGACACACAATCTTCACCCGCTCCCCTTAAGCTTTTCACCATTAAAAACAGGAGCACATCATGCACGTTTTTTCCGGTGAAATTCCCTTCGGTCATGCCGTTCACA
Organism: Cedecea neteri; assembly: GCF_000758325.1. NCBI lineage: Bacteria > Pseudomonadati > Pseudomonadota > Gammaproteobacteria > Enterobacterales > Enterobacteriaceae > Cedecea > Cedecea neteri. Next base: position 2,988,235 of record NZ_CP009459.1, on the reverse strand, counting down.
CCTTCCTTGTGGCAGACAATACCCCGGCGATTAGCCTGACGGGCACGACGCTGCGCACCGGGCACCTCTACTGCTACCTTTACGACAGCCACCAGCAGCTAAGAGCCTCGGTGATGCTGCAAAAACCTGAAAAGGTGCTTACAGTCTGCGCGGACTGGGCTTCCATCGGTGCTCTGCCGGGTGAACTCCCCGCCGGAGAATGGCAGTTGCATATCTATAACGTCATCGGTGAAACTCGCTCGCCACAGCCAATGAGTTATCAACTGAACATCAGCTTTGACGCACTGGCCGCTCCCGTTGATTTTGAAAAACAAGACGTGCTGCGCCCGGATCACCAGATCGTTTTTGACTACCAGCGCACGCTTAGCGATCGTCCAGGCTGGTATCGTGGTGACCTGCACGGCCATACCACGCTGTCCGACGGCAACAACACGCTGCCTGAGGCACTGGATATCATGGCTTCGCAGGGGCTGGATTTCTTCTTCCTGACCGAGCACAACTTGTCCCACGCCTGCCTGCCGCGCCACGACAGCGTGCTGCTGCTGCCGAGCATTGAAGTCACCGCCGACAAAGGCCACCTGAACGTTCACGGCCCCGCCGCCACGCTGAATATGCTTCATGCGGACTACAGCAGCCGCGGTCTGCTCACTCAGGGCATTGCGCTCAAACGGTCAGAAAGCGTGCTGAGCGTAAACCACGTCATGCTGCACCCGTGGAGCTGGCTTTATAACGACATGCCTATGGCGGATATCGACGTGCTGGAAGTACTCAACGATCCGACCTGGAAAAACGCCACCACCGCGAACGAGCAGGTAGTTGAGATCTTCACCACGCTGTGGAACGCGGGACACCGAATTTATGCCGTCGGCGGAAGCGACTGCCATATGCAGCCCCATGAGCGCTATCCGCAGGCGACCGAGCCGTCAATTTACGGCGACCCGGCAACCTGGGTTTATGCCGAGGCGCTCAGCGGAGAGGCTATTCTTGCCGCCCTCAAAAGCGGGCATTGTTACTTCGAACGCCGCTGCGGCCTGACGTTCAGCCTGAACGACGGTGCGCTGCTGCCGGGCGACGCCGCCGACGGCAAACAGATCGCATTGACTGTAGCGGTAAAAGATAGCGAACACCGCTACACGCTCCAGGTTGTGTCGGACGCGGGCATTCTGGCTGAATACTCCCTGGAAAATACTCCGCAAGACATTCACGCAGATATGACAAAACATGCGTGGATTCGCTGGGATATTCGCCGTGAGGACGGCACGCTGGAGGGCATGATCAACCCTGTTTACTGCGCTCAGCATCCGCTGTTTCTCTCGCCAGTAGGCGCTACCTGGGGCGAGGTGACAGGCCACCTTGAATTTCCCCGCAGCATCGATTCAGAGTAATTTTTAAGCACTTTCGTCTGGTTATCTTTTTGGTTTGTAAAATTTTGAAATTATTTAATGTGAATATTTAGTCGTTCTGCTTTGCATAAAACCGCTAAAAACGACGAAAATGCTCCCTCATCATAGTCATAAAAATTAAGACCCGGTGACGCCTCGCTTCCCGGGTCTTTTTGTTGTTGAGAGAGACAATATGAGTTTATCTTCCGGCCACGCCTCGCATCAGGCCATTCCTCCCGGCTCGGGCGCGCTGTTCTTTATTCAGATGTTCGCCACCCTGGGCTTTGCGGTGCTTTACTCCACGCTGGTGCTGTACGTCACCAAGCGACTGGGCTTTAGCGAAGGCCAGGCCGATGCCATGATGGGGATCTTCGGCGCATTCAACTACGGGCTGCACCTGTTTGGCGGCTGCCTCGGCGGCCGCTATCTGAGTAACCGGAATCTGTTTGTGCTGGGCATGCTGCTGCAGGTCGCGGGATGCTATCTGATTGCCGAAGCGGGTCTGACGGGCCTGTGGTGGGGGCTGGCGATGTTCCTGAGCGGCAGCGGGCTGAACGTCACCTGCCTTAACATGATGCTGACCCAGCGTTTTGCGCCGGACGACGATCGCCGTGAAGCCGCCTTCCTGTGGAACTACGCCGGGATGAACCTGGGCTTCTTTATCGGCTTTACCGTGGCGGGCTACTACCAGTTGACCGAAAGCTACCGGGCGCTGTTCCTGTTTGCCACTCTCGGCAACGTCGCCGCCGTAGTCATTACCCTGCTCCGCTGGCCGGTGCTGGCCGATATCAGCACGCCGCTGCAGCACATCAAAGGGAAAGGGTTTTATCTGCGCATGGCTTTTGGCCTGCTAATCCTGATTCTTCTGGTTCCAGTCCTGCGTCTGCTGCTGGGCCATACCGAATTCAGCAGCACGTTTGTCATTGTGCTGGGGGCGCTGGTCTTCCTGTCGCTGTGCGTGATGACCGCCCGCCACCCTCGTAAACACGAGCGTCGCCGCATGGCAGCTTACCTGCTGCTGGCCGCCGGTTCGCTGGTGTTTTGGTCACTGTACCAACTGGCACCCATGGGGCTGACGCTGTTCGCCGAGCATAACGTCACCCTCAACGCTTTCGGCTGGGAAGTCTCTCCCCAGTGGCTGCAAAACATCAACACTATCGTCATCGTAATCGGTGGCCCGCTGATGGCCTGGCTGTTCAAACGCCTGCGCGATCGCGGCGTGCGCATCGACATTCCCGCCCAGTTTGCCTCTTCGCTGTTCTGTATGGGCGTTGGCATGCTGGTGCTGCCGCTGGGCATCTCCATGGCGGGTGCGGACGGCATGGTGGCGCTGAAATGGATTGTGCTGAGCTACATTCTGCAAAGCATCGGCGAACTGCTGATTTCCCCGGTGGGCTACTCGATGATCGGCAAACTGGCCCCTGCCAACCTGCAGGGCCTGATGATGGGCTGCTGGATGATGGTTACGGGCGTGGCCTCCGTGCTGGCGGGCTATGTTTCCGGCCGCATGCCGCAAAACAGCGGCAGTACCCCGGTACTGACCGACCCGGGCTACAGCAAAGTCTTTAGCCAGCTGGGCTGGGGCTCCGTCGCTACCGGCGTTATTTTACTGCTGCTGATCCCGCTGCTGCGCCGCCTGATCGAGCAAAAAAATACGGTTCAGGCTTGAGTCACTGAGTGCGGGGTAACCCGCGCTTTTTGTACTACCTCAAATGGCGGTTGACCCCCTTCCCGGCAGGAACTAAAGTTAATCGTCCACTCTTTCTCCCCGAGGTTTGCAACGAAATGAACAACTAATGCGCTCGCTGCCTGACTTATGCCAGTGTGAATACGCATTGCTGTTTATTATTGCAGTTTCGGCTGCGGCTTCTGCCGCGCATCTCGACGCTATTCCCTGGCTCTGCTTTTCACTCCCCAGAGGAAAATAAGATGCCTGATACATTGCCCCACTCTTCCGACTTACTCGAGCACAACCGCGCCGCATGGGATGCCCTTGCCCGCCAGCAGTGCAAATGGTCCCAGCCTGTCAGCGCCGACATCATTGCGCAAGCCCGCCGCGGCGAGTGGCAGATTCATTTAACGCCAGGCAAGCTCCCTGCCAGCTGGCTGCCGAACGTGCAGGGAAAACGCATTCTCTGCCTGGCGTCTGCCGGCGGCCAGCAGGCACCGGTGCTCGCCGCTGCCGGGGCGGACGTCACCGTATTCGACTTCTCTCAGGAGCAGCTCAATAAAGATCGCTTTGTTGCGCAACGGGACAAGCTGACGCTGACATTTGTCCAGGGCGATATGCGCGATCTGTCCCGTTTCGCGGATGAAAGCTTTGACTACATTATCCACCCGATATCCAACCAGTACGTGCCGGATACTCGCCCCGTCTGGCGCGGCTGTTATCGGATTTTAGCGAAAGGCGGAAAGCTGTTATCCAGCTTTTTTAATCCGGTTGTTTTCATCGGCGATCGTGCAGCCAGTTATGCCGAACAGGGCGTTATCCGCCCAAGATTCAGCCTGCCCTATTCTGACGTCAAAGACCTAACGGCTGACGAGCTGGCTGCGAAACAGGCGCGGGGAGAAGCGTTAGTCTTCGGCCATTCACTGGAAGAACAGATCGGCGGGCAGCTTGAGGCGGGTTTCGTCCTGGCCGGTTTTTATGAAGATAAGCAGCCCAATCCGCGTTTTTTGATTGACCAGTTTATGCCAACGTTTATCGCTACCTGCGCGATTAAATATGGGTTGGCAGCCGTCCGTGAGACAGGCGAATAAAAAGATCTTTTTTATTTAAATATGCTTACAAACAACTTTTTATAAAACCCAAAAACGGCCAGCCCTAAAAGCTGGCTGTGCTAACATTTGCCGACACAAGCCTTCCTTCCCCTGATGGAAACCAGCCAATGACCGAGATACTGTTTCGTAAAGCACAGCTTGCCGATGTTCCCGCCATTATCACGCTGTTAGCCGACGACATTCTGGGCCGCCTGAGAGAAGATCCCAGCCTCCCCTTAGATCAGCGCTACATTGAGGCTTTTCATGCCATCAACGCCGACCCGAATCAGCTACTTGCCGTAGCCGTATCAGGACAGGAGGTCATCGGGACATTACAACTGACCTTTATTCAGGGCTTAGCGCGGAAAGGCGCGTGGCGCGGCCAGATTGAAGCGGTTCGCATTGCGCGTTCGCAGAGAGGTACGGGATTTGGCAAACAGATGGTGGATTGGGCCGTCCAGCAGTGCAAAGAAAGAGGCTGTCACCTCGTGCAGCTCACTACGGACAAAACACGGACGGATGCGCACCGCTTTTATGACAACCTTGGTTTTGAGGCCAGCCATCTTGGCTACAAGCTAACGCTGCAATAATTTTTCTCGGCAAAAGCGCGACAGGGACGTTTGCGCAACAAAATGCTGACAGCCGTAGCAATTGCCCCCCATTTCTTTTTATAATACGCCGCACTTTAATCAAAAAAAGAGTGCGACCATGATTGATACCACCCTGCCGTTAACCGATTTGCACCGCCACCTTGATGGCAATATTCGTGCACAAACCATTCTCGATCTCGGCCGCCAGTTTAATTTATCTTTGCCTGCCAACACCCTCGAAACCCTCCGTCCTCACGTTCAGGTCGTTGAAACTGCACCGGACCTGGTCAGCTTCCTGCAAAAACTGGACTGGGGCGTGAAAGTGCTGGGCGATCTCGAGGCCTGTCGCCGCGTCGCCTGGGAAAACATTGAAGACGCCGCTCGCAACGGCCTGCACTATGTGGAGCTGCGCTTCTCTCCTGGCTACATGGCAATGAGCCACAACCTGCCGGTCGCTGGCGTGGTTGAAGCCGTAATTGAAGGTGTACGCCAGGGCTGCCGCGACTTTGGCGTCGAAGCCCGCCTGATCGGCATTATGAGCCGTACCTTTGGTGAAGCCGCCTGTGAAGCGGAGCTGAACGCCCTGCTCGCCCACCGCGACAGCATTACCGCGCTGGACTTAGCCGGAGACGAGCTCGGCTTCCCGGGCAGCCTGTTCCTGAATCACTTTAATCGTGCGCGGGACGCTGGCTGGCGGATCACCGTGCATGCAGGCGAAGCTGCCGGGCCGGAGAGCATCTGGCAGGCTATCCGCGAGCTGGGCGCGGAGCGTATCGGCCACGGCGTAAAAGCAGTTGAAGATCCGGCGCTGATGGATTTCCTGGCCGAGCATAAAATCGGGATTGAGTCCTGCCTGACCTCAAATATTCAGACCAGCACCGTTGCGGCGCTGGACAAACACCCGCTGATTGCTTTCCTCGATCACGGCGTGCTGGCGACGATCAATACCGATGACCCGGCGGTTCAGGGCATCGATATTATTCATGAGTATAAGGTCGCGGCACCTCAGGCCGGCCTCAGCGCGGCGCACATTCGCACCGCGCAGGAGAATGGCCTGAAGATTGCGTTCCTGAGCGAAGCTGAAAAACAGGCGCTTATCGCTAAGGTTAAGGCGGCGTAAAAGTACCGGTAGCTGGCGTCAGGACGCGGATTCCAGCTGCCGTTTTTGTTCGGCCGTTTTGCGGGCATAGCGCTGAGCCAGCACGGCGCAAACCATCAGCTGGATTTGGTGGAAAATCATCAGCGGCAGCACCATCATCCCCACGGCACTCGCCGGGAACAGCACGTTTGCCATCGGCACGCCGTTAGCCAGGCTTTTCTTCGACCCGCAGAATACGATTGTTATCTCATCAGCCGTATTAAAGCCCAACAGACGCGCCGCCAGCGTATTCACCACCAGCACAATAGTCAGCAGCACCAGCGAGCAAACCAGCACCATCAGCAGCGAGAAACCGTTGACCTGATGCCAAATCCCTTCGACTACCGCCTCGCTAAACGCCACATAGACGACAAGTAAAATGGACGACCGGTCGGTCAGGCCAATCAGCTTTTTATGACGATCGACCCATTTGCCAATCAGCGGCCGGGAAAGGTGCCCGATAACAAACGGCACCATCAGCTGCATAATGATTTTGCCAATGGCATGCAGCGTGTCGGTTGTCCCTTCCTGAGTCTGCATCAGCGCCCCGACCAGAACTGGCGAAAGGAAGATCCCCAGGATGCTGGATGCTGAAGCGCTACACACCGCCGCCGCCACGTTCCCCCCGGCAACAGAAGTAAAGGCGATGGCCGACTGCACCGTTGCGGGCAGCGCACAAAGATAGAGGAAGCCCATATACAGCGGCTGACTAAGAATAGCCGGAGAGAGAAAGCCCATCGCCAGTCCCAGCAGCGGGAACAGCGCAAAGGTACTGAGAAACACCACTAAATGAAGCTTCCAGTGCCCCATGCCCGCCACAATGGCATCGCGGGACAGTTTTGCGCCATGCATAAAGAAGAGCAGCGCGATGGCAAACGTCGTCAGGTATTCAAACCCGGTTTTCACAATCCCCTCGCACGGGAACAGCGACGCAACGATCACCACGCCAATCATGATCAGTAAAAAATTATCAATTTTTAGTTTTTGTAGCCAACCCATCCTGTTCCTCTACCTGCCAGAGATCATTTTGGCTGTTACTTTGCAACAAATCGGTCGCGCTGGCGAGTTAACAATTCTGCAAACTTCCAAAAAATGCACAGTGTGTTCATGTCGTTTTATCTTAAAGCGAAACGTCATCAATTAAGCGTAACTAAAACTAAAATATGAATACAGCACAGCTTAATTTTATAGCAATTTAAAGAAGACATTTCAGGGTAAATCAAGTTAATTGCCATAAAAATATTTTTACCCCTTGGTAAAAATATAACTTAATGATAACTATGATATTAATATCAAAAACATTCAATCCACAAATGCGGAAATACGACAAAAATCCCATTTAGAAATTTAAATTCATATTATATGAGTCGTGATGTGGCAGTGATTAAAATACGCCATACACTTATTAATACGCCGTCCGGCGTGCTAATAGTGGAGTATTGCTATGCGCTCAAATAACTTTGGCCGCCTCAGCGCTATTGCGATGGCGGTACTTCTTGCCTTCTCCCTGTCGGCCTGTAGCGGCGGCGGCGGGAGTTCGCACAATACGGCGAAAACAGCCGGGTCTGCCGGCACCACGGGCACAGACACCGCAAGCAACGGCGGTAGCGGCTCGGGGAGTGGCGGAACCGGCTCAGGTGGCGGTACTGGAACAGGTACTGGTACTGGAACAGGCACTGGAACAGGTGGCGGTTCGGGCGGAGGTGGAACCGGTGGCGGTACTGGCGGAGGTGGAGGTACTGGTGGAGGCACAGGTGGCGGAACAACCGTCGCTAATAGTGCAGGTAATAATATTATCGGCGATGCCGGCGGCGTCGTAAGCGGCGTTGGCAGTACCGTCAGCGGAGTAGCTTCTCAGTTACCGGTAAATAATCCAGTGACCTCCACTGTTGCCGTGGCTGTGGATGGCACCGGCAGCGCAATTTCAACCGTCGGCAACGGCGTAGTAAACGGCCTTGGCAATGCCAATAACCCGAATGGCGTGGGGACCACCGTGACTGGCGCCACTAATGCCGTATCCGGCCTGGGCACAACGGTCTCAGCGGTCGGGACTACTCTGGCAAGCTCAACGGCCAATACGCCAGTCGGCGGGGTAACCGGCGCTGCAGGCGGACTGGTCAATACTGCGGGCCAGGTTGTGACCGGTACAGGGAATGCTCTCACCCAAACGGTGCAAAGCCCTGGGGTGTCCAACCTGACAACTGGCGCTACGGGGCTGGTTAACACTACCCTTTCAGATACGCAGAAAGCAACACAGGCCGTGGGCGGGGCTACCGGGCTGGGTACGCCGGTCAGTAACCTGCTGACCACCACAGGGGGAGCCGTCAGTGGTCTGGGGACCAATATTAGCGGCAGCAATCCATCCCTGGGCGGCGTGGGACAGGTCGTCCAGAATACCGGACAAGTGGTGACTGACAGCGGTGCGCTGGTGAAACCAGTCCAGACCAGCGGCAGCTCAGGCACCGTTTCAGCGGGGGCTTCTGGCTCGCTGGGCGTTGGGGGTAATGGTGTAGTTTCCAACCTTGGCACCACCGTTAACGGCCTGACGTCTTCGTTAACCACCAACGTTAGCGCCAGTGCAACGGGTAGCAACACAAGTTCAGGCCAGCAAGTCGGTCTTACCGGCGCGGTCAGCGGTCTTTTGAAAACCAAATAGTGCTCGCTATGGCACATGTGCTCCCGTGGTAACGGCGGGAGCACTTTTTTCACAGCATCTTCTTCGCTGCGCAGTTAAGGGAGATCATCATGGACACTCGTCTGGGTATCGTGTTGCTTTATGGCGCTACGCTGAGTATCAGCTATGCCGATATGTCCCCCACGCTTATCGACCCCAATAACCCCGCAAAAGCCGCTCGTTCTCTTGCTATACCAGCTGTTCCGCAAAAGCAGCCGGAGGTAAAAACGCCGCTGCCGATGCCGCAGCTCACCCCGCAGACGCCGATTACGGTGAAGCATCTGCAGTTTATTGGCGGCACGCGCTATAAACTCGACTCGCTGGCCCAGCCGTTTATGCCGCTGGTCGGCAAAACAGTCCCGCTGGCCCAGTTGATAACGTTAACCAACGGTATTACCCAACGCTATCAGCAGGATGGCCTGCCGCTGTCCTACGCTTACCTGCCGAGCGACAATTTCCACGACGGCACGGTGCGCATTGTGCTGGTTGAAGGCTATATCGCCCACAGCAACATCAAAAGCGATAACGCTAATACGGGCGAACGGTTAAGTCGTTTGTCGGCGCTAATGATGAATGAAAAGCCGCTCAGTCAGGCGACGTTTGACCGCTACAGCCTGCTGATGCAGCGCACGCCGGCGACAAAAGTGGAAGCCAATGCCGCGCTTCCCAACAACATTTACGGCGCGGCGGATATGAAAGTCGAAGCCACACAGCCGCATATCTGGGATATTTCCTCCACGATAGACACGCGCAAAGGCTCAAACCTGGCGCTGATTAATGGCACGCTCAGCAACCTCACCAGCCACGGGGATCAGCTGGGGCTTGCGACGCTGGTGCCGCTGGATAGCAGCACGAAAAAGACCTACTTTGGGGCCAACTATCAGCAATACCTCACCGATAACGGCCTGTTGATGCAGCTGAAAGGCAGCTTCTATCGTGAAAATCCCAGCGACTACACGCCGCTGCTTTATTTGCCGCAGAACATCTCTATCGATGCAAAGGAAAAAACCACCCAGTACACCGGGGGGATAGCCTTTAGCTATCCGCTGCTGCTTGAGCGCAAGAAGCAGTTTTCGGTCAGCGGCGGGCTGGATTATGTCGATAAGCGCGACGATTATGCGCTGCGCGCCAGCGGCTTCGGCAATACCATTGATTTGCCCGGCGTCAGCCAGCGCGCTCGCTACCCGGCGGCCGAGTTCTCGGCCTGGGGCTACCGCGAGTACGAAAAAGCCAACTGGAGCGCGCGCCTGACTCTGCGCCAGGGTATTGATGCCTTTGGGGCCAGCGTCACGCCGGGCTCAAACACTAATCTCAACTTCACGCGCTGGAAGGGCAACGTCGATGCCGCCTGGCTGGTTGCGCCTAAATGGCGATTGAGTACGTCGCTGGAGGGGGACTGGTCGAACAATAATCTGCCTGAAGCCGAACGCGTTAGCTTTGGGGCACAACGTTATGGCCGGGGATATCCCGACGGCGAGGCCAGCGGGGATTACGGCTATGGTGGGCAGGTTGAAATGCGCTATATCCATAGTCTCGATCAAGGCGTGTGGATTAACACGGTGCAGCCCTACGTCGTGGCCGACACTGCCCAGACCTGGTTCAATCAGCCGGGCTTCCGTCACCAGCGCCTGGCCTCTATCGCAACCGGGGTCACGGTGGGCGACAGCCGCCACTACTCTCTGTCAGTCGAAGCGGCCAGACCTCTGGCGGATTTACCCAGCGACAGCAGTCGCCGGGACGTCCGCTTCAGCCTGACCTTTACCTACAACTTCAACAATCTGCATTAACGGTAAGCCCTCACCGTACGCGGTGAGGGCTATGCTCAGGCAAGGTTCAGCGTCGCGCGCTTTTTAGCGGACTCAATGCCCAGCTCAATCAGTTCCATGACCTGAATCGCCTGGGCTGCCGGGACAGGGTTCTCACCTTTACCGGCCAGAGCATCACGCACTCCCGCATAATAAGCCGGATAGTTACCCGGCACGGTCAGCAGCGTCTGCTCGTCCATTAACTCGCCTTGAGCCAGGGTCAGCACGCCGTCGCGCATGTCGTAACCCCAGTCTTCCTGCGGCAGCCGTTCGCCCGCTTTGAGGCGATCTTCCTGCGGATCAAGACCGTATTTAATGTAGCTCCCACGCGTGCCGTGCACGATGTAACGCGCCGTTTCCGCCGCCGCCAGCAGCGTGCCGTGCAGCACGACACGACGCTGTGGGTAAGCCAGCACAGCATGGAAGTAATCGGTCGCCTGCGCCCCGGAGCGAAGCTGCGCGAGGTCCACGGTCAGGCTGACTGGTAGCCCAAACAGAGTGATGGCCTGATCAAGCAGATGCGGCCCAAGATCGTACCAAATACCGCTGCCGACGCCCGCCTGTTCACGCCAGCGGTTACGTACCTGCGGGCGGTAGCGGTCAAAATGAGACTCAAAATATGCCACTTCGCCTAGCGTCCCTTCCGCCAGCAAATTTTTCACCGTCAGGAAATCGCTATCCCAACGGCGGTTGTGGAACACGGAGAGCAGCAGGCCGAGCTTTTTAGCCAGCGCATCCAGCTCCCGCGCCTGAGATAGCGTGACGGTAAAAGGCTTATCAACGACAACGTGTTTCCCGGCTTCAAGCGCCGCTTTGGCCAGCGGGAAGTGGGTATCATTCGGGGTAGGAATAACAATCAGATCGATGGCGGGATCTTTAAACAAGTGCTGAGGATCGGACACAACCGTCATCCCCGGCCAGTCAGCGTGTACTTTTTCAGCATCGCTACTGGACACTGCGGCGAGGATCATTCCTGGCGTACCGGAAATCAGCGGCGCATGAAAAGTCTTGCTGGCATACCCGTAACCGATAAGCCCGACGCGGATGGTATCACTCATGTGTTTTCCTCTCTTTAATGAACTCCGGCATTTCACCTTATCCCCCGGCGGGCGACAACCGCAAGTTTCTGGATTGCGCATAGCCCAGGCATAATACCGCCATTATTGCTAATCATCCTGACAGTTATTATGGCTTTAAATAACCGTCATCATTGAGCCAGAACGGCCAGGGTAAATTAAAATTAAGGAGATTTTATGTATTCCAGAGCGTGATATTCCTGGCCATTGCAAAGAAAACTCCTAATTGTTCCGTCGAGTAATAATAGCGCTAAGCCGCGACCGCGTTTGCGATTATCATCGCCTCTCATTCCGCCGACCGTGATTAATTGATACCCGCCATGGAAAATGCAACAACTCTGAGTGCCCTGGACTACCTGATGAAATTCCGCAAAATAAGCTCGCAGGAAAATCTGGAAAAGCTCTTTGATCACCTGAATTACACCCTGACCGACAGTCAGGAAATCATGAATATGTACCGTGCGGCCGATCACCGCAGGGCCGAACTGGCCTCCGGCGGGCGCCTTTTTGACCTCGGATGCGTGCCGAAAACGGTCTGGCGTTACGTTGTATAGCCGCTGCCGGTAGCATTAGCGGCAAAATCCCTTATAATCCCCCGCTTTATTCACCTTATTTAAAATCGGGAGGACACATGACGACGCCCCAACCCCCGCGCATTGCTGGCTGGCTTCTTGCCCCTTTGGCCTGGCTACTGATGTCGCTGCTCAGCAGCTCGGTGGCGCTGTTAAGTTTCCTGATGATGATTTTGTCCCCGGCAGCCCGCGAGGCGCTGGGCAGTGCAGACGCTAAAACGACGCTGCTGTTTAGCCTGTCCGTGGGCTGCGCGATGGCGATGTGGGCTTATACCCTCTGGCTGACTATCGCGTTCTTTAAGCGCCGCCAGAATGTGGTTCGCCATTATATTTTGTGGTTGCTGCTCACCGTGCTGCTGGCGATTAAATCCTTCGCATTTTCGCCGGTCAGCGACAAGGTCGCGGTTCAGCTGCTGCTGCCTTCTCTGCTTGCGGCCGCGTTACTGGTGCCTTATTTGAAGCGTTCGAAGCGAGTGAAGCAGACCTTCATTAACCCGTAATAACCCTATAGATAGCCCGTTGTCGCCGCCCGCCGATTCGTCGATAATAGGCGGCTTTTTTTGTTTCAGGTCGAATCATGTCAGATTATTTGCTGCTCTTTGTGGGTACCGTACTGGTCAATAACTTCGTGTTGGTGAAGTTCCTTGGTCTGTGTCCGTTTATGGGGGTTTCCAAAAAACTGGAAAGCGCCATCGGCATGGGGCTGGCGACCACCTTCGTGATGACGCTCGCCTCTATTTTTGCGTGGATCATTGACGAACTTATCCTGGTGCCGCTGGACCTGATTTATCTTCGCACCCTGGCGTTCATCCTGGTTATCGCGGTTGTCGTGCAGTTCACCGAAATGGTAGTGCGTAAAACCAGCCCCGCGCTTTATCGCCTGCTGGGGATCTTCCTGCCGCTAATCACCACCAACTGCGCCGTACTCGGCGTGGCATTGCTCAACATCAACCTGGGCCATAACTTCCTGCAGTCTGCGGTGTATGGTTTTTCCGCCGCGCTGGGTTTCTCGCTGGTGATGGTGCTGTTCGCGGCCATTCGCGAGCGCATGGTGGTAGCCGACATTCCTGCTCCGTTTCGCGGCAACGCTATCGCGCTGGTGACCGCAGGCCTGATGGCCCTTGCCTTTATGGGCTTTAGCGGGCTGGTGAAGTTCTGATGACAACGTTGTGGATGGCCATTATTTCGGTCACGCTGATGGGGCTGCTGTTTGGCCTGATCCTTGGGTACGCCTCTCGCCGCTTTGAAGTAGAAGAAGACCCGATTGTTGACCGCATTGACGAACTGCTGCCCCAGAGCCAGTGCGGCCAGTGCGGTTACCCAGGCTGCCGCCCTTATGCAGAGGCCGTTGGCAACCAGGGCGCAAAAATCAATCTTTGTGCGCCGGGCGGCGAAGCCGTAATGCTTAAAATTGCCAGCGCCCTGAACGTAGAACCCCAGCCGATTGACGGCGACGCCACCGCCGCAGAGCCGGTGCGCATGCTCGCCGTGATTGACGAAGCAAACTGCATCGGCTGCACAAAATGCATTCAGGCCTGCCCCGTTGACGCGATTGTAGGCGCAACCCGCGCCATGCATACCGTGATCAGCGACCAGTGCACAGGCTGTAACCTTTGCGTCGACCCTTGCCCTACCCGCTGCATCGACCTGATCCCCGTCAGCCCGACGACCGAAAGCTGGAAATGGGATTTGCAGACCATCCCGGTGCGTATGATCCCGGCGGATAACCATGCTTAATATCTTCAATCGCTTTAAAAAAGACAGAATTTGGGACTTTGACGGCGGCATTCATCCGCCAGAGATGAAAACCCAGTCTAACGGCACACCGCTGCGCCAGGTTCCTCTGCCCTCCCAGCTCGTGATTCCGCTGAAGCAGCACATCGGCGCGGAAGGCGAACTGTGCGTCAAACCCGGTGATTATGTCCTGCGTGGCCAGCCGCTGACCCGTGGGCGCGGCCGTATGCTGCCGGTACATGCTCCAACCTCCGGCACCATTAAAGCTATTGAGCCACACTCAACAGCGCACCCTTCTGCCCTCGCCGAACTTAGCGTCATTCTTGATGCCGACGGTGAAGACCGCTGGATTGAACGAGACGGCTGGAGCGACTACCGCTGCCAGAGCCGTGAAGCCCTAATTGAACGCATTCACCAGTTCGGCGTGGCCGGGCTGGGCGGCGCGGGGTTCCCGACCGGCAGCAAACTGCAGGGCGGCGGTGATAAAATTGACACGCTGATCGTGAACGCCGCCGAATGCGAGCCCTACATTACCGCCGACGATCGCCTGATGCAGGATTGCGCCGCGCAAATAATAGAAGGCGTGCGCATTCTGGCCCATATTCTGAAGCCACAGCGCATTCTTATTGGCATTGAGGACAACAAGCCGCAGGCTATTTCGATGATGCGGGCGGTGCTGGCCAATAGCCACGATATGCAGCTGCGGGTCATCCCGACGAAATACCCGTCCGGCGGCGCCAAGCAGCTGACGCAGATTTTAACCGGCAAGCAGGTGCCCCACGGGGGCCGTTCGTCCGACATTGGCATTCTGATGCAGAACGTCGGCACCGCGTATGCCATTAAACGTGCGGTCATCGACGGCGAACCACTCACCGAGCGCGTCGTCACTTTAACCGGTGAATCAGTCACTCAGCCAGGTAACGTCTGGGCGCGCCTGGGCACGCCGGTCAGCCACCTGCTCAGCTTCGCGGGTTTCCGCCCAGGGCAGGATCAGAAAGTGATCATGGGCGGGCCGCTGATGGGCTTCACCCTGCCGTGGCTGGATGTGCCAGTAGTAAAAATTACCAACTGCCTGTTGGCCCCGTCTCCGGCTGAAATGGGCGAACAGGAAGAAGAACAAGGCTGTATTCGCTGCAGCGCCTGCGCGGACTCCTGCCCGGCCGATCTGCTGCCGCAGCAGCTGTACTGGTTCAGCAAAGGCCAGCAGCACGACAAAGCCAGCGCCTACAACCTGTCGGACTGTATCGAGTGCGGGGCCTGTGCCTACGTTTGCCCGAGCAATATTCCGCTGGTGCAGTACTTCCGGCAGGAAAAGGCTGAAATCCGTGAAATTGAGCTGGAAGCCAAACGTACCGTTGAGGCTAAGGCTCGCTTTGAGGCACGTCAGGAAAGGCTGGAGCGTGAGAAAGCCGCTCGCCTGGAACGCCATAAAAACGCGGCGGTTCAGCCAACGGCCAAAGATAACGATGCCATTCAGGCCGCACTTGCCCGTGTAAAAAGCAAAAAAGCGCAGGCCAGCGATGAGCCTATCGTGGTGAAAGCAGGCAGTAAGCCGGACAATAGCGAAATGATTGCCGCCCGCGAAGCCCGTAAAGCTGAAGCGCGCGCACGCCAGGCAGAGAAAGCGCTACAGGCGGAATCGGCGACCAGCATCGAAACCGATCCGCGTAAGGCTGCCGTTGAAGCCGCGATTGCCCGTGCTAAGGCTCGCAAAGCGGCGTCAAATGCAGAAAGCACTGAGCCAGTAGCCGCTGAACAAGAAGCCGTTGACCCGCGCAAGGCCGCCGTTGAAGCCGCCATCGCCCGTGCTAAGGCCCGCAAAGCGGCGCAAAATGCAGAAAGCACTGAGCCAGCAGCCGTTGAGCAAGAAGCCGTTGACCCGCGCAAGGCCGCCGTTGAAGCCGCCATTGCCCGCGCTAAGGCTCGCAAAGCTGCGCAAAACGCAGAAAGCGCTGAGCCAGCTGCCGTTGAGCAAGAAGCCGTTGACCCGCGCAAGGCCGCCGTTGAAGCCGCCATTGCCCGCGCTAAAGCTCGCAAAGCGGCGCAGAGAGCGGAAAGCGAACAATCAGCCCCGCAAGAAGAACAAGATCCACGCAAAGCTGCAGTGGCTGCGGCAATTGCCCGCGTTCAGGCGCGTAAAGCCGCTCAGATGTCTCCAGAGGAATAAATGGTTTTTAAAATCGCAAGCTCCCCGTTTACCCATAATCAGCGCAGCACCGCGCGGATAATGATGCTGGTTTGTCTCGCAGCCCTGCCCGGCATCGCGATGCAGTGGTACTGGTTTGGCTGGGGAACGCTGATTCAGGTTGTGCTGGGGATCGTCAGCGCTATGGTCGCCGAAGCGCTGGTGCTGCGTCTTCGCAAAAAATCCGTACAAAACCACCTTG
The DNA here is from genome assembly GCF_000758325.1 of Cedecea neteri. Classification (NCBI taxonomy): domain Bacteria; kingdom Pseudomonadati; phylum Pseudomonadota; class Gammaproteobacteria; order Enterobacterales; family Enterobacteriaceae; genus Cedecea; species Cedecea neteri. The sequence continues at coordinate 2,972,117 of NZ_CP009459.1, read as the reverse complement.
CCGATAACTCGGCGCTGCTGACCGGCCTGCTGCTGGGGATCAGTATTCCGCCTCTCGCGCCGTGGTGGATGGTAGTTGTCGGGATGGTGTTTGCGATCATCATTGCCAAACAGCTTTATGGCGGCCTCGGCAATAACCCGTTTAATCCGGCGATGATTGGCTACGTTGTGCTGCTGATTGCTTTCCCGGTGCAGATGACCTCCTGGCTGCCGCCGCAGTCCATCGCCGCCAACGTACCGGGTTTTGTTGACAGCCTGCAGGTGATTTTCCACGGCGCAACCGCTACGGGCGGCACCATGGATACGCTGCGCATGGGCGTGGACGGCATCAGCCAGGCCACGCCGCTGGACACCTTCAAAACCGGCCTGCACGCGGGCCATTCCGCAGAGCAACTTCTGAGTGCGCCAATCTATGGCGGCGCGCTGGCGGGCCTCGGCTGGCAGTGGGTTAACCTGGCGTATCTGGCGGGTGGTCTGTTCCTGCTGTGGCGCGGCACCATTCGCTGGCATATCCCGGCGGGCTTCCTGGTGACTTTGGTCGTCTGCTCCACGCTCGGCTGGGTTATTTCCCCGGAAAAATGCCTGTCGCCGATGGTGCATCTGTTCTCAGGTGCAACCATGCTCGGCGCGTTCTTTATCCTGACGGATCCGGTCACCGCCTCGACGACCAACCGTGGCCGACTGATTTTCGGGGCGCTGGTTGGCCTGCTGGTCTGGCTGATTCGCACTTACGGCGGCTACCCGGACGGCGTAGCATTCGCCGTGCTGCTGGGTAACATTACCGTGCCGCTGATCGACTACTACACCCGCCCTCGCGCGTACGGCCACCGTTAAGGAGACGCTATGTTTAAAACAATGCAAAAGCATGGCGTAGCCCTGGCGCTGTTTGCCGCCCTGTTTACCGGACTGACGGCGCTGGTCAACGAACTCACCAAACCAACAATTGCCCAGCAATCGGCGCTGCAGCAAAAAATGTTGTTTGATCAGGTGATTGCCGATGACGTCTACGATAACCCTATTCAGGACAGTTGCCTGGTGGTGAAGGACTCCCCGCTCGGCAAAGGCGCCCGCCATATTTATGTCGCGCGTAAAGGCGATAAGCCCGTTGCCGTTGTTATGGAAGCTACCGCGCCGGACGGCTATTCTGGTGCTATACAGATTCTGGTTGCCGCCGATTTTAACGGCACCATCCTCGGCACCCGCGTGACCGAACACCACGAAACGCCGGGGCTTGGGGATAAAATAGAACTGCGTCTCAGCGACTGGATCACCCACTTTGCTAATAAACGCATTCAGGGCAGCAATGACCCGAGCTGGGCGGTCCAAAAAGACGGCGGGCAGTTCACGCAATTTACCGGGGCAACCATTACCCCGCGCGCGGTTGTCAATGCCGTTAAGCGCGCTGGCCTGTTTGCAGAAACCCTGCCTGCTCAGCTCAACGAATTGCCGGCCTGTGGAGAACAACAATGAGCGAAACAAAACGCGTCCTGGTAAACGGGCTGTGGAAAAATAACTCGGCGCTGGTTCAGCTGCTGGGCCTTTGCCCGCTTCTGGCCGTCACCTCCACCGCCACCAACGCCCTTGGGCTTGGGCTGGCGACCACGCTGGTACTGACGCTGACCAACGGGACAATTTCCGCCCTGCGCCGCTGGGTGCCCGCTGAGATTCGTATTCCGGTGTACGTGCTGATCATCGCCTCAGTGGTCAGCATCGTGCAGATGCTGATCAACGCTTATGCATTTGGGCTCTACCAGTCGCTGGGGATCTTTATCCCGCTTATCGTTACCAACTGTATCGTCGTCGGGCGGGCCGAAGCCTACGCTGCAAAAGCCAGCGTGCCCTATGCCGCGCTGGATGGCTTTGCCACCGGGCTGGGCGCGACCAGCGCGATGTTTGTTTTAGGCTCCATTCGCGAGATTATTGGTAACGGCACCCTGTTTGACGGCGCGGACGGCCTGCTTGGTAACTGGGCGAAAGTGCTGCGCATTGAAGTTTTCCATACCGACACGCCTTTCCTGCTTGCCATGCTGCCGCCGGGCGCCTTTATTGGCCTGGGTATGCTGTTAGCGATAAAATACCTCATTGATGAAAAAATGAAGGCTCGTCGCGCCCGCGAAAGCGCCGCCGCCGTAGCAGGCAATGCAGAGAAGGCTTAATGAATAACAGCAAGCGCGTTGAGATCCTCACCCGCCTGAGAGACAACAATCCTCACCCTACAACCGAACTCAATTTCAGCAGCCCTTTTGAGCTGCTGATTGCGGTTCTGCTTTCCGCTCAGGCCACCGACGTCAGCGTCAACAAGGCGACGGCAAAGCTTTACCCTGTTGCCAATACCCCTGCGACGATGCTGGCGCTTGGCGTAGACGGCGTAAAGGAGTACATCAAAACCATCGGCCTGTTTAACAGCAAAGCGGAGAATGTGATCAAAACCTGCCGCATGCTGCTTGACCTGCACGGCGGCGAAGTCCCTGAGGATCGGGCGGCGCTTGAAGCACTGCCGGGCGTAGGCCGTAAAACCGCTAACGTTGTGCTGAACACAGCCTTTGGCTGGCCGACGATTGCCGTAGATACGCACATCTTCCGGGTGTGTAACCGCACCCAGTTTGCTGCCGGGAAAAACGTCGAGCAGGTAGAGGAAAAACTGCTGAAGGTGGTTCCGGCAGAATTTAAGGTCGATTGCCATCACTGGTTGATCCTCCACGGCCGCTACACCTGCATCGCCCGCAAGCCGCGCTGTGGCTCATGCATTATCGAAGATCTCTGCGAATTTAAAGAGAAGGTCGACGCCTGATAGCCTCGCCCGGTCCTGCACCGGGCATCCTCTGCACTTCCCTGCCTATTAAACACCCGAGTTGCACACTTTTATCCCATGGATAACGCGGTACGATTTTATATTGTTCGTTGATTAATCGGCTAACCAGGTTAATCGTTTTTTTGCGATAAGAAATTTCTATAAATTTGTGATCTGCATCACTTTGATAACTTGAGGTTGCAAAATGGTAACGAAATCACCACTAACGCATTGCTATCGTTAGCAATAATGGATCTACGGCCATACAATAGGCCAGACATATTGAATATAGCGGTCATTAACACTGCATTTCAGCTTTAAAAGCAGAATATATAACTATAATGTTAAAAAATCGCTTTGAAAAAAGACAAAAAATCGTTAATAAATGAATTGGTAAAATTTAACGCTGAATAACAATTCACCTGATGGCGTATTATCTTGTCATGGATATATGTAACAGATCATTACAAACCCCTTGCCTGCAACCCCTGGATAGTGAACATTACCCCCCGTTTTTCCTTCCTAATAACAAGAAAAATGCTTACCCATGCGGTAAGGCATAAGCAAGCCCCTTAATTAAAGCGGGATGTAAAAAAAGAGGTATATGTGTCGACTGCAAACAAAGAACCAGCAGAAAGCGTTAGTCTAAACGCCTTTAAGCAACCTAAATCGTTCTACCTGATTTTCTCTATCGAACTCTGGGAGCGTTTCGGCTATTACGGCCTGCAAGGCATCATGGCCGTTTACCTGGTCAAAATGCTGGGCATGTCCGAAGCGGACTCCATCACGCTGTTCTCCTCCTTTAGCGCCCTTGTTTATGGCCTGGTCGCGATTGGCGGCTGGCTGGGCGATAAAGTCCTCGGCACCAAACGCGTTATCATGCTCGGTACCGTCGTACTGGCTATTGGTTACGCCCTTGTTGCCTATTCCGGCCACGACGTGAGCGTGGTGTATATCGGGATGGCGACCATCGCCGTAGGTAACGGCCTGTTCAAGGCTAACCCTTCCGCGCTGCTGTCAACCTGCTATGAGAAAGACGATCCGCGTCTGGACGGTGCATTCACCATGTACTACATGTCCATCAACATCGGTTCCTTCTTCTCTATGCTTGCTACCCCGTGGCTGGCTGCACAGTACGGCTGGAGCACCGCGTTCTCCCTGAGCTTCGTGGGCATGCTGATTACCCTGGTGAACTTCATCTTCTGTAAGAAGTGGGTGAAGAATTATGGCTCCAAACCTGACTTCGCACCGGTACATTTCGGCAAGCTGATGGCAACCATCGCAGGCGTTGTGGTGCTGATTGCCGTGGCAACCTGGCTGCTGCACAACCAGGGCATTGCTCGCGCCGTGCTGGGCGTTGTGGCCCTGGGTATCGTTATTATCTTCGCGAAAGAAGCTTTCGCGATGAAAGGCGCCGCTCGCCGCAAGATGATCGTGGCCTTCATTCTAATGGTTGAAGCTATCGTCTTCTTCGTGCTTTACAGCCAGATGCCAACCTCCCTGAACTTCTTCGCTATTCGTAACGTGGGCCACGAAATTCTGGGCATCACTTTCGAAGCCGAACAGTTCCAGGCGCTGAACCCATTCTGGATCATGATTGGTAGCCCGATTCTCGCCGCTATCTACAACAAAATGGGCGACCGCCTGCCGATGCCGCACAAGTTCGCTATCGGTATGGTGCTGTGCTCCTTCGCCTTCCTGGTTCTGCCGGTCGGCACGAAGTTCGCTAATGAAGCGGGTATCGTTTCCGTGAACTGGCTGATTCTGAGCTATGCGCTGCAGAGTATTGGGGAGCTGATGATCTCCGGCCTGGGCCTCGCAATGGTGGCACAGCTGGTACCACAGCGCCTGATGGGCTTCATCATGGGCAGCTGGTTCCTGACGACTGCGGGTGCCGCAATTATCGCCGGTAAAGTTGCAGGCCTGATGGCGGTGCCTGAAAACGTGACTGACCCACTGCAGTCTCTGGAAGTGTACGGTCGTGTCTTCATGCAGATCGGTATCGTCACCGGCGTGATTGCCGTGCTGATGCTGCTGACCGCGCCGAAGCTGAACCGCATGACGCTGAGCGAAGACAAAGCCGAAAAGGTTAACGAAACCGCTACCGCGTAATTTCTCCAGGAAAAATGATTATTTAGCCGCCGGCCTCACAGCTGGCGGCTTTTTTTTTCCCGGTGTCCGCACTAACATAAGTTATCTTAGCGCCCTAAAGGAGTTCGTCATGAAACTGTATTTCAAGCCCGGTGCCTGTTCCCTCTCCCCACACATTATCCTGCGTGAATCTGGCCTGGACTTTTCGCTGGTGAAAGTTGACCTCGCGAACAAACGCACCGAAAACGGTGACGATTTTCTCGCCATTAACCCTAAAGGACAGGTGCCCGCGCTGGTGCTGGATGACGGCTCTCTGCTGACCGAGGGCGTGGCTATCGTGCAATACCTGGCGGATAAAGTGCCTGACCGCCATCTGCTGGCCCCGGCGGGCAGCATGACTCGCTACCACACGCTGGAGTGGCTGAATTATGTGGCAACCGAGCTGCATAAAGGTTTTTCCCCGCTGTTCAACCCGGCGACGCCCGAAGAGTTCAAGGCCGTGGTTCGCAAGCAGATGGAGAAAAAATTCCACTATGTGAACGAATCGCTGCAGGACAAACAGTGGCTGATGGGCGCCCGCTTCACCGTGGTGGATGCCTACCTGTTTACCGTGCTGCGCTGGGCCTATGGCCTGAAGCTGGACCTGGCGGGGCTGTCAAATATCGAAGCCTACGTTGAGCGCATGAAGGCGCGTCCGGCGGTGTCTGCGGCGCTGACCGCCGAAGGGATTTAAGTTAGCCCTGGATAGCAAAACGCCCTCAAATGAGGGCGTTTCTGTTTCAGAGCTTCACCGCGGTGAAATAGTGTTCGGGTTTGGCAATCCCGTCCTGAGCCGCGACCAGCTGCAGTTCGTACTCTTCCATGCGTTTGGTGACAACCATAATGTCGTACACCGCCGCCGTCACATGCTCCAGTGCTTCACGCAGCGTTGCACCCTGCAGCAGCTTAACCAGCAGCAGGCCGCTGGTCACGTCACCCACGCCAACCGGCTGGCGTTCGCCAAAGTCCACCAGCGGGCGATGGATGTGCCAGGCTTCTTCCGCCGTCACCAGCAGCATTTCAAAACGGTCCTGCTGATAGCCTGCACGTGCCAGGTGTTTCACCAGCACAATTTCCGGCCCTTGAGCAATCAGCTCCCGTGCAGTCGCCACGGCTTCATCCACGCTATTTACGCTGTGGCCGCTGAGGATTTCCAGCTCAATCAGGTTCGGCGCGATGATATCGCTGGCAGGCATGGCGTAGCGTGTGTGGTATTCCGCCACGCCAGGCGCCACGATGCAGCCTTTCTCCGGGTGGCCCATCACCGGGTCACAGAAGTATTTCGCCTTCGGGTTAGCCGCTTTTACCTGACGCACAATGGAGAGAATATGTTCGCCCTGCTCCGCCGAACCCAGATATCCGCTCAGCACCGCATCACAGCGCTCCAGTTGGCCGATGTTCGCAATTCCCTGCACAATCTCGCTCAGATGGCTGGCGGGCATCACCGTGCCGGTCCATTGCCCGTACTGCGTGTGGTTGGAGAACTGTACCGTGTTCAACGGCCAGACGTTGGCGCCCAGGCGGCGCATCGGGAATTCGGCGGCGCTATTGCCGGCGTGACCAAATACCACGTGGGACTGGATGGCAAGAATATTTTTCATTTTCTACTCGGGTATCGCCAGGTGTTGTGCTTGCTAAAAAAAAGCACGGCATAAGCCGTGCTTTTCTATTCCGATAACTTATTTCCAGCAGACGAGGCAGTAGTTCTTTTTACCACGACGCAGCAGAGTGTAACGGTTAAACAGAATGTCGCCTTCGGTGAAGGTGTATTCCGGGTCAGACTGTTTTTCACCGTTAATGGTGATTGCGTTCTGCGAGATGGTTTTACGCGCCTGGCCACGGGATGGCTGCAGCTCGGAATCCACCAGCGCCTGTTGCAGATCGGCACCGCGCTCCATTTCAACCATCGGCACGCCGTCCTGAGCCAGTTGCTCAAAGTCGGCTTCGCTCAGTTCGCTCAGGTTGCCGTTAAACAGGCTGGCGGTAATGCGCTTGGCCGCGGTCAGACCTTCTTCACCGTGCACCAGACGGGTGACCTGCTCGGCCAGCACGTACTGGGCGCGAGGTGCAGCCCCGCTGTTTTTGTCTTCTTCTTCCAGGGCATTGATCTCTGCAATGTCCATAAAGGTGAAGAACTTCAGGAAGCGATACACATCGGCATCCGCAGTGTTGATCCAGAACTGGTAGAATTTGTACGGGCTGGTTTTCTTCGGATCAAGCCAGACCGCGCCGCCTTCGGTTTTACCGAATTTGGTGCCGTCGGATTTAGTGATCAGCGGTACAGTCAGACCGAAAGCCTGCTGCTGGTGCAGACGGCGAGTCAGATCGATACCGGAGGTGATGTTACCCCACTGGTCAGAACCGCCAATCTGCAGCACCACGCCGTGCAGTTTGTTCAGGCAGGCGAAGTCGTAACCCTGCAGCAGGTTGTAAGAGAACTCGGTGAAAGAGATCCCTACATCGTCGCGGTTCAGACGCTGTTTTACCGCTTCTTTGTTAATCATCTGGTTAACAGAGAAGTGCTTGCCGATATCACGCAGGAAGGTCAGCACGTTCATGCTGCCGAACCAGTCGTAGTTGTTTGCGGCGACAGCGGAATTATCACCGCAGTTAAAGTCGAGGAACGGCGCAACCTGGCGGCGGATTTTTTCCACCCACTCCTGCACGGTATCCTCGGTGTTCAGCTTACGCTCAACGGCTTTGAAGCTTGGGTCGCCGATAAGACCGGTGGCGCCGCCCACGAGGGCAACCGGCTTATGGCCTGCTTCCTGAAAGCGTTTCAGGCACAGCAGTGGAACCAGATGGCCCAAATGCAAGCTGTCGGCGGTCGGATCGAAGCCGCAATAGAGTGCAATTGGCCCTTGCGCCAGTCGCTCTGCTAACGCATCCTCATCCGTCACCTGGGCCACCAGGCCCCGCTCTTGCAATTGTTTGATCAAATTGATGTTCGACATCAAATTCTCCATCTCTAATACGACTGCACCTTTGCCGGTACACGGCTTTTCGCCCACTGGCGAAAGAATTCATTTTGAGGGGACATAGAATAAAGCGCTGACACCTTCAGTACCAGCGCTTAAGATGAAAATCCTGACTTACGGTGCGAGGCGGTCTATTTTCCAGGCAGTTCCGTCACGCTGGTAAAGGAAGCGGTCGTGCAAGCGATGTTCCCCCCCCTGCCAGAACTCCATTTGATCGATGCTGACGCGGTAGCCGCCCCAAAAACTCGGCAGCGGCACTTCGCCCTGCTGGAATTTCTGTTTCAGCTCAAGGAATTTGCTTTCCAGCACGCCGCGCGCGGATATGCGGCTCGATTGCTTCGATACCCAGGCACCTATCTGGCTGTCCTTCGGGCGGCTGTGGAAGTATTTCAACACTTCGATGGTGGATAACCGCTCGGCGGTGCCCTGCACCATCACCTGGCGCTCAAGCATATGCCACGGAAAATGCAGGCTGACGCGGGGGTTGTGTTCGATGTGGTGCGCCTTGCGGGAGCCCAGGTTGGTGTAAAACACCAGCCCTTTTTCATCAAAATGCTTCAGCAGGACAATGCGTTGATAGGGTTGGCCGTTTTCGTCCACCGTGGCCACAACCATGGCGGTCGGATCGGCAAGTTTGGCTTCACAGGCCTGAGCCAGCCAGCGTTCAAACAGCGGCAGCGGCGTGTCGGTGAGATCGTGGCGGCGCAGGCCACCTTTGGTGTATTCGCGGCGCAAATGCGCAATCTGTTGCAAAGAGTCGTTATCAGACATGGCGTTACATCAGGCTATCCTCGGGTGGAGCTATTGTGCTCTCCACCCTGAGAAATCTCAACGTTTGGCCGTCTGTAGCAGGCAATTATTCAGCACGATCGTGTCTTTGCGATAGACGGTTGCGCTGTCGCCCTTCGACCAGAAGACGTAAACACCGTCGGTGTAGCGCGCGCCGGAGGCGGAAAGTCCCTGCGTCAGGTTCAGCATCTGGTTGTCGTAGACGAAACTAACCTGCTGCTTGTCGTTATTCAGCTTCACGGTGAGCGGCTTTTCATCGCACTGATACGCCAGCGTATCGGTATGCATTCTTTCAAGAAAAGCGTTGTAGTAACTACAGCCGGCGAGCAGCATTGGCAGGGTGGCAACGAGCAGTTTTTTCATCTGAGTATCCTGAATATCTTCTTATCCCTGGAGGGCCAGCGCCCTCCTTTTCGCTTTTAGTTTAGCGGCTGCGGGATGAAGATAATTTCAGTTAACTCTGATTATGCCGAGGATTTGCCGGATAAATGGCGCCAAGGATGGTCGGCTCAGAGGCACCTGTTACCGAAGGCAGGTTGCCCGGCAGGCCGGACATTGTGCGATAAGCCAGCCAGGCAAACGCCAGCGCTTCCATATCGTCCCCGCTGATCCCGGCCTCGTCTGTCGTCGTCACTTCCGTGCCCGGTAATAGCGCAGTGAGGCGTGCCATCAGTAGCGGGTTACGGCTGCCCCCGCCGCAAACCATAAGGCGTTCACAGCCGCCGCTCAGGAGTACCTGCTCAGCGATGGTTGTCGCGGTCAGCTCAGTAAGCGTGGCCTGCACATCTTCTCCGGCGAGCGCCGGGAACATTGCAAGCTGGCGTTCAAGCCAGCCGTAGTTGAAGTATTCGCGACCCGTACTTTTGGGCGCGGGTGCAGCAAAGTAAGGGTCACTCAGCATTTGCTGCAATAAAGGAATAACGACTTTGCCGCGGCTCGCCCATTCGGCGTCTTTGTCATAACCTTTTCCACGCTGCCGCCAGATCCACGCATCCATCAGCATATTGCCAGGCCCGGTGTCGTATCCTCTGACCGGCTGGTCTGGAATCAGCAATGAGAGGTTGGCGATACCGCCGATATTCAGCACCATTCGGCGTTCAACCGGATGCGCGAGCAGCGCCTGGTGAAACGCCGGCACCAGAGGCGCGCCCTGCCCACCAAGCGCCATATCACGGCGGCGAAAATCACCGACGACGGTAATTCCGGTCAGCGCGGCAATATGGTTGTTGTCGCCAATTTGCAGAGTGTGGGCGGCCTCACCCTGTGGCTCATGCCAGACGGTTTGCCCGTGGCAGCCAATAGCAGTGACGTCTTCAGGCCGCAGCCCTTCGCGCTTAATAAGGATTTGCACCGCTTCGGCGAACAATTTTCCGAGCCGGTTGTCCAATTGGCCTAGCTGGGACAGCGTGAGTTGCTGCCCCTGGCAAACGGCAAGAACCGCGTTTTTGATGGCCAGCGGCATCGGGTGGCTGTAGCTCGCCTGCTGAACGACCAGATGTTCGTCGATAGCAGCCAGCACCACATCGATACCATCCAGACTGGTGCCTGACATCACGCCTATATAACGACCTGACTTCATCCGTCACTCCTTATTCTCGCTGGGGCTATAAATTAATTTGGTTAAACTAGCACGCAATATTATGATTTATTAATATTTTTAATTAATAATCTGTGTCAGCTGCAGCAGCAGGCGGTCGGGCATTTAAGCAAAACTCTTACAGCGCAGCGGTTTAATTGTTGTTAAAGACATTTGATTTACTATTTTTACAGGATTGTTGTAGAACAAACATGAACTATGGCCAGGAATTGCCATATAATTTAGCCATAACGGATGCTCACTGAGCGTTGATGGGTTCACAGGAGAGGTACAAATGATTTCACGTATTTTGGCAGTTTCACTGGTTGCTTTCACCCTTGCTGGCTGCGCCAACGAAGGGCTGTCTGGCGATGTTTACAACGCGTCTGAAGCAAAACAGGTAAGAACCGTGACCTACGGGACCATTACCCACGTTCGCGCGGTCACCATCAAAGGTAGCGACAGCAACAGCACCATCGGGGCTATTGGCGGTGCGGTACTGGGTGGTCTGCTGGGTAACACCGTCGGCGGCGGCACCGGGCGTACTCTGGCAACCGCAGGCGGCGCTGTAGCCGGTGGCCTGGCGGGTGATGCCGTCGGTGGCGCAATGGGCAACAGCAAAGGTGTTGAGCTGGAAATCCGTAAAGATGACGGCCAGACCATCATTGCCGTGCAGAAACAGGGTGACACCCGTTACTCCGTTGGCCAGCGTGTAGCCATCTCCGGCAGCGGCAACAACATCACCGTTGCACCTCGCTAAGACAGCGCTAAATGATTTAAGGCCCGCATAGCGGGCCTTTTCTATTGGTAAGTAATCCCGGGCGGATTCACTTCCGACTGCGCAACTTCTTCTCCCTGCTCTCCCCACCGCGCAAGCACCTGCTGGTACTCTCCCCGCTGAATAGCGCCATCCAGCGCCGCCTGTAGGGCGTACACCAGTCCGTTGCCCTTTTTCGTTGTCGTCGCCACATAGGCCTTTTTCGGCCCCAGCCCGACTACCCGCGTGGTGCCAGTTAACGCGGCTTTATAAGCCGTAATTGACTGTGGCCCAAAGAACACGTCGGCCCGGCCAGACTGTATATAAAGGTTGGCCGAGGCATCGTCGGTCACATACACAGGCAAGGCAGGCTCGCGCCCGGCACTTTCGTTTTCTGCATTCCAGCCAAGCAAAATACGCTCCTGATTGGTCCCTGACCCGACGATAACTTTTCGCCCGGCGAGATCTTCTGCCTTAATGACAGACTGAATCGGGCTGCTGGCCTTCACCGCAAAAGAGAGCGAGTCCACGCGGTAGGTGGCAAAATCAAATTTCTCTTTCCGCTGCTCCGTCACGGCAATGTTTACCAGCGCCACGTCATAGCGCCCGGAGGTGATGCCCAGCGGCCAGTCTTCCCACGCAGTCGGGACCAGCTTCAATTTCAGGCCCAGGCTACCAGCCAGCAGACGGGCAATGTCCGGGTCGCTGCCTATGCGCGTACGGTTGTCGCTGGCGAGCAGCGCCAGCGGTGGAGAATTAAGCGCAGAGATCGCCACCGTCAGCGTGCCAGGTTCGACGAACCGAAAACCTGCGGGGATTTTGGCAATCGCCTTTTCATCCCGAGTCACGCTCAAAGGCTTTTCATTGGCGACAAGGTCAATATTCGTCTGCGCGGACAAAGCGGAAAAAGAGACCAACAGCGCAATAAATCCATATTTCATATCACAGCACCTTCGATAAAAACTGACGGGTGCGCGGGTGCTGCGGGCGATTCAACACTTCGTCGCTGCTTCCCTGCTCAACAATCTTGCCGTCGACCATAAACACCACCTGATCGGCCACTTCCCGTGCAAAGCCGATTTCATGTGTGACGATTACAAGCGTCGTGCCCGAACGGGCCAGTCTTTTAATCACGTCCAGCACTTCGCCAACCAGCTCAGGGTCGAGCGCTGACGTTGGCTCATCAAACAGCATCACCCGAGGGCTCAGCGCCAGCGCGCGGGCAATGGCAATGCGCTGCTGCTGCCCGCCGGATAAGTGCCGCGACCAGGCATCGGCTTTGTTGCGCAGCCCGACGACGTCCAGCAGGTCATACGCACGCTCAATCGCCTCTTTGCGGCTCAGTTGTTTATGGGCCACCGGCGCTTCAATCAGGTTTTCCAGCACCGTCATGTGGGGAAACAGATTGAAGTTCTGAAAAACATAGCCCACGTTGGCCCGCTGGCGCAGGATTTCCTTTTCTTTCAGCTCGTACAGTTTTTCTCCCTTAAGACGGTAACCAATATAATCGCCGTCAATCTGGATGTAGCCTTCGTCCACCCGCTCAAGGTGGTTGATGGTGCGTAACAGCGTAGATTTACCGGAGCCGGATGGCCCGAGGATCACCGTCACCGTGCCAGGCGGGATCTCAAGCGAAACATCATCCAGCGCCTTATGGCGACCGAAATATTTGCTGACGCCGGTAATGGAAATATGGCCGTTATGAGAGGTTGGCATGGACCGGCTCCTGGGCAACGGGGGCTGTGGACGGCGCAGCGCTGCGGACGGTGCGCGTTTGGTTGATGGCGGAGCGACGTTCGCTGCGGGCCAGCGAGCGTTCAACCAGGTACTGAATCAGCGAGAGTACGCTGGTGATCACCAGATACCAGACGGCCGCCACCATCAGCAGCGGGATCACCTGCTGCGTACGGTTGTAAATCATCTGGATGGTATAAAACAGCTCCGGCATCGCCAGCACGTAAACCATCGCCGTGCCTTTAGCGAGGCTGATTATTTCGTTGAACCCGGCGGGCAGGATCGTGCGCAGCGCCTGCGGCAAAATAATCCGCACGGTACGTCGCCACGCGGGCAGACCTAACGCTGCGGCGGCTTCATATTGCCCGTGATCCACGCCCAGAAAACCACCTCGAACAATCTCTGCGGTGTAGGCGCTCTGCACCAGCGTCAGCCCCACTACTGCCGTCGAAAACTGCCCCAGCACGTTAATCGTGTCGTAGCTGCCCCAGACGATGCTGGTGAAAGGCACGCCAATCGACAGCGTGTCGTACAGGTAAGAGAAGTTGTAGAGCACGATCAGCACGACAATCAGCGGCAGGGAGCGAAACAGCCAAATGTAACTCCAGGCGAGGCTGCTCAACAGCCAGGAAGAAGAGAGCCTTGCCAGCGCGAGCAAGCCCCCGAGTACCACGCTCAGCGCCGTGCCCAGCAGCGTTAACAACAGCGTTTGTCCTAACCCCTCCAGAATGACCGGATCAAAAAACCAATGGGCAAAAACACCCCATTCCCAGCGAGGGTTAAACGCGACGGATTGCACCACCACCGCCAGCACAAACAGCGCAATCACTGCCCCCACGGTGCGCAGCGGGTAACGCGCGGGCACCACTTTAATGGTTTCAGACGTTTTCATCGTCACTCCTCAGGCCGTTTTACTCAGGCTTTCCAGCGCTAAGATTTTGGTGAACCGTAGCCGCCCGTCGTAGGGCGGCAGGCTGAACGTTTCGGGGTCAACCTCAAGGCTGAACTGCGGATCGTAGCCTTCGCTCAGATAAAGCCTGACGGCCTCCGGCTGACGAAAGCCGGTGGTGAGGTAGATACGGCTGTAGCCAGCCTGAAGGGCCAGACGCTCCAGCTCGCGAACCACCCGACCGGCCAGGCCCTGCTTGCGCAGCGTACTTTTCGTCCAGATACGTTTGATCTCGGCAGTTTGCTGGTCATAGGGCTTGTAGGCGCCGGTGGCAATAATTTCGCCCTCGCGCTCCAGCACGATAAAAATGCCCTGCGGCGGCAGATACCATTCGGTCAGCTCCACTTCGGCATCACGGGAGAAAAAATCCCCGTAGCGGGCAGCATACTCGCCAAACAGGCCGCTAATGATCGGTTGCAGTTCAGGCGCTTCCGGGGACAAAACGCGAAAATGTTCACTCATACACGCTTCCTCAATCACCTAAACCGGCAGGGTTAACTTCCGAGGCAGGAATACGCTCCACGCCTTCACCCCAGCGCTTTAAAACTTTGTCGTAGTCGCCCTGTTGAATCGCGCCGTTGAGCGCCGTCTGTACAGGTTCCACCAGGCCGCTGCCTTTTTTCAGCGTCACCGCAATGTGTGCCGCTTTCGGCCAGCCGCCGTCCACGCTGCCCACCAGCTTCGTTTTACCAGTCAGCGCCGCTTTCCATGCCCCGGTAACGTTAGGCCCAAACCAGGCATCGGCTCGCCCGGACTGCAGCGCCAGCGTCAGCGCGGCATCATCTTTGGTGTACACGGGCGTAAACGGCTTCAGCCCTTTTTTCTCGTTTTCCGCATTCCACGCCAGCAGAATAGCTTCCTGGTTGGTGCCGGATCCCACGACAATGCGTAATCCGGCGATATCTTCCGCATGGGTGAGCGATTTAATCGGGCTGCTGGAATTCACATAAAAGCCCAGCGAGTCTTTGCGGTAGGTGGCGAAATCAAACTTCTCTTTGCGATCTTTGGTGACGGTAATATTGCTGATCGCGGCATCATATTTCCCTGATGCCACGCCGAGCGGCCAGTCCTCCCAGGAGGTCGGAACCACGTTCAACTCCAGCCCAAGGCTGTCGGCAACCAGGCGGGCAATGTCAACTTCACTGCCGAGCAGGGTTTTATTGTCATCAGAAAAAACCGTCAGCGGCGGCGAATTCAGCGCCGCCACTGCCACGGTAAATTTACCGGGAACGGCAAACCGATAATCTTTGGGCAGTTGCGCGATGGCCTGAGGATTTTTAGCAGTATTGATCGGCGCCTTGTTGGCTTCCAGACTCACGCCGGTGCCGTTGATGGTCACCTCGTTCGCCCAGGTAAGCGGCGTCCATGCCAGCGCGATAGCCAGCAGCAGGGATGTTTTTTGCATAGTTTTTCTCTTTATTTGTTTTATTTGCCGTAGCGATTTTCGGGTTGCGCAAGGTCAAAACTCTCACGCAGCGTGGTGCCGGGGTATTCGGTGCGAAACAGGCCGCGCGCCTGAAGTACCGGTACAACCTGCTCCACAAAACGCGGGAAAGTGTCCGGGGTGCCGCCCTGGATAATGAATCCGTCGGCCGCTCGCTCGTCAAACCACTGCTGCAGGCCGTCCGCCACCTGTTCCGGCGAACCGGAAAAACGCGGCCTTGGGCTGGCAGCTTCAAGCGCGACCTGGCGCAGGGTTAAGCCGCGCTCGCGGGCGTTGCGTTTGATCTCATCGGTGGTGCTGCGGAAGCTGTTCTGGCCCAGATCGCCGATATCGGGAAAAGGCTCGTCCAGCGGGTACTGGCTAAAGTCATGGTGTTCGAAATAGCGGCCGAGGTAATTCAGCGCATCGGCGATGGACACCAGCGAGGCCGTGGTCTGGTATTGCCGTTCGGCGTCCTCGGCATCCGTGCCAACGATGACGCTCACGCCCTGGAAGATGTGCAGCGAGTCAGCCTCTCGGCCTTGCCCTTCCAGCTGGTTTTTCACATCCCGGTAAAAGGCTTTTGCCTCATCGAGCGATTCATGGTGAGTAAAGATGGCATCGGCATGTTTTGCCGCCAGTTTTTTGCCGTCTTCCGAGGCTCCGGCCTGGAACAGAATGGGCCTGCCCTGCGGCGTGCGGCCAATGTTCAGCGGCCCCGCGACCTGGAAAAAATCGCCCTGATGATTGAGCGCGTGCAGCTTTTCAGGGGCGAAGAACTGTCCGCTTTCTTTATTGCGCACAAAAGCATCATCTTCCCATGAATCCCAGAGCCCTTTCACGACGTCCAGATATTCATCGGCGATGCGATAGCGCAGCGCGTGTTCAGGATGCTGGGTTCTGGAGAAGTTTTTAGCCGAGCCCTCCAGCGGAGAAGTGACCACGTTCCAGCCTGCGCGGCCGTTGCTCAGATGATCGAGACTCGCAAACTGGCGCGCTGTGGTAAAAGGGTCGCTATAGGACGTCGACAATGTTCCCACCAGGCCCAAATGTTTCGTCACGCTCGCCAGGGCGGATAATACCGTCAGCGGCTCAAAGCGATTTAAAAAGTGCGGGATAGATTTTTCGTTAATATAAAGTCCGTCGGCCACAAAGATAAAATCCAGCTTCCCCTCTTCCGCTTTAAATGCCGTTTGTTTGACGAATTCAAAATTAATACTGGCATCAGCTACCGCAGCAGGATGGCGCCAGGCCGACATATTGCCCGACGCGCCATGTAATATCGTACCCAGTCGTAATTGTCGTGTTGCAGACATGCTTCATCCTTATGCAGATCGTTAAAATCCGCCGTCGCTGATTAGAGTTAAAGTTGTTGTAGCGCCGATTGGGCTAACCGGGCGAAATAACGGGCTGCGGGTTCAATCAGTCTTTCATCGGGGTCGAAAGCCGGATGATGAAGCCCATAGCGGCTGTCGCTGCCGATGCTGACAAACGCGCCGGGAATATGCTGGAGATAAACCGCAAAATCCTCGCCGCCCAAATGCAGGTCGGCATGATGCGTGGCGTAACCTTCCGCGGCGGCAACTTCGCTGGCAAAGGCCGCCCAGCGCTCATCGTTAACCAGCGCGTCAGGCCCCAAATGCCAGATGACGTCGATTTCCGCCCCAAAGGCGCGGGCAAGACCGGCCGCAATCTCAATCACGCGAGCTTTAACTGCCTCTCGCACGCTGGCGCTGTGGGTGCGCAGCGTACCTTCCAGTTCAACGCTTTCTGGCAGCACGTTCCAGGTGTTACCGCCCGCAATACGGGTAATGCTCAACACGGCTGAATCCAGCGTGTTGACCTCCCGGCTGGTGATACTTTGCAGCAGCGTCACCAACTGGCTGGCGAGCAAGATGGCGTCCTGGCCTTCATGCGGGCGCGCCGCGTGGGCTCCTTTGCCCCGCACCTGAATGACCAGCCGGTCAACGTTGGCATAGAACGGGCCGCCGCGAGTGGCAAACGCCCCAACCGGCAGGTTTGGCTCATTGTGCATACCAAAAATGGCGGAGATCCCCTCCAGTACGCCGGCCTTGACCAGCGTGGTTGCCCCGCCGAAACGCTCCTCCGCGGGCTGAAACAGAATGCGAACCCGGCCGTTAAGCTGCGCTTCGTGCTGCTTAAGCAGCAGTGCCGCGCCCAGCATCACGCTGCTGTGAACGTCGTGCCCGCAGGCATGCATCACGCCCGGATTCTGCGAACTAAAGGCCACGCCGCTGGTTTCTTCAATAGGCAGCGCGTCGATATCGGCCCGCAGCGCAATGGCGTTCTCACCTTCGCCAATCTCCGCCACTACGCCAGTTTTTAGCGAATACGGCAGCAGGCGGATACCGGCGCTTTGCAGCCAGTCGCGGATGCGCGACGTAGTTTCGACTTCTTCAAGGGACAATTCCGGGAACCGATGCAGTTCGCGGCGCCAGTCGATCAGTTGTTGAGCAAACGTCATACAGCCACCTCCGTTACCGTATGCGCTTCTGCCAGCAGTTGCAGCGAAGCCAGGCGTTCAGAGCCTTCTGCCACCGGCGTATCAATAATAAATTCATCGATGCCGTACTCTTCGTGCAGCGCCTGAAGCGCTTCCCGCACCGCTTCAGGCGTGCCTTTTAACAGCGAAGGCTCACGCCGCGTCAGGCTACGCAGCGCACTGCCTGACTGGCGGGCAAAGCTGTGGGCCTGCTCTTCGCTTGCCACGCTCACGCGCTGGCCGTTTTCCAGTTCGACGCCCCAGATTTCAACCTGCCGGGCAAGTTCATCCGCGCGCCCGGCATCTGGTGCCACGATAGCCTGCACGGCCACCACGACGTCGCGGCGGCTGTTCTTTTTCCAGTCTGTCACTACGTCGCGCAGCAGCGTTTTATCGCCATTTAAATGGGCGGCAAAAACAAAGTTCCAGTCCAGGCTGGCCGCCAGCCGGGCACTTTGCAAGCTTGCACCTAATAAAAACCCTTCCGGGCGCTGGGCCGGTAGCGGCGTGGCGCGAACGCTTTCGTCCGTCGCGGGTTCGCGTCGCGAGAGCCAGTCGTCGAGCTGTGTGAGCTGTTCATCAAAGCTGCCTTTTACCGCCGGCGATTGCCCGTGCTGCAGCGCCTGCGTCGAAAGCGGTAACCCCCCCGGCGCTTTACCGACGCCGAGATCGATGCGGCCAGGCGCAAGGGACGACAGCAGATTGAAGTTTTCAGCCACTTTGTAAGGGCTGTAGTGCTGAAGCATCACGCCGCCGGAGCCCACGCGAATCCGGCGCGTCTGCCCGGCAATCCAGGCAATCAGCACTTCCGGCGAAGGGCTGGCGAGCTGGGGCGTGTTGTGATGCTCGGCCAGCCAGAAGCGGTGATAGCCCCAGGTTTCTGCCTGCTGCGCGAGATGCAGCGTACGGGCCAGGGCATCCGTCGCGCTGTCGTTGGGCGCAAGCGGGCTTTTATCCAGGATACTGATGCGATAAGACATAATGCAGGCTCATTGTTAAAAACATGCCTGCATTATTAAAAGCGGGAGACAGCGGTGAGAAACAATTAATTTACATTTAGACTTCTGAAATAGAGATAAACAAACTCACACGCCTGCTCAACTATTTGCTACCGGGTGAATATTTTCCCGGGAGCGGATCGTCAGGTAAAAAAAAGCCCCGCTGGATAAGCAGCGAGGCTTTGGTTCAACCGGGGAGATTAATCCCGGGCCTGCAGTTCAATAATATTTTGCTCAAGCCGACTGATCAGGCTGCTTAACAGCGCCTGCTCTTCGCGAGTAATACCCGACAGGATTTCTCCCCGCGTTTCGTTAATTACGCCTTCCATTTTTTCAATGATAGGCGCGGCCTGCTCGGTCAATTTAATCCGTTTTGCCCGACGGTCGTTTGCACAGGTTTTGCGCGAGATTAACCCTTTTTCTTCGAGTTGATCGAGCGTACGAACCAGTGATGGCTGCTCAATGCCGATCGCTTTAGCCAACTGAATCTGTGACTGATCTGGCGGCAGCTGATGAATATTATGCAGCGTTACCCAGTGTGTCTGTGTCAATTCCAGAGGTTTCAGGCGATGGTCAATTAGCGCACGCCAGATGCGTACCAGGCGGGCGAGATCCGAACCTAATGGCGATGGCGATTCCAATTTCATCTCCTTATAATTAGCTTGCTAACTTATTATACTGATTTTAGACTATTGTGCAGGCATTAATTGTTAAAAACAAATCCCTTACTTTCACTGAAGTTATGCAACCAGCTATACTTTTATTCTACATCTAAGTGAGGGGAAACGGCAGCTACCCCCGTTTTTTAAAGGATTATCACTACGTGAGTCTCACTTTTAGCCCCTCCGGCTTCCCGCTTCAGGATCTTGTGGTCGGGGCATCGGTCTACTTTCCTCCGCTGTTCAAGGCCGTGTTTGTCGGCTTTTTTATCTGGCTTGTCGTCCACCGTTTGCTGCGCGACTGGATTTACTCCGGTGAGATCTGGCACCCCACGCTGATGGACTTATCCCTTTTCGCGCTGTCCGTCAGCGCCGGCATGGCTTTTTTGGTGATGTGGTAACGCAATGAATCTCAAAACAATAAAGTACTTTTCTACCCTCATCGTTTTTGCCGCTGCGCTGCTTGCAGGCTGGCTGTTATGGAACTATTACATGCAGTCGCCCTGGACAAGGGACGGTAAAGTGCGCGCCGAACAGGTGAGCATTACGCCACAGGTGTCCGGGACCATCGTTAGCCTGAGCGTGAAAGACAACCAGTTCGTGAGTAAAGGCACGACGCTGTTCACCCTCGACGCCACGCCTTACCACATTGCGGTACTGAATGCCGAGGCGCAGCTGGCGAAGGCCCAGTCCGATCTGGCCAAAGCCAGCAACGAGGCAAACCGCCGCCAGAATCTGCCCCGCAACTACATTTCCGCCGAAGACATGGACACCGCCAACATTAATGTCAAAGCGATGCAGGCGGCGGTGAAAGTCGCCCAGGCCACGCTGGAGCAGGCCCAGTGGCAGCTTTCACAAACCACGGTGACCGCACCGGTGGACGGCTGGGTCACGAACCTGACCTCCCGCATCGGGAATTACGCCAGCGAAGGCAAGCCGGTCTTCGCGCTGGTAGACAGCCACTCGTTTTACGTTGTGGGCTATTTCGAAGAGACCAAGCTACGCCGCATTCAGCCGGGTAATGCCGTGCAGATCGTGCTGTACAACGGCAACCAAAAACTGAGCGGCAAAGTAGAAAGTATT
This sequence comes from Cedecea neteri, assembly GCF_000758325.1. NCBI lineage: Bacteria > Pseudomonadati > Pseudomonadota > Gammaproteobacteria > Enterobacterales > Enterobacteriaceae > Cedecea > Cedecea neteri. The sequence continues at coordinate 2,951,748 of NZ_CP009459.1, read as the reverse complement.
GGCCGCGCGATCTACGACCAAAGCATCGAAAGCGACAGCGACCTGGTCCCGGACATTAAGCCGAACGTGCCGTGGGTTCGCCTTGCACAGCGCGTGCCGGTGCGCATTAGCCTGGATACTATTCCTGAAGGCGTGACGCTGGTGTCGGGCACCACCTGTACCGTTAGCGTTCAGCCCTGATGAATCTCAGTTTTCTGGCGTGGCATAACACGCCGTGGGGAAAAGCCACCGGCGGGCAATGGCGCTATGCGCTGCGGAACGCCATTGCGATGGGCATGGCGCTGGCCATTGCCTACGGCCTGAATCTGGATGAGCCCTATTGGGCGATGACCTCCGCCGCTGTGGTGAGCTTCCCCACCGTTGGCGGCGTAATAAGCAAAAGTCTGGGGCGTATTGCGGGCAGTTTTATCGGGGCTGCGGCCTCGTTAATGATTGCCGGCAACGCGCTGAACGATCCCTGGCTGTTCACCTTCGCCATGGCAAGCTGGCTGGCGCTGTGTACCTGGGCCTCCAGCCATTTTCAAAATAACGTGGCCTACGCGTTCATGCTCGCCGGGTACACCGCCGCCATCATCGCCTTCCCGATGATCAATACCGTGGAATCGACGGAGCTGTGGGACATCGCCCAGGCCCGCGTGTGCGAAGTGGTGGTCGGGATATTGTGCGGCGGCTTTATGATGATGGTGCTGCCCAGCACCTCGGACGGCAGCGCCCTGGTCAGCGCCCTGAAGAACATGCACGCCAGGCTGCTCGAACACGCCAGCCTACTCTGGCAGCCGGAGACGACCGATGCCATTCGTACCGCGCATGAAGGGATTATCGGCCAGATCCTGACCATGAATTTGCTGCGTATTCAGGCCTTCTGGAGCCATTACCGCTTCCGTCGGCAGAATAACCTGCTGAACTACCTGCTCCACCAGCAACTCCGGCTGACCAGCGTGATATCCAGCCTGCGCCGAATGCTGCTCAACTGGCCGGAGGCACCCGCCAATATCTGGTCGGTGCTGGACAGCCTGCTGCGGGAGCTGGCAAAGCCCAACGCCGATAAATACACCGTCGCCAGGCTGCTGCAGCAAATCGCCCCCCATTCCCAGGACGATTATCGCCATCAGGCATTCTGGCACCGCCTGCGCTATTTCTGCTGGCTCTATCTCAACAGCAGTCGCTGGCTACGGGAACTGGAAAACGCCACGCCGGTGTCGGTGATTACGCCGCCCGAAGCCCCGCCGCTGGCGCGTCATACCGACAATGCCGAAGCGCTGTGGAGTGCCGTGCGCACTTTTGCGACGATCGTCCTGACCGGCGCCTGGTGCATCGGTACCCAGTGGGAGTCCGGCGGCGGCGCGCTGTCCCTCGCCGCCATTAGCTGTGTGCTCTACTCTTCGGTCGCCTCGCCGCTCGGCTCGCTCACGCTGCTGATGCGCACTCTGCTTTGGCTGTCGCTGTTCAGTTTCCTGGTGAAATTTGGCCTGATGATTCAGGTCACCCAGCTGTGGCAGTTCCTTATTTTCCTGCTGCCGCTGCTGCTCACCATGCAGTTGCTGAAACTTCAGCAGGCGAAACGCGCCGCGCTTTGGGGGCAGCTCATTGTCTTTATGGGATCGTTTCTGTCGGTCAGCAATCCGCCTGTGTACGACTTTGCCGGGTTTATGAATGACAACCTCGCCAAAGTCCTCGGCGTGGGCATTTCATGGCTGGCTTTTTCGGTGCTGCGCCCCAGCTCCGACACCCGCCGAAGCCGCCGCCATATCCGGGCGCTGCGGCGCGGGTTTATCGACCAGCTCAGTCGCAAACCGCAGCACAGCGAGAGCCAGTTTGAGTCGCTGGTGTACCACCACATCAGCCAGCTTAGCAGCAGTAAAGAAGAAGCGGCCCGCCGCTGGCTTCTGCGCTGGGGCGTGGTGCTGCTCAACTGCTCGCACGTGGTCTGGCAGCTGCGCGGGTGGGAAACACGCTCCGACCCGCTGTCGATGGTCAGAGACGTTTGCCTGCACACGCTACGGGATGTGATGAGTGAACGAGGTGTGCTGCAAAGGCCGCTGACGGAATCACTGAAAGAGCTGCAAAGAATGTGCGACACGCTGTCGCACCATCACGACCCGGCGGCGCGGGAACTGGCGGGAATTATCTGGCGGCTTTACTGCTCGCTGTCCCAGCTGGAACAGGCACCGCCTGCCGGAACCCTGGCAGACGGTAAGTAACGATTAAGGCACGTCGTAGCCGAGCGCGGCCTTACGAATGCGGAACCACTGCTGACGGGTCATCTCCAGAGACAGCGAGTGGATGGCAGAGCGCACGCGCTCGATTTTGCCGGACCCGATAATCGGCAGCGGTGAGGACGGCAGACGCATTACCCAGGCATAAACCACCTGCTCGATGGTGTCGGCCCCAAGCTCTTCCGCCACTTTCTGCAGCTCGGCGCGCAGCGGCTGGAATTCATCGTCATTAAACAGACGGCCGCCGCCAAGGCAGGACCACGCCATCGGACGAATGCGCAGCTGCTGGAGCTGGTCCAGCGTGCCGTCCAGCAGCAGCGGCTGGTGCACCGGCGAAAGCTCAACCTGGTTTGTTGCCAGGGTGAACGGCAGGCGAGACTGCAGCAGCGAGAACTGCGCCGGGGTAAAGTTAGACACGCCGAAGTGGCGCACCTTGCCGCTGTGATGCAGCGCGGTGAAGGCTTCCGCCACTTCGTCGGCGTCCATCAGCGGGTCCGGGCGGTGGATCAGCAGCAAATCCAGATAGTCGGTGGCCAGTTTTTTCAGCGAGCTTTCTGCACTGCTGATGATGTAATCGCGATCGGTAATGTAGTGGCCAAGAGCATTTTCAGGCTTCGCCGTGGTGGCGATACCGCACTTGGTGACAATCTCCATTTTGCTGCGCAGATGCGGCACCAGACGCATCGCTTCACCGAAGGCCGCTTCACACGCGTAACCGCCGTAAATATCGGCGTGATCCGCCGTGGTGATCCCCATCTCAACGTGCTCTTCAATAAAGCTCGCCAGTTCGCGCGCGGACATGTTCCATTCCATCAAACGCCAGTAGCCCATCACCAGGCGTGAAAACTCCGGACCCTGCGGGGCAATCGTAATACGCTGTACCATAAAAAATAACCTCAAAAAGGGAAAAAACTGCCCCGAGTATAGCGGTGCGGAATGATTAAAACAGTGAGGGCTGCTCAGGTTCTTCAGGAGAATTTGGCTTGTTTGCTCGTAACTTGCGCAATAAGCGCTGGCGGCAGAGACGCAGTACGTCCTGCTTTTGGGCATCGCTCATTTGCTGCCACTGGAAGCGCTCGTCCCGGCTGCGCATGCAACCACGGCAGAAGCCTCGTTCATCCGACTGGCAGATCCCGCGACAGGGGCTTTGAATGGGGAAGAACTCTAGCTGTTCGGACACTAACCCGCCTCATTAACGACTTTGCATCAATTGAAGCCTGACTCTGCCCCGGATGCAAGCGGGGCGGCTAAAAAATCACCCTTTATCGGAAAGCGACTGAAAATTAAGGTTCAGCTAATCTTCTCTCTCTACTCTGGCAAATATTCTGTTTTGTCTTCACGGCTTATATGAACTTTTTGAAAAAGTTACAGTGTAACGATTCGCAATTTAACCTTTGCTGCGCCTTTTTCTTCACATTGATCAATGCTCTTTTTATCCACCGCAGCTGGCAGTTAATTGCCCCGGACTCGCTCCGTAGCTGGTTATTTGCCGCTTCCGTGCCGCTGGTACTGTTTTGCGCCTGGCTGACGATTTTCAGCGTGGTGAATCTGCCCTGGCTGCGGAAACCCGTCCTGGTGTTTTTGGTCATCGGCTGCGCGGCAAGCAACTATTTTGTGTTCACCTACGGCGCCGTTATCGATAAAAACATGATGGTCAACGTGTTTGGGGCAGATGCTCAGCAAGCCAAAACATTCGTCACACCTCAGTTGGTGAGCTGGCTGGCCCTGCTGGGGATTATCCCCGCTCTTTTGCTATCCCTGGTGAAGGTGCAGCCAGCGCGTTGGTGGCATACCGTGCTGACTCGTCTGGTCAGCATTCTGGCCGGTCTGCTGGTGATAATCCTCGTCGCCTCCGTGTTTTACAAAGACTACACTTCGCTGTTCCGCAGCAATAAAAACGTGATGAAAATGGTGACGCCCGCAAACTACATCAGCGCCATTAGCCGCTACGGCAAAAAACGTTGGCTGGCTGACGTCCACAAGGAATAATGCAACTGCGGTCACAAAAAAGTGCTCGCCCCCTATTGCATTAGACTGACTGGTCTACTACATTTGAGCGCATGAATCGACATCCTGAACACGACACTCGCGAACATCTCCTCGCCATTGGCGAGCGGCTGTGCCTTGCCCGGGGCTTTACCGGCATGGGGTTAAGCGAATTATTGCGCACCGCAGAAGTGCCCAAAGGCTCTTTCTACCACTACTTCCGCTCGAAAGAAGCGTTTGGCGTGGCGATGCTGGAGCGCTATTACCAGGCTTCTAATCTGCGCGTGGCGGAACACTTTTCGCACGGCGAAGGCAATTATCGCCAGCGCCTGCTGAAGTGGTACCAGGACATGCTGAGCTACTTCTGCCAGAGCGGGAACCTGAGTAACTGCCTGATAGTGAAACTCTCAGCAGAAGTCTGTGACCTTTCGGAAGATATGCGTGGCGCGCTGAACAACGGCGGCTCGCAGGTCATCTCCCTGCTCGCCGATGCGCTGGCGAAAGGCCGCAGCGAAAAAAGCCTGCGCTTTGAAGGCGAAGCGCTGGAGCAGGCCATGGTGCTGTACTCACTGTGGTTAGGCGCCAGCCTGCAGGCAAAAATTTCCCGCAGCGCGCTGCCGTTGGAAAGCGCGTTAGCACACGTAAGGATCCTATTGGCAGAACCTGTCGCCTGACAGGTTTTTTATTTACTGAATTACTAGACGACCGGTCTACTTGAGGAAAAACCATGTCAGCAGATAAACTGTTTACGCCGCTCAAAGTTGGCGCTATTACCGTACCAAACCGTATTTTTATGGCTCCGCTGACGCGCTTGCGCAGCATTGAGCCGGGCGATATTCCAACCCCGCTGATGGGCGAATATTACCGCCAGCGCGCCAGTGCCGGGCTTATCATCAGCGAAGCAACCCAGATGTCCGCCCAGGCTAAAGGCTACGCTGGCGCTCCGGGCCTGCACAGCGAAGAGCAAATCGCCGCGTGGAAAAAAATCACTGCGGGCGTGCACGCGGAAAAAGGCCACATGGCGGTGCAGCTGTGGCACACCGGCCGTATTTCCCACTTTACTCTTCAGCCTGGCCAGCAGGCTCCGGTCGCGCCTTCCGCGCTGAGTGCCGGAACCCGTACCTCGCTGCGTGACGAAAACGGCAACGCCGTTCGCGAAGATACTTCCATGCCTCGCGCGCTGGAACTGAGCGAAATTCCAGGCATCGTGGACGACTTCCGCAAGGCGATTGGTAACGCTCGCGATGCGGGCTTTGATCTGGTTGAGCTGCACTCCGCCCACGGCTACCTGCTGCACCAGTTCCTGTCCCCTTCTTCTAACCACCGTACTGACGAATACGGCGGCAGCCGTGAAAACCGCGCTCGCCTGGTGCTGGAAGTGGTTGATGCCGGGATCAAAGAATGGGGCGCCGATCGTATCGGGATCCGCGTGTCGCCAATCGGTTCGTTCCAGAACGTGGACAACGGCCCGAACGAAGAAGGTGACGCGCTGTACCTGATTGAAGAGCTGGGTAAACGCGGCATTGCCTACCTGCACATGTCCGAGCCGGACTGGGCGGGTGGCGAACCGTACACCGAAGCATTCCGTGCCAAAGTCCGCGAGCGTTTCAGCGGTGTGATCGTTGGCGCAGGTGCTTATACCCCGGAGAAAGCAGAAGATCTGATCGGTAAAGGCCTGATCGATGCGGTCGCGTTTGGTCGCTCCTTCATCGCCAACCCGGACCTGGTGGCTCGTCTGCACAAAAATGCCGAGCTGAACCCACAGCGCCCTGAGTCCTTCTACGGCGGCGGCGCGGAAGGCTACACCGACTACCCAACCCTGTAACTCCGCTGTTCCTTTCATTGATAGCGGCGCGCAAACGCCGCTATACTCAACGACTCCAGAAATAACTGTCTCATTCGACGAGGATTTTATGCGTCTACTTCATACCATGCTGCGCGTTGGCGACCTGCAACGCTCCATCGAGTTCTACACCAAAGTGCTGGGCATGAAACTGCTGCGCACCAGCGAAAATACCGAGTACAAATACTCTCTCGCGTTTGTCGGCTATGGCGATGAAAGCGACACGGCGGTTATCGAACTGACTTATAACTGGGGCGTGGACAGCTATGAGCTGGGCACCGCTTACGGCCATATCGCGCTGAGCGTGGATAACGCCGCCGACGCCTGCGAACGCATTCGTAATAACGGCGGCAACGTGACCCGTGAAGCCGGCCCGGTAAAAGGCGGCACCACCGTTATCGCTTTTGTTGAAGATCCGGACGGTTACAAAATCGAGCTGATCGAAGAGAAGCATGCGGGTAAAGGTCTGGGTAACTGATTTTCAGACGATTAGCGTCAAACAAGGGGCGTGTTGTGCGCCCCTTACTGCAACACTCCCCGAAATTTGCCATAATGCGCGCTGCATTTTCCCCGTATTAAGAGAAGCTGATGTCAGACAACACGCAATTGCATGGCCTGTGCGACCGTTTTCGTGGTTTTTATCCGGTAGTGATCGACGTTGAAACCGCAGGTTTTAACGCCAAAACTGATGCATTACTGGAAATCGCCGCCGTTACCCTGAAGATGGATGAAGACGGCTGGTTATCCCCCGACGAAACCCTGCACTTCCATGTCGATCCGTTTGAAGGTGCGAACCTGCAGCCTGAAGCCCTGGCGTTCAACGGTATTGACCCGCATAACCCCCTGCGTGGTGCCGTCAGCGAATACGATGCCCTCCACGCGATTTTCAAAACCGTGCGCAAAGGCATTAAAGACAGCGGCTGTAGCCGGGCGATTATGGTGGCGCACAACGCCACGTTCGACCACAGCTTTATGATGGCCGCCGCTGAGCGCGCATCATTAAAACGTAACCCATTCCACCCGTTTGTGACGTTTGATACCGCGGCCCTGAGCGGCCTGGTGCTGGGGCAAACCGTGCTGGCAAAAGCCTGCATCGCCGCAGGCCAGAAGTTTGACAGCTCGCAGGCCCACTCCGCCCTGTACGACACCGAGCAGACCGCCCTGCTGTTCTGCGAAATCGTCAACCGCTGGAAGCGCCTCGGCGGCTGGCCACTGCCGTTGGCAGACGAGCCTGAATCTGAGGCATAAAAAAAGCGACCTAAGGGTCGCTTTTTTACTGGCAGGCGAGATTACTCTGCGCCTGGCTCTTCAGATTTGTGCTTCTCTGCGGTCTCTTTGATCAGTGCCTGCAACTCACCACGCTGGTACATCTCGATGATGATATCGCAGCCGCCGACCAGCTCACCGTCCACCCACAGCTGCGGGAAAGTTGGCCAGTTGGCGTATTTTGGCAGTTCAGCGCGGATGTCCGGATTCTGCAGAATATCCACATAGGCGAAACGCTCGCCGCAGGCGGACAGAGCCTGAACGGCCTGAGCGGAGAAGCCGCAGCTCGGCAGCTTCGGGGAACCTTTCATATAGAGAAGAATCGGGTTCTCAGCGATCTGGCGTTGAATTTTTTCAATAGTGCTCATTGTCTTGCTTCCTCAAACCTTGATACGGCAATAGCCTGCCATTGTAGCCAGTTGCGCCCCGGGCAGAAAACACCATTTTTCTCAGGGTTTTTCTTCTAGCCCCGGCGAGCAAACATACTTTAAGAATAACACTTTTACGGCGCGCGAAAATGAGCAATTTGCTTCATTCGAGATCAATTAAACAGCGGATAACACCCTGGAATGGTTAATTTTTTAGCTATAGCTTCCACTTTTGGCCGTTAAATAGTATTTGCCTATTAACATTATCGGCTTTTATGCATTAGAATCGTCGGGTTTCGCAAAAATCATACGCAGGCATGATGGTTAGCATCGTGCCTTCATTTATCAGGGGATTGACGAGTGGCGCGGATAAATAAAATCTCTATCACGCTATGTGCTCTGCTATTTGCTTTGCCCTATACACCTTTGGCGCAGGCGTCTGAGCACGTCCGCCATCCTGTTGCACAAAAAGGCCATCCGGCAAAGACAACAACCAGTAAAAGCAACAAGGGTAAAGAGAAAGCAAAACCGAAGGTCAGCACAGCCTCCACCAAAAAGAAGTCCGGTAAAAAAGACACCTCACCGGCAAAAGCCAAAGTGGCTAAACGCACCACCACAGGCAAAAGCAGCACCCTCGCTAAAACCAGCAGCAAAAAAACCTCGCAGAAATTAGCCCTACAGCCAGCCTCCGCCACCGTTGCCTACACTGAAAAATGCACCCATCGTAAAGGGCATAAAAAGCAGTGCGTTAAGGTGAAGTCGGAAAAAAATCTGACCATCGCGCAGGCACATAAAGTACGCGTGCAGAAAGCGCAAAAAACGGCTATGAACAAGCTGATGGGACAAATTGGTAAGCCGTATCGCTGGGGCGGTACCTCCCCACGCACCGGTTTCGACTGCAGCGGGTTGATTTATTACGCTTATAAAGATCTGGTGAATATTCGTATTCCACGCACCGCCAATGAAATGTATCACCTGCGAGATGCCTCTTCCGTTGACCGTGGCGAACTGGAAAGCGGCGATCTGGTGTTCTTCCGTACTCAAGGGCGCGGCACCGCCGATCACGTTGGCGTTTACGTTGGCAACGGGAAGTTTATTCAGTCCCCACGCAGTGGCCGCGATATTCAGATCACCTCCCTGAGCGAAGATTACTGGCAGCGCCACTACGTGGGTGCCCGCCGGGTGATGACGCCAAAAACCATTCGTTAGTCTTATCCACGCCCTTTCGGGCTAATCAGACTGATTAAAATGTTAACAGCCCGGCAACGGGCTGTTAATTGCTGCTGACAAAGAGGGAAAAAGCGTGGTTTTTCCCTCTTTGTGGTTATCAGCTAAAAATCAATAAATTGATTTTCCTCGTTTATTTTAAAACGTCACCGGGTATTTATTTCATCACAGGTAGCTTGTCAGCAGTCTGAGCAGCCCGGCAACGGGCTGTTTTATTTTGTTGTTTCATTTCGCTTTTTCACTCACCTGTAATTTGCTAACCTTATAACCACACAAATTGTAGTTATATTGTGAAACAAAATAACAAGGAGTAAAGCAATGTCGTTCGAACTACCCGCCCTGCCCTATGCTAAAGACGCGCTGGCACCGCATATCTCAGCCGAAACCCTCGAATATCACTACGGTAAGCACCACCAGACCTACGTCACTAACCTGAACAACCTGATCAAAGGCAGCCCGTTTGAAGGCAAAACGCTGGAAGAGATCGTGAGAGGATCTGACGGCGGTATTTTCAATAACGCGGCTCAGGTCTGGAACCATACCTTCTACTGGCACTGCCTGGCGCCGAATGCCGGTGGGGAGCCGACCGGTGACGTGCTGGCCGCCATCAACCATACTTTTGGCAGCGTGGAAGCCTTTAAAAAGCAGTTCACCGAAGCGGCCATCAAAAACTTTGGCTCCGGCTGGACCTGGCTTGTGAAGAATAGCGACGGTAGCCTGGCTATCGTCTCGACTTCTAATGCAGGAACTCCGCTGACAACTGAGGCAAAACCGCTACTGACCGTGGACGTGTGGGAACACGCTTACTACATTGATTACCGCAACGCGCGCCCGGTTTATCTCGACCATTTCTGGGCGCTGGTGAACTGGAAATTTGTTGCGCAAAACCTGGCGGGCTGATTTCTATCGGTTACTTACGAAGTAGGAAGGTGACGTTTTTCTTCCTTCATCTATATATGATAAGGGCCGCTTTTCGCGGCCCTTTGTAAATCAGTGCAGGACGGCGGTAAGTGCTCCGGCAACAATCAGACTCAGTACGATAACCGTAGTCACCACGGAAAACTTCAGATCGGTACTCATTGCAAGCTCCTTTTATTTCCCTACAAAGTGTATGTGGGGTGATTTTCCCACAATTAGCGATAAAAATCCTGCTGGATTTGCGCAGATATCGGTTTTCCCTCTTCCACTTTGCCCCGGGATAAGCCAAAATCCTTCGCTAATTTACCGCGTATCGCCCGGCAACGCCCTCCTCCCGCTGTATGTCGCATCCCCGACAGGCCTGCAACCAACGTGTTGCCCCAGGAGTTAGCGAAGGCAAACGTTTAACATATGAGTTATCAGGAGTTTACGATATGGTCTGGAGTGACATCTAATGGCAACGATTAAGGACGTAGCGAAGCGCGCAAACGTTTCCACTACCACTGTGTCACATGTCATTAACAAGACCCGTTTTGTGGCGGAAGAGACGCGCAATGCCGTTTGGGCAGCCATCAAAGAGCTGCACTATTCACCGAGCGCCGTGGCGCGTAGCCTGAAGGTCAACCACACCAAATCTATCGGCCTGCTTGCGACCTCAAGCGAAGCCCCTTATTTTGCGGAAATTATTGAATCCGTTGAGAACAGCTGTTTCGCCAAAGGTTACACCCTGATTCTGGGCAACGCGCACAACAACTTTGAAAAGCAGCGCGCTTACCTGTCCATGATGGCGCAAAAACGCGTGGACGGGCTGCTGGTCATGTGTTCCGAATACCCTGACACACTGCTTTCAACCCTGGAAGAGTACCGCCATATTCCGATGGTGGTGATGGACTGGGGCGAAGCCCGCGCAGACTTTACCGATTCCGTGGTCGATAACGCCTTCCACGGCGGCTACCTCGCGGGTCGCTACCTGATTGAACGCGGCCATCGCGATATCGGTGCTATCCCGGGTCAACTGGAACGTAACACCGGCGGCGGCCGCCATGCAGGGTTCCTGAAGGCGCTTGAAGAAGCCAATATCAAAGTGCCTGATAACTGGGTAGTTCAGGGTGATTTCGAACCGGAATCGGGTTATCGCGCCATGCAGCAGCTGCTTAACCAGCCGCATCGCCCTACCGCTGTTTTCTGTGGCGGCGATATTATGGCGATGGGTGCGATTTGCGCCGCTGATGAAATGGGGCTGCGCGTGCCGCAGGACATTTCTATCATCGGCTACGACAACGTGCGCAACGCCCGCTATTTCTCTCCGGCGCTGACCACTATCCACCAGCCGAAAGAGCGCCTGGGCGAAACGGCGTTTAACATGCTGCTCGACCGTATCATTAATAAACGCGAAGAGTCGCAGACGATTGAAGTTCATCCGCGTCTGATTGAACGCCGCTCGGTGGCCGACGGCCCGTTCCGCGATTACCGCCGCTAAGCCTCTTCGGGGGCCGGGAATACGTTACCCGGCTCCTGCAACCACTCCTGATTCATCGTTTCACTATCGCCCAAATAGTCCAGCAACCAGCTCAGCGCGGGCGAAGCATCATCCTGCCGCCAGGTCAGGCAGCAGGCCGCGTCCGGGAATGGATTTTCCAGCAGCAGCTCTTTCCAGTCTCCCCTGACGAGCCACGGCTGGGCAATGTGCGTTGGCACCATACCAATGCATAATCCCGCCGTCAGGCAATCCTCCCCCGACGCCCAGTCCGGTACCACCACGCGGCGCTGGTTGTCGAGCAGCCAGGTAATGCGCTTGGGAAGTGAACGGGAGGTATCTTCCAACACCAAAGACGGCCAGGGGCGAATGTCATCATCCAGAATGATACCTTCCCGTTGCGCAAGCGGATGGCCAGCGGAAACCACGCAGCGCCAGCTAAGCGCCCCCATGTCCCGAAATGCGTAGCGCCCCCCGACCGGGATCGCCTGCGTGGCGCCAATCGCCGCCTCAACTCGCCCGTCGGCCAGCGCGTCCCACACGCCGTTGAACACTTCCTGGGAAACCCTTAATTCGATATCCGGAAAATGACGATAAAAATCCAGCACCAGCTGGCGGGTTCGCTCAGGTTTAACGATATTGTCTACTGCAATAGACAGATGCCCGCGCCAGCCGTTGGCTATCTGCTGGCACTGCTGGCGCGTTGCCATCATTTTTTTGATAACAGATCGGCCTTCTTTGAGAAAAAATGCCCCGGCGGCGGTCAGCTCAACGTCCCGATGACGCCGTTCAAACAGCGGCACGGCCAGCCATTCTTCAAGCTGCCGTACCGTATAGCTGATGGCAGACGGCACGCGATGCAACTCCTGGGCCGCACCGCTAAAGCTGCCGTTTCGCGCCACGGCATCAACCACTTCCAGCGAATATTCAGACCACATATTTCTGCCTGCAAAAAATTTGAATGCAATTTGCAAATATTAGCGTTTCACAAGCGGTTTTGCACTCCGTAGACTCCTGCCCCGTTAACCTGCTATCAAAATCAAGAGTGAAATATGCAACCATCAAAGGGATTTCTTATCTGGCTTGCGGGGCTGAGCGTGCTGGGTTTCCTGGCCACCGACATGTACCTGCCCGCCTTCGCCGCCATTCAACAAGATCTGGGTACCACCGCCTCCGCCGTGAGTGCCAGCCTGAGTCTGTTCCTCGCCGGCTTTGCTTTTGCCCAGTTGATGTGGGGCCCGCTTTCCGACCGCTTCGGGCGTAAGCCTGTGCTGTTGATTGGCCTGGCCATGTTTGCCGCCGGCTGTATCGGGATGCTTTGGGTGCAGGATGCCACCACGCTGCTGGTGCTGCGCTTTATTCAGGCCGTGGGCGTCTGCTCGGCCGCAGTTAGCTGGCAGGCCCTGGTGACCGACTATTATCCTGCCAACCGCGCTGGCCGTATTTTTGCCACCATCATGCCGCTGGTCGGGCTTTCTCCGGCGCTGGCCCCGCTGCTCGGCAGCTGGCTGCTGAACCATTTTGAATGGCAGGCCATTTTCGCCGTGCTGTTCGTGGTCGCTTTGCTGTTGATGATCCCCACGCTGCGCCTCAAGCCCCGGACTCAGCACCACGAGCAAACCGAAGACAATAAAGTCAGCTTCTTCTCTTTATTACGTTCCCGCGTTTACGGCGGCAACGTGCTGATTTACGCCGCCTGTTCCGCCAGCTTTTTCGCCTGGCTCACCGGCTCGCCGTTTATTCTGAATGAGATGGGCTACAGCCCCGCGGCAATAGGCCTGAGCTACATGCCGCAGACTGTCGCTTTCCTGGTCGGGGGCTATGGCTGCCGCAGCGCGCTGCAAAAGTGGAGCGGCAAACAGCTGCTGCCCTGGCTGCTGGCCCTGTATGCCCTGAGCGTGGTAGCCACCTGGGGCGTAGCGGTGAGTGGCCATGCTGACCTGACGCTGCTGCTTATCCCGTTCTGCGTGATGGCCGCGGCGAACGGTGCCATCTACCCTATCGTGGTTGCCTCTGCCCTGCTGCCTTTCCCACAGGCAACCGGGAAAGCCGCAGCGCTGCAAAACACCCTGCAGCTTGGGCTTTGCTTCCTGGCAAGCTTAATGGTTTCCTGGCTGGTCACGACACCGCTGCTGACCACCACCAGCGTGATGCTGGCGACAATCCTGCTTGCCGGTCTGGGCTATGCCCTGCAGCACACGGCCCAACGAGAAGCACAAAACAAGGGCCACAGCGAGTTGTCCCGCGCACAGTAACCTGCATGATAATGTGAATGTTGTGTGATTAGCTTGCTAACAATATTCCATTGAACCCTCAATTAAACGGGCTTATAGTAATTGCGGTTCTACTATAAGTCTTATCAATTTTATTTTGCGGGAGCCGGAGCGCTTTCGTTTTTCCATGGATGGCCTTTCAGTAAGGGAGAATCCCCCCTTTCTCTGTTCTACGTCGGATATCAGGCACGCGGAATTTTCCGTGAGAGTTCTCACAAGCCGAGAATAGCGTCTACGCTGTTTTAAGGTTCTGATCACAACAAGGTGATGGAGAAGCTATGAGTTCATCGTGTATAGAAGAAGTGAGCGTACGAGATAACGAATGGTATCGTATCGCAAATGAAATGCTGAGCCGGGCAGGCATTACCCTCAACGGCCCAAATCCTTTTGATATTCAGGTCAAAAATCCAAACTTTTTTAAACGCGTTCTGCAGGAAGGTTCTCTCGGCCTTGGTGAAAGCTATATGGACGGCTGGTGGGAATGCGAACGGCTGGATATCTTTTTCACCAAAGTCCTGCGTGCCGGACTGGAAAACCAACTGCCCCACCATTTCAAAGATACCCTGCGCATTGCGGCGGCAAGACTGGTTAATCTGCAGTCTAAGAAACGCGCCTGGATAGTCGGTAAAGAGCATTACGATCTTGGCAACGATCTGTTCAGCCGGATGCTGGACAAGCACATGCAATATTCCTGCGGTTACTGGAAAGACGCGACAAATCTCAGCGACGCGCAGGATGCCAAGCTCAAAATGATCTGCGAAAAACTGCAGCTTAAGCCCGGCATGAAGCTGCTGGATATCGGCTGCGGCTGGGGCGGTTTGGCCGAGTTTGCTGCGCGCAACTATGCCGTATCCGTCTTTGGCGTGACTATCTCTGCGGAACAACAAAAAATGGCCCAGGAGCGGTGCAAAGGTCTGGATGTCACCATCCTTTTGCAGGATTACCGCGATCTGAACGAACAATTTGACCGCATTGTTTCCGTCGGGATGTTTGAGCACGTCGGGCCTAAAAATTATGCCACCTACTTTGACGTTGCCGACCGCAACCTCAAGCCGGACGGCATTTTCCTGCTGCACACAATAGGTTCTAAAAGGACCGACAATAATGTCGATCCGTGGATCAATAAGTACATTTTCCCCAACGGTTGTCTGCCGTCGGTGCGGCAGATTGCCGATGCCAGCGAGCCGCATTTTGTGATGGAAGACTGGCACAACTTCGGTGCCGACTATGACAAAACGCTGATGGCCTGGTACGAACGTTTTCTGGCAACCTGGCCTGAAATCGAAGGAAACTATTCTGAGCGCTTTAAACGGATGTTTAGCTACTACCTGAATGCCTGTGCAGGTGCCTTCCGGGCACGTGACATTCAGCTCTGGCAGGTTGTTTTCAGCCGGGGCATTGAGCACGGCCTGCGCGTACCACGCTAAAATAAACCCGGTGAATGCCGGGTTTTTTCTTTTTCAATTGTCTCTCCTTGCGCACCGATGTGATTTACCTCACATGTTTAGTCCTGTCTGCGCTTAGCGGCTTGATCTGCTTAACAGATATCATTTCCTGGGATAGAAACCGGTTTCATCAATCACAGACAATCATGACATTAGCCGCATCAATGATTGCCTGCCGGAGATGGCAGGTCAGACCGTGAGGACAACGATGAAATACGCATTTCCTGAGCATTTCTGGTGGGGCAGCGCAGCCTCCGGCCCACAAACCGAGGGCGAAGCGCTGAACTTTGGCAAATCTGAAACCATCTGGGACCGATGGTTCGCCGAGCAGCCTAACCGTTTCCACCACGGCGTCGGGCCGCAAAACACCTCAACTTTTTATCAGCGCTGGAAGCAGGACATCGCCCTGCTGAAAAAACTCAATCACAATACTTTCCGCACCTCCATTTCCTGGGCTCGTCTGATTCCCGACGGCACGGGTGAAGTTAACCCGCTGGCGGTTGAGTTCTATAACCAGGTGATTGACGAACTGTTGGCTCAGGGCATTAAGCCGTTTATCAACCTGTACCACTTTGATATGCCGATGGTAATGCAGGAAAAAGGCGGCTGGGAAAGCCGTGAAGTGGTTGATGCCTACGCTGCCTACGCCAATACCTGTTTCGAGCTTTTCGGCGATCGCGTGAAGCACTGGTTTACCTTCAACGAGCCCGTTGTTCCGGTTGAGTGCGGCTACCTCTATGATTACCACTACCCTAACGTGGTGGATTTCAACCGAGCAGTAACCGTCGCCTACCACACCATGATTGCCCATGCGAAAGCGGTTAAGGCTTACCATGCCCGCAACGATGACGGCCAGATTGGTATCATTCTCAACCTGACGCCTTCTTACCCTCGTTCGCAAAACCCGGCTGACGTCAAAGCGGCAAATCTGGCCGACCTGATGTTTAACCGCAGCTTCCTCGACCCGGCACTGCGCGGTGAGTATCCTGCTGACCTGGTCGCGTTCCTGAAAGAGCATGATAAACTTCCAGCCTGCCAGCCTGAAGACAAAGCTTTGCTCGCCGCGGGCGTCGTAGACTTACTGGGGATTAACTATTACCAGCCGCGCCGCATTAAGTGCCGTGATACGCTGGTTAACCCGGAAAGTCCGTTTATGCCGGAGTGGTTCTTTGAGTCCTACGAAATGCCGGGTCGTAAAATGAACCCTTACCGCGGCTGGGAAATTTACGAGCGTGGGATCTACGATATTCTCACCAACCTGCGTGAAAATTACGGCAACCCGGCCTGTTATATTTCAGAAAACGGTATGGGCGTTGAAAACGAGCAGCGCTTTATCGACAACGGCCAAATCAACGATGATTATCGGATTGATTTCGTCCGCGATCACCTGAAGTGGCTGCATAAGGGTATCAGCGAAGGCAGCAACTGCCTTGGTTACCACATGTGGACCTTTATCGATAACTGGTCGTGGTGTAACGCCTACAAAAACCGCTATGGCTTTGTGTCGCTGGATCTTAATACCCAGCAGCGCACGATTAAGAAAAGCGGCGAGTGGTTTATGAAAACCGCCGCCGAAAACGGGTTTAACGAAGAAGATTAATCCTGGTTAAGAACGAGAGACGGGGCCAAATGGCCCCGTTTTTTATGGCTAGAGTATTTACTCGCCGGCAGGAAGCGCCGCCGCCATGGCCGCCTCACGGCTCGCCAGCACGCGCTCCACGGTGTCGACAATCGCCTGGGTCTGCGGGTCAATTTCAATGTTCACGCGCTGCCCCAACTTTTTAGCACCAAGCGTAGTGCGCTCAAGCGTTTCAGGGATCAGGTGCACGCAAAAACGCGTGGCGGTTACCTCGCCCACCGTCAGGCTAATCCCGTCGATGCCCACATAACCTTTATAGAGGATATATTTCATCAGGGTCTTATCCTGAATCTTAAACCAGATTTGGCGGTTATTTTCTGAGGTCAAAATTTTTGAAATTTCGGCCGTAGTCATAATATGACCAGACATTAAATGCCCGCCGATTTCGTCGTTAAATTTGGCTGCCCGCTCGACGTTCACGCTGTCGCCCACGCTTAGTTCACCAAGATTGGTGATGCGCAACGTCTCTTTCATTAAATCAAAGCTGACGTGATTGCCGTTAATTTCGGTTACGGTCAGGCAGCAGCCGTTATGCGCCACCGAGGCCCCGGTTTCGAGGTCTGGCAGCATTTCAGTCGGCATATCAATCACGTGAGTGCGGAAATTCGGTTTCTCATCGATGGAAACCAGGGTCGCCGTGCCCTGCACAATACCTGTAAACATCTAAAAACTCCTGGCAATTCGCAGGCGGTAACGCTACCGCCATTAACAGACATTTTCGCACTTTAGCAGTTGGAAAATCAGCTTGCCAGTGCGGGGCGTGCACTGACTCTATTTTTGACTGGCGTATAAATAAACTCCCGCTACAATAGACTGGTTATTTCCCCAGTTCATCTTCTTGCTGCCTGTTTTGGCGGCTTTTTTAGTCTCTCATACATATAAAAATAATCAGGTGTAATCATGCAGAAGTACCTCACCGAAGCTCGCCAGCTCCTTGCCCTCGCGATACCTGTCATCATCGCGCAGGTCGCTCAAACTGCAATGGGATTCGTCGATACCGTAATGGCCGGCGGCTACAGCGCCACCGACATGGCCGCCGTGGCTATCGGCACCTCCATCTGGCTGCCCGCTATTCTGTTCGGCCACGGGCTGCTATTGGCCTTAACGCCAACCGTTGCGCAACTCAACGGTTCGGCACGCCGCGACCGCATTGCGCACCAGGTTCGCCAGGGGTTCTGGCTGGCTGGCATGGTTTCCGTGCTGGTGATGGTGGTGTTGTGGAACGCGGGCCATATCATCCACGCCATGCACAATATCGACCCTGAGCTGGCGGATAAAGCCGTCCGCTATCTCCGCGCGCTATTGTGGGGGGCGCCGGGTTACCTGTTCTTCCAGGTAGGACGTAACCAGTGTGAAGGGCTCGCCAAAACCAAGCCGGGTATGGTGATGGGCTTTATCGGCCTGCTGGTCAATATTCCGGTTAACTACGTCTTTATTTATGGTCATTTCGGGATGCCCGAACTGGGCGGCGTGGGTTGCGGCGTGGCAACGGCGGCGGTGTACTGGGTCATGTTCTTCAGCATGCTTTCCTATATGAAGAAAGCCCGTTCGATGCGCGACATCAAAAACCCGGAAGGTTTCAGCAAGCCGGACTGGGCGGTGGTCAAGCGCCTGAGTCAGCTCGGGCTGCCGATTGCCCTGGCGTTGTTCTTTGAAGTTACGCTGTTTGCCGTTGTCGCCCTGCTGGTTTCTCCTCTGGGTATCACCGACGTTGCCGGGCACCAGATTGCCCTCAACTTCAGCTCGTTGATGTTTGTACTGCCGCTATCGTTGGGGGCCGCGGTGACCATTCGCGTCGGTTTCCGTCTTGGTCAGGGCTCAACTCTGGATGCACAAATCGCCGCCCGCACGGGGGTTGGCGTGGCCATTTGCCTGGCAATGTGCACCGCAATGTTTACCGTCATTTTCCGGGAACACATTGCCCTGCTGTACAACGACAACCCGGCAGTTGTCGCGCTGGCGGCGCATCTGATGCTGCTGGCGGCAATTTACCAGATCTCCGACTCAATCCAGGTGATTGGCAGCGGCGTTCTGCGTGGCTACAAAGATACGCGCTCGATCTTCTTTATTACATTCATCGCGTACTGGGTGCTGGGGCTGCCAGGTGGCTATATTCTGGGGTTAACCGACTGGGTCGTCGAACCGATGGGCCCAGCCGGGTTCTGGATCGGCTTTATTATCGGTCTGACTTCCGCGGCGATTATGATGATGCTGCGTATGCGCTGGCTGCAGCGTCAGCCTTCCGTCACAATCCTGCAGCGCGCCGCACGTTAATTAAACAACAGTAGCCGCATCCGCGGCTACTTTCTCTCCATTCTGCGCAGATGCTCGGCAATCGTGTGAAATCTGGAATAAAATTGCGAGTTTTCCCTTGCAAGCCCCGAGGTGTATCGCTAATATTCGTCCCCGCTGTCGCCAAGACAACAATGCGTTCATAGCTCAGTTGGTTAGAGCACCACCTTGACATGGTGGGGGTCGTTGGTTCGAGTCCAATTGAACGCACCATTTTCAAATATATCAGTGCGTCCGTAGCTCAGTTGGTTAGAGCACCACCTTGACATGGTGGGGGTCGGTGGTTCGAGTCCACTCGGACGCACCATATTTGCTAAAGCAGTTCCCTTCTTTAATTTGTTTTTCTTCAAGCTGATAAATTCCAAATCGCATTTTTACACGCAAGCACGTAGCGCATGAAAACGTCATTTTTAGCGTTTTGAGCGTCCGGCAGTGTTTTGGGATGCGAAAGCCCGAAAGGTTGCATATCATAAAGCGAGTTATTCACTAAACCACGACAGGTGACTTATGGAAATCGATCTCGATAATCTGGTGTTTTCCGGGTTAGATGAAGCCGAAGCGCGCAACGCCGAGCGCCAGGAAGACGCAGACAAAAAAGCTCAGGCCGTTGTGGCCGATGATGACTGCGGCGACGCCTGCAAAATCTGATAAAAAACCGGCTTACTCAGCCGGTTTTTTTATGTTACGCCGTTCTTCTCACGGCAATACATTTCACTTCCACCAGCAGCCCCGGACGAGCCAGTTCAGACACGCCGACGCAGGTCCAGGCACAGTGCCCTCGCGGAAACAGCTCGTCTTTCACTTCACGAAAAACATCCATATGTTCTTTCATATCTACATGGTAAGTGGTCATTTCCACAACGTCTTCAAAGCTGCAGCCCGCGGCCTGAAGGACCAGATGCAGGTTTTCCCAGCAGGCCGTAAACTGCGCCCTTGGTCAGCTATCACCTGTAAATCAGGCGTACGCCCAACCTGCCCGGCACAATAAACCGTGTTACCTACCACCACCGCTGGCGCATAACCCGCCCGTTCAGCAAGTACTTGCATGGACGGTGGCATAATAATCTCTCTGTCTGACACGACTGTCTCTCCCAATAATTTATAGGCGCGCAATTCGCACGCCGGCAGATGAATTATTCTTATATCACCCGATGTTGGCCGGGTTTAGCGCATCTTCGAAGAATCTTATCGCGTTTCGCAGTGCCTGGTCTGCCTCCGGTAAGATCCCCGCAAACAAATGCCAGACGTGAAACATTTCCGGCCAAACTTCTAGCGTGGTGCGAACCCGGCTTTCGCTCATGTGGGATGCAAGGCGAATAGCATCGCTCAGCATCACTTCGTTTTCACCAACCTGTATCAGCGTGGGAGAAAGGCCTTGTACATCGGCAAAAACCGGAGAGGCATCCGGATGTGTAGGCAGCTCTCCGGCAAGGAAACTTCGCGCCAGTTGGTTCAGGAAAGCGACGCTGCATAAAGGATCCAGCCCATCCCTGACCATTGCAGACGTGCCGCTATGCGTTAAGTTAGCCCACGGTGAAATAGCCACTGCGGCGGCGGGTAATGCCAGGCCAGCATCGCGCGCTTTACGCATCAGCGTGACAACCATCGCCCCACCGGCAGAATCCCCCGAAATCATCAGCGATCGCGGGTTTGCCCCCTCCTCAAGCAAGGCTCGGTAGGCCTGAAAGACATCATCAATTGGCGTCGGGAAAGGAAACTCAGGCGCCTGACGATAATCTACCGCATACACTTTAGCCTTCAAGGCGCGAGCATAACGCCCGGTTAATCCCCGATATGCTTCTACCCCACCGTGAACGTAGCCTCCACCATGAATATAAATCATCACCCGACCCTCAATGACTTCCGCAGGCGTGACCAACATTGCACCAATGCCGCCCAGGCTGACATCAGCAAAGGTTGCGCCCTCCACGGCAGGGAACAACTCATCCAACTGCCTCACATAGTCAGCCCGAACCTCTTTCCAGTCAGCATCAGACTGGCCATATACCTTCTTCACAACCGGCCCGGCGGCTTTTATCCAGCCCTTAAGGGCTGCCTGTGCATTATCAGGAAGCATTTCTTTCTCCATTGTCTACTGTGATTAAACAAAAAAGATTATGCTTAATGATTTGACGAAAGAGGTTCGCCAATGCCGCTCCACCCAGGCACTAAAAACCATTCAGACCTCGATCTCGGCAGCCTGCGAGTTTTCGTGGCTATCGCGGAAAGCGGGAGCTTTGTCGCCGGAGGAAAGGCGCTGGGGTTAACCCGCTCAGCCGCAGGTAAAGCGATTGCACGCCTTGAAGCGCAGTTGGAAACACGACTATTTAATCGCACAACGAGAAGCGTCGCTCTGACCCGCGATGGCTACGGTTTTTATGAACGCTGTGCGCAGATTTTGCAGGATATTGAAGAAGCGGAAGCCAGTGTCCGGCAGAATTTTTCCAGCCCCAGCGGAGTGCTTCGGCTCAGCGTCCCGGAAACGTGGGGCAAAGTCGTGCTGCTACCTTTTCTGAAGGACATCATGGCGGCCTACCCGAGACTGGATATTGAAGTCAATTTCACCGACCGCGTGGTGGACCTCGTCGCGGAGGGGGTCGATCTCAGCCTCCGGCTGGGTGATTTACCGAAAGATTCGCAGCTTATTGCTCGAACCGTGCAGCACATTCGCCCTCATCTGTTTGCTTCCCCGGACTACCTGGCCAGTTCAGGTATGCCGGGTTCGCCGGAAGATCTTCACCTGCACCAGCGGCTGATTTACGGCCTGAGCCCTCAAACGACAAACTGGACGCTGTTCACGGCCAGCAATGAGAGCGTGGTGATTGAAGGGCACAGCAGGATCCGCTTCGACAGCGGAGAGGCTATTTGCGCCGCCGCTGTGGCAGGCTTAGGCATTGCTTTTCTGCCAGCTTTTCTCGTTGCCCGGCATGTCGCAGAGGGCACACTGGTGCCTGTACTGCCTGAATTAGGCGGCACGCCACTGAGCGTGAACGTGGTGTACCCTAATCGGAAAAATCTGGCAGCCAAAGTGAGGCTGTTTATCGACAGCCTGGTGAAGCATATGGACCATTAACAACATCCCGATGAAATGATTTGGGGATTACAGGCCCTAATCCTGCGATCCTAACCCCGTGAATAACGCCATCAGTTCCCGCGGCGCATCAGCCGCAAACCCCATGGCAAAATTCGCGGCAGACTCCTGCTGAAAACGAACGGTTCGTGCAGCCATTGCCTCCTGATAGACCTTAAAAGCATCCTCCAGGCTGGAAGGCTGGGAAATGATGGCATGGGCGAGATCGACGGCATCCGCCATCGCCAGATTCACGCCCTCCCCGGCAAAAGGCGACATAACATGCGCGGCATCACCAATCAGGGTCACATTTCCCTCTGCCTCCCAGAACTCCCCGGTAGGTAACACATAGATCGGCCTGGCAACCAGCGGCCCCTCACTGTTGACTAACATCTCGCGGTAGCATTCGCCCCAGTCACGGTAGTGTTCAGCCAGTTCATCACGAGTAAAGGTTCTGCGCGATTGCGCTTCCGGTACGGGAATGGCGGCATAGGCTGAAATCTCGTCTCCAGGTTCACAGTGAGCCATGATGCCCCGGCCTTCACTCAGAGCAAACAACGAGCCCTTGTCCACCAGCGCTTTCACAGCAGGATATTGCTGGCTTACGTTCGGGTAGCGCAGCTCAACAAAAGTTATCCCGGAATAAAGCGGTTTCTGAGCCGTTAACAAAGGCCTGACCTTCGACCACGCACCGTCAGCTCCCACCAGGGCATCGCAAATATGCGTGCTGCCGTCATCCAGCTTAAGATGAAAGCCTGTTCCTTTTGGTTCAATGGACGTGACCCGGCTGTTCCAACTGATGATCCCCTCAGGCAAGGCCTCTACCACTAGCTTGCGCAACGCGCCACGGTCAACTTCCGGGCGGGAGCCATCACCTTCATCCTGATACAAGATATGGCCGTTTTTATCACGCATCAGCGTTGCATCCGCCCCCTCCAGCACCAGAGCCATTGCGGCTTCATACAATCCCGCCGCTCGAAGTGCAGGTTTACCCGTGCCTTCGTTCAGATTGAGCATGCCACCCTGATGGCGTGAATCCAGAGAAGCATCGGCCTCAAGGATGCAGACCGCAATACCCTGGCGGTGCAACATGTAAGCCAGCAGCGGCCCTGCCACGCCAGCGCCAATAATGGTTATCATAAAAATGCCTCTGACTGTCGGAGAGGAAACGGTTTTATCAGCAGCCAGATTGAAAAGCCAGCCAGAACAAGCAATAAAAAGCTCAAACATTCACCGGACAGTCTCGACGGGGCTTGTCAACATCCCGATCGCCCGTCATAATGTTGTCTCTTCTCGCTAAAGAAGATAAAACAATAATTAATTCAGTAGGTTATTGTTTTATAAACCGCATTAAATGCGTTCATAGCTCAGTTGGTTAGAGCACCACCTTGACATGGTGGGGGTCGTTGGTTCGAGTCCAATTGAACGCACCATTTCTTTTTGTTTTCATCATCTCTGAAAACGCTCAAACATCTGGCAACGCCCTGATAACAACTCGCTGTAAAACTGTGCACTCCGTCGCTGAATCAACGGTTTTGATTCCTTTTCCAGCCAGATTTATCTATACTACGCCCGTTCTTAACTTGAATGGTTTCAGCTCATTGGACTCCTTTTTTATACAACAACATCGTCTAACGCTTTCCCCTGCTGAACCACAAGCACACTTTCCTCTGCACGCTTTATTTCTGTCACCTATCCTTACCAGGTGCCACTTTCAACACCACAGTATTCTTTTAAGCTCCGGCAGCCCGATCTCCCGGAACACGATTTCAACATTCCTCCTCAACTTATAGATAAGACTGTCATGAAAAAGACTAAAATCGTTTGCACCATCGGTCCAAAAACCGAATCCGAAGAGATGCTGACTAAAATGCTCGACGCGGGCATGAACGTTATGCGTCTGAACTTCTCCCACGGTGACTATGAAGAACACGGTCAGCGCATCAAAAACCTGCGCAACGTCGTCGCTAAAACCGGTAAAAAGGCCGCTATCCTGCTGGACACCAAAGGGCCAGAAATCCGTACCATCAAGCTGGAAGGCGGTAACGACGTCTCCCTGAAAGCAGGCCAGACCTTTACCTTCACCACCGACAAATCCGTGGTTGGCAACAGCGAAATCGTCGCAGTGACCTACGAAGGCTTCACCAATGACCTGACCGTGGGCAACACCGTTCTGGTGGACGATGGTCTGATCGGCATGGAAGTCACCGCCATCGAAGGCAACAAAGTTATCTGTAAAGTGCTGAACAACGGCGACCTCGGCGAGAACAAAGGCGTTAACCTGCCGGGCGTGTCCATCGCACTGCCAGCGCTGGCTGAGAAAGACAAACAGGATCTGATCTTCGGCTGCGAACAGGCCGTTGATTTCGTCGCAGCCTCCTTCATCCGTAAGCGTTCTGACGTGGTTGAAATTCGTGAGCACCTGAAAGCCCACGGCGGCGAGAAGATCCAGATCATCTCCAAAATCGAAAACCAGGAAGGCCTGAACAACTTCGACGAGATCCTCGAAGCGTCTGACGGCATCATGGTTGCTCGTGGCGACCTGGGCGTTGAAATCCCGGTGGAAGAAGTTATCTTCGCGCAGAAGATGATGATCGAGAAATGCGTTCGTGCACGTAAAGTGGTTATCACCGCAACCCAGATGCTCGACTCCATGATCAAAAACCCGCGCCCTACCCGCGCAGAAGCCGGTGACGTTGCTAACGCCATCATCGACGGCACTGACGCAGTTATGCTGTCCGGTGAGTCTGCAAAAGGTAAATACCCGCTGGAAGCTGTGACCATCATGGCAACCATCTGCGAGCGTACCGACCGCGTGATGACCAGCCGCCTGGACAACAGCAACGACAGCCGCAAACTGCGCATCACCGAAGCCGTTTGCCGTGGCGCTGTTGAAACCGCAGAAAAACTGGAAGCCCCGCTGATCGTGGTTGCGACCCAGGGCGGTAAATCCGCTAAAGCCGTACGTAAATACTTCCCGAACGCGACTATTCTGGCCCTGACCACCAACGAAGTAACCGCGCGTCAGCTGGTGCTGAGCAAAGGCGTTGTTACCCAGATGGTGAAAGAAATTGCCTCCACCGACGACTTCTACCGCCTGGGTAAAGAAGTGGCGCTGGAAAGCGGCCTGGCTCGTAAAGGCGACATCGTGGTGATGGTTTCTGGTGCGCTGGTCCCAAGCGGCACCACTAACACCGCTTCAGTGCATGTTCTGTAATTGACTTGTTAACAATTTAATTACTCAAAAAGCGCCTTAGGGCGCTTTTTTTATATCACTTACCGTCAGATCTTAATAAAAATGCAAATCGGATTTTACTATTTAAGCTCACTTTTAATTAAGATGAATCCGATGAAATTCCCCTGTTTTCTCTCTTTTTTTTAACTTTCCGGCTCCGTTCGGTGCTTCTTTGAGCGAACGATCAAATTTAGGTGTATTCCCGACAAAAAATTATTCTCATCACAAAAAAGTTTGTGTAATACTTGTAACGCTACATGGAGATTAACTCAATCTAGAGGGTATTAATAATGAATCGTACTAAACTGGTACTGGGCGCGGTAATCCTGGCTTCTACTATGCTGGCAGGTTGTTCTTCTAACGCTAAAATCGATCAACTGTCTTCTGACGTTCAGACTCTGAACGCTAAAGTTGATCAGCTGAGCAACGACGTGAACGCAGTGCGTTCTGACGTTCAGGCTGCTAAAGACGACGCCGCTCGCGCTAACCAGCGTCTGGACAACCAGGCTCACTCTTACCGTAAGTAAGAGTCACTGGTATAAAATGGCGCACAATGTGCGCCATTTTTTTTGCCCGTTATTTATCCCCACCAGCTACTGTGTCGCGCTCGTCGCCTCTTCCGCATTTACCACGCCATTCCTCGCCGATTGCCCCCCTATCGTTGCCGCAGGTGTTTGCCCTGCAGATACCACAACGGGATACCCCGCACGCCTGTAAAGCGCCTTCTCCACTAACGCTTTCTCCACGCCGCTAGCGGCCCGGAACTCGCTAAAGCCAGCGGGGAGCGCGTAAGGCATAGTTTGCGTGTTCTGCTGCTCATCCTGAGAAAGCGGCCGATGGACTTCGACATAGCGAACGCCGTTTGGCTCAACGGAGAATTTCACCGGATCGTTAATCACCCGCACCGTCGTACCGGTTCTCGTTTGTTCAAACAGGGCTTTTATGTCGGGGGCATTCATCCTGATACAGCCGGAGCTGACGCGCAGCCCCACGCTGTCCGGCGCGCTCGTACCATGGATCAGGTATTCACCATTGCCGTAGGCCAGCCGCATGGCGAATCTCCCCAGAGGGTTATTAGGCCCGGCAGGCACGACAGGTGGCAGCTTGATCCCTTTTTCCAGGGAGCGCTGACGAATACCGGCGGTAGGTGTCCAGGTAGGATTTGGGATCTTTTGCCCAATCCTGGTGGTCATCAGCGGCGTTTCCAGCCCCTGCAGACCAATCCCAATCGGGTAAACCTGCACAATGTTTTGCCCCGGCGGGAAGTAATACAGCCTCAGCTCAGCCAGATTCACCACAATCCCCTCACGCGGCACGTCCGGTAGCAGCAACTGGCTGGGGATGGTCAGCACCGTGCCGGGTTTAGGCACCGGCGCAATAGTATTATTGGCCTCCAGCAGCAGCATCGCGCCAGTGTCAAAACGCCGGGCAATGGCCTGCAGGTTGCGATCGCCTTCCTGTACGGTATAAGTCTGGTTTTGGCCAATCAGGCGGCTACCTTCCGGCGGTAAGGGATAATCAAGGGCTAAAGCGGGCTGAATGGCGCTTAGTGCACCGATGATGGCTAGTGTGAGTAAAGACGCGTATTTCATACTTTTTATTCCTGTAGTCGCACTGGCGGGCGCCAGCAGGCTGAAAGACAAGCGAGGCAGAAAACCGCCTCGCAAAACAGGACCATAGGTATGATTAAGTTTAGCTAACTTAAATGAGATTGGTGGCTTGGTTGCGAATTGCGCGAATCATCGCTTCCAGCCCCTGAGAGCGGGACGGCGTCAGATGCTGTGCGAGCGCCATTTTTTCAAACCACGGGCGCACATCAAACGCCACGATATCCTGCGGCGTCATCTGCTGATAGAGAATAAATACGATGGCGATCAGCCCCTTAACGATAGCGGCATCGCTGTCGCCCTCAAGCGTAATCACCCCGTCGGGCTGCTGGTGCATCACTATCCATACCTGGCTCTGGCAGCCCTGAATAATATGCTCCGACTTGTGCTGCTCCGCCGCCAGTTCCGGCAGGCGGCTGCCCAGCTCGATAATGTAGAGATACTTCTCTTCCCAGTTCGCACAGCGGCTGAAGTTTTTTAGCAGTTTGTCTTTATCCGGCAGCGTGGCCATGACCGTCTCCGTTATCCTAACAGGCTGTGGATGCGCTGCAGTCCGGCGACCAGGCGATCCACTTCTCGTTCGGTATTGTACATGGCAAAGGAGGCGCGGCACATGGCCGGTACGCTGTAGAACGCCATCAGCGGCATGGCGCAATGGTGTCCGGTGCGAACCGCAATGCCGTAGTTGTCGAGGAAGCTACCGACGTCATAGGCATGATGTTTCCCGAGATTAAACGCCAGCACGCCACGGCGCTCTGCAGGGCCGTATACGGTGAGATCGGGCACGGCCTGCAGCGCGTTTTGCGCGTAGCGCATCAGGTTGCGTTCATACTCGCCAATCGCCTCCATGCCCAGCCCTTCAACGTAGCTCAACGCTGCCCCAAGGCCGATAATGCCAGCCGTGTTAGGCGTCCCGGCTTCAAAGCGCCACGGGGCTGCAGCGTAAGTCGTCCCTGCCGTCAGGCTGACGGTAGCAATCATTGAACCACCGCCTTCCCACGGCGGCATATCCTGCAGGATGTTTTCTTTCACATACAACACGCCAATCCCTGTTGGCCCGTAAATCTTGTGCCCGGAGAAAAGATAAAAATCGCAGTCCAGCGCCGCCATATCCGTGGCGTGGTGCATCACCGCCTGAGCACCATCCACCAGCACTTTGACCCCCGCCTGATGCGCGATAGCGATCATCTCCTTCACCGGGTTTTCGGTACCGAGCACGTTAGAAACGTGGGCAATTGCCAGCAGTTTTGTTCGCTCATCAATCAACGTCGGGAAGACTTCAAGCTGCAGCGTGCCATCCTGGTTGAGTGGAATAACACGCAGCTCTGCGCCGGTACGCTCACATAGCATCTGCCACGGCACGATGTTAGCGTGGTGCTCCATGGCGCTGATGATGATGTTATCCCCGGCCTGAACGTTGGCGTTGCCCCAGCTGTTGGCTACGAGGTTTATCCCCTCGGTGGTGCCACGCACAAAGACAATCTCTTCTGGCTTAGCGGCGTTGACGAAACGTGCAGCCTGACTGCGCACGTTTTCCATCAGCGTGGTCGCTTCCGCGCTCAGAGTATGAATCCCCCGGTGCACTGCGGCATACCCATTGCGATAAAACTCAAGCTCTGCGTCGATGACAACCTGCGGCTTCTGCGCGCTGGCCGCGCTGTCCAGATAGGCCAGCGGCTGGCCGTTGACCTCACGGCTCAGGATCGGAAAATCAGCCCTGACCTGCTCGATTGAAAAACTCATGCCTCGCCCCCTGCAAAGCGCCGGGCGATACGTGCCAGCACCTGCTGTTTTAAGGCCTCGTCGCGAATACTTTCGGTAAGCTCTGCGACAAAGGCGAAAATTATCATCTGCTGCGCAGCCTGTTCGCTGATACCACGGGAGCGCAGGTAGAACATCTGTTCGTCATCAATGCGCCCAATGGTCGCGCCATGGCTGCACTTCACGTCATCGGCGTAGATTTCCAGCTGTGGCTTGGTGTCCACTTCTGCCAGGCGGCCAAGCAACAGGTTGTTGTTGGTCATCTGCCCGTCGGTTTTGATCGCGTGCTGAGCCACTTTGATCATGCCGTTAAACACCGCCCGGCCTTTATCACGCACGATGGTTTTGTGCAGCTGGCGGCTGTTGCAGTAGCCCTTGTTGTGCTCAAGCCAGGTTCGGGTGTCGCACACTTCGTTATTTACCGGCAGCGCCAGGCTGTTGATGTGCAGCTGGTTGTTCTCGCCGTTAAGCTGCGTGCTGGTATTGTGGCGCAGCACCGCGGCCCCCAACAGGAAGCTGTGGCTGCTCACCGTCGAGTCCTGCTCAATCAGCAGGTCGTTGTGCGCAAAGTGATAGCTGGCGGCATTTTCAAACGCCAGCTTGTAGTGGCTAAGCTGCGCGTTAGCGGCCACTTCGGCGGTAAACCGTGCACCGGTGAAATGCGCCGCCTCGTCAAGGCTGACGAAGTGCTCGATCACCGTGGCCTGAGCGCCCTGCTCAAGGATCAGGTGGTGACGGTAATGCGCCGTCGTCATCTCCTGCGCCGCGCTTCCGCGCGTGACGTGCATTAGTAACAGCGCTTTTTCAGGCTGCGTGTTACGCGCCACGCGGATATGCGTCACGGTCTCCGCCAGGCTTTCCGTCAGATGCAGGAACACTTCGCCCTGAACGGGCGCGGGCAACGTCTGGCGGTTATCGTCGATGCTAATGACAAAACCGCTGTCGGCAAGGTCATCGCTCAGTTCGGCGCTGAAACGTCCGTCAACAAACACCAGCCGCAGCGCGTTTACGGGCAGAGCAAGCTCGTCACGCTGTTGCGCACTTAAAGGCGACTGAGGCGCAAAGACAAACTGGTTGTTCAGCAACCCGTCGAGCGGCGTGTATTTCCAGTTTTCATGCTTACGCGTCGGCAACCCGAGGCGCAACAGCTGCTGCATATGCTGCTGAGCCACCTGCGAGCGGCCAGTCCCCTGGGATTCAAACAGATGATGCCACTGCTGGAGCGCGTTGCCGTTACTGCTGTTCGGTAAGCCAGCCATAACCCTGCTCCTCCAGTTGTTTCACCAGGCTGAAATCGCCAGATTTAACGATGCGCCCCTGATACAGCACGTGAACAAAGTCCGGCTTGATGTAGTCGAGGATGCGCTGGTAGTGGGTGACCACGATAAATGAACGCTTGCCGTCGCGCAGGGAGTTAACGCCTTCGGCAACAATCTTCAACGCATCGATATCCAGCCCGGAGTCGGTTTCATCGAGAATACAGAGCTCTGGCTCCAGCACCGCCATTTGCAGAATGTCGTTGCGCTTTTTCTCGCCGCCAGAGAAGCCAACGTTCACCGAACGAGTCAGCAAATCTTCCGGCATTTGCAGCAGTTTGATTTTCTCTTCCATCAGATCCTGGAAATCAAAGCGATCCAGGGACTCAAGGCCCCGGTATTCCCGGACCGCATTCAGCGCGGTTTGCAGGAAGAACTGGTTGCTGACGCCGGGAATTTCCACCGGGTACTGGAAGGCCATAAAAATACCTTCCCCGGAGCGGTCTTCCGGCGACAGTTCCAGCAAATCCTTGCCGTTGAACTGCACCGAACCACCAGTCACTTCATAGTCCTCACGCCCGGCAAGCGTGGCGGATAAGGTACTTTTCCCGGAACCGTTTGGCCCCATGATGGCGTGGACTTCGCCCGGCTTCACTTCAAGGTTTAAGCCACGCAGGATCTCTTTGTCCTCAACGCTGACCTGTAAATCTTTAATGCTTAACATAGTTTTCCCTTAATCCTTAACCGACGCTGTGTTCGAGGCTGATGGCTAATAATTTTTGTGCTTCCACCGCGAATTCGAGCGGTAACTCTGAGAACACGTCTTTGCAGAACCCGTTGACGATCATCGAGATGGCGTCGTCTTCGCTGATCCCACGCTGCAGGCAGTAGAACAGTTGATCTTCACCAATGCGGGACGTGGTGGCTTCGTGCTCCAGCTGTGCCGTGTTGTTGCGGCACTCCACGTACGGGAAGGTGTGCGCCCCGCTGTCCGGCCCGATCAACATCGAGTCGCACTGGGTGAAGTTACGGGCGTTGGTCGCGGTGGGCATGATTTTCACCAGGCCACGATAGCTGTTCTGGCTATGGCCGGCGGAGATCCCCTTCGAGATGATCGTCGATTTGGTGTTCTTGCCGATGTGGATCATTTTCGTGCCGGTGTCCGCCTGCTGATGGCCGGAGGTCAGCGCCACGGAGAAGAACTCGCCGATGGAGTTGTCGCCACGCAGGATCACACTCGGGTACTTCCAGGTGATGGCGGAGCCGGTTTCCGACTGCGTCCAGGACATCTTGCTGTTCTCACCTTCGCACAGCGCGCGCTTAGTCACGAAGTTCAGGATGCCGCCGGTGTTGTTATCCCCCGGGAACCAGTTTTGCACCGTGGAGTACTTCACTTCCGCATCGCGGTGAATAATCACTTCCACGACTGCCGCGTGCAGCTGGTAACTGTCGCGTACCGGCGCCGAGCACCCTTCTATGTAGCTCACGTAGCTGCCTTCATCCGCCACCAGAATGGTGCGTTCGAACTGACCGGTTTTTTCCGCGTTGATACGGAAATAGGTGGACAGTTCCATCGGGCAACGCACGCCTTTCGGGATGTAAATAAAGGTGCCGTCGGACGCCACCGCGGCGTTAAGCGCGGCGAAGAAGTTGTCGTTCGACGGCACGACAGTACCCAGGTATTTTTTGACCAGTTCCGGGTAATCGTGGATCGCCTCACCGAAGGAGCAGAAGATAATGCCCTGTTCAGAGAGTTTTTCACGGTAAGTGGTTGCGACGGAGACGGAGTCAAAAATGGCATCGACCGCCACTTCGCTGCCTTCGCGCACCGGCACGCCCAGTTGCTTAAACGCGTCTTCGACTTCGTTAGTCAGGAAGGCGTTAGGCGGCTGCTGAACCGCGCCGGGCTGTGAGGCACAGGTATCGTCGCAGCTCCCACAGGAAGGCGCTGAGTAATAGCTGTAATCCTGGTAATTCAGTTTGTCGTAATTCGCCTTCAGCCAGTGAGGCTCTTCCATTTTTAGCCATGCATGGAAGGCATTGAGACGAAACTCCAGCATCCATTCGGGTTCGTTACGACGGGCAGATATTGCCCGAACCACCTCTTCATTTATGCCCTTCGCCAGCTGCTCGGTCTGCAGCTCGGTGAAAAAGCCCTCTTTATAATTGAGGTTGCCGGTCCAGGTTTTGACATCGTCAGTTGCTTCAGTATTACGAGACATAGTACCGCCTATACCCCAAAGCTTTCGCCGCAGCCGCACTCGTGCTGCGCTTTCGGGTTATTAAATTTAAAGATCTGATTCAGGCCTTCACGCACGTAATCCACTTCCGTGCCGTCGATAAAAGGCATGGCGGAGAGCGGCACCCACAGGCGCGCGCCGTCAAACTCATAGACCAGATCGTCCGGCTTCGGCTCGGTGACCGTGTCCAGCACGTAGCCAAAGCCCGCGCAGCCCGTCTGTTTGATACTCAGGCGGATACCCTTGAGCTCGGGTTGTTTGGCGGCCAGATCGCGGATATGCGCGCTGGCGGCCGGGGTCAGGGTCAGCCCCTGCCAGGTAAAATCATTGGGATCAAAGGAACCGGTTTGCACATCCATTCTTCACCTCATTATTCTCTGCGCCCGAAGGCCGATACCCTTATGTTAATGATAACAATTATCAATACAACGTTATGAAAACAGGGGTATTCGCGAAACGCTGGTTTTTTGGGCGTCTTTACTAAGGATAGACCGTCCCGAAACTCTTGCAGATGGCGAAAAGAGCTGTTTAACCCACTGGTGCAAAAGGAAATATCAAAGATGAAAAACGCCTGAGCCGGGCACGACAAAAGATGTATAGAAAATATCTATTTATGTGATTGGAAACGCACTGAATGCGAAATTCGCCGCGAAAAGTACCAGTAATTTTCAGACATTCCACGGCGAAATTCTCACTTCTGATTTATCAACTATTCTCCTGATAAAGAAAAGGGAGCTTAGCCTGATGCTGAAAATGATTATGGTCACCGCCCGCGATCGCGTGAGGCTGCAGGAAATTATCGGCGTTTTCCTCCGCTATGGATTGCAGGACATTGTGCGCTTAATGGGCCTGTCCTCACTGCATGACAAAATACGGGGCGGCAGCCAACACGATGCTTTACCGATACCGCAGCGCCTGTGTGCGGCGCTGGAAGAGCTGGGCCCGACGTTCGTTAAGCTCGGGCAAATCCTCTCGACCCGCAGCGACCTGCTTGATCCCGCCTGGACGGAAGCGCTTAGCCAGTTGAACTCGAGCGCCAGCCCTCTGCCCTGGCCGCAGCTTGAACCCTTCGTGGTGGCAACGCTTGGGGCTCCGCCTGCGGAGGTTTTCGCCGCCTTTGATGAAACCCCGCTGGCCAGCGGCTCGATAGCGCAAATTCACCGGGCCACGCTGAAAAACGGCGACGAGGTTATCGTCAAAATTCAGCGCCCCGGCATTGAAACAACCCTCAAGGCCGACCTGCGTTTACTGCGTTACCTGGCGGAAAGCCTGGCCCGGCAGAGCGCGGCGCTCGCTCGCTTTCAGCCGGTGATGCTGGTTCGTTATCTGGAAAACGCCCTGAATCAGGAGCTGGATTTTTGCCACGAGGCGGCCAACGGGGAAAAGTTTTATCAGTTTTTCGCCGACACCGACGACGTCGTCATTCCCAGGATTTATTGGTACTGGTGCCACCCTGCGCTAATGGTTCAGGCATTTTTGCCCGGCGTGGCGCCGGTTGACGGCCAACAGCTTGCCGCCGCCGGGTTTGACGGCCCCTTGTTGGCGCGTAAAGGCGCGACGGCATTTATCAATATGCTCTTTGAACTGAGGGCTTACCACGCAGATCCGCATCCCGGCAACGTCATGGCCCTGGCTGGCAACCGGGTCGGCTTCATTGATTTCGGCATGGTGGGAAGCCTGAGCCAGACGCGGTGCGACGAGCTGTTATCGCTGATTTATGCCATCAGCGAGCGTGACGCCAGCGGTATTGTCGATGCCCTCATCACGTGGAGTGGCCAGGAGGCATTAGATCTGACCGAATTAGAACTTGCAGCCACCTATTTTCTGCAAAAACAGGGCAACCTCCCGCTACAGTTGGGAAAAGCGCTGACCGATATGCTTTCCACAGCCCGAGAATTTGAGCTGCTACTTCCGCCGGATTTGGTTTTGTTGTTTAAGGCGCTGATTACCGCGGACGGTGTGTTGCTGAGAATGGATCCGCAGTTCGACATTATTCGCATTCTTCGCCCGGTGATTAAGCGGGAGATATTAAAACGCTATACCCGCCTCGGGAGCCGCAGGCGCCTGCTTAAACTTGGCAACCAGCTTCTGGAGGGGGGAGATTCGCTGCCACAGACCCTGCGTCTGGTGATGCAAAGGCTACGTCACGGTAAGTTGCACGCGGACATTAACGTAGAGAACATTAACCAGCTTGGAAAGTCGCTGGAACGAGCGGCTTCGACGCTGGCGGTCGCCATTGTTTTAGCCGCCCTGACGATGACGATCGCGCCGTGGCTGTTCGGGCTGAACTGGACGCTGTTTGGCATCCCATTTTTCCCTGTACTCAGCTTGTTGTGCGCCCTCGCGGGAAGCGCATGGCTGGTTATTCGGTTGTTAAGGCGGTGAGATTTTACGACATCGGAGCCAGGTTCCGATGTCGTAAAAAGATTAGTGCACAGAATGCTGCAGCACCGGATAGGTAAACAGCAATAAATGGGTGATATTCAGCCCGACGTGAAATGCCACGGCAACCCACAGCCGCCCGCTCCACATCCACGCCAGGCCGTAAATAAGCCCCGCCAGCGCGGCAAAAACAATCAGCAGCGGCCCACCGGCGAAATGGAGCCCGCCGAATATCGCGGCTGAAATAATTAGCGCCATGACCGGAGGCATAAAGCCGGATAAACGCTGCTGGAGGTAGCCCCGGAATAGCGCTTCTTCCGCCAGGGAAACAAAGAAAATATTCGCGAACAGGAACGGCAGCAGCCATTGCGGGAAATGAGGCTCAATCTTTAAGCCACCCAACGCTACCGCCAATAACAACAGCCCTGGGATCAAAGCAACCAGCAGGATCCACCCGGGCTTACCAGGCTGATATTTCGGCTCGCTGACAAACAGCGATTTCATCCCCACCAGCAAAATAAAGGGCACCAGCGCTTTGTCGAAGTTGTAATACATGGAGAAAGGCGCACTTTGCGGCCCGGCACTCACCGAGTCCAGCACCTTTGGATTATGGAAACCGGGAATAACATGGATGGTCAGCGCTACCGCGGCGGCGACAAGCAAAAACTCAAGCACGTAGCGCACGGGCTTTGCGTTTGCGGTTTTTAAATAAGCGACGGCAAGCACGGCGATTACCGCCAGTGAAGCCAGTGCCCGCCAGTCGAGTACGCCGTCAACGGCCCCCCATATCACCGTCGCCAGTAATAATCCGAAGGAAATCTTTTTATTAAATTGTAATACCAGTAAGGCTGCTGCCAGCAATATCCACATCGTTTGTCCTTAAGCCTGAAAATATCCTGAGGCAGGCTTTTTAGCAAAATGGAGGGTGGATATATAGTTTTTTAAGGAAATAATAACAAATTAAAACAATCCCACATCCCCAAGGGCTGAACGTGGGAATATTTTAGCCGTTGTTTTACACCACCGCCGTGGTCAGGCGGGAGGTACAGCACAGCTGGTCTTGCTGATCGTAGATATCAATTTGCCACACCTGATGACGACGCCCCGCATGAACTGCGCGACAAACGCCGCGCACCACGCCTTCTCGCGCCGAGCGAATGTGGTTGGCGTTCACCTCCAGCCCAACCACCTTCTGGTCGCCTTCGGTGCACAGGTAGCCCGCCACGGAACCCAGCGTTTCCGCCAGCACCACCGACGCGCCGCCGTGCAGCAGGCCAAACGGCTGCCGGGTGCGCTCGTCCACCGGCATGGTGGCCTCAATTTCGTTGTCGTCAAAACGCGTAAATTCAATGCCTACATGGCCAACCATATTGTTCGCGCCCATTTTATTGAGCGCGGCAAGCGTGGCTTCACGTCGCCAAATCATCCGATAATCTCCAGAAGAGCCTGTAATGGATGCCGTACGCCGTTGCCCTCAACGCGCTTGACCTGGCTGCGGCAGGAGTAGCCGGTTGCCAGACAGCGGTTGCGCGGCAGGCGCTGCATCGCCTGATGCCAGGAGAGTTCATAAATGCCCAATGAATTGGCGAGATTCTTCACCTCATGTCCGTAAGTGCCCGCCATGCCGCAGCAGCCAACGCTCACGCTTTCGAGTTTCGCGCCAAAACGAGCAAAAATACCGGCCCACTGATTCGGTGTCGCCGGTAACGCCGTTACTTCGGTACAGTGGCCAAAGAGGTACCATGCTTCTCCTCCCGCGCCCTGCACTTCCCGTTCTTTCAGTGCAGTCTGGAGCCATTCGTGCACCAGTTGAACCTGAAAATCACCGCGTTCTTCGCCTAATGTCTGTTTATATTCATCCCGGTAACAGAGGACCAGCGCCGGATCGACACCGACCATCGGCATACCCAGTTTCGCAATGCGGTTCAGGAACTCAGACGTTTTACTCGCCGTGCGCGCAAAACGCTGCAGGAACCCTTTAATGTGCTGGGCTTTACCGTTCGGCGAGAACGGCAGCACCACAGGTTCAAAGCCTAGCTTATCCGCAAGCTTAATAAAATCAGCCACTACCTGAGCATCGTAATAGCTGGTGAACGGATCCTGCACCACCAGCACCGTTTTGGCTCGCTGCTCATCGGAGTAACGCTCCAGCTGTTCCAGCGTGACGTTAGCGGAGCGGTGCCCAACCAACTGCTGCTGCAGCGTCGGCGTGGACAGCATAGGCAGGTCGACCATGCCGATGTGCCTGCGGGACAAACTCTGTACCCACGGCTGGCTCATAAAGAAGTTAAAGGTTTTTGGCGCGCGCGCCATCAGCGGCGCATAGCTCTCCACCGAGGCCACAACGTGATCGCGCAGCGGGCGCAGATAGCGCGTGTGGTAAAGCTGCAGGAAACGAGAGCGGAACTCCGGCACGTCGATTTTAATCGGGCACTGGGTGGAACAGGCTTTACAGGCCAGGCAGCCGGACATCGCCTCTTTCACTTCGTGGGAAAAATCGTACTCGCCTTTGCTGGCATGCCACGAGTTGCGGGTACGCTCAATAAGACCACGCAGGCTGGCACGCTGCTCCGGCAATTGCTTCTCAAGCTGGAGCGGATCAACGCCGCGCTCGGCCAGCAGCCGCAGCCATTCACGAGTCAGCGTGGCTCGCCCTTTCGGGGAGTGAATACGGTTGCTGGAGATCTTCATCGACGGGCACATCGGGCTTTTCACGTCGAAGTTAAAGCACAGGCCATTGCCGTTGCACTCCATCGCCCCGCGCCAGGAAGTACGCACCGCAATCGGGATTTGCCGGTCAAACGTCCCACGCTTAACGGCATCGACCTGCATCATCGGGTCGTCCACGCCGAGCGGCGGGCAAATTTTCCCTGGGTTCAGCCGGTTAGCCGGGTCAAACGCGGCTTTAATACGGCGCAGTTCTTCATACAGCGTTTCACCGAAGAAGGCCGGGCTGTACTCGGCGCGGAACCCTTTGCCGTGCTCGCCCCACAGCAGGCCACCATATTTTGCCGTCAGTGCCACCACGTCGTCGGAGATGCTTTTCATCAGCATTTCTTGCTGCGGGTCACACATATCCAGCGCAGGGCGAACGTGCAGTACACCCGCGTCAACGTGGCCAAACATCCCGTAGCTCAGGTTGTGGCTGTCCAGCAGCGCGCGAAACTCCACGATGTAATCCGCCAGATGCTGCGGTGGCACGCAGGTGTCTTCGGCAAACGGAATCGGTTTAGCCTGGCCTTTGGCGTTCCCCAGCAGGCCAACGGCTTTTTTACGCATGCCGTAGATTTTTTCGATACCGGCCAGCTCATCACAAACCTGCCAGCCAATCACCCCGCCCTCGCCTGCGGCCATCAGCGCATCAAGACGAGCACAAAGCTCAGTGACCTGGCCGTCGATAAGCGCCTGGTCATCCCCGGCAAACTCAACGATATTCAGCCCGAGCATCTCTTTGTTCGGCACATCGGTGATCAATTCGCTGACCGAGTGCCAGACGATATCTTCCCGCGCCAGGTTCAGGACTTTAGAATCGACGGTTTCCACCGACAACGCCCGAGCGTCCACCATAAAGGGCGCGTTACGCAGGGCTGAATCGAAGGAGTCGTACTTGACGTTCACCAGCCGACGCACCTTCGGCAAGCGGGTGATATCCAACTTCGCCTCGGTGATAAAGGCCAGCGTCCCCTCGGATCCGGTAAGAATGCGGGTTAAATCGAACTTGCTCAGATCGTCATTAAAGACGTGGCGCAGGTCATAGCCGGTAAGAAAGCGGTTTAATTTGGGGAATTTATCGATAATCAGCTCGCGCTGCTCGCGGCAGCGTTCAAGCACGGTGCGGTAGATTTTCCCGCTCGATGTCTCTTCGCGGCCCAGCTCTTCGGCAAGCCCTGTCGCCATCTGGTGCGTGTCCAGAATTTCACCGTCCATCAGCACGGCACGCACGCCCAGCACATGATCGGAGGTTTTACCGTACACCAGCGATCCCTGCCCGGAGGCATCGGTGTTGATCATCCCTCCCAGCGTGGCGCGGTTACTGGTCGACAGTTCCGGGGCAAAGAAGTAGCCGTGCGGCTTCAGGAACTGGTTGAGCTGGTCTTTAATGACACCTGCTTCCACCCGCACCCAGCCTTGCTCCGGGTTGATTTCGATAATGCGATTCATGTAGCGGGACATGTCCACCACGATGCCGCCGTTCAGCGACTGCCCGTTGGTGCCGGTGCCGCCGCCGCGCGGGGTAAACACCAGGGATTTAAAGCGATCTTCGGAGGCCACGCGGGTAATCAGCGTGACGTCGGCAGTTGAACGAGGGAAAAGCACCGCATCCGGCAGCAGCTGGTAAATACTGTTGTCGGTCGCCATGGTCAGGCGGTCTGCGTAGCTGGTGGCGGTGTCGCCGGTAAAGCCCTGTTGCTCCAGTGATGCTAAATAGCTGAGCACCAGCTGAACGACGCCAGGTGCCTGAGAAATTTGTGGGATCATTGACGGGTCGACCCTGTGTTGCTTAGTAAGAGTTATCGTTTGCGTGTCTGTTTTGTTTTTATCATATTCCGTCGCGATTTGCGGCTGTTATTTCAGATAACGCGAAGCGAAATGCGCCTGTCAAAAATCGAGGAAATACATCATCATTAAATTATCGCCATGCGAATTTAGCGCGGGTGCATTTTATTGAGGTGATTCTTCCTATGATCAAAGTCAGTCAGCCAAAGGATCTGCTGCAGATCCTGCTGTCCGTGCTGTTTATTTCGGTGATGATTCTCGCCTGTCTGTGGATCGTTCGCCCGTTTGTTTTAGGCTTCGCCTGGGCGGGAACCATTGTCATTGCGACCTGGCCGCTGCTCATCAAATTGCAACAGCTGCTCTGGGGTAAACGCTCCCTTGCGGTGCTGGTGATGACGCTGCTCCTGCTGATGCTGTTCGTTATTCCGATTGCCATGCTGGTGAACAGCCTGGTGGACAACAGCGGCCCGGTGATTGACTGGGCGACCAAAGGGCATATGGTGCTGCCGACCTTTGAGTGGCTGCACAGCGTCCCGCTTATCGGCGATAAACTTTACAGCGGCTGGAATACGCTGGTGAGCAGCGGCGGCAGCGCAATTATGGAGAAAGTGCGGCCCTATATCGGTACCACCACCAGTTGGTTCCTCGGCCAGGCCGTGCACATTGGTACCCTGCTGGTACATCTCGGCCTGATGCTGCTGTTCAGCGTATTGCTGTATGCCAAAGGTGAGACGCTGGGGAACGGCATTCGCCACTTCGCCTTCCGCCTGGCGGACAAACGCGGTGATGCTGCCGTACTGCTGGCAGGTCAGGCGATTCGCGCCGTAGCGCTGGGCGTGGTTGTCACCGCGCTTGCACAGGGTGTGCTGGGCGGTATTGGTCTGGCGGTGTCCGGCATTCCTTATGCCGCGCTGCTTACGGTGCTGATGGTGCTTAGCTGCCTGATTCAGCTTGGCCCGCTGGTAATTCTGGTGCCCGCCATTATCTGGCTGTACTGGAGCGGCGATACCACCTGGGGGACGGTGCTGCTGGTATGGAGCTGTGTCGTTGGCACCATGGATAACGTGATTCGTCCGGTGCTTATTCGCATGGGCGCGGACTTGCCGATGATCCTGATTCTCTCCGGCGTTATCGGCGGCTTGATTGCCTTCGGGATGATTGGCCTGTTTATCGGCCCGGTGCTGCTGGCGGTTTCTTATCGCCTGATTTCGGTCTGGATGCACGAGGCGCCTGCCCCACAGGACGATCCGCAGGAAGTGGTCGAACTGCTTGAGGAGCAGGAGACGCTGAATGTGAAGAAATAAAGGCCTGGGAGGGGCTGGGGTGTTCATATTCGCTCAAATTCTCTATGTAGATAGTATCTAAGATTCCGTTCACTTCCAGCCCTGTTTCATATGTCATCACAGAGTCAGTGAACGTCTCAGGGGAATCACCGTCATTCCCCTGAGAACCCGGACT
Organism: Cedecea neteri; assembly: GCF_000758325.1. NCBI lineage: Bacteria > Pseudomonadati > Pseudomonadota > Gammaproteobacteria > Enterobacterales > Enterobacteriaceae > Cedecea > Cedecea neteri. The sequence continues at coordinate 2,911,292 of NZ_CP009459.1, read as the reverse complement.
CCCGGCCAAATAAATCGACCGCTGAAGCGGCAGACCTCCGTCTTATCTCCCAGTCCTGGGTCGGCTGAGATGCGTTCCCGACGCTCTCAGCCTCCGGCCGCTCCCGGCGTCCGGATCCTGGCCAGTCGGAGAGAAAACGGAGGCGATTTAAGCCGGAACCGTGCCTCGCTTTATGTTCAGCACTGGTTTAAACCGCAACATCGCTTCTGGTTTTTTTACCCTCACCCTGACCCTCTCCCTGGAAGGGAGAGGGAATAGATTGCGTACTGTTCTGCCTGTTGTTTTCCCCCTCGCCCCTTTTGGGGAGAGGGCCGGGGTGAGGGGAAGAGGTGTTCCCGGTTCTTTCTCAACGACCCCGAATGTTTGGGTGATAGCCGGTGGGTTTACCGCTTTAGCGGCGATGAGCTCGCCGGGCGCCGGGGGTTGTCAGGGGGCATGGCGGAATGCCCCCTGATACGTTCACGAAGTCCGTAGTGACATGTAAAACAGCGCTGGAAGTGAACGGAACATCCACTACATCTCTATAGGAACTTTTTTAACTACAGAATAACTCGCCCCTAAAGCAGTGACTTAACGCAAATGGTTAATAAGTCTAATCAATAACGCCTTTTTTCTTCTCTATTCCAGCCATTGAAGCCCCCACTCCGGGCTATGCTGTCTCAAGTTATTTACCTTCTGTTAACGATTGAGACGAATCTGAGTGACGCCACTTAGCGAGATGCCTACTATTTAACTCACGGTTATGAATCAATACGTTGATTTATAAACATCGAAATCCCCTGAGTGAAACAACGAATTGCTGTGTGTAGTCTTTGCCCATCTTGAAGATGGGCTTTTTTTTATTCTGATTTCGCAAAGTGATTGATAAGCGCCCCATGCAGAACCAGCGGGGCGACAGTCAGGTGGCTCTGCCCTTCTACCAGCGTAAAATCAACCCGGGTCGGGGCTTTGGCTATCAAGGCATTAGCCAGTTCACGATTGCCGTCAACCATCGCTCGCTGACCACGGTGTTTTAATAGCGTGGCACGCTTCTCCTCCGGCAGTCTGGCCTCCTGCGGCTGCAGCGACTGTTCATAGCTCCCCACAGAGAGCGATAGCTGAGCATTTCCCTTATCAGGCCGCCAGTTTTTTGCCATTCGTAGCAGATAGCGGTCGTTCCACCACACCGAAGGGCTTGAGGCGTAATAATGCTGGAAAGCATCCGGCGAGGTCATAAACAGCCAGGTCGTGAAAAGCCCGCCATAGGAGTGCCCAAAAATCGCCTGCCGCTGCGGATTGATTCTCCACTGTTTTTCGACCCAGGGCCGAAGCTCTACGTCAATAAACTGCCAGAACTTCTGTGCCTCGCCGGGTGTTCCTGGCGGATAAGTGCCTCCCGCCGGATTAGGCTCCAGCACGACTTTATCCACCGCAGGACGATAATCTCGCTCCCGACGGCTGTTTCCTGGGTAGTCAATCGCCACCACTACGCCCGGCGTTAACGGGCAGCGCTCGCAGGTCAGGCGCTGCATCAGCGACACCGCACTGGGGAAAACGGACTCACCGTCCAGAAGATAAATCACCGGCCACCCTTCTTTCGGGGCTTCACCTTCAGGCCAGGAAACCATAATTTTATACTCACCGTTTTCCGGCGAATGCAGACTGTGTACCAGCGTATTCGCCAGCGTGTAGGGCTTATCTTCGATGACCGCTGCCCCGAGGGGGCAGCGAGTGCGATAAGCGCCATAAGCAGATAGCGCAAAAGTTCTCCTTACCAGCGATAGCTGACGGTGGCGGTTAAGGTGCGGCCAATGCCGTAGAAACAGGCCGAATCTGACGCGCAGGACGCCACGTATTTTGTGTCCGCCAGGTTGTTGACGTTGAATTGCAGGGCGGCGCCTTTCAAATCAGGGCTCACCTCTCCCAGTTCGTAACGCAGCATGGCGTCATAGAGATCCACGGCCGCCACTTTAAAGGTATTTTTCGCATCGCCATAGCTGGTCCCGATGTAGCGAACCCCGACACCTGCCGTCAGGTTTTTCAGCAGGCCTTCAGGAACAGTGTAACTGCCCCACGCCGACGCCATATGCGTTGGAACACGCGCGGGCGTTTTTCCTTCGGTGCCAGCCACGGTGGTGCTCACGGTTTCCGCGTCCGTCCAGGTGTAAGAGCCTATCAGGTTGAGGCTGTTAAACAGCGTGGAATGCACCTCCGCCTCCAGGCCTTTAGAACGGATTTCACCGGCATTTTCGAACCAGCCCAGCGCGCTGTTGTAGGTCCCGACGTTTGTCTGGCGAAGATCGAACAGCGCCAGCGTCATGAAGGTCTCTTTCAGTGGCTGATACTTCAGGCCCACTTCAGTCTGCTTGCCCAGGCTTGGGTCGAACGGTGCAGCGCCTGGCGCGCGGTTGGTCTGCAGATTTGGTTCAAACGAAGTGCTGTAGCTGATATACGGCGACAGGCCGAAATCAAAGGCGTAAAGCAGCCCCGTGCGCCAGGTGAATTTGCTGTCATTCTGCTGCGTCGTTTTGCTTTTTAACCTGTCCGTCGTGCGCACTTCGGCCCAGTCATAACGCCCGGAGAGCAGCAGTTGCCAGTTATTCCAGCTGAGCTGATCCTGCAGGTAGACGCCCGTCTGGTCGAGATTCTGCTGGTCGTCGTTCACCGCGCTGAAGGTGCTTTCGTCCACATTGAGGCCGTACACCGGTTCCGGCCAGTACAGATCGTATTTCGCCCCAGTGCCGCGGCTGAGCTGCTGCCGATCGTGGTCAGATTTGTAATCCAGGCCGCCTAACAGCGTATGCCCCAGCGCGCCGGTATCAAACTGTGCCTCAAGCTGGTTATCGATGCCAAACTCATTGGTATCACGCGTTTCTCGCTGCGCACGGCGCGAAAGTAGCGTGTCGCTCTTCGAGGTGGAGTACACGAGGTAACGGTACTTCTGTTTGATGCTGGCGTAACGGGCATTCTGGCGGAAGGTGAGGATATCGTTGAAGCTATGCTCGAACTCATAGCCCACCATTGTTTGCTCACGCCACGACTGGTCGTAACTGGGATCGCTGACGTTAAAGTCCAGCGGAATATAGCCCGCCGCGGTTTCCGTCACCAGGCCTGCGGCAGGCAGGAAGTTACGATAGCCCGCCTTCGGGTCTTTCTGGTAGCTGGTCAGCAAAGTAAAACGCGTTTGATCGTTGGGATACCAGGTCAGCGCCGGCGCAATCGCCATGCGCTGCTCTTTGTAATCAGCAACCTGGCTGTGCTGCGTGCGTGCGATGCCGTTCAGGCGATAAAGCACCCGATTATCGTCGCTTAGCGAGCCGCCAAAATCAAAAGCCCCCTCGGCCAGATGCTGGTTGCCTGAGCGCAACTGCACTTCATGTATCGCTTCCCTTGTCGGGCGCTTGCTGGTCATGCTGATAAGCCCGCCGGGGTTCACCTGGCCGAAAAGCACGGATGCCGGGCCGCGCACCAGTTCCACGCGCTCAAGCAGCCACGGATCAAACGTCCCGGTCTGGGAGGATGCCGTCGCCCCATAGCTCAGTCCGTCGAGATACTTAGGGACATAGCTGAAGCCACGCACAAACACCTCGTCGTTGCGGTTCGAACTGCCCCGATACTCCGTCAGCACCCCGGCCGAATAGCGTAAGGCCTGCGACACGGAGGTGACATCCTGCGCGTTCATTTGGTCGCGGGTAATCACCGAAACCGACTGCGGCGTTTTGAGCAAATCAGCCGCTGTTTTGGTTGCAGATAACGTTTTTGTGGCCACCATCCCCTTAAGCGGCGCAGAAGGATCCTCGCTAACCGAGCCAGTGACAATCAGCGTTTCCTCGCTGCCCTGCCGCTCCTGCGCCTGAACGCCGTTTCCCATCCCCAGGGCACTGAATCCCATCAGCCAAAGGCCGCGGGATACCTTATTATTTTTAAAGTGCATGACCGTAACATCCCATGTGATTAGGTGAATTAAGTTCGCCTTTTTCTCCTGTTACGTTTTGTCGTAAAACGCAACGAATCGCAATGTTATTGCAAATCAATATCATTTGCATTAGCGTGTATGCACTTTTTTATCAGGATTGATAAGCACGATGAGAGCCGCGTGGAGCGCATTAATGTTGGGACTTTGTTCAGCGTCGGCGATGGCCGCGACCTGTACTTTTACCGGCAGCCAGGGTGAGCAGGATGGGAAGTTCGACGCCAGCGGCGAAATTTGCTTTGGCCTTCCGGCGCTGGGTGAAAACTACGCCAACGTCCGGTTGAGTGGCGTGACCGACGCCAGCCTGATGGACAGCAAAGGCAGGCTCTGGCGTTCGCTGGTGGAAAATGGGCCGGTGGATGGCAAGCATAATCCGCTTTTTGCCCTGCCCGTCGGTCAGCCTTCTACGCTGGTGCTTCGCGGTGAGCCCGGCAGACGCTGGCTGTTCCGCTGGCAAATTCGTGAAACCGTGCCGCTCAAACGCAACGACCAACAATCCCCGGAAAGCCCGGCGCTGCTGGCGCTGGAGCAGGCTTTAAGCCACGGCGAAACCACCGAAGCCTTCTGGCAGGAAAGGCGTGAACAGGGAACGCCGCTGGTCGAGCCCATCGATGCCAGCCGTAAACGCGTGACGTTCCTGTGGCGAGGCGCGCAGGGCAACGTGTTTGTGCTCGGTTCACCGGCCGGTGACCATGACCCGATGTTCCGCCTCGGGCAGTCCGACGTCTGGTATCGCAGCTATGTGGTACCGGCTGATACGCTAATGCAGTACAAACTTGCCCCCGACGTTCCTCTTGTTGAAGGCACCGCGCGCGAGCAGCGCCGGGCGATTCTGGTATCGGCTCAGACCGACCCGCTTAACCCGCAGTTCAGCCCCGCAGGAAAAGGCGACCGCTGGAATCGTTTCTCACTTTTAGATCTGACCGCCCACCGCTATTTTACCCCGCAGGCAACCGCCGAGCCGATTCGACAGGGCTCCCTGGTTCGCTATCAGGTAGAAAGCAAAAAGCTGGCAAACCGTCGGGAAGTCACCGTCTACCGGCCACGCGGCGGGCAACCCGCCCGCTGGACGCTGATGCTGTTCGATGGCCGTATGTACCAGGATCGTTATCACCTCGCCAATGTGCTGGATGGTCTGATAGCCCGTCATGCCCTGCCGCCGGTTAACGCCGTGTTTATCGACAGTCTGGACGGTGAGCGACGGGAAAAAGAGCTGCCGCCCAATCCCGATTTCGCCGATTTTATGGCCGAAGAGCTGGTGCCGTGGCTGCGCCGTCAGGGCATCACCACTCCGGCACAAAAAACCATCGTGGCAGGCTCCAGCTACGGCGGTCTGGCATCGTCCTGGGTGGCGCTTCGCCATCCTGAAGCGTTTGGCAACGTGCTGAGTTTGTCCGGCTCTTACTGGTGGGCACCCGAGGGCGAAGAACCCGGCTGGCTTACCCGTCAGTATCAGGCCTCCCCGCGCTTGCCGGTGCGATTTTGGCTGCAGGCGGGGCGCTTTGAAAGCAAAGGCGCAGACGGCGGCATTTACCGTAATACTCAACAGCTTGAAGCCGTGCTGCGTGAAAAGGGCTACGAAGTGAGCTTTAATCCCTGGTCGAGCGGGCATGATTACGCCGCCTGGTGCGAGGCCATTATTACCGGTATGAAGGAATTGATTAAGCGGGGATGATAACCGCCCGGTGAACTTCCCAATGCAAGGCAGGAAGACACCGGAGCAGTTCCCTCTCTTTTTACGGAGAGGGGTTTAGCGTTACTTATTCAGTTCGGCAAGGCTGAGCCAGGTTTGCACCACGGTATCCGGATTCAGGGACAGGCTGTCAATCCCCTCTTCCATCAGCCAGGCGGCAAAGTCTTCGTGATCGGACGGCCCCTGGCCGCAGATCCCCACGTATTTACCCTGTTTCTTCGCCGCTTTGATCGCCATCGACAGCAGTGCTTTCACCGCGTCGTTGCGCTCGTCAAACAGTTCGGACACCACGCCAGAGTCGCGATCCAGACCCAGCGCAAGCTGCGTCATGTCGTTCGAGCCAATGGAGAAGCCGTCAAAGTATTGCAGGAACTCATCCGCCAGCAGGGCGTTGGACGGGATCTCGCACATCATGATGATCTTCAGCCCGTTCTCGCCGCGCTTCAGGCCCTGACGTTCCAGCTCCTCAACCACCGCTTTTGCCTGGGCAACGGTACGCACAAACGGCACCATCACTTCGACGTTGGTCAGGCCCATTTCATTACGCACGCGCTTCATGGCCGCACATTCCAGCGCGAAGCAGTCACGGAAACTGTCTGCCACGTAGCGACCAGCCCCTCGGAAGCCCAGCATTGGGTTCTCTTCTTCCGGCTCATAACGTTCGCCGCCCACCAGGTTGGCGTATTCGTTAGATTTGAAGTCAGACAGGCGCACGATCACGCGCTTCGGCCAGAACGCCGCGCCCAGGGTTGCGATCCCTTCGGTCAAACGACCGACGTAGAACTCAACCGGGTCGTCATAGCCTTTCATCATCGTGCGGATTTCCGCCTGCAGCGCGGGCTCCTGCTGGTCGAACTCCAGCAGCGCGCGCGGGTGGACGCCAATCATGCGGTTGATGATAAATTCCAGACGCGCCAGGCCAACGCCTTCGTTCGGCAGGCAGGCGAAGTCAAACGCCCGATCCGGATTGCCAACGTTCATCATGATTTTCAGCGGCAGATCCGGCATGGCATCAACCGTGGAACTTTTCACGGTGAAATCGAGGATCTCCGCGTAAACGTAGCCGGTGTCGCCTTCGGCACAGGAAACGGTCACGTTCTGGCCGTCTTTCATGCGCTCGGTGGCATCGCCACAGCCCACAACTGCCGGGATGCCCAGCTCGCGCGCGATGATGGCCGCGTGGCAGGTACGCCCGCCGCGGTTGGTAACGATCGCCGCCGCTTTTTTCATGATCGGTTCCCAGTCCGGATCGGTCATGTCGGTGACCAGCACGTCGCCCGGCTGGATGCGGTTCATTTCGCTGATATCGTGGATCACTTTTACCGGGCCCGCGCCGATGCGGTGACCAATCGCGCGGCCTTCCGCCACGATCTGCCCCTGCGCGTGCAGCTGGTAGCGTTCCATCACCTGGCCCTGAGAACGCACGGTTTCCGGGCGAGCCTGCACGATGAACAGCTTGCCAGTATGACCGTCTTTGGCCCACTCGATGTCCATCGGGCGGCCATAATGTTTTTCGATTTGTACCGCCTGCTTAGCCAGTTCCTGAATCTCTTCCTGGGTAATACAGAAACGGTCGCGGTCGGCTTCCGGCACGTCTTCAATCCGCACCTGCTTGCCGTGCTCCTGCGTTGGAGCGTAGACCATGCGGATTTTTTTCGAGCCCATGGTGCGGCGAACGATGGCCGGATTACCCGCCTCAAGCGTTGGCTTGTGGACGTAGAATTCATCCGGGTTTACGGCACCCTGCACCACCATTTCACCCAGGCCCCACGCAGCGGTGATAAACACTACCTGATCGAAACCGGATTCGGTATCAATGGAGAACATCACCCCGGAAGAGGCGAGATCGGAGCGCACCATACGCTGAACGCCTGCAGAGAGCGCCACGCCACGATGGTCGTAGCCCTGGTGCACGCGGTAGGAGATAGCCCGGTCGTTAAACAGCGAGGCGAAAACGTGTTTCACCGCCACCAGCACGGCATCATAGCCCTGCACGTTGAGGAAAGTTTCTTGTTGCCCGGCAAAGGATGCGTCCGGCATGTCTTCCGCAGTGGCAGAAGAACGCACCGCAAAAGAAGCTTCGGCATCATCGGAGGAAAGCGTTTGGTATGCTTCACGAATGGCATGCTCCAGCTCAGGCTGGAAAGGCGTGTCAATAATCCATTGGCGAATCTGCGCCCCGGCTTTCGCCAGTTCGCTCACATCGTCAATGTCGGTTTTATCCAGCAGCTCGTAAATACGCTGGTTCACGCCGCTCTGGTCGAGAAACAGGTTAAACGCCTCGGCGGTGGTCGCAAAACCGTTCGGGACGGAAACGCCCATACCCGAAAGATTGGTAATCATTTCACCCAGGGAGGCATTTTTGCCTCCGACCCTGTCTACATCATTCATGCCGAGTTGGTTATACCAAAGCACCAGCGGTGACGAGCCGTTATTGGACATCGAAACAATCCTTTTTTAAATGAATGGGTACAAGAAACACCAGACTTCGTATTTAGCTTTGCATATTCTGAGGGGGGAATGAAACCAGTGAATCGTTCAAGCAAAATAAAATATGACATTTTCGGATAGATCCGCTCATTTCATAAACCATTGATTATCATATAATCCTCACAATTCAGATGGGTATAGTATTGATTTGAATATATTTCCGATGGTTTATTAAATTTAAAAACGCTATTTCACTTTTTAAATTAAGATTAGCGCTACTCGGAATCCCTTGTTTTACTTTATGCTTTAGGAAAACCGGTTCCCCGCTCAGGAATAAAAATGGATAATTCAGTCGATCGTCAGGTATTTTGTATTTCCGATGGCACCGCCATTACCGCAGAGGTACTTGGTCACGCGGTCATGTCACAATTCCCGGTATCTATCAACAGTATTACGCTGCCGTTTGTTGAAAATGAAAGTCGCGCAAAAGCGGTAAAAGAGCAGATCGACGCTATTTACCAGCAAACCGGGGTGCGTCCGCTGGTGTTTTATTCCATCGTGCTGCCCAATATCCGCGACATCATTATGCAGAGCGAAGGTTTCTGCCAGGACATCGTGCAAACGCTGGTTGCGCCGCTGCAGCAGGAGCTAAAACTCGACCCGACCCCCGTCGCCCACCGAACGCACGGCCTTAACCCCGGCAACCTGACGAAATACGACGCCCGTATTGCCGCCATTGATTACACGCTGGCGCACGACGATGGCATTTCGATGCGCAATCTCGATCAGGCGCAGGTCATTTTGCTGGGCGTGTCCCGCTGTGGAAAAACCCCGACCAGCCTGTACCTCGCGATGCAGTTTGGCATTCGCGCCGCGAACTACCCTTTTATTGCCGATGACATGGACAACATTCAGCTCCCGGCCGTGCTTAAACCGCTGCAGCACAAGCTTTTTGGCCTGACCATCAACCCTGAACGCCTGGCCGCCATTCGTGAAGAACGGCGTGAAAACAGCCGCTATGCCTCTCTCCGCCAGTGCCGTCTGGAGGTCGCCGAAGTGGAAGCCCTGTTCCGTAAAAACCAGATCCGCTACCTGAACAGCACCAACTATTCTGTTGAAGAGATGGCGACCAAAATTCTCGATATTATGGGGCTGAATCGCCGCATGTACTAAGAAACTAGTACAAAAGACCAAGCGTGTATGCTAGGGTGTACAGACTGCGGTGGGGCAATCCTTTCGCCAAAGCTGGCCGAATGTTGAAATCGGTCAGCTTTGGTTTATTGTGATCCCCATCACTTCCCGGTAAATCTGCCGCAGAGAAGACAAAATTTCTGAGACACCCAATGAACAAAACAGATGAATTGCGAACCGCGCGCATCGACAGCCTGGTGACACCGGCTGAGTTAACCGAGCGCTTCCCGGTTTCCGCTGAGGTAGCCCAGCACGTTACCGCCGCACGCCGCCGGATAGAAAAGATCCTCACCGGCGAAGATAAGCGCCTGCTGGTGATCGTCGGCCCTTGCTCGATCCACGATCTTGACGCCGCGATGGACTATGCTCGCCGCCTCAAAACGCTGCGTGAAAAACATCAGGATCGTCTTGAGATCGTGATGCGCACCTATTTCGAAAAACCCCGCACCGTGGTTGGCTGGAAAGGGTTAATTTCCGATCCTGAACTGAACGGCAGCTACCGCATTAATTATGGCCTCGAACAGGCCCGCCGCCTGCTGCTGCAGGTCAACGAGCTGGGTGTCCCTACCGCAACAGAATTCCTGGATATGGTGACCGGGCAGTACATCGCCGACCTGATTAGCTGGGGCGCGATTGGCGCACGCACAACCGAAAGCCAGATCCACCGCGAAATGGCGTCCGCACTCTCCTGCCCGGTCGGCTTTAAAAATGGCACCGATGGCAATACCCGCATTGCGGTGGATGCCATTCGCGCCGCACGTGCCAGCCACATGTTCCTCTCCCCGGATAAACAAGGGCAGATGACGATTTACCAGACCAGCGGCAACCCTTACGGCCATATTATTATGCGCGGCGGCAAGCAGCCGAATTACCACGCGGAAGACATTGCCGCGGCCTGCGATACGCTGGGTGCGTTTGACTTGCCTGAACATCTGGTGATTGATTTCAGCCACGGTAACTGCCAGAAGCAGCACCGCCGCCAGCTGGATGTTTGCGAGGATGTTTGCACGCAAATTCGCAATGGTTCTCGGGCGATTGCCGGGATCATGGCGGAAAGCTTCCTGAAAGAAGGGACGCAGCAAATCGTCGCTGGCCAACCCCTGACTTACGGGCAGTCAATCACCGATCCTTGCCTTAACTGGGAAGATACGGAAACGCTGGTCGCGATGCTGGCTCAGGCCACTGACAGACGCTTCTGATTCAGGCTACCGGCGGGAGCTGAATAACCCGCCGGATATCATAGCATTACGCTTCACGACAACTCGCCCGCCAGGAAATTCCCTGATTCACACAATTATTACAAATAATGCTTGCTGCTGATTCGGCTTTTTCTGATAATGATTCTCATTGTTACACTGATTGTCATTTGTAAACAGAGTGAAGCGTATGGACAAACCATTCACCCCCGCCCGCCCACAGCCCGCGACAGAGCCTCGCCAGGTTGACAGCAAAGCATTGCTAGGTGCCGATGGCCGCGTTGTTATCGTCCATGAAGGGCAGCAATATCTGTTACGCCAGACTCAGGCCGGGAAGCTGATCCTGACCAAATAAATTAAACAAACCGTTCCCCACACCCAAACGGGGAAATTAGCCAGCCACCCAGGTCATCCCCAGGCAGCCAGCGCTTTCGTTATTCCTTATGGAGAGTTGCGCTATGCCTTGCACCAACACAGCAGGATTTCGTCTGTCTGTACTCACGTTAGCCGTATTTACCGCCCTGCCCGCTTTCGCGAAAGACGAACAAATGACCGTGGTTGCCACCGGTAACCAACGCAGCACTTTCGAAGCCCCGATGATGGTGAGCGTTATCGACGCGAATTCGCCTGAGAGCCAGACGTCCACTTCCGCCGCTGACATGCTGCGCAAAGTTCCGGGGATCACCATCGACGGTACCGGGCGCACCAACGGCCAGGACATCAACATGCGCGGTTACGACCGCCGCGGCGTGCTGACGCTGGTCGATGGCATTCGTCAGGGCACCGACACCGGCCACCTGAACAGTACTTTCCTCGATCCCGCGCTGATTAAACGTATTGAAGTTGTGCGTGGCCCGGCAGCTCTGCTGTACGGCAGCGGCGCGCTGGGCGGCGTTATCTCTTATGAAACCGCCGACGCCGCCGACTTGCTTTTTGACGGGCAAAACAGTGGCTTCCGCGTCTTTGGCACCGGCGGTACCGGCGACCACAGCATCGGCATGGGCGCCAGCGCCTTTGGCCGCACCGACAACCTGGACGGCGTTGTCGCCTGGTCCAGCCGCGATCGTGGTAACCTGCGCCAGAGCGACGGCGAAACGGCGCCAAATGACGAAAACATTGGCAACCTGCTGACCAAAGGTACCTGGTATATCGATTCGGCACAGTCGCTGTCCGGCTCCCTGCGTTATTACAATAATAATGCTCAGGAACCGAAAAACCCGCAGACGCCGGATGCCTCAGCCTCCAGCAACCCGATGACCAATCGCTCCACCATTCAGCGCGACGCGCAGCTGAAATACCACCTCGACCCGCAGGATAACGACTGGCTGAACGCGACCGCGACGGCCTACTGGTCCGAAGCTCGTATCAACGCTGAAACTCCTAACCAGGGCGGTGAATTCCGTAAACAGACGACCAAAGGCGGCAAGCTCGAAAACCGCAGCCGTCTGTTTAGCGACAGCTTCGCGGCTAACCTGCTGACCTACGGCAGTGAATATTACCGTCAGGAACAGGCTCCTGGTGGCCTGACGACTGGTTTCCCTCAAGCGAAAATCAACTTTGGTTCCGGCTGGCTGCAGGATGAAATCACCCTGCGCGACCTGCCGATTTCTATCCTGGCCGGGACGCGCTATGACAACTACAGCGGCAGCAGCCAGGGCTATAAAGACGTGGATGCCGACAAGTGGTCATCACGCGGGGCGGTGTCTGTCACCCCAACCGACTGGCTGATGCTGTTTGGTTCCTATGCTCAGGCGTTCCGTGCGCCAACCATGGGCGAAATGTACAACGACTCCAAGCACTTCTCTATCGGCACTCGTTACACCAACTATTGGGTACCAAACCCGAACCTGCGCCCGGAAACCAACGAAACGCAGGAATACGGGTTCGGTCTGCGCTTCGACAATCTGGCCATGGCTAACGATGGCCTGGAATTCAAAGCCAGCTACTTCGACACCAAAGCGAAGGATTACATCTCCACCACCGTGGACTTCGCCAAAGCGACCACCATGTCCTACAACGTGCCAAAAGCAAAAATTTGGGGCTGGGACGTGACCGCGAAGTACACCGCCGATCTGTTCAGCCTGGATACCGCCTATAACCGTACCCGCGGTAAAGATGAAGATACCGGCGAGTACATCTCCAGCCTGAACCCGGACACCGTCACCACCACCCTGGATATCCCTGTGTCACACAGCGGCTTCTCCGTGGGCTGGGTCGGCACCTTCGCCGAGCGTTCCACCCATATCAGCAGCTCCTATGCACAGCAGCCGGGCTACGCGGTCAGCGATTTTTATGTCAGCTATAAAGGGCAACAGCAGCTGCGCGGTTTAACCACCACGCTGGTGTTTGGTAACGCCTTCGATAAAGAGTACTGGTCACCGCAGGGTCTCCCGCAGGATGGCCGTAACGGTAAAATTTTCGTGAGCTATCAATGGTAAAGGAGTTATTCATGAGTCAGCGTTACGACAGCTGGATCCAGCTTAAGCAAGAGCACCCGAAAAAATATGCACGGGATATCGCCAAACTGATGCAAATCAGCGAAGCGGAACTGACCCATGCCCGCGTCGGACACGACGCATGGCGCCTAAATGGCGATGTGAAAGAGATCTTCGCCGCGCTGGAAGCCGTGGGTGAAACCAAGTGTATCTGCCGCAACGAATATGCCGTTCACGAGCAGGTAGGCCGCTTTGAGAACCAGCACCTGAACGGCCACGCCGGGCTGGTGCTGAACCCTCGTGCGCTGGATCTGCGTTTGTTCCTGAACCAGTGGGCGAGCGTGTTCCACGTCCGGGAAGAGACCGCACGTGGCGAACGTCAGAGCATTCAATTCTTTGACCATCAAGGCGACGCGCTGCTGAAGGTGTACACCACCGACAACACTAATGTCGAAGCCTGGAGCGAAGTCCTGACCCGTTTCATCCACACCGACAACCCGGCGCTGGCAATCAAAGCCGTTGAAGAAGCGGTGATGACGCCAACGGTTGAGGCCGACAAAGTGGACGCGGAATGGCGGGCAATGACCGACGTGCACCAGTTCTTCCAGTTGCTGAAACGCCACCAGCTGACTCGCCAGCAGGCTTTCCGTCTGGTGAAAGACGATCTGGCCTGTCGCGTAGACAACGAAGCGCTTTCCCAGTTACTGAACCAGGCGAAAGAAGACGGCAACGAGATCATGATTTTCGTCGGCAACCGCGGCTGCGTGCAGATCTTCACCGGTGAAATCCGCAAAGTGGTCCCGATGGAAAACTGGGTCAACGTCTTCAACCCGGAATTCACCCTGCACCTGATGGGCGATACCATTGCCGAAAGCTGGGTGACCCGTAAACCGACCGCCGACGGCCACGTGACCAGCCTCGAGCTGTTTGCCGCCGACGGCACGCAAATTGCCCAACTGTATGGCCAGCGTACCGAAGGCCAGCCGGAGCAAGAGCAGTGGCGTCTGCAGATTGAAGCCCTGATCGGCAAAGGGTTAGCGGCATGAAACGCCTGCTACTCGCCATCCTCGCCCTGCCGTTAATGGCAGGTGCGGCCGAGCGCGTGGTAACCATCGGTGGCGATGTCACCGAGATTGCCTGGGCTCTGGGTGCGGGTCAGGATGTGGTGGCTCGTGATAGCACGAGCCTTCATCCCGATGCCGTGAAAAAACTGCCGGATGTGGGCTACCTGCGCCAGCTTAATGCCGAGGGCATTCTCGCCATGCGCCCAACGCTGGTGCTGGCCAGCGCTCAGGCTCAGCCTTCCATGGCGCTGAAACAAGTAGAAGCCAGCAAAGTGAAGGTGGTTACCGTCCCGGCGGAAAATACTCTCGAGAGCATTGATGCCAAAGTGGCCGCCGTGGCTACCGCGCTGGGTAAAACGACCGAAGGCGACAAGCTTCGCAAAACGCTTCACGACCAGCTAGCGGCCATCCCGGCCAAACCGCTGGGCAAAAAAGTGCTGTTCATTATGAGCCACGGCGGAATGACTGCCATGGCTGCCGGGCAGGAAACCGCTGCGGATGCTGCGATTCATGCCGCCGGGCTGGACAATGCCATGCAGGGCTTCAAGCGCTACCAGCCTCTGTCCCAGGAAGGCGTGATCGCCAGCAAACCTGATCTGATCCTGGTTACCACCGATGGGGTGAAAACCCTCGGCGGGGAAGCTAACGTCTGGGCGTTACCAGGGCTTGCACAAACGCCAGCCGGGAAAAATAAGCAGCTGATGGTCGTCGATGACATGGCGCTACTCGGTTTTGGGATTGATACCCCACAAACGATCCTCGACCTGCGCAAAAAAGCGGAGCAACTGCCGTGATACGCCGACCTCTGCCTCACCATGCCCTGTGTCTGATGGGGCTGGTTTTGCTGGCAATGGCGCTTATTGCCTCTAACCTCGGCGCCATGCGGCTGTCCGTGGCCGTGCTGTGGCAGGCGCATGACGACACGTTGCGCGACATCTGGCTCAACATCCGTCTGCCGCGGGTGCTGCTGGCGGCGCTGATCGGCGGCGCTCTGGCGCTGTCGGGCTGCGTGATGCAGGGGTTGTTCCGTAACCCGCTTGCCGATCCGGGTCTGCTTGGGATCAGCAGCGGGGCCGCGCTGGCGGTGGGTCTGTCGATTGTCATGCCGCTGGCTCTGCCGGCGGTTTTGGCGCTTTATGCCCCTATGCTGGCGGCGTTTGTCGGTAGCCTGGCGGTAACGCTGGCGATTTTCCTGCTTAGCCGGAAAGGCAGCAACAGTTTATCTCGCCTGCTGCTGGTAGGCATCGCCATCAATGCGCTGTGCGGCGCGGCGGTTGGCGTGCTGTCGTGGATAAGCAATGACGCTCAGCTACGCCAGCTCTCTCTGTGGGGCATGGGGAGCCTGGGCCAGGCGCAATGGTCCACGCTGCTCGCCACCGCGTCGCTTATTCTTCCCGCAAGCCTGGGCATCTGGCTGCTTTCAAAGCGCCTGAACCTGCTCCAGCTTGGTGATGAAGAGGCACATTACCTGGGCGTGGATGTCAAAACCACTCAGCGGCATTTGCTGATCCTGAGCGCCTTGTTGGTTGCCGCGGCGGTGGCCATCAGCGGCGTTATCGGCTTCGTTGGTCTGGTCGTCCCGCATCTGGTACGCATGTGGCTAGGTTCAGACCATCGCTGGCTGGTGCCCGGCTCCGTACTGGCCGGCGCCATGCTACTGTTGGTCGCCGATACCCTGGCGCGAACGATTGTCGCCCCTGCAGAAATGCCGGTTGGCCTGTTGACCAGCCTGATAGGCGGCCCCTGGTTCCTGGCGATGATCTTTCGCAGCAAGGAGAGCGCGAGATGAATGAAGTTCTGTCCACGCACGATATTTCGCTGAAGCTGGGCCACCGTTATCTGATTGATAATGTCAATGTCAGCCTGAGACCGGGTGAAGTTGTGGCGCTGATTGGCCCGAACGGCGCGGGCAAATCCACGCTGCTGCGGCTATTAACCGGGTTTCAACAGCCTGACAGCGGGCGCGTTGCGCTGGCGGGCCAGGATTTGAATCAGTGGTCTAACGAAGCCCTTTCCCGCAAACGGGCGGTGATGCGCCAGCAAAGCAGCATGGCCTTTAGCTGGACGGTGGAAGATGTGATTGCCATGGGTCGCGCGCCCTGGCCGCAGGCGTCAACGGCCAGCGTCGTGGCGGAAGTCATGGCGTTGACCGGGTGTGAAGATCTTAGCGGCAGGGATTTTTGCCGCTTATCCGGCGGCGAGCAGCAGCGGGTGCAGCTTGCCCGGGCGCTGGCGCAGCTCTGGTGCGACGGGCAGCCTCACGGCTGGCTGTTTCTGGACGAGCCTACGTCGGCGCTGGATCTCTACCACCAGCAGCATGTGCTGCGCCTGCTGCGTCGCCTGGCGCAAACGGGGACGTTATCGGTTTGCGTGGTGCTGCACGATTTAAATCTGGCGGCACTCTGGGCCGACCGTATCGTGCTGTTGCATAAAGGCAGGCTGGTCGCGGACGGGACGCCTGATGAAGTGCTGGAGGAACAAACGTTACAGCGCTGGTATCAGGCCGATCTGCGGGTGTTCCGACATCCGGAGCACCCGGTTCCACAGGTAGGCCTGCGCCAGTAATCAGCTTGAACAGCTGACTTCCAGCCGTTTTCCCCAGTCAGGTGGGCGCTGAGTCATCTCATCCTCACGATCGGAGAACGGCTGGAGCAGCGCCTCGTGGAGTTTCGCCAGTTCACCAGTATCTCCCTTTTCGGCGGCTTCGATTGCCCGCTGCGCCAGCCAGTTGCGTAAGACAAGCGCCGGGTTCACCGCCTGCATTTTCTGCTGGCGTTCTGCATCACTCACCTGCTCCGCCTGAAGCCGCTCACGATAGCGCCCGAACCAGGCATCAAAACTTGCCCTGTCGATAAACTCATCCCGCAACGGTGACGCCGCGCTAAGCTGTTCAGTCATGCTCAGCATACGGAAAGTGCGCGTGTAATCACTGCCTTCTTTGCTCATCAGGGCGAAGAGCTCACTCAGGATTTGGTTATCGGCCTGCTGTTCGGTAAACAGTCCCAGTTTGGCACGCATCCGCTGGCCAAAAGCACGCATGATGGCCGGCTGATAGCCGTCCAGAATCGCGTTCAGTTTAGCGGCAGTAATAAACGGAGACAGCGTCTGCGCCAGGCGCTGCAGGTTCCAGAGCCCTACCGCAGGCTGGTTGTCGAAGGCATACCGGCCCTGGTAGTCGGAATGGTTGCAGATAAACTCAGGCTGGTAGTCGTCGAGGAAGCCATACGGGCCGTAGTCCATGGTCAGACCAAGAATCGACATGTTGTCGGTGTTCATTACCCCGTGGGCAAAGCCTACCGTTTGCCAGCTGGCAATTAGCGCGGCGGTACGTGCCACCACGTCGGTAAACCACAGCTCATAGCGATCATCAAGCCCCTGCAAATGCGGCCAGTGGTGACGAATGGCGTAATCGGCAAGCTGCTGAACTTTTTCCGGCTCGCGGCGATAGTAAAAATGCTCAAAATGCCCGAAACGCAGATGGCTTTCGGACACCCGCAGCAGCATTGCCCCCTGTTCAACCGTTTCACGCTGTACCGGAGTATCGCTGGTGACTATCGTTAATGCGCGCGTCGTCGGGATGCCTAAAGCATGCATGGCTTCGCTGGCAAGAAACTCCCGGATAGTGGAGCGCAGCACGGCCCGGCCATCACCCATGCGTGAGTATGGCGTCAAGCCTGCGCCTTTGAGGTGCCAGTCAACCCTGCGCCCGTCCGCCAGCTGCTGCTCACCCAGCAAAATACCTCGCCCGTCCCCCAACTGCCCGGCCCAGACGCCGAACTGGTGCCCGCTATAAACCTGGGCGAGCGGCTGCATGCCAGGCAGCAGCGTTTCCCCACTCCAGATCCCCTGCTGTGGTGCAGCAAAAAACGAGGCGTCAATCCCCAGCTCGTCAGCCAGCGGCTGGCTGTGATAAAGCAGCCGGGCATTTTTCAGCGGCGTGGGGGTTAATTCGCTGTAGAACCCCGGCAGCTCATCGTGCCAGGTATTCAGAAAAGCTAAAGTATTGGTCATGGTTCCTCCGCCCGACAGTGTAGCCCCAGTAATGCATTTTAAACACGGTCGGGCAGCAGGGGCTTTAGTGAACCAGGCCTTCATGAGGGGGGAAAAGTGAGGCCAGTTCCTCCGGCGGCACCAGCGGCCAGAGCTTACCCTGCATAGCTGCAAAGCCTAAACCCTGCGCTTTACGCCGCGCGCTGGCGGAATCTATCCCGGCAATCAACAAAGCCTGACAAAACGGGGAAACCTGCCCAATAATGGCAAGCATAAAGGGCGAGAAAGTGCGGCCTGGAAGCTGTTTCTGAACAAAAAAGCGATCCATGATTACATGCCGGAACAGGCCATCGAAAATAGATTTTGTGGTGGCATCGCCTGCACCAAAGTCAGCCAGACCGAGTGGGAAACGTTCAGCCATCCAGGCCAGTCTTAAATTCATTTTGCCGCTATTTAAATCAGGAAAGC
The DNA here is from genome assembly GCF_000758325.1 of Cedecea neteri. Taxonomy (NCBI): domain Bacteria; kingdom Pseudomonadati; phylum Pseudomonadota; class Gammaproteobacteria; order Enterobacterales; family Enterobacteriaceae; genus Cedecea; species Cedecea neteri. Next base: position 2,892,873 of record NZ_CP009459.1, on the reverse strand, counting down.
TTTCACTAATCATTAATTCAATAAACGGCAAAGCCTTTAGCCGGATATATAAATCCTGGTTGTTCATTAGCGCATCAATAATAGTTTCATTAATATGAACCCAGACAACAAGTTGCCGGGTGATAAAGAAATTTTGATGTTTTTCTATTTTCGTTAATTTTTCTCTAAACAGTTCGAGATGCTGTTCCGGCGCAAGCTGAGGAATTAACAATTCAGTTGGAATACGAACCGGCACGTCTGCACCCACGAAGTTAGCAACGATTTCGACGCCCAAAATGCTATCGTCCGGCCTGACGGCGGGGCGATAGTAGAAATGAGAACAATAAACACTATCAAGTGAAACAATCATTTTGCCAGCCCTGTGGATTTCTGGTTGGACGGCAGAGAGATACAGCGCCAATCCGAAAATAGTCGGATAGCTGCTATCGCTGTGAATTTCACACTCATCCCTGAAACGTTTAAGCTTTATGTTTTAATAACTTTTAGCTTATCCTGGATATCCGTACATAGCCAGTTTTTAACGTAAATTACGAACGGAATCACGAGCAATGATGCAAGGTAAAAAAGATTCATTCTCACAATGCTCATTCAGTAATTTACGCGTCGCGTAGCGGGCCATATCGCCTATTGGGAAATAAACGCTGGTTAATGCAGGGCGAACAAATGCCGCACGATCGCCACTGTCATAACAAATAAGGGATATATCCAGAGGAATGCGTAAACCCCGCTCCGTAATGGCCAACATCGCCCCGACGGCCATCTCTTCGTTACAGCAATAAAGGGCGCTGATTTTATATTCATCCAGCAAGGCCGAGGTTTGCCGATAGCCGCTGGGCATATCGTATTCCCCTTCCACCACTGCGACCGGGGTTATGCCCTGTTCTTCCATGGCATCAAGAAAACCCTGGCGTCGTAAGAGGCTGGAGGCGCGCTGGGTCGGCCCATGCAGGCAAGCAATCGCCAGATGGCCGGCATCCAGCAAATAGCGGGTGGCCATGTGGCTAGCAAGACGATGATCGAAGACCACGCAGCGCGAGCTTAATGCGGGCACGTCTCTGTCGAGGACGATAAACCGGTTACCTCGTTCCGCCAGTTGAAGCAGCGTTTCGTCCGCGATGGCACGGACATGGAGGATCAAGCCATCACAGCGCAGATTGTAGAGCCGCTGAATGGCATTGCGCTCGTTCTCTTCTACGCCACGCCCCTGCGTTACCAGGAGTTGCTTGCCGTGGGATTCAGCTTCGCTTTGCACCATATCCATCAGCGCCCCGAAGAAGCCCCCGGTGTAAGATGTGGTCACCAGACCAATAGAATGGCTCTGGCTGGACGCTAGCGCTCTGGCTGCAGGATTGGGAGAATAGCCCAGTTCAGCAATCGCAGCTTCCACTTTAACGCGGGTTTGCGATTTGACCTTAGTGTCGCCATTCACCACGCGGGATACGGTGGCGCGGGAGACGCCGGCGTGGGCAGCAACATCTTCGAGGGTGACCATGAAACAATCCTTAGCGGGAAAAGCACAATGCATCCCGATATTACCTGATATTGCTAATATCGTTGACGTTGCCCGCAGATTTGCGGGAACGGTCACGATTTTCAGTCAAGAAAAAAACAGGAAAGGCTATATGCGGCGGGCTTGCCAGAATTTTTTCCGCCAATAGACGTTGTCCAGAGAGGAACGCATGACGCCGCGACTGGTAGACGCGTGAATAAACGTGTTGTCGGTATCATAAATACCGACGTGCAGGCCGCTTTCGCCCGAGCCGGTTTTGAAGAAAACCAGATCGCCAGGCAACAGGTCGTCCTTATCGATTTTTGTGCCGATTTCTGCCTGCTCGCTGGTCATGCGCGGCAGCATCAGATCGAACCTGTCGCGGAAGGTCATCAGCACGAAGCCGGAGCAATCCACGCCGCGCCGACTCATGCCACCATAGGTGTACGGCGTGCCGTGCCAGCTGCGGAGCTGATCGTTTAGCTGAGCGATAACGGTGATGGAATCGGAAAGCCTGGCGTTCGGATGAGGAGCATTATGACTACATCCCACCAACACTATGCATGCCACTGCAATAAGCCACAAACGCATTTTCAGACAACTCCCGGTCTTGCTGTTTCCAGTAATTTAGCCTGCCGCCCGGAATTATTGCAAGCTTTCCACGATGTTATAACGGGATTATCAGCATACTGTGCCCTTCGATGCGCAAAAGTCGGAACGGCATTTGGTAAGCTGCAGCTAAATTTTTCGGCGTCAGCACTTCATCCTTCGACCCCTGAGCGACCATTTTCCCCTCACGCAGGAGCCACACTTTATGAGCATGACGCAGGCTATGGTTCAAATCATGGCTGCTCATCACTACCGCAATTCCAGCCTCACTGAATGCATGCAACAGGCGATCTAACGCGGCCTGCTGGGCGACATCAAGGCTGTTCATTGGTTCATCGAGCAACAACAGCTGCCCTTCGGGATTGACCGAGGGGTCAATCTGCAGCAGCACGGCAGCAAGGCGAACGCGCTGCCATTCACCGCCGGAAAGCTGATTGACCGACCTGGTCAGTTTGTCTGAAAGCCATAGCGACGCCGCCAGACGCAGCATTGCCGATTCGGAATCAGGCGAGGATTGATGCAGCTGCAGGTAATGCCAGACGGGCATGGCAAAAGGAGGAAGCTGCTGCTGGTTTAGCCAGGCCCGGCGCCGGGAAAGCCCGGCAGGCAACCAGTCGTCAAGCTGCTGCTGATTAAACATAAGGCTGCCTTGCCCGGCGCTTAATCCAGCCATCCGCGTGAGCAGCGTGCTCTTGCCTGCCCCGTTCGGCCCGACTAGATGGATAAGTTCTCCGGGCTCCACCGCCGCAGATATTGGCCCAACCCGGCCCGCGACGGTGACGCCTGTCAGCTGCAGCAGGGGCAACTTATTTAGCCAACGCCTGTTTAATGGCGTCCAGCACCACGGGATCTTCCGGCGTCATGTCCGGAGAGAAACGCTGAATCACTTTGCCATCACGGCCAATGAGGAATTTTTCAAAGTTCCACAGGATGTCGTCAGGGTAAAGTGGGCCACGCCCTTTGCTGCTCATTCTCTCCAGGAAACCACTGCCTTCCGGTGCAACGGCTGCCGGACGCGCATCAATCAGCTTTTGATAAAACGGATGGCGGTGCTCGCCGTTGACATCGATTTTGCTAAACAGCGGGAACGTAACGCCGTAGGTGGTGCTGCAGAAGGTTTTAATTTCTTCGCTGCTGCCAGGCTCTTGCCCCAAAAACTGATTACATGGGAAACCGAGCACGCTGAACCCCTGGGCTTCAAAGTCTTTCTGCAGGTTTTCCAGTTGTTCATACTGCGGCGTCAGACCGCATTTGGAAGCGACATTCACCACCAGCAGCACTTTTCCCTGCCAGCTCTCCAACGTGGTGTGTTCACCGTCAATGGTGGTGACTTCGGTATTCAGAACATTGCTTTGCATATCATCCTCTTCCTCTGTGAGCCGAATTAACGTCCGGCTTTCAATAATAGCCAGATAAACACCGGCGCGCCGAGCGTCGCGGTGACTACGCCAATGGGCAGCTCGGCAGAACTAAGCGCAAGCCTTGCCACCACATCCGCCCCGGTTAAGACCGCGGCCCCTGCCAGCGCGCTGGCAGGCAGCAAAACGCGATGATCGGTTAACCCCGCGAGTCGGAGCATGTGTGGGATCACCAGACCGACAAATCCAATCGCTCCGGCAAGCGCCACGCTGACGCCAACCAGCCAGCCGGTAGCCACAACCAAAATATTGCGCCATAGCCAGACGGAAAGTCCCAGCTGCCGGGCTGAGTTTTCACCGAGCGCCATCAGGTTGAGCGGCGCATGCTGTCGGCACAGCCAGACCACCACCGGCAGCAGCGTCACCATCAGCCAGCCCTGACGCCAGTCCACACCGCCAAAGCCGCCCATCATCCAGTACATTAGCTGACGCAAGTCGAGGCTGGAGCTAAAGTAGACCGCCCAGGTCATCAGGGCGCTACAAATAATGCCGAGGGCGACACCTGCAAGTAATAGACGACTGGTAGAGAGATGACGACGGGAAAAACGTAACAGAATAAGAGTGATCGCTAAGGCACCGAGGATGGCACACAGCCCCAGCGCCCAGCCTGGCAGCATCCCCTGCCCGAGCAGCAGGGCAACAACCAGCGCGACGCCAGCGCCGTTGGAAACGCCCAATAAACCGGGTTCAGCCAGAGGATTTTCAAACAGCGACTGCATAACTGTGCCAGTTACGGCCAGCGCCGCACCTACCAGCAGGACAGCAAGCGTTCGCGGCAAGCGAATTTGCCAGATGAAGAGCCGCGCTTCATCATTCCACCAGGACAGAGGGGAAAACCAGACATCCCCGGCGCACAGGCTCAAGACCAGCATAGCCACCGTGGCAAAGACCAGGGCAACTAGCCAGCGCCGCTCAAATCTGCGTTGTCTGGTTACAAAATTCAGCATTCCGTAAAGGCTCCCCCTGCCCCGTTTATGCGCCTGATTTTACTGGGAGTTCGCCGAAGAGAACAAGCAAAGAAAAGACCTTAATAGCCTGCTTGTCCCGAATTACTTTTCTGCGGGCCGTTTGCGCGTGAATTGCTGCTCCAGCATTGAGCTTCCCCATTGCTCGCCCTGCCATTCCCGGGTTAGCTCGAATCCCATCGACTCATAAAGATGGCGAGCTGCATTCAGGCCGCTAAAAGTCCACAGCTGCACGGCGGAAAACCCATACTCATCGCAAAAGCGCATGGCCTCACGTAAAAGCGTTCGCCCGATACCGCTGCCACGGCACTCATCGTCGAGAATAAACCAGCGCAAATGGGCTTCTTGATTGCCCAGATCTTCACCATCGATGGATACAGAGCCTACGATTTTGCCATTGCGGCAGACCACCCAGATGCGGTTACACGGGCGATCCAGCCGCCCTGAAAACTCCGCCAGCCCGGCGGCAACTTTCCCTTCAAAAAAATGGCCGAAGTTATAGTGCCTTGAGTAATAGTTAGCGTGCATTTCCGCCACGCGGCCAATTACGCCAGGCTGATATCCCGTCATTATCTCGAATTCTTTTCTTCCCTCGTCGCCCGTAAGCTCATCACGACAGGCTTTTAGCGCCTGAGCATAGTTGGACAGGCCATCAGCTACAGATTGCTGCGCCTGATCATTCAGATGCACCAGAGCCTTCTCTACGCGCATTCTGCCGTACTGGTGGATTTCCCTGACCGTTTGTTTACCCAGGGTGGTCAACTGGAGCCGCCTGGCTCTGGCATCTTCGTCTGAAACGCTCTCGAACAACTCTCCCGCCTTTCGCAGTTTGCCTATCATTCGGCTGACGCTCGACTTCTCCAGGCCAAGAACCTGAACCAGATCGGCGGCAGTAACGTTCTTGCGTGAATCAATTTCCAGCAAAGCATGAACTGCAGAAGCAGAGTAGTTCGTGGCGGCAAGCGTTGAGTTCAGAAAACCAAGCTCGCGCACAACCTGGCGCGACGAGGCGCGTATAGATTCGATAAGGGTGCTGTCAGACATGATCGATACCGTTGAAATATGGTTGTACAATACAACCATTTGAGAGAAATGTTTGTCAAGCGCATGTCGTTAAGCCATGGGATTTAAAAGCAAAAGAAAAAGGCCGCGAATGCGGCCTTTTTTGTTAACTCAGGTTACTCGTCTTTTGGCGACGCGTTTTCAACCCGACTTTTTAGCTTCTGACCAGGTCGGAAGGTCACCACACGGCGCGCCGTAATGGGAATATCTTCACCGGTCTTCGGGTTGCGCCCGGGACGTTGGTTTTTATCGCGTAAGTCAAAATTACCAAAGCCCGAGAGTTTAACCTGCTCACCGTTTTCCAGAGCGCGACGGATCTCTTCGAAAAACAGCTCTACCAGCTCTTTGGCATCTCGTTTGCTAAGCCCAAGCTTATCAAACAGATATTCTGACATTTCAGCTTTTGTAAGCGCCATACGTTCAATCCCTCAATGATGCCTGGAATCGCTCTTTTAATGCCTCTACACATTTTGCAACGGTAGCGGCCATCTCCTCTTCTTCGAGTGTACGGCCCGTATCCTGAAGGATAAGGCTTATGGCCAGGCTCTTGTAGCCATCGGCTACGCCCTTGCCACGGTACACGTCAAATAAGTTTACGCCAACTACCTGATTTGCGCCAACTTTCTTACACTCGGCCAAAACATCTGCTGCCGGGACGTTTTCAGCCACCACAACAGCGATATCGCGGCGGTTTGCCGGGAAGCGGGAAACGTCCTGCGCCTCAGGCACCACGCGGTCTGCGAGCTTGCTCCACAGCACCTCGAACACCACTGTGCGGCCGTTAAGGTCCAGTTTACGCTCCAGCTCCGGGTGAACAACACCAATGAAACCAATGCATTCACCTGCTAAATAAATGGCAGCACTTTGCCCAGGATGCAAGGCCGGATTTGCCTGCGCTCTGAATTCGATGTCTGAAAGTTTACCGGTCAGGGCCAGAACGGACTCCAGATCGCCTTTCAGATCATAGAAGTCAACGGTGTTGCGCGCCAGATCCCAGTGTTCTTCATAGCGGTTGCCACAGATAGCCCCCGCCAGCATAAGATCCTGACGAATCCCAAGGTCTGCCTGAGTATCAGGCACAAAGCGCAGGCCTGATTCGAAAATTCGCACGCGGCTTTGCTGGCGATTCTGGTTATAAACCACGGTGGTCAGCAGGCCACTCCACAGCGACAGGCGCATAGCGGACATGTCGGTAGAGATCGGATTAGGAAGAATCAGATTTTCTTCCCCCGGGTGCAGAAGCTGCTGAATTTTTGGGTCGACGAAGCTGTAGGTAATGACTTCCTGGTAACCTTTGTCCACCAGCATGGTTTTCACACGCTTCAGAGAAAGATCGGCTTCGCGATGGGTGCCCATCACCAGGCCTGCCTGTACCGGACTGTTTGGAATACTGTTGTAGCCGTAAACGCGGGCCACTTCTTCCACCAGGTCTTCTTCAATTTCCATATCGAAACGCCAGCTCGGTGCCACCGCAGTCCACTGCGCCTGACCTTCGGTCACTTCGCAGCCCAGACGACGCAGAATGTCGCTGACCTTAGCGTCTTCGATGTGGTGACCAATCAGACGGTCCAGTTTGCTGCGACGAAGGGTAATCGTGGCGCGTTTAGGCAGATGCGCTTCGCTTGTGACATCGATAACCGGGCCAGCTTCACCGCCGCAGATATCCACCAACAGGCGAGTCGCTCGCTCCATCGCTTTATACTGCAGCGCAGGATCGACGCCGCGCTCATAGCGGTGGGAAGCATCGGTATGCAGGCCATGGCGGCGCGCACGACCGGTGATGGACAGCGGACTGAAGAAGGCACATTCCAGCAGCACGTTCTGGGTTTCGTCGTTAACACCTGAATGCTCACCGCCGAAGATGCCGCCCATGGCCAGGGCTTTATTGTGATCGGCAATAACCAGGGTGTCAGCATTGAGCTTAGCTTCGCTGCCGTCCAGCAGGACCAGGGTTTCGCCCTCTTCCGCCATACGCACTACGATCCCGCCTTCAATGCGGTTCAGGTCGAAGGCGTGCATAGGCTGACCAAGCTCCAGCAGCACATAGTTGGTCACGTCAACCACCGCATCGATGGAACGGATACCGCAGCGGCGCAGCTTCTCTTTCATCCACAGCGGCGTTGGTGCCTTAACGTTGATGCCTTTCACAACGCGGCCCAGGTAACGTGGGCAAGCTTCTGCGGCATCTACACGAATTGGCAGCGTGTCATTAATCGTCGCGGCAACAGCGGTAATTTCTGGCTCAGCCAGAGGCAGCTTGTTCACCACCGCCACGTCGCGAGCTACGCCGATAATACCGAGGCAGTCGGCACGGTTTGGCGTGACGCTGATTTCGATAGTGTTGTCGTCCAGCTTCAGGTATTCGCGGATGTCGGTGCCGATTGGTGCGTCCGCTGGCAGCTCGATGATGCCGTTATGATCGTCGGAAATACCCAGTTCGGAGAAGGAACACAGCATCCCTTCGGACGGCTCGCCGCGCAGTTTGGCCGCTTTGATTTTGAAATCACCCGGCAGCACGGCGCCTACGGTCGCCACGGCGACTTTAAGGCCCTGACGGCAGTTTGGCGCGCCGCAGACGATATCCAGCAGGCGATCGCCGCCGACGTTAACCTTTGTTACGCGCAGTTTGTCGGCGTTCGGATGCTGACCGCATTCGACCACTTCCCCAACCACAACGCCGTGGAAAGCCCCTGCTACGGCGTCGACGCCGTCAACTTCAAGCCCGGCCATGGTTATCTGGCTGGAAAGTTCGTCACTGCTGTTGGCTGGGTTTACCCATTCGCGTAACCAGAGTTCACTGAATTTCATTGGATATCCCGCCTTTATTTGAACTGTTTGAGGAAACGTAAATCATTTTCGAAGAATGCACGCAGATCGGTCACGCCATAGCGCAACATGGTCAGACGCTCCATGCCCATACCGAAGGCGAAGCCGGAGTAAACTTCCGGATCGATGCCCACATTACGCAGCACGTTCGGATGCACCATGCCGCAGCCCAGCACTTCCAGCCACTTGCCGTTTTTACCCATCACGTCCACTTCAGCGGAAGGTTCAGTGAACGGAAAGTAGGACGGACGGAAGCGAATCTGCAGGTCTTCTTCGAAGAAGTTATTCAGGAAGTCGTGCAGCGTTCCCTTCAGGTTGGTGAAGTTGATGTTGGTATCAACGATCAGGCCTTCCATCTGATGGAACATCGGGGTGTGGGTCTGATCGTAGTCGTTACGATAGACGCGGCCCGGGGCGATAATGCGAATTGGCGGCTGCTTGTCTTTCATCGTGCGGATCTGCACGCCTGAAGTCTGGGTACGCAGCAGACGGGTTGCATCAAACCAGAAAGTATCGTGGTCCGCGCGCGCCGGGTGGTGGCCAGGAATATTCAGCGCATCGAAGTTGTGATAGTCATCTTCGATTTCAGGGCCGGTCGCTACGGTGAAGCCCAGCTCGCCGAAGAAGCTTTCGATACGGTCGATGGTGCGGGTTACCGGGTGCAGGCCACCGTTTTCAATCCGGCGACCAGGCAGAGAAACGTCGATCGTTTCTGCAGCCAGACGCTCGTTCAGCGCAGCACTTTCCAGGTCAGCTTTACGGGCGTTCAGGGCTTCCTGAACCTGCTCTTTAGCTTCGTTTATCACCGCGCCCGCAGCCGGACGCTCTTCCGGTGGCAGTTCACGCAGGGTGGTCATCTGAAGGGTCAGGTGTCCCTTCTTCCCTAAATATTCGACGCGTACATTATCTAACGCGGCAACATCCTGGGCATCGTTTATGGCTGCTTTGGCACTGGCAACCAGCTCTGCGAGATGTGGCATGGTATTCCTCTTATGCCGGCAAACTGCCGGGGTAGTTGGTCTGATTCGAAAACGAAACGCAAAAAAAAAGCCTCCAGACAGGAGGCTTTCGGCGCTGTTTTTCGTTTCTTTTCTTACGCGCAAAGCCCCCTGAGTCAGGCGCTAAAGTAAAAAAAGAAGCGGAAAATAGCAGCATTCATGCTTGCAGTTACCTTGTTTTGACAAATTTCGCTTTGGCTATTGAACGAGCTACGGCGTTGAAAGTCAATAATTTGATTGTGTTATGCCCTAATAATTCGATTTGTAGTAAGGCGACAAGCTCGGTTATCCCCGGGAGCTTACTTAAGTAAGTGACTGGGGTCAGCGAGTGCAGTTAACGCAGCTACAGATTGAAGTATGACGGGGATAAATTAAAAGAGGGAGCAAGCTCCCTCTTAAAACTGGCTTATGCCAGAGCTGCTTTCGCTTTCTCAACCAGGGCAGTGAATGCCACTTTGTCGAATACGGCGATGTCAGCCAGGATCTTACGGTCGATTTCAACAGAGGCTTTTTTCAGGCCGTTGATGAATTTGCTGTAAGAGATACCGTTCTGACGAGCTGCAGCGTTGATACGTGCAATCCACAGCTGGCGGAACTGACGTTTACGTTGACGACGGTCGCGGTAAGCGTACTGACCAGCTTTGATAACAGCCTGGAAGGCAACGCGGTATACGCGAGAACGCGCACCGTAGTAGCCTTTAGCTTGTTTGAGGATTTTTTTGTGACGAGCACGTGCGATTACACCACGTTTTACGCGAGCCATTTAGCTCTCCTGTTTCTATTCTGAATTAATTAAAAAAAGTTTACTTATGCGTACGGCAGGCAAGCGACAACCAGGCCCAGATCCCCTTTGGAGACCATGCCTTTCGGACGCAGATGACGTTTACGTTTGGTAGACTTTTTAGTCAGAATGTGACGCAGGTTAGCGTGCTTACGCTTAAAACCGCCAGAAGCAGTCTTTTTGAAGCGCTTAGCGGCGCCGCGTACTGTTTTGATCTTTGGCATTTCAATTTCCACTTCGCATTGTTAATAAAACGAACCAGTAGGCGAACAAAACCCGCGAGGCCGAAGCCCCGCGGTCTGTTACTTGATGGCCTTACTGTTTCTTCTTCGGAGCAAGCACCATGATCATCTGGCGGCCTTCGATCTTCGTTGGGAAGGATTCGACCACTGCCAGTTCACTCAGATCGTCACGGACGCGGTTAAGCACTTCCATACCAATCTGTTGGTGTGCCATTTCACGCCCACGGAAACGCAGGGTGATTTTGGCTTTGTCTCCGTCTTCCAGAAAGCGAACCAGGCTGCGGAGTTTTACCTGATAGTCGCCATCATCGGTACCAGGTCGGAATTTAATTTCCTTAACCTGAATAACTTTTTGCTTCTTCTTCTGTTCCTTAGAAGATTTGCTTTTCTCGTAGAGGAACTTGCCGTAGTCCATGATGCGGCAAACAGGCGGCTCGGCGTTTGGACTGATTTCAACTAAATCAACCCCAGCCTCTTCGGCTTTTTCTAAAGCTTCATTCAGACTGACAATACCAATCTGCTCGCCATCAATACCGGTCAGACGAACCTCAGTGGCACGAATCTCTCTGTTAATGCGATTAGGACGCGCCGGTTGAACTCTTTTTCCGCCTTTAATACTTTATTCCTCCAGTTGATGAAGATTGCGGCTGCGAATTTCTTGCTGCAGCTTTTCAATCAATTCGTTGACGTCCATGCTTCCCAGGTCTTTGCCGCGGCGGGTACGAACGGCAACTTTGCCTGCTTCGACCTCTTTATCGCCACAAACCAGCATATAAGGGACACGACGTAACGTGTGTTCACGGATTTTAAAGCCTATCTTCTCATTTCTCAAGTCTGCTTTTACGCGAATGCCCGCATTTTGGAGTTTACGAGTCAATTCGTTAACGTATTCTGCCTGGCCGTCGGTGATATTCATTACCACCGCCTGCACTGGAGCAAGCCAGGTTGGGAAGAAACCAGCAAACTCTTCGGTCAGAATACCGATAAAGCGTTCCATTGAACCTAAAATGGCGCGGTGAATCATTACCGGCACCAAACGCTCGTTATTTTCGCCAATATAGGAGGCGTTCAAGCGGGTTGGCAGGGAGAAGTCAAGCTGAACGGTACCGCACTGCCATGCACGATCCAGGCAGTCATACAGCGTGAACTCAATTTTCGGGCCGTAGAATGCACCCTCACCCGGCTGATAGTCAAACGGGATATTGTTTTCCTGCAGCGCAACGGCCAGATCCGCTTCCGCGCGATCCCACATTTCGTCACTGCCGATGCGTTTTTCAGGACGGGTAGACAGTTTCACCACGATTTTCTCGAAACCGAAGGTGCTGTACATGTCGTATACCATACGGATACAGCTGTTTACTTCATCGCGAACCTGCTCTTCAGTACAGAAGATGTGGGCATCGTCCTGAGTAAAGCCGCGCACGCGCATCAGGCCGTGCAGCGCGCCCGAAGGCTCATTGCGGTGGCAGCTACCAAATTCCGCCATACGCAGCGGCAGGTCGCGGTAGGACTTCAGTCCCTGGTTGAAGATCTGCACGTGGCCCGGGCAGTTCATCGGTTTGATGCAGTATTCACGGTTCTCGGAAGAGGTGGTGAACATCGCGTCTTTATAGTTGTCCCAGTGGCCAGTTTTTTCCCACAGGACGCGATCCATCATGAACGGACCTTTCACTTCCTGGTACTGGTACTCTTTCAGCTTGGAACGAACGAACACTTCCAGCTCGCGGAAAATCGTCCAGCCGTCGTTATGCCAGAACACCATGCCCGGCGCTTCTTCCTGCATATGGTACAGGTCAAGCTGCTTGCCGATTTTACGGTGATCGCGCTTGGACGCTTCTTCCAGACGCTGCAGATAAGCATTCAGCTGCTTTTTGTCCGCCCAGGCGGTGCCGTAGATACGCTGCAGCATCTTGTTGTTGCTGTCACCGCGCCAGTATGCACCGGAGGTTTTCTGCAGCTTGAAGTGATGGCAGAAACGCATGTTTGGCACATGAGGCCCGCGGCACATATCCACGTATTCTTCATGATGATACAAACCTGGTTTGTCATCATGGCTGATGTTTTCATCAAGAATGGCAACTTTATAGTTCTCACCGCGATTGACGAAAGTCTCACGCGCTTCCTGCCAGCTCACCTTCTTCTTGATAACGTCGTAATCTTTCTCAGCGAGCTCGTGCATACGCTTCTCGAGCAGCTCAAGATCTTCCTGCGTCAGGGTGTGGTCCAGATCAACGTCGTAGTAGAAACCGTTGTCGATAACCGGGCCGATCGCCATTTTGGTGTGCGGCCAAAGCTGCTTGATGGCATGACCCAGCAGGTGAGCGCAAGAGTGGCGAAGAATTTCCAGACCCGCTTCGTCTTTAGCAGTGATAATGGCGAGCTTCGCATCGTTTTCGATAATATCGGAAGCATCAACCAGTTCACCGTTTACGCGGCCAGCAATACACGCTTTGGCAAGACCTGGACCGATGTCCAGCGCAACGTCCATTGGGCTAACGGGTTTGTCGTAATGGCGTTGGCTGCCATCAGGAAGAGTAATAACAGGCATGTTAAGTCCTTATCTGCAGTGGTGACCCGCACGAAAGATCACATACAGTAGAGAAATTGGATTTAGAACAACTCGTTGCGTAACCATTTGACCAACAATCGCCGAATTGGTACGCAGTCTGGTGTACAAATGAAAAATGGCATCGCTGCCATCTCACCTGAGCTGTAGATGGTAACACTAACGTAAAGGGGAATACATCCCTTGTTACCAGGAACAGGCTTGATAAATAAGGCTACCATCTGCCCTTTTCAAGGCGTGTTATGCCGCTTTGCTTTTCTCTTCCACCAGCACCAGCGGGCATTTTTTTACCTTACAGGCCTGGGTGTATGCCAGTTCGCAAACCGCACAAAGATCCCTGAGTTCCGACTCATATTCGTATTCCATAAAATAGCGAAAAGTCCCGCCGCCGGACTCAGTGCGCCAGAATCGCTGCGGCTCCAGAATTTCATCAAGCTGCCTGAAGGTCAGGGCTGAAGGGTTATGAAACCCTACTCGTACGCGATAGATAGTCATGCACGATTATTCTCAGGGCACGATGCAGTTTGCCAGGCGGTTTTGGTTCTCAAAAAGATAGGAAAAAACGAAGAACGGATATACGAGGAAAAAACAAAGCCGGATAGTATCCGGCTTCTTAATCTTACATCTTATACCCGAGCGTAATTTGCGTACGTCTGTCGGTATGGTTTGGTGCAGTAGACGGCGGATCGGAGTTCCAGGTCACGTTATAGCCTACTTTCAGGCCAAAGTGCTCGCTGATGGCCACATCCAGCGCCGTTTCGGAGTTCACCGTGGTGTCGTCACTGCCCAGCACGGACACGCCCTGAATAAACTTAGCGTTGTCGGTCAGCTGCCAGTTGTAAGTCGCAGACGCATAGCCCAGCGCCTGAGTCTCGTTGTTACCATCGGTAAATTCGTCGTAACGTACACCTGGACCGAATTCCACACGCAGACTGTGAACCGGGCCGTTCAGCAACTGGCGACCATAACCCGCGGTGAAAACATCGCGCGCATGGTAGCCGTTGTAGCGGTCAGTCAACCAGCTTGCCTGACCAAAGATATAGTCATAGTCAGTCATGTTGTAACGACCACGCCCACCCGCTGAGTATTTCTCAGAAGAGCGCACATCGTTGGAAGAGGTGTTGCTGGCGGTACCCCAAATTGACCAGGCGGTAGCCGTGTTGTACCAGGTCATATTGGTGTTAGCAGTCAAGTTGGAACTTTTGGTATTGCCTGCCTGCGCAAGATAGCCTGCATTCAGATTACCTTCGAAGGGTTTCTTCGCGGTAGTCGGGTCATCCATGACAGTAAATACTGAGTCATCTGCCACTGCGAAGTGGCTAAAGAACGCTCCACCGGTGAGTAAAAGTGCAACCGGCACTGTCTTTAAAAGCTTCATTTATTAATCCGTACAACACAAAAAAGAAACCATTAAGGTTCCGGAATCTTTCCTCGGGATCAAATCGAAGCCGCCCCGGAAAGGTTACAAATTATAAAAACTCCGCAATAACATAGCAATGGATTCTTGTTTCATTTTTTGTATAAGAGAGCTCTTAAAATATCTTTATTTTCATAAGGATACGAAGGTTATGGTTTTTGGATAATCATTCGATAAATCATGATTTTAATTAACATTTCACTTCCCGCTTCGGTGCTACGCTTTAGGACAATGGCTAAAAAAGGAGGAGACATGACCGCTATTTTTACACTCACCCTCGCCCCTTCGCTCGACAGTGCCACCGTCACGGCGCAAATCTATCCTGAAGGGAAACTTCGCTGCACCTCGCCCATCTTTGAACCCGGCGGCGGCGGCATAAATGTTGCCCGTGCCATTGTGCATTTGGGAGGACACGCCACGGCGATATTTCCGGTTGGCGGCGCGACTGGCCAGCACCTTCGTGACCTGTTGCTTGAAGAGCATGTCACCGTGGACACTGTGGGAGCGAAAGACTGGACCCGTCAAAACCTGCACGTTCATACCGAATCTACCGGCGAACAATATCGATTCGTGATGCCTGGAGCCGCCCTGACGGATGATGAATTCCTGCAACTGGAGCAAAAATCCCTCGCCCTTCATTCCGGCGATATTCTGGCGATCAGCGGTAGCCTGCCGCCGGGCGTTGATCTCAAAAAGCTCTGCCGCCTGGTAAAAATGGCTCAGGAGAAAGGCATACGCTGCATTGTGGACAGCTCGGGAGAGGCGCTGAAAGCCACACTCGCGTTAGGCAACATCGAACTGGTGAAACCAAACCAAAAAGAGCTGAGTGCTTTAGTTCAGCGTGAACTCACCCAACCTGACGATGTGCGTGCTGCTGCGCAGCACCTTGTCGACAGCGGCCAGGCAAAACGCGTAGTGGTTTCTCTGGGAGCACAGGGAGCCCTGGCGGTGGATGCACACGAATGCGTGCACGTTGTGCCGCCGCCGGTCAAAAGCCAAAGTACCGTCGGCGCCGGAGACAGCATGGTTGGCGCCATGACGCTCAAGCTTGCGGAAAACGCGCCTCTGCTGGATATCGTTCGCTATGGCGTGGCTGCCGGCAGTGCCGCAACGCTGAACAAAGGTACCCGCCTCTGCTCGCTGGAAAATACGCAGAAAATCTACGCCTGGCTACGAGGCTAACGTTTCGTTGCAGAATAAACTGGCTGCCACAGGGCGAGAATATCGCCATTCCGGCAGCATGAACTATGCTAAAACCTTCAGGATAACAACGGGGTGACTATGAGCGATGTTGAACGCTATGTGATCACGGTGCAATTTGAGGAACAAAGCCTGGCCGACATCAACGAGCTGAACAACCAGCTCACCCGCGGCGGCTTCACCCTCACGCTCATCGATGATCAAGGCAAAATTCACGAACTTGGCCCGGGCAGCTTCGGGCTAATCAGTCCGCTTGATGAACAAGAAGTTGAAGCGCTGGCCAGAGGGCTGGGAAGCGTAGCGCTTGGCACGGAGCCTGACGTCGTCGTTACCCGCTGGGAAACCTGGCAGAAACAAAAGTAAGTACTGGCCGGGGTTGTGCGTCAGCGCGTGTTTTTGCCCGGCAAACGGCGATAAGCTATTGATTGCAGTGTCTACCAGCAAACCTGGGGAGAAAAGTCATGTGGCAAGCCATCCGTCATTTGTTAAGCGAGCAGTTGGGCGAAGCAGAGATTGAACAGCGCACTGAGCTACCCGGCGGCGAAATTCACGCGGCATGGCATATTCGTTATGCGGGCCACGAGATCTTCGTCAAGTGCGACGAGCGTGAAATGCTGCCTATCTTCACGGCAGAAGCCGACCAGCTAGAGCTCCTGTCGCGCAGTAAAACCGTCAGAGTCCCCAGGGTCTGGGCGCTCGGCAGCGACAGAGATTACAGCTTCTTGCTGCTGGAATATCTGCCTTCTAAACCCCTCGATGCCCATAACGCGTTTCTCCTCGGTCAGCAGTTGGCCCGGCTTCATCAATGGAGCGACCAGCCGCAGTTCGGTCTCGACTTCGACAACGATCTCTCCACCACCCCACAACCCAATGCCTGGCAGCGACGCTGGTCGACTTTCTTTGCCGAGCAGCGCATTGGCTGGCAGCTGGAAATGGCGGCGGAAAAGGGCATCGACTATGGCGATATTGATTTGATCGTTGATTTTGTCCAGCAGACGCTGGCCTCGCATCAACCTCAGCCTTCCCTGCTGCATGGCGATCTCTGGTCAGGCAACTGCGCCCTCGGGCCTGACGGGCCTTTTATTTACGATCCCGCCTGCTACTGGGGGGACAGGGAATGCGACCTGGCCATGCTGCCGCTGCACAACGACCAGCCGCCGCAAATTTACGACGGGTATCAGTCCGTCTCTCCTCTTCCGGCAGGCTTCCTCGACCGCCAGCCTATTTACCAACTTTATACCCTGCTTAACCGGGCGATTCTGTTCGGCGGGCAGCACCTCGTGACGGCGCAAAAAGCGCTGGAGAAAGTGTTAGCGGCGTAAAAAGCAGGCCGCGCCAGAACAGCGTGGCCCGTTATTTTATAAAAAGCCGAGCAGCTTGAAGAAGAAATAGCCCACCACGATGACAATCACCGGCAGGACATAAAGCGGGAAAATCTGCAGTAAGATCGTGTGATGCGGCACAACCACTTTCGCATCTAGCTGCGCTTTGCTGAGTCCATCCGGCCCTTTCGCCTGTTCAAGAATCAGCTGATCCTGCACGCCCTCGCGCAGGAATTTTGCCTGGCGGCTCATGCGGGCCCCGGAGTCCTGCAGCGCCAGACCGATGAAAATCAGCGCAAATATCACCCAGAAGAAAACGTTCACCTGGCCGTTAAAATCCGGCAGCGGCGAGTTGTACCAGAAGAGATTCAGGAACGGCGTATTGAACCGCATCATCTCAATCATCACGTGGGCGAAATCCATCATCACGGCGTCAATGCCCGGCTGTTTTTCGCTGTGCTGATACATAAATTTCAGGACGGAAATCACCGTCGACAGCAGCGCCGGAATAAAAATAATCCAGCCCGCCACGCGCTTTAAAATCGCAATGCGTCCAGCTTGTTGATACGTCATGCACTCCCCTTTATTAGGACGTAACGTTATACGCACAAAGTCTACCCTGTGTGGCGCTATTTCGCCTGAGCTTTGCGGGCTAAATTCGCAAAAGCGGTAGCTTCGGGCTTCGTTTCCGGCTAAAGATACACAAACATTTTATTTTGACGAACAGAAAGGAGTCGTTTTATGGCCGAAACACGCCAAATCCTCGCGGCAATTTTTGATATGGATGGGCTGCTGATAGATTCCGAACCGCTTTGGGATCGTGCGGAGCTGGACGTGCTGGAGAGCATCGGCGTCGATATTACGCGTCGTCACGAACTGCCCGACACGCTGGGATTGCGCATCGACCTGGTGGTCGAACTTTGGTATTCACGCCAGCCGTGGACCGGACCATCGCGCGAGGAAGTGACCGCGCGCGTTATCGAACGTGCTATTGCGTTGGTTGAAGAACAGCGCCCTCTGCTGCCAGGCGTTGTTGAAGCGGTGAAGCTTTGCAAAACGCTGGGCCTGAAGGTTGGTCTGGCCTCCGCATCTCCGCTGCACATGCTGGAAAAAGTGCTTGAGATGTTCGACCTGCGCCAGTATTTCGACGCGATTGCCTCCGCCGAGCATTTGCCTTACAGCAAACCGCATCCGCAAGTGTACCTGGATGCTGCCGCGAAGCTGGGGATCGATCCGCTCTCCTGCGTGACGCTCGAAGACTCCGTCAACGGCATGATCGCCACCAAAGCGGCCAGAATGCGCTCCATTGTGGTACCTGCCGATGAGAACGTTGCGGACCCGCGCTGGTGCCTGGCAGACGTCAAACTCCCTTCTCTGGTTCAACTGACCGAAACAAGCCTGAAAGGCTAAACCTGTCGGGCGGTTCAGGCCGCCCATCTTCCTGACAAAATGTTACACCGTCACCTCTTCCGAATACTGTACAAAAACCCTATACTGGATGAATCGACAGTCTCTTCATTCAGGTTGTATCATGACGGCGGAAGGCCACCTGCTCTTTTCTATTGCCTGTGCAGTTTTTGCCAAAAACGCCGAACTGACGCCCGTCCTCGCCCAGGGCGACTGGTGGCATATTGTGCCGTCCGCGATTCTGACCTGCCTGTTGCCGGACATTGACCACCCCAAATCCTTTCTGGGCCAGCGGCTAAGCTGGATCTCAAAACCGGTGGCGCGAATGTGCGGCCACCGGGGATTTACCCACAGCCTGTTTGCGGTGTTCGCCGGACTGGCGCTGTTTTACCTCAAGGTGCCAGAAAGCTGGGTCATTCCGGCCGATGCGCTGCAGGGCATGGTGCTGGGTTACCTCAGCCACATACTTGCCGACATGCTAACGCCTGCCGGCGTGCCGCTATTGTGGCCGTGCCGCTGGCGTTTCCGTTTCCCCATCATTCGCCCACAAAAAGGCAATCAGCTTGAGCGCGCCCTGTGCATGGCGCTGTTTGGCTTTGCGGTATGGATGCCCCAGAGCCTGCCCGAAAACGGTGCAGTGCGCTGGTCTTCGCAGATGATAAATTCGCTGCAAACCACCTTTAATAGCTTTATAACTCACCAGTCTGAGCGTTAAACAACCAATATCATTCATTTGGTAATAATCAATTCCTTTTGAATATAAGCCAACGTCCTGCCATCTGTTACGCTTTGCAACATAACGGTCGCCCCTGCGCGGCCGCGTGACAATAAATCAGGAGATACGGGGATGAATTTTCCACTGGTAGCGAACATTGTGGTGTTCGTTGTATTGCTATTGCTGCTGGCGCAAACCCGCCATAAGCAATGGAGCCTTGCCAAAAAAGTGCTGGCAGGTCTGGTACTGGGCGTGATCTTTGGCCTGGGACTGCACACCATTTATGGTTCTGACAGCGCGGTGCTGAAAGATTCCATTCAGTGGTTTAATGTAGTCGGTAACGGCTATGTGCAACTGCTGCAGATGATTGTTATGCCGCTGGTCTTCGCCTCAATCCTGAGCGCCGTAGCCAAACTGCATAACGCTTCTTCGCTGGGGAAAATCAGCGTTCTGTCTATCGGTACTCTGTTATTTACCACGCTGATTGCCGCGCTGGTCGGGGTACTGGTCACCAATCTGTTCGGGCTGACCGCTGAAGGCCTGGTGCAGGGCAATGCAGAAAACGCCCGTCTGGCGGCAATTCAGTCCAGCTACATTGGTAAAGTTGCAGACCTGACCGTCCCACAGCTGATCCTCTCCTTCGTGCCGAAAAACCCGTTTGCTGACCTGACCGGTGCCAACCCGACGTCTATTATTAGCGTGGTGATTTTTGCTGCCTTCCTGGGCGTCGCGGCGCTGAAGCTGCTGAAAGATGATGCGCCAAAAGGCGAGCGCGTCCTGGTGGCTATCGACACCCTGCAAAGCTGGGTCATGAAGCTGGTTCGCCTGGTGATGCAGCTGACGCCATACGGCGTGCTGGCGCTGATGACCAAAGTGGTGGCGGGCTCAAACCTGCAGGACATCATCAAACTGGGCAGCTTCGTGGTAGCGTCTTACCTTGGTCTGGCAATTATGTTTGGCGTTCACGCCGTTCTGCTGGCCTTCAACGGCGTTAGCCCGGTGAAATACTTCCGCAAAGTCTGGCCAGTGTTGACCTTCGCGTTCACCAGCCGCTCCAGCGCGGCGAGTATCCCGCTGAACGTGGAAGCGCAAACCCGCCGTCTTGGCGTGCCAGAATCCATCGCCAGCTTCTCTGCCTCCTTCGGCGCAACCATTGGCCAAAACGGCTGTGCGGGCCTCTACCCGGCGATGCTTGCGGTAATGGTGGCTCCGACCGTCGGGATTAACCCGCTGGATCCTGTCTGGATTGCAACGCTGGTAGGGATTGTGACCGTTAGCTCCGCAGGCGTGGCCGGCGTGGGCGGTGGTGCAACCTTCGCTGCGCTGATTGTTCTGCCCGCGATGGGGCTGCCGGTAACGCTGGTCGCACTGCTGATTTCCGTTGAGCCGCTGATTGATATGGGCCGTACCGCCCTGAACGTGAGCGGGTCGATGACCGCAGGGACCATTACCAGCCAGTTGATGAAGCAGACCGACAAAGAGATTCTGAACAGCGACGATGAAGTGGAATTAGCCCACCGTTAATCTGAACTGAAAAACAAAAAGGCCGCTATCACTAGCGGCCTTTTTTTATACTTCGTTTTCCTGCCGAACCTGTTTTGCCCAGCGCTGTGCCGATTCGGGCAAAGTAAACGGCGGTGACTGGCGGAAGGCATCACCCAGTAAAACAAACGCTACATACTGCCCGCGCAGCAGATAAACATCTTTAAACCCGTCGACTCGCCACGCATGAGAAGGCGGCGCAGGCTCCACGCGGGGCGTGTAGGTAATGATTGGGCGTGTATTCGGTTGGCGCAGTGGTTTCATAGGCAACGGGATTGGAAATGAATTAGTGAACAACCTCACCATGATAGCGGATCTCACCCTTCTTCGTCGCCCCCTCTTCTCTGTCTCAGCCCGTAAGGCAAAAAAAGCCCGGCGCAGAGACTGCAGCCGGGCCCTTTACAACGAGCTAGCTTAGGCTTTAGGTGCCTGCGGGTCGGTGTCGTATTCGGCACAGGTCTGGTAGCCGGAGTTCATCACCCGACCGGTGTCATCCAGTGCAACAAAGTAGGTTTCAGCTTTGCCGTTACGCTGGCCCAGAATATAGGTCTGGCAGGTGCCTTTGGCGTGGATCATGGTGATTTCGGAAGACGGTTTACCCGCAATCTGCTGTACCTGAGCACGGGTCATGCCTTTTTTAACATCTTTGACCACCGGCTCAGTCACCAGATCTTTGGTACGATCGTAAGCGGTACACCCTGCCAGCATAGTCATTACCGCTGCCGCGCCTAAAAATCCTGCAAATTTATTATTCATAATTATCCTCATCAATGAATGTATTGATCCTGCGTGTTAGATAAGCCTGGAATATAAAAGAACATTTTTCAACTCGTTAGCCTTAACACGCGAAAATTCGGACAAAAGGAGTATTCATAAGAATCCTGTCTGGTTTGCAGGAAAACTCGCCGCCTGCGGGCCGGGCAAGTCTTTGAGCCTTGTCGTTTTAGGCGCAACAGGGTAAGTTTTAGGGCAGTTAAATTTTGCGGCCTGCACGTTGCAGGTAAAGCTTATTGGAGGGGTTAAATGGCTCTGCAACAAGAGATTATTCAGGCACTGGGCGTCAAGCCACAGATCGATGCCACCGAAGAGATCCGCGTCAGCGTTGATTTTCTGAAAACGTACCTTAAAACCTACCCGTTTATTAAATCTCTGGTGCTGGGGATCAGCGGCGGCCAGGACTCCACTCTGACAGGCAAACTTTGCCAGCTAGCCATTAGCCAACTGCGTGAAGAAACCGGCGACGATAGCTATCAATTTATCGCCGTGCGCCTGCCGTTTGGCGTGCAGGCCGACGAGCAAGACTGCCAGGACGCCATTGCATTTATCCAGCCGGATCGCGTGCTAACGGTGAACATCAAGGGCGCAGTGCTTGCCAGCGAGCAGGCGCTACGCGAGGCGGGTATCGAACTGAGCGATTTTGTTCGCGGCAATGAAAAAGCCCGCGAGCGCATGAAAGCGCAGTACAGCATCGCCGGGATGACCAAAGGCGTCGTCGTGGGGACTGACCATGCCGCGGAAGCCGTTACTGGCTTCTTCACCAAGTATGGCGACGGCGGCACTGACATTAACCCTATTTTCCGCCTCAACAAACGCCAGGGCAAACTGCTGCTGAAAACGCTGGGCTGCCCGGAACATTTGTACCTGAAGGCCCCTACAGCCGATCTCGAAGACGATCGCCCTTCACTGCCGGATGAAGCAGCCCTGGGCGTAACCTATGTACAAATTGACGATTATCTGGAAGGTAAAACCGTTCCGGCTGAAACCGCAAAAATCATCGAAGGCTGGTATCTGAAAACAGAACACAAGCGCCGCCCGCCGATTACCGTGTTTGATGATTTCTGGAAAAAATAGTCAGAAACAGCTTTGCGTAAGCAATTTTTCAGGGCGGCACAGTGCCGCCTTTTTTACAGGATGGACATGGACACCTCTTCGCAACGCGCCACGCTTATCGGCCTTATCGCAATCCTGCTCTGGAGTACCTCCGTTGGTCTGTTGCGCAGCATCAGCGAGCACTTTGGCGCAGTCGGCGGCGCGGCCCTGCTCTACACCGTCAGCGCGCTGTGTCTTTGCCTCGTCCGGGGCTTACCCAAAATACGCGAACTGCCACCCCGTTACCTCTGGGCTGGTGGGCTGCTCTTTGTTAGCTATGAAATAAGCCTGGCGCTTTCAATTGGGTACGCGCATACCCGCGTCCAGTCCCTGGAGCTGGGGATGATCAATTATCTCTGGCCCTGCCTGACCGTCTTTTTTGCCCTGTTTATTAATGGGCAGCGTAGCAACCTGTGGCTGTGGCCCGGGCTCGCGCTTTCCCTTGCCGGGATTGTGCAGGTGATGAAAGGTGACGGCGACTGGTCGCCTCTGGTGATGTGGCACAATATTCTCGATAACCCGCTGGCCTATGGTCTGGCTTTCGCCGCCGCCGTTATCTGGGCGCTTTACTGCAACCTGACGCGGCGCTGGAGCGAAGGCAAAAGCGGCGTCAGTCTGTTCTTCTGTGCCACTGCGGTGGTGCTGTGGTTTAAGTTCGCCTTTGTTGAACACCCGGAAATGCACTTCACCCTGTCTGGCACGGCGCAGTTGCTGTTTATGGGGATTTCCACCGCCGTCGCCTACTCAGCCTGGAATATTGGCATTCAGCGGGGAAACATGACGCTGCTCGCCACGGCGTCCTACTTCACGCCGGTGTTATCGGCCCTTCTCGCCACGCTGTGGCTGGGCCTGCATCCCGGCTTTGCTTTCTGGCAAGGCGTACTGATGGTTGTGGGCGGTTCTCTGCTCTGCTGGCTTGCCACCCGACGCTATGGTTAAGGGCGATTCCCTCTTCACCTTCACGGCTGCTATACTGGTGAAATAAACAGTACCCAGGAGTCCGATGTGGTCAGGCGTGCAAATACGTCGCGGCTAGAGTTTGAAGCCGCGGCGGTCTATGAATATCCAGAGCATCTCAGGCCGTGGCTTGATGATCTGCCCAAAAAACCCGGCGTCTATGTTTTTCACGGTGAAAGCGACGTTATGCCGTTGTATATCGGCAAAAGCGTCAATATCCGCACGCGCGTGATGTCCCATTTTCGTACGCCTGATGAAGCCGCGCTCTTGAGGCAGTCTCGCCGGATTACCTTTATCCGCACCGCCGGCGAACTCGGGGCGCTGCTGCTCGAAGCGCAAATGATCAAAGAGCAACAGCCTCTGTTCAACAAACGCCTGCGTCGTAACCGCCAGCTTTGTTCCCTGTCTCTCCTGGGGGAGACACCGCAGGTTGTCTACGCCAAAGATATCGATTTCTCCCGTCAACCGGGCCTGTACGGGTTGTACGCGAACCGCCGGGCTGCGCTGCAAACGCTGCAAGGGCTAGCCGATGAGCATCGCCTCTGTTACGGCCTGCTGGGCCTGGAGTCACTGAGTAAGGGCCGGGCCTGTTTTCGCTCAGCGCTTAAACGCTGCGCCGGAGCCTGCTGCGGGAAAGAGACTCAGGCCGAACATCACGCCCGCCTGGTTCAGGCTCTTGAACAGGTGCGCCTGATTTGCTGGCCATGGAAAAGCGCCGTCGCCATCGTGGAACACAGCCCGGAGATGACCGAGTATCACCTGATCGATCACTGGTTTTATCTTGGCTCGGTGCAGCAGTTAAATGACGCGACAACCCGCCGTCAGCCGCCGGAGGGCTTTGATAACGACGGCTATAAAATTCTCTGTAAGTTGATGCTGAGCGGGGAATATGAGGTGATAGAACTGAAGTAGACTCCCCTCAAAGAGAGGAGTCTAAAATACTATGCCACCGACGAAGGCAGAAGCTTCATGATAGCCTCCGGCCAGCCGTCGCTGCAGCCCCAGAGGCGCATTCGCTCGATATCCGGCGCCAGCAGACGGTCTTTTTCCAGGAATGCCACGCGCTCGCGGATATCCCCGAAGACCTTTTCAAGCAGCGGTGAGCTGCGCAACGGCCGGTGAAACTCGATGCCCTGAGCAGCGGCCATCGCCTCAATCCCAACCACTGCCGCAGTGTTAAAGCACATGGAACCCAAACGACGAGCCGCATAGGTCGCCATCGAAACATGGTCTTCCTGATTCGCAGACGTTGGCAGGCTGTCGACGCTGCCAGGATGGGCGAGTGATTTATTCTCGGAGGCCAGTGCCGCAGCGGTAACCTGAGCAATCATAAAGCCGGAGTTAATCCCGCCCTCTTTCACGAGGAACGGCGGCAAGCCTGAGAGTCCAGTGTCCAGCAACAGCGCCAGACGACGCTCCGAAATCGCGCCAATTTCCGCCACCGCCAGCGCGATAATATCGGCGGCAAAAGCGACGGGCTCCGCGTGGAAGTTGCCGCCGGAAATCACTTCTCCGGTGTCGCTGAACACTAGCGGGTTGTCCGAGGCGGCGTTAGCCTCAATCTGCAGAACACGCGCGGCATGCCGCAGGTTATCCAGACACGCCCCCATCACCTGTGGCACGCAGCGAATGGAGTAAGGATCCTGCACGCGGCCACAATGCGCGTGGGAATCAACAATTTTACTGTCGGCCAGAAGCGCAGTGACCGCCGCAGCCACATCAATCTGCCCCGCCTGGCCACGAGCCTGGTGGATACGCGCATCGAACGGCTTCACGGAGCCTTTGATAGCCTCCAGTGACAAAGCTCCCGCCACCAGCCCGGCAGCAAACACTTTCTCGCCCTCAAACAGCCCGCGAAGCGCAAGCGCCGTCGAAACCTGAGTGCCGTTGAGCAGCGCCAGGCCTTCTTTTGGCCCCAGCACCAGCGGCGTAACGCCTGCCAGTTTCAAGCCCTCAACGGCAGGGATCTGTTCGCCGTTCACCCTGACATTCCCCTCCCCGAGCAACATCAGCGACAGGTGCGCCAGCGGGGCCAGATCCCCGGATGCCCCCACCGAGCCTTTCTCCGGGATCACCGGCATTACGCCCGAGTTGAACAGTGCAATCAGGCTGTCAATCACCAGCAGGCGAACGCCGGAATGCCCGCGTGACAGGCTGATAATTTTGCTGGCCATCACCAGCCGGACCACATCATCCGGCAGCGCTTCGCCGAGCCCCACGCTATGAGAAAGCACCAGATTACGCTGGAGTTCAGCCAGATGATCGGTGGCGATGGTGGTTTGCGCCAGCTTGCCAAAACCGGTGTTAATGCCGTAGACCACGTCGCCGTGGGCAACAATAGCTTCTACCGTACCGAGCGCCCGCTCAACGGCGGCAACCGCCCCTGGGTCAAGCCTGAGCAGCACGTTTCCATGGTAGATCTCGCGCAGAGTGGCCAGTGAAACGGAACCTGGAGTGAGACTGCATAGCTTCTTTTGCGTTGACATGTCAGCATCCTGTTTGCATCGGGTTTTTGTCTATATTTGTATATACAACTTAACTAATAAACCAAATAATCCGCCAGCGGGTCATAGGACTTTTTTATCGAACGGTGAGCCGGATCGCGCTTGTGAAATTTATCCAGCACGGGATGCTACAGGACGTTTACAGGGAGGGGAAATGGAGAGAGAAACCGCAACAAAACAGCCGTTTCTGAGGATAAGTAGCAGAAAGAAAGTAGATTGCCCGGTCATTTTCCGGGCATTCAGTCTACAAATAAGTAATTTCGCTAAACAACAGCTGCCCTTCGTTTTTTAGCAATCGCAGCGTGTGGCTGCCTTCCTGCCACCAGGCGCCCTGGTCCGGTGAAAGCAGCTTATCTTCCAGCTGCCACTCCCCGCTCAGGACGTACACAACGCCGCCCCGGGTACCGAAAGTAGTAAAGGTTCTGTCCGCCACCCGCACCTGGGCCCGGCAACGGTCCCGGCGTGTCATGACGTTAAAGTCCATCGACATGCCGCGAGTCAGTTCAGCTTTTACGGGCTGTTCACCGGCAAAAGTAAAAGGCTGATGGCGCTTGAGCGTATGCCTGAACGCCTTTCCGCCGTCGAGAACAACCTCACTCCCCTCCAGCAGAGTCATCACCCGGTCAACCTGCGGAAAGACGGGAAACTCACCGTTGTGAGCCAAAGAGGCGATGCTGGCGCGCCAGTTGAAATCTCGCGTCGCGGGCGGAAAACAGCATATTTCTCGCGTTTCCCCGGCGCCGTTGCGCCAGAGGTTAACCGGCACCTTTCGTATATCAAAGAATTCCATCACCACTCCTGAGGACGCACGGCATCCGTGCACCCTGGCATTAGCTCTTTAAATTGAGCGACCCCAAAGGAAGATCTCCGCCCGGCGGCCAGCTCATCAGTTCTCTGTTTTGTTCGTCAGATCTTTGCCTGACGCCAGTGTTATCGGCAGCCGTGGCCGGTTGCTGTAGCCCTGGTTCTATTTTTGTGACAATGATTTAGCGGCTTTTTTGTCGGGAAGCAAAGTAAATTTATCGCCCTCAATACCGGGCGGTAAAATCTGCGGAGTGAGCTGCAATTTTTAATGTAAGTTGCTGAAATTGAGTATTTAAAAGGGCTTGTCCGGCCGACGTGATTATTGCCAGGCGGTATTATTTAAGTCGAGAGAAAGGGAAATAGTGGGGCAAGGTGATTAAACGAGAAAACCGCCGATCCTGTTCACAGCGTACCTCGCTATTGTGAACAGGACCGGCGGTCTTAATTTAGTTGCTCAGGCTTACTGAGCAGCTGGCATTTTACCTTCATGCGCTGGACGTTCTGTCAGACGCTTCTCAAAATTCGCATTAAACTGTTTTTTCTGATCCGGCGTCAGGATGTTGTAGATTTTGTTCTGGGTTTGCAGATGCGCCAGCATGCGCGCTTTATTCTGCTCTGCCATTTTATCGACCTGCGCCTGTGCTTTGGCCTGGTCGAAGCTGTCGCTGGCAATCACGTCGTGCATCGCGCGGCGTTCGTCAACGGATGGGCGCTGCATCTTGCCGCGCTGCTCTTTCATAATGTCTTTAATTTGCTGTTTCTGCGCATCGGTCAGGTTCAGGTCTTTGAACATCATCTCGTGCATCGGGCCGCGCATCATTTTATGGTGCATCATCGGGGCATCGGTTTGTGGAGCCGCAGCCGGGGTTGCGTCCGCAGCATGCGCCAGGTTTGCGGCGCCCAGAGCCAGGGTAGAAGCGACGAACAGTGCAGTTAATTTACGCATATTTTTAACCTTCTCTTTTCATTAAATTGACGACTCGCTTAAAACGACGATGTCGTGTTGACGAGAATGAGTTTACGAGTCTTATCGTCAAGGAGACGGTGGCATCCGTAAATCATTGAAAGGATATAAAACAAGAATGCATCAATTATGAAGAAAATAAGGATTAAGGCGGGGAATAGTGCAACCAAATATAACAACACACTGATTATAAAGACAATATGAAGAGTGTACAGCAATCAACCTGACGAATAAACCCTGTATCCAGGAATTATCCGTAAATAAATTAACAACACGAAATGATTAAGCAGCTCAATTATTCAGAGCTGCTTAAAGTTTAAATTTCCTCTAGCATCAGCCCCGCTCTCAGCCCCAGCGCCACATCCGGGTTGGGGAATAAAACGTACTCTTTTTCACCGGCAACGACATAACGCTTCTCACCATCTTCAGCCAGCAGCGTGCCCTTCGAAAACGCGGTAAAGTTCTGCGTTTGGCCGGACATGTGCAGCACAAATTTCTCCGACTGCCGGGTGATTTGCTGTGCCACGCGGTAACGCAGCGGCTCCACCTCCATGGTCGGTGGCGCCGCCCCGCTTAATAACGCCGAGATGGCTTCTTTGGTTACCGCAAACTGGCCATGATCGTTCTGCCCAAACGGCCTGGCTTTTCCCAGCTCCAGCGTGCAGCTCAGCGCCCCAAAATGCTCGCTGCTGAAATGGCTAAAGGTGCCGCCGGGCTTTTGGTGAAACACCAGCGCCTGCAACCCGGCGCAGCCCAGCCAGGTTAAAAAGCTCTCGCTATAAGGCAGCGGCCTCGCCGGAAGCACGCCAAACCGGGGATGATAAGAGCCACGAATGGCGGTATGCATATCCAGATGCCAGCGGGTTTGCTCCTCACTTCGCGACCAGAATTGCTCGAGGGCATGTTCAAGCCTGGCCGCACGTTGGGTTTCTACGCTTTCAGGAAACTGCTGCCACCGCCCGCCAAACATTCGGTTCATATCGCTATGGGTATAACGCTTATCCACGCGCAGCGCCGCTGGGTTACCCAGAATAATCATCGTGCGCCACTGCAGCGGAAGCCGCCCCGCGATCAAGCTGTTGGTCAACTGGCCAAGGATCTCCACCGGGGCGGTTTCGTTGCCGTGGATCCCGGCCGATATAACCAGTGCTTTCCCCGTCGTCTCATGTGGCGTCAACGTCAGAATACCTTCGTCCCACCAGCGCCAGCTGAGGTGAGCATTCTCTCCGGAGGTTTGTTCAGGCGCCTTGCCGGCCAGCGTCTGCGCCAGAAAATCAATCATTCTTTCTCCCCTATTGCTGGAACGGGTACACCGAGCCTAAATCCAGAATGCGCGTCAGTTCATCCAGCGCTTCACGCCCCTCGCGCAGCAGCTGCGGGTCGGCTAAATCAGCCTGGGTTAAACGGTCGCGATACCAGCGGTCAACCCAGCCATTGAGCGTCATAAACAGCGTGTCGTTCATCATCACCGCCGGATTAACCGCTTTAAGCTCTTCATCCGTCAGCACTACTCTCAGGCGCAAACACGCCGGGCCACCGCCGTTAGCCATACTTTCCCGCAGATCGAACACCTGCAGCTCACGGACAGGGTTATCCGCCTCCAGCAGTTGGTTAAGGTAGCGCCAGACGCCGGGATGCTGGCGAGACTCTTCCGGCAGCACGAGCGTCATGCCGCCGTCGGCGCGGCTCAGCAGCTGACTGTTGAACAGATAGGTCGAAACCGCATCGGCCACCGAAACCAAATCGTCCGGGACTTCCAGCGCAGTAAAACCAGGGACTTTTTCGCGCAGACGCTGATAAAGCCCTTGCTGATCCACAAACGCATGCTGGTGGCAGAACAACACCTCGCGGTTAGAGACCGCGATAACATCGTTATGAAAAACGCCCTGGTCGATCACTGCCGGGTTTTGCTGAGCGAAGATAACTTGCTCAGAACGCACCTGATTCAAACGCGCCACGGCCTGGCTGGCCTCCAGCGTCTGACGGGCAGGATAACGGGCCGGGGCCTGCCCGCTTTTCGAATCTTCACGACCATAAACAAACAGCTGCACGCCCGGCTCGCCATACTCGCCGCCTAAACGGTTATGGTTGGCGGCGCCTTCGTCACCAAACAGCGCCACCTGCGGCAGCGCGCCATGCACCGTAAAACGCCCGGTATCCCGGAACATCGCTCGCAGCACGCTTTCTGTCGTCGGTGCTTCACTGGCGCGGTGGAATTTATTGTTCAGGTTGGCGACGGTGAGATGCACTTTGCCGTCCTGCGTATCGGCTGACGGTGATACCGTCGCCGCATTCGCCACCCACATCGAAGACGCCGAACTGGCGGCGGACAGCAGCTGAGGAGCCTGCCGAGCCGCGCGCTCAACAACCTGCTCGTCGCTGCCGCTAAAGCCTATCTGGCGCAGCACGCCAATATTCGGCCGCTCCTGCGGGGCAATCACGCCCTGCGGATACCCCGCGTCCGCCAGCGCTTTCATCTTCAGCAGCCCCTGTTTTGCCGCCAGCTTTGGGTTAGACACGCGGAACTGGTGCTTCGTCGAGGCTTCATTGCCGAACGACAGCCCGGCGTAATGGTGGGTCAGCCCCACCAGTCCGTCGAAGTTGGCCTCACGCGCGCGCTTCATGGCTGCTCCTCACGGCTGAAATCCAACCCCGGACTCAGGGTTGGCGGTAGCGCGAAGCTCGTGCTTTCCAGCGAAGCCATCGGCCAGGCGCAGTAATCCGCCGCATACCAGGCGCTGGCGCGGTGGTTACCCGAAGCGCCCACGCCGCCGAATGGCGCAGTGCTGGCAGCGCCGGTCAGCGGTTTATTCCAGTTCACGATCCCGGCTCTGGCTTCCAGTAAAAGCTGGTCAAACTGTTCACGGGACGGAGAAATCAGCCCGCTCGCCAGGCCATAGCGCGTGTCGTTCGCCATCCGAATCGCATCGTCAAAGCTGTTATAGCGGTAAATCGCCAGCAGCGGGCCAAACACTTCTTCATCCGGCACGTCAGCCACACCGCTAAGCTCAACGATGCCCGGCGTCAGTAAAGAAGTGCCTGGCCGAATCATTTTTGGCTCAAGCAGCGGTTTACCGCCGCGGGCAACGTGAGCCTGAAACGCGGTCAGTACCCTTTCAGCCGCCTGCACCGAAATCAAGCCGCCAATAAACGGTTGTGGCATAGCGTCCCACTCCCCCGGCTGCAGACGGGCAGAAACCTCAACCAGACGGCGAATAAACGTATCACCCTGCTCGCCCTGCTTCACCAGCAGACGGCGGGCGCAGGTGCAGCGCTGCCCGGCGGTGATAAACGCTGACTGGATAGCCACGTGCACAGCCCCATCGATATCCTGCGGATCTTCGACGATCAGCGGGTTGTTCCCGCCCATTTCCAGGGCGAGGATCTTCTCCGGCTGCCCGGCAAACTGGCGGTGAAGGTGGTAACCTGTGCCCGCGCTGCCGGTAAATAGCAGCCCATCGAGCGCCGACTGATTAGACAGCGCCTCGCCGGTTTCGCGCCCGCCCTGTACCAGGTTCAGCACGCCAGCGGGTATGCCCGCTTCTTCCCAAAGCTTCATCACCTGCTCACCAGTGCGCGGCGTCAGCTCACTCGGTTTAAACACCAGGGTATTACCGGCCAGCAGTCCCGGCACAATATGGCCGTTGGGCAAATGACCCGGGAAGTTGTAAGGGCCAAAGACCGCCAGCACGCCATGAGGACGATGGCGTAAAGTAGCCGCCCCGTCCGGCATCGCGGTGTGCGTTTCGCCCGTTCTGGTGTGGTAAGACTTGATGGAAATAGCAATCTTATTGACCATCGCGGTCACTTCGGTGGCCGCTTCCCAGCGAGGTTTGCCGGTTTCTTGCGCAATTGTTTCAGCGAGTGCAGTTTTATTCGTCTCAAGCAGACCTGCAAAACGCTCCACAATCTCCTGGCGTTCCGCAAACGGGCGTTTCGCCCAGGCAGGAAACGCCGCGCGAGCCGCCCGGCAGGCTTCTTCTACCTGCGTTTTATCCGCCACCAGCCCTTCCCACAGCAGCGAGCCGCTCACCGGGTTATGTTTTAACAGCGCTTCGCCACGGCCCGGCACCCATTGTCCATTGATCCAGTTAGTCATACTTTTTTCTCCTCGGGGCACAGGCGCACTACGCGCACGGTATCGCCGCTGGCGCACTTCAGCGCGTCGGCAGTTGCAGCATCAATAACCAGTTTCTCGCCTTTCGGATCGGCTTTGATCAGCATCACGCGGAACTGGTGGTAATTTTCATTGGCGACCAGGCAAACGGGCAGTTCGTCGGTAGCGGGCTGGCCTACCGCGACGGTTTGCAGTCGGCTCTTGCGGATCGCCCGCACGCGGTCGATATCGCACTCCAGCGTAGGGCCGCCGTCGAAGATGTCGACATAGTTACGATAGCGGAATCCTTCGGCTTCGAGCACGGTGCGCGCTGGCGCCGTTTGCGGATGCACCTGGCCGATCACCGCCTGTGCCTCTTTGGACAGGAAGTCGGTATAAATCGGGTGTTTTGGCATCAGCTCGGCAATAAAAGCTTTCTGCCCGGTGCCACATAAGTAGTCGGCGCGA
Source organism: Cedecea neteri (assembly GCF_000758325.1). NCBI lineage: Bacteria > Pseudomonadati > Pseudomonadota > Gammaproteobacteria > Enterobacterales > Enterobacteriaceae > Cedecea > Cedecea neteri. The sequence continues at coordinate 2,860,652 of NZ_CP009459.1, read as the reverse complement.
GCGAACTCCATAGAGAAGAAGCGGTTCCCAAGGCTTTCCCAGAACGGTGAATGCCCATGTTCATCGATTACCCCGCGCATCTCGGCAACCACTTTGTCGTTGAAGCGCTCGCGGAAAGCCGCCATAAACAGGAAACGAGACTTGGATAACAGATACCCGTTACCCTCTTTACGCCAGGCTGGGTCGAGGAACAGCGTGCAAAGTTCGCTCGCGCCAGTGTGATCGTGGGTGAGAAACAGCGTGGGCAGCGCGTTGTAGATATTCAACTCTTTGGAGGCATGAACCAGCGTCCCGACCCGGTAGTTGTACCAGGGATCGTTCAGGCCCACGGCCACCTCAATGGCGCAAATCCCCACCATCTGGCCACTGCTGGTATCTTCCAGCACAAAAACATAGCCCTGATCGCCCTTCGGCAGCCCGCCCTGCCAGGTCTGCAGCGAGCGTTCGATTCGGTCGGCCAGCGTTTTTTCATCGGCGGGGAGCGAGGTCAGCCCGCCGCCGGTTTTCCCGGCAAGCTTAAGCAACCCCGGCAGATCGCCCCGTTCAATCGGGCGGATGACCATCATGATGAAACTCCCGCAAGGAAGCGTTCGCAGGCGCGCTCGAAGCGATCCAGGCCCAGCTGAACTTCCGCCTCACTGACGATGAGCGCTGGTGCAAAACGCAGCACGTTAGCCCCGGCAATCAGCATCATCAGGCCTTCCTGGGCGGCAGCCTGCAGAATAAGTTTCGCTTTACCGGCATGTTCAGGGCGCAGCGCACAGCCGATCAGCAGCCCCAATCCGCGCACTTCGCTGAACAGCTGATGCTTCTGGTTAATGTGGTTCAGGCGCTCAACAAACCAGTCATGCCGCTGTTTCACGCCATTGAGCACCTCAGGTGTATTGATGATTTCCAGCACGCGACCGGCAACCGCAGAGGCCAGCGGGTTTCCGCCGTAGGTGGTCCCGTGGGTGCCAACCACCATCACTTTGGCAAAACGATCGGTGGTCAGCAGTGCGCCAATCGGGAAGCCGCCGCCCAGCGCTTTGGCCGTCGAGAGCACATCCGGCGTCACGCCATAATGCATATAGGCATACAGAGAACCCGTGCGGCCCACGCCGGTTTGCACTTCATCAAAAATCAGTACCGCGTTGTGTTTGTCGCAAAGTTCGCGCAGCCCCTGAAGGAACTCTGGTGTCGCTGGAACGACCCCGCCTTCACCCTGCATAGGCTCGACGATCACCGCGCAGGTTTCGTCGTTAATCAGGTCACGGGCTGACTGCAAATCGTTAAACACCGCGTGGTTAATCTGCGGCGGCAGCGGCGCAAAATCCTGAGAATAAGCGGGCTGGCCACCGGCCGTGACGGTAAACAGCGTGCGGCCATGGAACGCATTCTTGAACGCGACGATGCCGCTTTTCTGCGCGCCAAAATTATCATGGGCATATTTACGTGCCAGCTTCAGCGCCGCTTCGTTGGCCTCAGCCCCTGAGTTACAGAAGAACACTTTCTCCGCAAAGGTGGCGTCGATGAGCTGCTTCGCCAGCTTCAATACCGGCTCGTTGGTGTAGCCATTGCCGGTATGCCAGAATTTTGCCGCCTGCTCCTCCAGCGCTTTACGCATTTCAGGGTGAGCATGCCCCAGGGCGTTAACCGCGATGCCACCGGCAAAGTCGATGTAGTCTTTTCCCTGCTGATCCCACAGGGTGGAACCCTCGCCGCGAACCGGAATAAAAGGCGCAGGGGCGTAAACCGGCATCATCCATTCGTCGAAATGTTGGCGTGTAATTGACTGCGACATAGTGACCCCTCACGGTAAACAAAAAGTTTATTAAATGTTAAATAATTGAGTGTTTGCGCTGTAAATGTAGATTGCAGGCATCGTGCCAGCCAGCGATAAAAATGCATAAACCGAAGGGTAAAACGAAAAATCAATAACTTAAAAACACTCACTATTCACTTAAAGTGAATATTTAGTGCATAGTTTTAACGTTCCGCCTGATTCGCGACACGAAAACAAGAAATATTATGCAGTGGTAAAATATAATGCTGGAATTGTGATCGCCTTCGGGATTTGCCTGCCGTTTTCGCCCCCTTTTTGCGCATCGAGATCAATTTTGGTGCAAATGTTGCTTTATTTTTGCCCGTCAAACGCGCCTATGGCAGCGATTAGCTTCAGCGCAGCAACCTGCGCCGTTTTCTGCTACCATCCTGCAACAATTAACCTGACAACCTGGCAGCGACTATGAAATTTGTCTCTTTTAATATCAACGGCCTGCGCGCCCGTCCTCATCAGCTTGAAGCCATCGTGGAACAGCATCAGCCGGACGTTATTGGTCTGCAGGAAACCAAAGTGCACGACGATATGTTCCCGCTGGAAGACGTGGAGAAACTCGGCTATCACGTGTTTTATCACGGCCAGAAGGGCCATTACGGCGTGGCGCTGCTGACCAAAGAGAAACCGATTTCGGTACGTAAAGGCTTCCCGACTGACGACGAAGACGCCCAGCGCCGCATTATCATGGCGGAAATTCCGTCTGAATTTGGCAACCTGACGGTGATTAACGGCTACTTCCCGCAGGGCGAAAGCCGCGATCATGAAACCAAATTCCCGGCCAAGACTAAGTTTTACCAGGATCTGCAGGACTTCCTGCAGGGTGAACTGCGCCCGGAAAATCCGGTGCTGATCATGGGGGATATGAATATCAGCCCGACGGATCTCGACATCGGAATCGGCGAAGATAGCCGTAAGCGCTGGTTGCGTACCGGAAAATGCTCGTTCCTGCCGGAAGAGCGTGAGTGGATGGCTCGCCTGCTCGGCTGGGGCCTGGTGGACACTTACCGCCACGCTAACCCGGAAGCACAGGACAAATTCTCGTGGTTTGACTACCGTTCAAAAGGCTTCGACGATAACCGTGGCCTGCGGATAGACCTGCTGCTGGCAAGCCAGGGGCTCGCGCCGCACTGCGTGGCAACCGGGATCGACTACGAGATTCGCGGCATGGAAAAACCGTCCGACCACGCCCCTGTTTGGGCGCAGTTTAAGCGGTAAGGGAAATACTGAAGGTAGACACATCTTCAGACAAGGACAGCGAGATGCCGTTTTTCCCCCTGACGAGGCGCGAACAGAATGCGTAAAATCCTGTTTTTGCTGCTGGCCACGCTGGTCATCTCGCTGTTAATCCTGCTGCCGCCGGGGACCCTTAGCCTGGCGACGCTGCAGAAATATCACGCCCAGCTCACTCTCTGGCACGCCGAGCGCCCGGCGCTGGTGATGAGCGCCTTCTTCCTCGGCTATTTCCTGATTTCTGCCCTTTCCTTCCCCGGCACGCGCATTATGACCCTGATGGGCGGTGCGCTATTTGGGCTGGTCGAAGGCACCGTGCTGGTTGCCACGGCGGCAGCCAGCGGCGCAACCGTGGCGATGTTGCTGAGCCGTTACTTCTTGCATGACTGGGTACAGCGGCGCTTTGCCACCACAATGGCGAAGATCAACGAGGGCATTAAGCACAATATTACGCACTGCCTGTTTGCCCTGCGCCTGGTGCCGGTTCTCCCCTTTTCTATCATCAACCTGCTGATGGGGCTGACGCCGATTTCCGCCGTTCGTTTCGCGATAGTCACGCTGCTTGGCCTGCTGCCGTCTATCGTGCTGTACATCAGCACCGGCCGCCAGCTTAGTCAGATAGAAAGCCTGCGGGACATTATTTCCCCCACCATGCTACTGCTGTTTGCACTGATTGGCCTGCTGCCGCTCGTGTCCCACTGGCTGATAAAAAGAACCCGCTTAAAAAATTAAACGCCTCCGATCATCGAAGGCGTTTTGTCGCTAGCCCTGCGAAAGCAAGGTCACGTCAACATTCCCGGCAATCGCTCGCGAGTAAGGGCACGTTGCGTGGGCAGTTGCCAGCAGAGTTTCCCGCTGCACCTCGCTCAGTCCGGGCAGCCTGACGTGAAGCGTTACCGCCAGTGCAAACTGGCTGTCGTTATCGACTTTCCCCAGCGAGACACTGGCATCCACGGCGGTTTCTTCCGGAATGTGGATAGCCAGTTTTTTCCCCGCCAGCCCAATCGCCCCCATAAAGCAGGCGGAATAACCGACGGCAAAAAGCTGTTCCGGGTTTGTGCCCGGTTTGCCGGACCCCGGCGTGCTTAGCTGTACATCCAGGCTGCCGTCATCAGAGCGCCCGTGTCCGCTGCGCGCGCCAACGGTTGTGGTATGGGCGGTATAAAGCACTTTCTCGAGTTTGCTGGACATGGTGATTCCTCAATCGTGGGTAAGAAGAGCCGCCATTTAACCGCCGCGATGTATCTGCAATATGTTCTCCGGCTGGCCAAAATGTATAACTCTGTATCCGCTTCATGACCTGGCTCAAGCAAGCTGTCACAGCCCCTCCGCTATACTCCACGCCTTTACGGCAGCGGGTGCTGGATGAAGATGGATGAGCAAAATAAACGAGGTGAGCGTGCGTAAGGGTATTTTTGCGCTGCTGATCATCATGGCGGGGCTATTTCTGTATCTGCTTCCTCCGGGCACCCTAAGCCTGTCGGCGCTGCAGCACTCGCAGGCTGAATTTGCGCGCTGGCACGCACAGCACCCAATATTGGCGATTGTGGCTTTTTTGGGCTGCTACTTTCTTACCGCCGCCTTTTCCATTCCCGGTGCCACTCTGCTCACGCTGCTGGGCGGGGCTATCTTTGGCCTGGTGTTGGGCACCTTGCTGGTCGCCCTGGCGGCCACCGCAGGCGCAACCGCCGCGATGCTAATCAGCCGTTATCTGTTGCGGGACTGGGTGCAGCGCCGCTTCTCACGCATGATGGAAAAAGTGGATCTGGGCATACAGCGCGACGGCGGTCATTACCTCTTCGCCCTACGGCTCGCGCCGGTCTTCCCTTTTGTGCTGGTGAATTTATTAATGGGCCTGACGCCAATAGGCGTCGTTCGCTATGCCGCGATCAGCCTGCTCGGCATGCTACCCGCCATCCTGGTCTACATTAACACCGGCAGGCAGCTGAGCCAGCTGCAAAGCCTGGGCGATATTCTCTCCCCCGGCATGATGCTGATGTTTGCTCTATTAGGGCTATTGCCACTGGCCGCGCGCTGGCTGGTCAGACGAACCGCCCCATAACACGCTGAGGACTTTCTCTTGCAACGATTAATACCTGGCATACGGGCGCTGATGCTTGCTCTGACGCTGCTCGGCTTTAGCGCCGTGGCACAATCTCAGGACTGGCAGAATATTCGCCAGCAGGCCAACGGCCAGACAGTTTACTTCAACGCCTGGGGCGGCGATCCCGCCGTTAACAGCTATCTGGACTGGGTCAGCCATGAAGTAAAAACGCATTATGGCGTGACGCTTAAAGTGGTGAAGCTGGCGGACGCGGCCGATGCGGTGAGGCGCATTCAAAGCGAAGCGGCCGCGGGCAGAAAAACCAACGGGTCGGTAGATCTGCTTTGGGTTAACGGCGAAAACTTTAGCGTGCTCAAGCAGGTGGGTTTGCTCAGCGAAAACTGGGCCGAAAACCTGCCAAACTGGCAATATGTTGATGTGAAAAAACCTGTGCGGGAAGATTTTTCGGTACCGGTTGACGGGGCTGAGGCGCCCTGGGGAAGCGCACAGCTGATGTTTATCGGTGATAAGCTACGCACGCCAGCCTTCCCGCAAAATGCAGAACAACTGCTGGCCTTCGCCAAAGCCCATCCCGGCAAGCTCAGCTACCCTCGCCCGCCCGATTTTACCGGCACGGCGTTCCTTGAACAGCTTTTGATTGTCTTGACCGAAAAACCGGCCGCGCTGAAAACGGCCCCGGATCCCGCCACCTTCGGGCAAGTCACCGCCCCGCTCTGGCATTACCTTGACCAGCTTCATCCTTTCCTTTGGCAAAAAGGTAAAACGTTCCCGCCGACGCCGGCGCGCATGGATCGTATGCTGGCCGACTGCGAGCTGCTGCTGTCTGTGACTTTCAACCCGGCGCACGTCGACAATCTGATCGCTCGCCGCCAGCTCCAGCCGTCGGCAGAATCCTTTGGCTTTAGCAATGGCATGTTGGGTAACGTGCATTTTGTCGCTATTCCAGCGAACAGCAGTGCCAAAGCCGGAGCGCAGATCGTGGCTAATTTCCTGATGTCTCCGGCAGCGCAAATCCGCAAAGCTGACCCGGCTGTCTGGGGCGACGCAAGCGTGCTGAGCAGCCACGCGCTGCCGCCACCGGACAAAGTACAGCTTGAGGATCGGGTGCCCAAAAGCCAGCACCCGGTGCCTTTCCTGGCGGAACCTCACGCCGCCTGGGTTAACGCGCTGGAGCAAGCCTGGCTTCAGCGCTACGGGTCGCGATGAGCCGCGGCTTTACGGTTGCCGGAGCACTGGCGGCGGGTCTGGTGTTTGTGCCGGTGCTGCCGGGGCTTGCCCTGATAGTGCCGCCATTATTACAAGGTGAAACCTGGCTTGCCTTCTGGCAGGACTCACAGTGGCCGGAAGCCTTAATGACTACGCTGGTTTCAACTACTCTCAGCGTGGGCGGTGCGATGCTGCTGACGTTAATCATTCTCTGCACTCTTTATCCCGGCGAGCGCTGGCAGCGCTATCTTCAGCGCCTGCCGCTGCTGCTGGCCCTGCCGCACGTCGCCCTCGCCAGCGGCTTTTTCTTTCTGTTTTCCGACAGCGGCTGGCTGGCACGCCTTTTCAACCTTTCTCTGCCGCCGGATAACTATGGCATTGTCCTCGGCCTCATGCTGGCGTTAAAAGAAGCCTGGTTCTTACTGTGGTTCTCAGCCTCGCAGCTACATAGCGAACAAATGCACCAGCAGATAACGCTTGCCAGAACGCTCGGCTACGGCGAGCTACAATCCCGTCTCTATGTGCTGGTGCCGCAGCTCTTGCCGCGCCTGGGCTGGGCTTTAGTGGCGGTGACGGCATACAGCCTTTCGGTCGTGGACGCCGCGCTGATTCTTGGCCCCGCCAATCCGCCCACTTTTGCCGTGCTGGCCTGGCAATGGCTAACGGACAGCGATATCTCCCGCCAGCACATGGGGCTGGCAGCATCCTGTCTGTTGCTGCTGATACTCGGGGCTTTTGCTATTTTCGGGCGTTTGGTGTGGGCAATGATAAAACGGCGGGTCGGGTGCTTTTCAGGCAAGCGATATGCCCTGAATCTGCCCTCGGCGGGCGTGGTGACCACCGGTTCACTTTCCCTGTTTGGCTTTACGTCCATCGCAATACTCATCCTTTGGTCCTTAGCTGAAGGCTGGTTCTCTCCGGCGCGATGGCCTGAAAGTTTAACCCTTAGCGGCTGGCAGCAGGCTGAACTGACGCCCGTCTGGACAAGTTTTGTGGCCGGGCTTATCAGCGCTTTGCTCGCCCCGATCGTGACAATATTGTGGCTCAAAGGCTGCCCGCGCCGGTACGATCGCTGGCTGTATCTGCCGCTGCTGCTGCCTGCGCTGCCGCTGGCCGCCGGGCAGTATCAACTGTTGCTCAGGCTGAACATGGAAGGAAGCTGGGCCGCGCTTATCTGGAGCCATTTGCTGTGGGTCGTGCCTTATACGCTGTTGATCCTTGCCCCGGCCTGGCAGCGGATCGACGCGCGCCAGGTGCTGACGGCGCGAACTTTCGGCTGGTCGCCGGGGAAAATCCTCTGTCTCATTCAGGTTCCGCTGCTCGTCCGGCCTTTGCTGGCAGCGCTGGCGGTCGGTTTTTCGGTCAGCATCGCGCAATATTTGCCTACGCTTTACGCCGGGGCGGGCCGGTTTGCTACCGTCACAACGGAAGCCGTGGCGCTCAGCAGCGGGGGCGATCCACAGCAGTTTGCAATCCAGGCCTTGCTGCAAATGCTGCTGCCGCTGGCCGTATTTTTCGCCACAATCTCAGCCAGCCGCCAGGCTGGCACCCACCGAAAAGGATTGCGCTAATGCTGAGCGTGCGAAATTGTTCCCTCTCCCGTAACGGCGAACCGCTGCTGGCGAATATCAGCTTTGACGTTGCGCCGGGCGAGATTGTTACGCTGATGGGCCCGTCTGGCGTGGGTAAATCGACGTTTCTGAACTGGATGATCGGCGATTTAGCCCCAGTGTTTAGCGCTCAGGGCACACTACGGCTTAACCAGCGCAGCCTGACGTTTCTGCCAGTTGAACAGCGCCGAATCGGCATTTTGTTCCAGGATGCGCTGCTATTTCCCCACCTCAGCGTTGGGCAAAATCTGCTGATGGCAATTCCCGCCTCAGTCGTTGGGCGCTCGCAGCGGCAGCGTGTTGTTTCGGAGGCACTGGAAAGCGCCGGGTTGCCCAGCTATGCCCGCAGAGATCCGGCTACGCTCTCCGGCGGGGAACGAGCGCGCGTCAGCGTCCTGCGAACCCTGCTGGCTGAGCCTGAAGCCTTATTGCTCGATGAGCCCTTTTCCCGCCTCGACCTGCCGCTGCGCCAGGGCTTTAGAGAATTTGTCTGGCAAAAAGCAAAACAGCTCAGACTGCCGGTCGTGCTGGTCACTCACGATGAGCAGGATGCGCCGGCCCACGGCCAGATTATCCGGCTTTAACCCATCGAACATGAGGTATCGCAAAGAAGCCAGTGCCAGCGAGGACTAAACTTGCGGCTCTTTTGCTATCCTTCAGGTTATTAGATGAAACGTGTTTCTCAGCTAACCATTGCCCTGCTGCTTGCCGGGCTGTCCCAGGTCACTTTTGCCGCCGCGATGCCCACTGAAATGAACCTCTCCAGCGTAAAAGCCGAAAACGGTGCGGTAATTGATACTCGCCCGAGTGCGTTTTACAACGGCTGGCCGCAGGCCTTAAACGGCAGCGGCGGCCATGAACCCGCCGCATTGAATCTTTCGGCCTCCTGGCTGGCGCTAATGAGCGATGAACAGATTTCAACGTGGGCTAAGCAGCATCAGTTGACCAAAGACGGATTAATGGCGCTGTACGGGGACGACGCTCGGGCCGTGAAAGCTCGTTTAGAAAAACTGGGCTTTACGCAGATTTCAATCCTGAAGGACGCCCTGCAGGATCCTTCCCGCCTGCAAAAGCTGACGCATTTTGAGCAGCTGGTGTACCCGCAATGGATCCATGATTTACAGAATAAAAAACCGGTCACCGCCTCCCCTGCCGGAGACTGGAAAGTGATTGAAGCGGGCTGGGGCGCGCCGAAAAAATACCTGCTCAGCCATATTCCAGGCGCGGGCTACATCAACACCGAAGAGGTGGAGAGCGAGCCGCTGTGGAACAAAGTGTCCGACGACAAGCTGAAAGCCATGCTGGCGAAGCACGGCATCCGACACGATACAACAGTCATTTTGTATGGCCGTGACGTTTACGCGGCAGCGCGCGTGGCGGCGATCATGCTGTACGCCGGTGTGAAAGATGTCCGCCTCCTGGACGGGGGCTGGACAAAGTGGAGCGCGGCGGATCTGCCCGTTGAACGTGGCCTGCCCAGCCAGACGACACCAGCCCCCGACTTCGGTGCCCCGATTCCCGGCCAGCGTCAGCTGATGCTGGACATGGAACAAGCGCGGGCGCTGCTGCACCGCAAAGACGCTTCTCTGGTCAGCATTCGTTCCTGGCCGGAATTTATCGGCACCACCAGCGGGTACAGCTACATCAAGCCCAAAGGCGAGATTGCGGGTGCCCGCTGGGGCCACGCGGGCTCTGACTCCACGCATATGGAAGACTTCCATAACCCGGACGGCACCATGCGCACAGGGGACGATATCACCGCGATGTGGAAAAGCTGGAATATCAGGCCGGATCAGCACGTTGCGTTCTACTGTGGAACCGGCTGGCGCGCCTCCGAAGCGCTGATGTACGCGCGGGCAATGGGCTGGAAGAACGTTGGCCTGTATGACGGCGGCTGGTACGAATGGAGCGCGGACCCTAAAAATCCTGTTGTCAGCGGCGAGCGTAAACCGAACTGATGCTGATTTGAGGACTGCGCCCCTCACCCTAACCCTCTCCCCAAAGGGGAGAGGGGATAAATAGTACGTGTATTCTCCCCCAGAGTGAAATTGTTCTCTCCCTCATACTTTTGAGTACTCCCCCCAGACTGGAACTGTTTTCTCCCTCTCCCCCTTGGGGAGAGGGTCGGGGTGAGGGGTTTCAATCTGCCGATTTCTCCTGCCGTTTTAACGTCTTATACCCACCCCAGACGCGGTTGAACGTGGTCAGCCAGCACAGCGCGCCGAAGCCCCACGCCAGCCAGACAAACCCACCCGGAAACAGACAGCCAAGCACAAACAGCAGGAGAGTTTCGCTGCCTTCCGTCAACCCCCCCAGATAATAAAACGACTTATGGGCGTAGCCTGGGTTCGTGATATCGTGCTTATGCGCCAGCGCAGCAAACGCCAGAAAGCTGCTACCGGTGCCGATAAACGAAAACAGCAGCCACGCACCGGCGAGCGCGTTTTGCACGGGATCCGCGAGAATAAAACCAAACGGCACAAGGGCATAAAAAAGAAAATCCAGCGTAATATCGAGGAAGCCCCCCGCATCGGTTAGCCCTCTCCGTCTCGCCAGCGCGCCGTCCAGGCCATCAAGTAGCCGGTTAAAGACAATCGCGACCAGCGCCGGGAGATACCATTGCAGCGCCAGAAAAGGCAAAGCAAGCACGCCAATCGCAAACCCTGCCAGCGTCAGCCTGTCCGGCGTGATAGCGGGCTTATCGAACACGCTCACCAGGCGATTCAGCGCGGGTTTGATGCGAGGGTGAAGATAGCTGTCGAACATCTAGCGTTTTTCCTTTGTCGGGCATAAACCCTGGGAGGGGATATCCAGCGCGGCGTTAAAGCGAGCCGAAAGGTTCTGGAAGGCAATCAGCGCGGTCAGCTCGGTCCCAGCCTGGTCGTTAAAATGCTGTTTAAGCATGTTTTTTAACTCGTTGGTCACCTGCGGCGGCGTGGCGGTCATTGCTTCAGCGTAGGCCAATGCGACCCGTTCTTTCTCGTTAAACAGGGATTCATTTTGCCAGTTGGCCACCGCCAGCACTTTATCCATCGACTGGCTACGCTCTGCAAGGCGCAGGCTATTGGCGTCGATGCAAAATTCGCAGCTACATAACTGCGATACCCGGGTCATCACCAGCGAACGGGTCACAGGGTCGATTTTTGCCCGGCGTCTTTCCAGAAAACCGACAAACAGCGCCACCAGCCAGAACAAATACGGCAGACGCCCCCACCAGCGGGTTGGGTTTAACACCGCACCAAAATGTTTCTCCTGCATCGCCACAATCGGGCGCAGGCTTTTGGGCAGCGTTTTAAGGGGTGCAATCCAGGGCTCGCTTTTCGTTTCCATCATTCAGTTACTCTTTTGCTGGCATGTCAGGGCGAGTATTATGCCACGCCAGCCCCACAGAGAATGGACACCCATGTTAAAAAACCTTGATGTTGTCGCGGCTATTATCGAGCGCGAAGGCAAAATCCTGCTCGCCCGTCGCGCTGAAAATGGCGATCAGCCCGGCCTGTGGGAATTTCCTGGCGGGAAAGTAGAAACGGGGGAAACGCAGCCCGAAGCGCTGGCGCGGGAGCTACTGGAAGAGCTGGGAATTACCGCGCAAATTAGCGGCTACGTGGCCAGCCATCAGCGCGAAGTGAGCGGGAGAATGATTCATCTGCACGCCTGGCATGTGGACACCTTTCGCGGCGAACCAGGCGCCCATTGCCACAGCGAGCTGGTCTGGTGTGAACCGCCGGAGGCGCTTGACTATGCCCTCGCCCCGGCGGATATCCCGCTACTGAAAGCGTTTATGGCTTCACGCGGCGCCAGACCAGCGGATTAGTCCCTAAGACTTTGTCATCACGCTGGCACTGCAACAAAATACCTTCCGTTTTCACCACCGCCCCTTCGGAATAGTTTTTGTTTTCATAAATACAGCACTGGTTGCAGGGTGGCGTCTGCGGCTGATTGCTGTTGGTGAACACTTCCGGTGGGATCACCACGTCAACGTCAGGCTGACGGGGCTGCACCGCCATCGCTGGCAGACTCATCATTAGCCCCACGACGGCGGCGAGCAGGCTTTTTACTGGCATCATCACTTCCCTCTTTTTTGGCCCAACGTTTTGCTTTTTTTCCGTCATCCTGGGCTTTGATGCCCTTAAATGCGTGGCGTACCGGCGTGGTTCGCGCCTGATGAATCAGGTCATAAAGCGTTTGCACCAGCGGCTGCATAAAGTCCTGATAGCGGCACTGCTTTTCGCTGATTTGCGTTAGCGTTGATTCCCAGTGCGCGGTCATGTCCGGCCTGGCGGCCAGCTCCGGCAGCGAGTGGATCAGCGCCCGCCCGGCTTCCGTAGAATGAATATAGCGCCCTTTCTTGACCAGGAACGCGCGTTTGAATAACAGTTCGATGATCCCGGCTCGTGTCGCCTCGGTGCCTAATCCGTCCGTGGCGCGCAGGATCTTTTTCAGATCTTTATCCTGCACAAAACGCGCAATCCCGGTCATCGCGGAGAGCAGCGTCGCGTCGGTAAAGTGGCGCGGCGGCTGAGTTTGCCGTTCCACCACTTCGCCATGCTCACACAGCAGCTCGTCGCCTTTAGCGACCACCGGCAGCGGTGTGCCGTCATTCTCTTCATCACGCTCTTTATTGCCCAGCAGCGCACGCCAACCCGCTTCGGCAAGGAAACGCGCTTTGGCAATAAATTTGCCTCCGGCGATATCCAGATCGATGGTGCATTTGCGGAATACGGCGTCGGCACAGAACTGCATTAGGTATTGACGGGCGATCAGGCCATAAACTTTAGCCTCATTTTCATTTAATGAAATTGAAGTGCTCCGGGCGGTCGGAATAATCGCGTGGTGGGCGTCCACTTTTTTATCATCCCAGCAGCGGTTACGCAGGTCAGCATCCACCGCCGGCTGCGGCAGCAAATCTGGCTGATGTACGCCGATGGCGTTCATCACCGCATGCCGTCCGGCAAAGTGCTCTTCGGGCAGATAGCGGCAGTCGGAACGCGGATAGGTGATCAATTTGTGGGTTTCGTAGAGCTTCTGGCAAATATCCAGCACGTTCTGGGCGCTCAGCCCAAAGCGTTTCGCCGCCTCAATTTGCAGGCTCGACAGCGAAAACGGCAGCGGTGCAATTTCCGATTCCCGTTTATCGTTATAGGCCGTGACCAGCGCCGGATGGCCGTTGATACGCGCCACGACGTGCTCCGCGAGCTTGCGGTTCAGCAATCGGCCTTCTTCGTCCTGATGGGGTTCGCAGGATTCACTCGGCTGCCACACCGCCACAAAGCGCTCGTCCGCTGGCGTCACGATGTGGGCTTTCACTTCGAAATAATCTTTGGCGACGAAATTCTCGATCTCTTCATCGCGGCGCACGACCAGTCCCAGCACCGGCGTCTGGACGCGGCCCACGGACAGCACGCCCTGGTAGCCCGCATTTCGCCCGAGAATGGTGTAGGCGCGGGTCATGTTAATCCCGTACAGCCAGTCAGCACGGGCGCGGGCCAGCGCCGAAACGCAAAGCGGAATAAACTCGCTGTTGGCGCGCAGACGGGAAATCGCCCGCTCCACGGCCTGTGGGTTAAGGTCGTTGATCAGGCAGCGCTGCACCTGCAGGCGCTTTTCTGGTGCCAGCTGGAGGTAGTCCAGCACTTCGTCCACCAGCAGTTGCCCTTCACGATCGGGGTCACCCGCGTGAACCACTTCGGTGGCCTGAGCCAGCAGCTTTTTAATCGCGTTAAGCTGTTTAGTCACGGAGGGGCGAGGCTGAAGCTGCCACTTTTCCGGCACGATAGGCAAATCAGCAAGGTTCCAGCGGGCATATCGCCCGTCGTAGGCGTCCGGCTGCGCCTGCTCCAGCAGGTGGCCAATACACCAGGTCACCACCTGGCCGTTGCCGCATTCGATAAACCCATCGCCGCGACGATGGGGCTTAGGCAGCACGTCAGCAATGGCTCGTGCAAGGCTTGGTTTTTCCGCAATAAACAGCCGCATGAATTAACGGATCTCGATCATTGGGCGGCCAGCGCGGGCATCTTTCAGTTCACCGATAGCGCTAAGCTTAATGCCGTTGCGCTCGGCAGCCGCGAAAACTTCGGCTTCGGCATCAGCACGAACGGCCAGCAGCAGGCCGCCGGAAGTTTGTGGGTCGCACAGCAGGTTACGCCATGCTTCAGGCATCTCGCCAATCAGTTGACCGTAGCTGGCAAAGTTGCGGGAAGTTCCGCCGGGCACGCAGCCCTGCTCGATGTAGCTTTCCACGCCCGGCAGTTTTGGCACACATTCGTACCACACTTCCGCCTGAACGCCCGCCCCTTCGCACATTTCGCTCAGGTGGCCCAGCAGACCAAAACCAGTGACGTCGGTCATCGCGGTCACGCCTGCAATGTCGGCAAACTCCGCGCCGACTTTGTTCAGTTGGCACATGGTTTCTGCCGCCAGGCCTTTGTGCTCTGGCAGCAGTAGGGATTTTTTCTCGGCGGTGGTCAACACGCCAATGCCCAGCGGTTTAGTCAGGTACAGCTTACAGCCGGCTTCGGCAGAGCTGTTTTTCTTCACTCGCTCGGTTGGCACGACGCCGGTTACCGCGAGGCCAAAAATCGGTTCAGGGGCGTCAATCGAGTGGCCACCGGCCAGCGAAATCCCCGCCTGCTGGCAGACAAAACGCCCGCCTTCGATAACCTCACGGGCAATTTCCGGTGCAAGCGTATTAATCGGCCAGCCGAGAATAGCGATCGCCATGATCGGTTTCCCGCCCATCGCGTAGATGTCGCTGATGGCGTTGGTCGCCGCGATGCGGCCAAAGTCGAAGGGATCGTCCACGATTGGCATGAAGAAGTCAGTGGTGCTGATGATACCGGTGCCGTTGCCCAGGTCGTAAACCGCCGCATCGTCGCGGGTTTCGTTCCCCACCAGCAGATTAGGATCGACAAACTTCGCCTGCTCGCTGTGCAGGATGGTTTCCAGCACCTTCGGGGAAATTTTGCAGCCGCATCCTGCGCCGTGGCTGTACTGGGTCAAACGAACGGTTTGCTTCATGGACTTTTCCTTTCTTTGCCAAATTCTGTACCCAATATGGTAGCGCTCAAACTCCCTGGTGGTAAGTCTGGCAATCCTAATTCGCTCGCCGTTGCTCACTATGCAGGCAATACGGACGTTTTGTGAAGCCAGGCCGCATTTTGCCAATACGCTCTTTTACTCGAATATGACAGAAATGTTACAACCATCTGGCAACTCACTGGACAACTAACGCAAGTAAGGAATAAAAATGAAAAAGCGTGTATTAGCCTTCTGTATTGCTGGCCTGTTCTCCTCTGCGGCCTTTGCCCTTGCCCCTCCGGGAAATGACGCCACCACCAAGCCCGACCTTTATTACCTGACCAACGCCCAGGCCATTGACAGCCTGGCGCTGCTGCCACCGCCGCCGGAAATCGGCAGCATTGCGTTCCTGAACGATCAGGCGATGTATGAGAAAGGCCGCCTGCTGCGCGCCACCGAACGCGGCAAACTGGCCGAAGAAGATGCCAACCTGAGCGGCGGCGGCGTGGCTAACGCTTTCTCCGGCGCGTTTGGCTCGCCAATTACCGAAAAAGATGCGCCGGAACTGCACAAGCTGCTGACCAACATGATTGAGGACGCCGGCGACCTCGCCACGCGCGGCGCAAAAGAAAAGTACATGCGCATTCGCCCATTTGCCTTCTATGGCGTGCCGACCTGTAATACCAAAGAGCAGGATAAGCTGTCGAAAAATGGCTCTTATCCGTCCGGGCATACCTCAATTGGCTGGGCCACCGCGCTGGTGCTGGCGGAAATCAACCCGCAGCGCCAGAACGAGATCCTGAAACGCGGCTTTGAGCTGGGGCAAAGCCGCGTAATTTGCGGCTACCACTGGCAGAGCGACATTGATGCCGCTCGCGTCGTGGGGTCTGCCGTAGTGGCTACGCTGCATACCAACGCCGCCTTCCAGCAGCAGCTGCAGAAAGCGAAAGACGAGTTTGCGAAACAGCAGAAGAAATAAGACGTGAAGTCCCTGCCGGGTAGATGCCCGGCAGGATGACGCTCAATCAGAAGTGAGACACAAACGCTGACGTGTCCGGAGTACTGATAGTCGTGGATGCTTTCAACTGCGGCGTGCCCAGGTAAAGGAAGCCCACCACTTTGTCCTGCTCACGGCCACCCAGACCTTCGCGAACCATGTCATTTTCTGTCCACGCGCCGCTGCGCCAGATGCCGTTAAAGCCCTGAGCCACCGCCGCCATCTGCATCGCCATCACCGCACAACCTGCGGAAACCACCTGCTCCCACACCGGTACTTTATGATTAGCATCGCAATGTGCGACCACGGCAATGATTTGCGGGGCGCGGAACGGCGATGTACGCGCCTTTTCAACGCTTTTTTCGTCCATGCCAGCGGCAATGGCTGCTTTCTCTAAAAGCTGAGCAAAGCGCTCGCGCCCTTCCCCTTCAATAACAATGAAGCGCCACGGCTGGAGCGTACCGTGGTCCGGCGCGCGCATCCCGGCACGCAGAATGTTTTCCAGCACTTCACCCGCCGGAGCCGGCTCGGCCAGGCGGGACGCGCTACGGCGGTTAATCAAAAGTTCAAGTGCATCCATTTAAAAGCCCCTTACTGACATGAAATGACTGGCAAAGCGCGGAGGTTGCCCCAGTCCGTTAAATGATTTTCATTCACAAAATTAACACAGCCGTAGTTTTTGTTACAGCGCCGCCCCGATTTCCTGCTGACATTTCCTCGCCCTCTCTTTAGGATAGCCTTTACTTTCGCCGCTTTAGCCAGCTTCATTGCGGCGTGCGGGTAATACCCCTGTTGAAGGTTATGGAGAAAACATGCGCACCATTGGGCGATTTATTAGCGGCTTTTTTAAGTGGACCTGGCGTCTGCTTAATTTTATTCGGGAATTTATTCTCAACTTGTTCCTTATCCTGCTGATCCTGGTCGGTGTCGGCATCTGGATGCAGGTAAAAAGCACGCCTGCAGAGCCTGCGCGCGGGGCGTTGCTGCTGGACATCACCGGCGTGGTGGTAGACAAACCGTCGGTCAGCAATAAGCTGGGCGTGATTGGCCGCCAGTTGGTGGGCGCCAGCTCTGATCGTCTGCAGGAGAATTCCCTGTTCGACATCGTCGACGCCATTCGTCAGGCAAAAGATGACCGCAACATCACCGGCATCGTGCTGGATCTGAAAGATTTCGCCGGGGCCGATCAGCCTTCAATGCAGTATATCGGCAAAGCGCTGCGCGAGTTCCGCGACGGCGGCAAGCCGGTTTATGCGATGGGCGACAGCTACAACCAGAGCCAGTACTACCTGGCAAGCTTTGCCAATAAAATCTGGCTCTCGCCGCAGGGCATGGTTGACCTGCACGGGTTCGCCACTAACGCGCTGTATTACAAAACCCTGCTGGATAAGCTGAAGGTCTCGACCCACGTCTTCCGCGTTGGCACATACAAATCAGCGGTTGAACCGTATATCCGCGATGATATGTCCCCTGCCGCCCGCGACGCTGACAGCCGCTGGATTGGCGAGCTGTGGCAAAACTACCTGAATACCATCGCGGCCAACCGCCAGATCACCGCTCAGCAGGCTTTCCCGGGCGCTCAGGCGCTGCTGGATAACCTGCAGAAGTTAGGTGGCGATACCGCAAAATATGCCCTGGACAACAAGTTGGTGGACGAGCTGGCAAGCAGTGCAGTCGTGGATAAGGCGCTGGTGAAACAGTTCGGCTGGAGCAAAGCGAACAAAGACTTTAGCTACACCAGCATTTACGACTACACCGTGAAAAAACCGTCTGAACAAGGCGATGCCATCGCAGTGATCTTCGCCAACGGCGCGATCATGGACGGCGAAGAAACCCCAGGCCAGGTCGGCGGCGACACCACGGCGATGCAGATTCGTGAAGCGCGTCTGGATCCGAAGGTGAAAGCCATTGTCTTCCGCGTGAACAGCCCTGGCGGCAGCGTCACTGCGTCCGAAACCATCCGTGAAGAGCTTGTCGCTGCGCGGGAAGCCGGGAAACCAATTGTGGTTTCAATGGGCGGCATGGCAGCATCCGGTGGCTACTGGATTTCCACCCCGGCGAACTACATCATCGCCAACTCAAGCACCCTGACCGGCTCAATTGGTATTTTCGGCGTCATTAACACCGTTGAAAACACCCTTGATGCGATTGGTGTGCATACCGACGGTGTGTCAACGTCGCCGCTGGCTGATGTGGCCGTAACCAAGAAGCTGCCGCCTGAAGTGCAGCAGATGATGCAGCTTAGCATCGACAATGGCTACAAGCGCTTTATTGGCCTGGTGGCGGCTTCCCGTAAGAAAACGCCGGAGCAAATCGATCAGATTGCTCAGGGCCACGTCTGGACCGGGGAAGATGCCAAAGCCAACGGCCTGGTGGACAGCCTGGGTGACTTCGACGATGCCGTCGCCAAAGCCGCGGAGCTGGCGAAGCTGAAAAGCTGGCACCTGGCATTCTGGCAGGATGACGCGACCTTCACCGACATGGTCTTTAACGCCATGACCGGCTCGGTACGCGCCGCGCTGCCGCAGGCTATTCAGGCTTATCTGCCAGCCCCGCTGGCCGATGCCGCGCTGGCGGTCAAAGCCCAGAATGACAAATTCGGCACCATGAACGACCCGCAAAACCGTTACGCCTTCTGCCTCACCTGCGGCGATGTGCGTTAATTTACTCAAATGCATCAAAGCCCGGTTAAACCGGGCTTTTTTTTTCCGCCATCCTCTCTATACTCTGCCGCAAATATCGAAAGCCTCGAGCAAAACTATGCCAAAGAAATCTATCTACGTTGCCTACACCGGCGGTACTATCGGGATGCAGCGTTCAGAACACGGTTACATTCCTGTTTCCGGCCACCTTCAGCGCCAGCTGGCGATGATGCCTGAATTCCATCGCCCGGAAATGCCGGACTTCACGATCCACGAATACGATCCGCTGATGGACTCTTCGGACATGACGCCAGAAGACTGGCAGCACATCGCCGACGACATCAAAGCCCACTACGACGAGTATGACGGCTTCGTGATCCTGCACGGCACGGATACCATGGCGTTTACCGCCTCGGCGCTCTCCTTCATGCTGGAGAACCTCAGCAAGCCGGTGATCGTCACGGGGTCACAGATCCCGCTGGCGGAGCTGCGTTCTGACGGGCAAATCAACCTGCTCAATTCGCTGTACGTGGCGGCTAACTACCCGATCAACGAAGTGACGCTGTTTTTCAACAATCGTCTCTATCGCGGGAACCGCACCACCAAAGCTCATGCTGACGGCTTTGATGCCTTTGCCTCGCCTAACCTTGCGCCGCTGCTGGAAGCCGGGATCCACATCCGGAAGCTGAACACACCACCGGCTCCACACGGTGAAGGTGAGCTGATTGTTCACCCGATCACGCCGCAGCCGATTGGCGTGGTCACCATCTATCCGGGCATTTCTGCCGACGTCGTGGGCAACTTCCTGCGTCAGCCGGTGAAAGCGCTGATTCTGCGATCTTATGGCGTGGGAAATGCCCCGCAGCAAGGCGCGTTCATTAAAGAGTTGCAGGAAGCCAGCGCGCGCGGCATCGTGGTGGTTAACCTCACGCAGTGTATGTCCGGCAAAGTGAACATGGGCGGCTATGCCACCGGCAACGCGCTGGCGCAGGCCGGCGTTATCAGCGGGTTCGATATGACGGTAGAAGCGACGCTCACCAAGCTTCACTACCTGCTGAGCCAGGGCCTGGATGCTCAGGCGATCCGTGATGCGATGTCGCAAAACCTGCGTGGTGAACTCACTCCTGACGAATAAGGAACGCCAATGGCGCAACGTGCGTTGCTGTTGATTGATTTGCAAAACGATTTTTGTGCCGGTGGCACGCTCGCCGTCCCGGAAGGCGACTGCACCGTTGAGGTCGCTAACCAGCTTATCGGACTGTTTAACGCCCGCGGAGAAAACGTGGTTGCCACTCAAGACTGGCACCCGGCAAAGCATGGAAGTTTCGCCAGTACACAAGGCACTGCACCTTTTTCTGAGGGTATGCTTGACGGCCTGCCGCAAACCTGGTGGCCCGATCACTGCATTCAAAACAGCGAAGGGGCGAAACTTCACCCGCTGCTGAAGGCTTCCGGCGTCGATAAGATCGTCTATAAAGGCCAAAATCCGGCTATCGACAGCTACAGCGCGTTTTTCGATAACGGCCACCGGCAGCAAACCGAGCTGGATGCCTGGCTACGCGAGCACGACATCCGCAGCCTGGTTGTGTTGGGGCTGGCAACGGATTTCTGCGTGAAATTTACCGTGCTGGACGCGCTGGAGCTGGGTTATGAAGTGACCGTCATAACCGATGGCTGTCGCGGCGTGAACCTGCAACCCCAGAGCAGCCTGGAGGCATTCCAGGATATGGCGGTTGAGGGCGCTACGTTAATGACCTTCGCCGATTTTACCTGCCAATAATTGTAGGGGCGGCCCCTCGCCCCACACTGTTGTATCGATTCCGCTCACAATCTACGCTTTTTTTGCTCGCCCTCACCTGGGAGCGCTCTCATAATCATATTCAGTGAATTTATTCAGCACGTTAGCTGATTTCGCTTTCCGCCGTTTTCGTCTGTTAAGCGTGGCCGGGGAGCTTTAATGTTGTGCCCGTCAAAGAGGAATCATTATGTCATTCACACGTAAAATGTTACCGCTGGTGGCCGCGGTGACGCTCGCCTGCAGCGGCGTTGCGCAGGCTGAATCTTTGCTTTCCGTGGGTTACTTCAACGGCGGCGGCGACGTCACTGCCGGTCCCGGTGGGGATATCAATAAGCTTGATGTTCGCCAGATCACCCACCTCAATTACTCCTTTGGCCTGATTTATAACGACGAGAAAGGCGAAACCAACGAAGCCCTGAAAGACTCGTCAAAACTGCATCAAATCTACCTTTCCCCGAAAGTTGTCTCCGACCTTGAAACCCTGCCGGCACTGCGGAAACAGAATCCACAGCTGAAAATCTTGCTGTCCGTTGGCGGCTGGGGCGCTCGCGGTTTCTCTGCCGCAGCAGCAACGCCTGAAAACCGTGCGGTGTTTATCCGCTCCGTGCAGGAAGTGATGGACAAATATGGCCTGGATGGGATCGATCTCGACTGGGAGTTCCCGGTAAATGGCGCGTGGGGCCTGGTGGATAAACTGGACGCAGACCGCGATAATTTCACCGCACTGCTGAAAGAGCTGCGTCAAGCCGTGGGTGATAAAAAACTGGTTACCATTGCCGTCGGGGCCAATGCCGAAAGCCCGAAAAGCTGGGTTGATGTAAAAGCCATTGCGCCGGTGCTGAACTACATCAACCTGATGACCTACGACATGGCGTACGGCACACAGTACTTCAACTCGAATCTCTATGATTCGAAAAAGTGGCCGACCGTGGCGGAAGCCGACAAGTACAGCGCGGATTTCGTGGTCAATAACTACCTCGCAGCCGGGCTGAAACCGCAGCAGATGAACCTCGGTATCGGCTTCTATGGCCGCGTACCTAAGCGCGCCGTAGAGCCTGGCATTGACTGGTCAAAACCAGACGCGCAGAAAAACCCGGTCACACAGCCCTACTTCGGCGAGCGCGAACTCGAGCTGTTTAAAACCGGGCTGGGCGTGGATCTGACGAAAGACACTTACGTCAAATACAACGACCTGGTGAAGAAAATGCTGAACGATCCGCAGAAGCGCTTTACCGAAGAGTGGGATGACGACGCGAAGGTGCCATACCTGACGCTGAAGTCTGCTGAAGGGAAACCGCTGTTCGCCATTTCCTACGAGAATCCGCGTTCGGTGAAAATTAAAGCCGAGTACATCAAGGAGAAAGGTTTAGGAGGCGCGATGTTCTGGGAATATGGCGCAGATGACAACAACCAGTTGGCAAAACAGCTCGCCGAATCGCTGGGTATCGATCACGCTAAGTAGCGGTTAACGCAGAAAAACGAAGGGAGACCAGCGAGTCTCCCTTTTTGTTTATTGCAGCTTCATCGTCACAAACGGCGCAGGCTCAATGCCAAACTCCGCTTTCAGCTGCTGCTTGCTCTTCATCACCATCTGGCCGTTAGTGTCGATAGTCATGTGCTGCGCGTCCGTGTTGTGGCGCGCCTGCCATAGCATCACCAACTGGAGACTGTTGTCTTTTTGCTCCTGGGTCAGCGCCACGCCATCGGGCCACTTTCCCAGTTCGACCGCGGTCGCCAGGCGTTGATAAATCTCCGGCGTCATCACGCTCAACATTTCATCCAGATTGCTCATTTGGCACCCCGTCGCGGAATAATTAGCTGAATCGATTCTTCAACCTTCAACCTGCTCACCGTTTTGCCCGTCGGTGAAGCTCAGAGAGGCCGAATTAA
The DNA here is from genome assembly GCF_000758325.1 of Cedecea neteri. Lineage (NCBI taxonomy): Bacteria > Pseudomonadati > Pseudomonadota > Gammaproteobacteria > Enterobacterales > Enterobacteriaceae > Cedecea > Cedecea neteri. The sequence continues at coordinate 2,838,375 of NZ_CP009459.1, read as the reverse complement.
CACAATACCGCTCCCCGGTCGGCTGCGGGCCATCCGGGAACACATGCCCCAGGTGTGCATCGCAAGTGCCGCAGCGGATTTCAACGCGCTCCATGCCGTGGGAATTATCGGTCAGATAGCGGATAGCATCGGGGCTGACAGGCTCATAGAAGCTAGGCCAGCCGCAGCCTGAGTCGTATTTTGTTTCCGAAAGAAACAGCGGGGCTTCACACACCAGGCAGTGATAAATCCCGTCACGCTTGTTATGCAGCAAACGCCCTGAATACGGCGGTTCAGTACCGTGCTTCTGGGTCACGTAGTATTGCATTTCGCTGAGGTTTTTCTTATTTGAATCAGGGGGTAATTGATTAGACATAGGCGTACATCTCGGTCAGTTCAATTGGGACAGCTCACGGCGCTATTCTAACAAAAAATTAACAACGCCGTGCTGCTTTTTGTTCTAAACTTAGCCCTGAAATTCTGGCACGGCACAAAGCGTGACGTGAGTCACATTATTGTTGGGACTGGCGTTTAAAATCCCCCGCATCGTCCCCATTTGGATTTAAGCCCAAAAGGAAGCGTGAGGCGTTCAGTCGTACAAACCCTGGCCACAGGATTGATTTGTCGCAATGATTGACACGATTCCGCTTGACGCTGCGTAAGGTTTTTGTAATTTTACAGCCAACCTTTTATTCACTAAAAAATAGCTGGTGGAATACTATGACTATCAAAGTAGGTATCAACGGTTTTGGTCGTATCGGCCGTATCGTTTTCCGTGCTGCTCAGGAACGTTCTGACATCGAAATCGTTGCAATTAACGACCTGTTAGACGCTGACTATATGGCTTACATGCTGAAGTACGACTCAACCCACGGTCGTTTCAACGGTACTGTAGAAGTTAAAGACGGCAACCTGGTTGTTAACGGTAAAACTATCCGTGTTACCGCAGAACGTGACCCGGCTAACCTGAAGTGGAACGAAGTGAACGTTGACGTTGTTGCTGAAGCAACTGGTCTGTTCCTGACTGACGAAACCGCTCGTAAGCACATCACTGCTGGCGCGAAAAAAGTTGTTCTGACTGGTCCTTCCAAAGACAACACCCCAATGTTCGTTCGCGGTGCTAACTTCGAAAAATACGCAGGCCAGGACATCGTTTCCAACGCATCCTGCACCACCAACTGCCTGGCACCACTGGCTAAAGTTATCAACGACAACTTCGGTATCGTTGAAGGCCTGATGACCACTGTTCACGCAACTACCGCAACTCAGAAAACCGTTGATGGCCCGTCTCACAAAGACTGGCGCGGCGGCCGCGGCGCAGCTCAGAACATCATCCCTTCTTCTACCGGTGCTGCTAAAGCTGTAGGCGTTGTACTGCCAGAGCTGAAAGGCAAACTGACTGGTATGGCGTTCCGCGTTCCAACCCCTAACGTATCCGTTGTTGACCTGACTGTTCGTCTGGAAAAAGCTGCTTCTTACGAAGAAATTAAGAAAGCAATCAAAGCTGCTTCCGAAGGCGCAATGAAAGGCGTTCTGGGTTACACCGAAGATGACGTAGTTTCTACCGACTTCAACGGCGAAGTACTGACTTCCGTGTTCGATGCTAAAGCGGGTATCGCACTGAACGACAACTTTGTGAAACTGGTTTCCTGGTACGACAACGAAACTGGCTACTCCAACAAAGTACTGGATCTGATCGCTCACATCTCCAAATAAGTTGAGATGAGTATCTGATCCTAAAGGGCGACTTCGGTCGCTCTTTTTTTTGCCCCAAATCACCAGGACTAAGGAAAAAAGAAATGATTAATAAAATTTTTGCACTTCCGGTCGTCGAACAAATTACCCCTACCCTTACCCGCCGCGTCAACGATGAGCTGGACGTCATCGTCGTTGATCACCCGCAGGTGCGGGCATCTTTCGCGCTCCAGGGTGCACACCTGCTCTCCTGGCAGCCTGCCGGCGAAGATGAGGTGCTGTGGCTGAGCGACATCACGCCGTTCCATAAAGGCAAAGCGCTGCGCGGCGGCGTACCGATTTGCTGGCCGTGGTTTGGTCCGGCGGAACAGGCTGGTCTGCCAGCGCACGGTTTTGCACGCAACCAGCCGTGGACGCTGAGCGCGCACAACGAAGACGCCAACGGCGTAGTGCTGACCTTTGAGCTACATAACAATGCAGAGACGCTGAAGCTGTGGCCACATGAATTCACGCTGTATGCCCGCTTCAAACTGGGCAAAACCTGTGAAATCGAGCTGGAAGCACACGGTGAGTTCGAAACCACTTCCGCCCTGCACACCTACTTCAACGTCGGCGACATCGCGAACGTGAAAGTCAGCGGCCTGGGTAATCCGTATATCGATAAGGTGCTGAATGAAGCCGCAGGTCAGTTGACTGACGGCGTACAAACGTTCCCTGACCGCACCGATCGTCTTTACCTGGAGCCAGAAGAGTGCAGCGTCATTCACGATGCAAGCCACCTGAAGCGCACGCTGAACGTGGTTCATCACCATCATTACAACGTGGTGGGCTGGAACCCTGGCCCGGCGCTGTCCGTTTCGATGGGCGATATGCCGGATGACGGCTACAAAACCTTCGTCTGCGTAGAAACCGCCTGTGCATCTAAAAAGCAGAAAGCCAGTGCGGAAAAACCGACTCGTCTGAGTCAGACAATCAGCGTGGCGAAGAAAGGCTAAGCGCCTTTCACCAGCTTAGGGCAAAGGCGGCAAGCCTCTGCCCCATAGAAAAGCAAACGGGGCGCCAGCGCCCCGTTTTAGTGCGTAAGTTGCACCAATTAGAAGCTGTAGTTCACACCCGTCAGCAGCACACCGGTCCAGTTGCTGTCGACCATTGGGCTGTCGGTCACTTCTTTGGACAAACGCATATAGCGGCCCATACCGAACACGTTCCAGTCGGCGTTCAGCTTGTAGTTGACGGACAGCTCAACATACGGCGACCAGCTGTTACCCGCGTCGTACTCATTCAGGCCGCTGCGGTTGGATTCCTTGCCGCTCACGCCATAGTAGTAGTCGTTTTGATTCTTGCTGTCCCAAACGATACCAATCCCCGGCGTCACCGTCAGGCTATCCGCGTTGTAGCGGTACAGCCAGGCAGTATCCCAGGTGATGCCGTTGCTGTTGTCGAGGATATCCCCGGCCAGCACGGTACGCAGGAAGCCATAATCGGTGTTATGTACCCAGGACAGGCCAGCCATCACGGTAGAATGACGGTAGTCCAGCGCACGCATGCTGTCGTAGTTGCTGTCTTTCGGCCTGAAATGCAGCGGCGAATAGTAGGCGGTTACGGACAGCTTGTCGGCCTGGTCATTCCACAAATAGTAACCCGCGTTAAAACCGCGGAAGTAGAAATTGTCACCTTCATAGCCCAGCAGAGGTGCCGGGTAGACGCGGTTCTGGTCACCTTTGTAAGGGTTTGGCGAAACCAACGCCCCCGCACCGATAGACCACGGGCCCTCTGCGTGCGCAGCGGTAACGGAGGAGGCAAGCAGTACGCCTAATGCGAGAAGTTTGAATTTGGTCACAATCCTTTCAGTCCTTTAATCAAATAATCAGCGCAGGAAGTGTAACCGCCCTTGGCTCCCATCCCAAATAATTTACTTAGTCACAACCTTCAACCAACTTATTAGCATCCCGCCATCAGATGACGGCGGATTTTCAGCTTTATGTCAGCCAGATGAAAGCGAACCCTGTCGCTTATCTCAAATACGAAATTTTTAGGATGAGTTATTGATATGTCATTGAAATTGAGCGTTGGCCGTATGCAAGTTTTGCAAATGCCATCTACGCTTTATTTTAGGAAGGTGAATCGCTGAGACGGCAGCGTGAGCGCCCGGTTTCAACCTGGCACAAGGGTTGCTGTTCATTTAGCAGACGTCTTCCGGGGAGCCTCTATTACACATACCAACGGCTCTTTAACCTGTGCTAAAAACGAAAGGACGGCATGCCATGAATATATTCGATCACTATCGCCAGCGTTATGAAGCTGCCAAGGACGAAGAGTTCACACTGCAGGAATTTCTTGCTATCTGTAAACAAGATCGCAGTGCCTACGCGAATGCGGCAGAACGGCTATTGACGGCCATTGGTGAACCAGTGATGGTAGACACTGCCACAGAGCCACGGCTGTCCCGTCTCTTTTCAAACCGGGTGGTTGCCCGTTATCCGGCGTTTGAAGAGTTTTATGGCATGGAAGAGGCTATCGAGCAGATCGTGGCCTACCTGAAACACGCGGCCCAGGGGCTGGAAGAGAAGAAACAAATTCTCTATCTGCTGGGGCCGGTGGGCGGCGGTAAATCATCGCTGGCCGAACGCCTGAAAGCCTTGATGCAGCGCGTCCCTATTTACGTGCTGAGCGCCAATGGCGAACGCAGCCCGGTCAACGACCATCCGCTGTGCCTGTTCAATCCGCAGGAAGACGCCTCCATTCTGGAAAAAGAATATGGCATCCCTAACCGCTACCTCGGCACCATCATGTCGCCGTGGGCAGCCAAACGCCTGAGCGAATTTGGCGGCGACATCACCAAATTCCGCGTGGTCAAAGTCTGGCCGTCCATTCTGGCCCAGATTGCCATCGCCAAAACCGAGCCCGGCGATGAGAACAACCAGGACATCTCTGCGCTGGTCGGTAAAGTGGATATCCGCAAACTGGAACATCACGCGCAAAACGACCCGGATGCTTACGGCTATTCCGGGGCGCTGTGCCGGGCCAACCAGGGCATCATGGAATTTGTGGAGATGTTTAAAGCGCCCATCAAGGTGCTTCACCCCCTGCTGACCGCCACCCAGGAAGGGAACTACAACGGCACAGAAGGCATCTCCGCCCTGCCGTTTAACGGCATTATTCTTGCGCACTCGAACGAATCCGAGTGGGTTACCTTCCGTAATAACAAGAACAATGAGGCCTTCCTTGACCGCGTGTACATCGTCAAGGTGCCTTACTGCCTGCGCATCTCGGAAGAGATCAAAATCTACGAGAAGCTGCTCAACCACAGCGAACTGTCCCACGCGCCTTGCGCCCCGGGCACCCTGGAAACGCTTTCTCGCTTCTCTATTCTGTCGCGCCTGAAAGAGCCGGAAAACTCCAGCATCTACTCGAAAATGCGCGTCTATGATGGAGAAAGCCTGAAAGACACCGACCCGAAAGCCAAGTCCTACCAGGAATACCGGGACTACGCCGGGGTCGATGAAGGCATGAACGGGCTCTCAACGCGCTTCGCCTTTAAAATCCTCTCCCGCGTGTTCAACTTTGACCACGTTGAAGTGGCGGCGAACCCGGTTCACCTGTTCTACGTGCTGGAGCAACAAATCGAGCGCGAGCAGTTCCCGCAGGATCAGGCGGAAAAATATCTGGAATACCTGAAAGGCTACCTGATTCCGAAATATGCGGAATTTATCGGCAAAGAGATCCAGACCGCTTATCTCGAGTCCTACTCAGAGTACGGGCAGAACATTTTTGACCGTTATGTCACCTACGCTGATTTCTGGATTCAGGATCAGGAGTACCGCGACCCGGATACCGGCCAGCTGTTTGACCGGGAATCTCTGAACGCGGAGCTGGAGAAAATTGAAAAACCGGCCGGCATCAGCAACCCGAAAGATTTCCGTAACGAAATCGTCAACTTCGTGCTGCGTGCCCGGGCCAATAATAATGGTCGCAACCCAAACTGGACCAGCTACGAGAAGCTGCGCACGGTTATCGAGAAGAAAATGTTCTCGAACACCGAAGAGCTGCTGCCCGTTATCTCGTTCAACGCCAAAACCTCCACCGACGAGCAGAAGAAACACGATGATTTTGTCGATCGGATGATGGAGAAAGGCTACACCCGCAAGCAGGTTCGCCTGCTGTGTGAATGGTATCTGCGGGTTCGTAAGTCTTCTTAAGGGAGTTTCATGCAGGTCACGCCGGGCGGCGTGGCCTGTTTGCGCACCTGGCATAAGCAGTTGGGGGAACTATGGCCTACTTCATAGACAGGCGGCTTAACGGCAAAAACAAGAGCGCGGTCAACCGCCAGCGCTTCTTGCGCCGCTATAAGGCGCAGATCAAACAGTCGATTTCCGGGGCCATCAACAAGCGTTCGGTGACCGACGTGGACAGCGGCGAATCCGTGTCCATCCCCATTGAGGATATCAACGAACCGATGTTTCATCAGGGTCGCGGCGGCCTGCGCCATCGCGTCCATCCCGGCAACGACCACTTTGTACAAAATGACCGCATTGAGCGCCCTCAGGGCGGAGGCGGTGGCGGTGGTAGCGGCCAGGGTCAGGCAAGTCAGGACGGCGAAGGTCAGGATGAATTCGTCTTCCAGATTTCCAAAGATGAATATCTCGACTTACTGTTCGAGGACCTGGCGCTGCCTAACCTGAAACGCAACCAGCACCGGCAGATCACCGAATTTAAATCTCATCGCGCCGGTTTCACCTCGAACGGCGTCCCGGCCAACATCAGCGTCGTTCGCTCGCTGCAAAACTCGCTGGCGCGGCGCACGGCGATGAGCGCGGGTAAACGCCGTTTGCTGCACGAACTCGAAGAGACCCTCGACACCGTCAGCCGCAGCGAACCTGCTCAGCTGCTGGAAGAGGAGCGTCTGCGTAAAGAGATTGCAGAGCTGCGGGAAAAAATTGCCCGCGTGCCGTTTATCGACACCTTCGATCTCCGCTACAAGAATTACGAGAAACGCCCGGAACCTTCCAGCCAGGCGGTAATGTTCTGCCTGATGGACGTCTCCGGTTCGATGGACCAGGCGACAAAAGACATGGCCAAGCGCTTTTATATCCTGCTCTATCTGTTCCTGAGCCGGACCTATAAAAACGTGGAGGTGGTTTATATTCGCCACCATACCCAGGCGAAAGAGGTGGACGAACACGAGTTCTTTTACTCACAGGAAACCGGTGGGACCATTGTTTCCAGTGCCCTGAAGCTGATGGATGAAGTGGTGCAGGAACGCTACGATCCGGCGCAGTGGAACATCTACGCCGCGCAGGCTTCGGACGGCGACAACTGGGCAGACGACTCGCCGCTGTGCCATGAGATCCTGGCGAAAAAACTGCTGCCGGTGGTGCGTTACTACAGCTACATCGAAATCACCCGCCGGGCGCACCAGACCCTGTGGCGCGAGTACGAAAATCTGCAGGCCACCTTCGATAACTTCGCGATGCAGCACATCCGGGATCAGGATGATATTTATCCTGTGTTCCGGGAACTGTTCCAGAAACAGACTTCAGACTCTCATAGCTAGTTAATAAAATCAGTATGTTATAAGATAAAAACCTGTTGCCAAACGGATTCAATTGGCAACAGGTTCATGCATTTCTAAAGTCAATGTTCAAACGGCTTTCTATTTAACAGCAGCATTTCCCCCGTCGGCAAACAGGGCTGAACCAGCCACAAAACTCGACATATTACTCGCCAGAAACAGTGCGGCGCTGGCTATCTCTTCCGGCTGTGCCAGACGTTTCAACGCGTGCAGCCCCGCAGCCCAGGCTTTCTGATGCTCATCACCAGCCATTCGGGTTTCCGTTCCTCCAGGCAGCAAGGCATTGGCACGGATGCCTTGCCCGGCATAATCTGCGGTAAGGCCCTTCACCAGCCCCATCAGCCCGGCCTTAGCCGCCGCATATGCGGCCATTCCCGGCAGACCTACGCTGGTACCGACGAAGCTGGAGATAAAAATAAGAGAACCCCCACCTCGTTTGAGCATCAACGGGATCTGGCTCCGGGCACCGAGATAACCCGCTGTCAGGTTAACGGTCAGCGTATGCTGCCATTCGTCAGGGGCGATCTCTGCCAGTGGACGGATAGCGCCCGTTGTACCGGCATTATTGACCGCAATATCGATACCGCCGAATGCATCAGCAGCCAGGGCGGCGATTGAAGCATGCGTTTTCTCTTCGCCTGCGTCCCCGACAAAAATCCTGACATCACTGCCAACGGAACGAAGCTCCGCCGCCAGCGCATCCAGCGGTGCCTGACTCCTCGCATTCAGAATCAACGAAGCGCCATGCTGAGCAAACAAAATAGCAACAGCCCGTCCAATACCTTCCGAGGCGCCAGTAATCACAGCGACTTTACCTTCAAGTAATTTCATCACTTTCCCCATTTCATTAATGAGATTCCGAAACTCATTTTGAATCTTCTGTTCATTTTCTTGATGCGTGTCGCCGTTTGATTTCAGCGGCTTATCCGTAAGCCTATGTCCAGGCTATGCCATAAAAACTCTGTTTCTTGCTTTTTAATTAACTTATTGATGGATAAATGCGTTATGGCGGGCCCGGCAAAACCGGATAGGGTGCGCGAAATGACAAGCCTTCAACATTTGGAGAAGGCGTTTTGGAAGTTTTTAAGGCTATCCCACGTTGAGAGGTGTGCCTGAAACGGATCGGTTTGCAGCGGATAAGGAAAAGCTTAAAACCGGCGCTTCACCGGCTTTTTATAGAAAACGGGGGAATAACCTGAATCAGGCTGACGCCTGCTTATTGATGGAGTTCAATGTCGTATCCCCACTGCTTCCAGTGGAGGATCTGTTCTTGCTGGGCGGCCAGTAATGCTTTTCCCGTCCATAGAAAAATAGGCTGCCCAGGAAAAAGCTCCGGACGCAAGGTTTCCACCGGCTCGGCAAATACGTTCACGCTCAGACCTCTGCGGGACAAACGCCATGCTTCCAGCCATAACGCAGCCCGATCGTCAGTCTGCCAGCCAATCAGCAGGATTTCTTCGCCACTCTGGCTCTGCACCTCTGCCAGACTTTGGGCGCAATGGCGGATCAACACGCCATCCAGCAGGCTGCGCATCAACAAAGCCGTGGATTCATCCTGGCTGAGTTTTTGCCTTACAGGGAGTAAGAGGTTATCAATTAGCAGGTCAGCACTGTGCTCCCGGCTCAGAGAAATAATTTTCTCACGCAGCTTTGTCGGATTAACTTTCCTGACCAGAAGCATCATTTCTTCTTGCAGCGTCAACCACAGCTGCTCTTCGGGCACATGATTACGCTCCAGCAGGGCTTTTACTTTGCCTACTGAAACGCCTTTGCTCATCCAGTATTTGATTTCTTCGATGCGCTGGATATCCGCATCATCAAACTGTCGATGTCCCCCCTCGCTTCGCTGGGGCTTCAGCAAGCCGTAACGGCGCTGCCAGGCACGCAGGGTGACCGGGTTGATGCCACATCGCTCTGCCACATCACCGATAGTGTAATAGGCCATAGTGTCCCTCCCCGTACACAGATCCCACGTCTCCATTGAAACATCAGTCAATCTGTTCAATGTGTACAATTTTTTTACGAGTTGTACAAGTGAAATCTGATCCCTTTGAGACACGACCTGCGGCAAATATCACAGCTCTGCTTTACGCTCCGGCCAGGCAATACGGAAATCTCCGTGGCCGCAGGGTTTAGCAAACAAATCCCCCTGAAAATGAGAAATACCGGCAGCCTCGAGCCACATCCACTCTTCCGGTTGCTCAATACCCGTGGCTGAAACCGCGATTTCAAGCGAGGCGCAGCATTTGATTATGGCCTGGATAATCGCCTGCTGTGGCCCACTTTTATGAATCCCCCGAATCAGCGCCTGATTAATTTTAAGCCTCTCAGGCTGAAACTGTGCCAGCAGCTGCAGCCCCGCAAAGCCGACGCCAAAATCATCAATCGCAAGCTTGATACCGGCCGATTTAAGCTGCCTGATAGCATCGGTAAACGCATCCATCTGCGGCATAATTTCGCTTTCGGTAAACTCAATAACCACCTGCTCGGGAACAAGTCCTTTTGCCCCGATATCCGCCAGCATTTGTTCCACGGCGTCAGGAATCATGACCAACGTCATCGGCAGCAAATTAATACAGAGCGTTTGCAAGCCAATATTAGCGGCGCATGCTGCGGCAAAAGCAGCCTTCGCATTCAGCAGCTCAGCCTGGTAAACATCGCCCCCTTCCTTTGCCGCTGGATTAGCGTCCGTGGTCAACACCTCTACTGCCGCTACAGTACGAGCCATTGGATCAACAATCGGTTGAAAAACTATCTTTTCATGCAGCGTTTGTTGACTTGATACCGGATGACCTGGCTCATCAAGAATAAATTCCCACGCATCACGCGGAGGGATTTCAAAATAGTTCTCTTTTTCCGTCGATTCGATAAAGGTCCGGAAAAAACGTAAGGCCCGGTCATCGTAAGCCAGTTGATATCGGCTAGTCCCTTTTTCCAAAACGACCTGCAAGACATCGTTTTTATCATGCTCTCTTAAATCAAAAAGCTCCATCCCCACTCGCCCAAAGCGACGGGCTGGGGCGTAATCGCAAAGCAACTCAACAATGTTGTAATGGCGCTGGTCTTTACAAATAGCGTGATAAATCTTCTGCACGCCCTCTTCCGGGCCTTCCAATAGTTGAAAGAAATGCCTGCCGTTGAAAAGCAGAATTCCCGTCACATTAGCGTCAATATTTTTTGTATTTGCCGCGGAAACCATCGCCTCCAAAACCTCAAACGGCGTGCTGGCGTGGATGTGGCTACGGTAGATAACTGTCGTGAGCATGGCGGGTTCCAGCGAAAGGTTAAGGGATTAACTTAACAGATCCCCGCCCTGACGTCGCCACAAACTCAACAAAGACTAAACAACTTAACAACATGGAGTGTTTTGCTCGTCATTTACCTTTAAGCAGTATGTACAATTTTATGTATCAGTAAACCAAAAAATAAAACAAATAAGATATTGATAATAAATGATTAGCACTTTTAGTCAAAAAATAGCAAGCGAAGTAATACACTTTTATGTACAGTTTTTATAGCAATTGCATAACTTAATTAACATCTTGCAAAGTGTGAACTTACAGGAGCGATTTATGCGACAGAACACTTTTACACCAGGCCAGAACAGCGTAGAAAATGATATTACTCGCTATTTCAATGGCGTAGCGCCGCTGTCTCAGCAGGAAACGATGGGGCAAATCGTGCTCGAAATTCTCAGTGATGGGCGCAACCTGAACAGAAAAGCGATCTGTACGAAATTGCTTTCTCGCCTGGATCGCGTTTCTGAACCGGAAGAAGAAAAGCATTATCAGGCTCTGCTGGGCATGCTTTTCACTAGCCAGTAAACAACCAGCCCGGAGTTCTCACAGAGCAATGCTTACGCTCCCTGGCGGGAGAGAAGCCCTGAAGTATAAAGACTAAGTTCTTCCTCATTCTCAGACTCCGGCTAATGACTTCATGCCAGCGGTATTGACCCCATGGCGAGGAAATCAGGAGTGACAAAGTGAAGAGAAGCGACGATGAACAATTAACGGACGAGATTATCGGCGAAGCCGCGCTGTCGTTGCTAAACAGCGCCAGCGCAATCAACACCCGAGCTTTAATTGCAAGATTAGAAGCGATGCTTATATCAGAGCAGACGCCACGGCGACGTAGGGTTTTGCAGAACGTTATCGCTGAAATCGAGGGCAACCTCTCGCGGTCTCTGGCAGAAAAGACAGAAAAAGAAGCGCGTTCAGGCGCAGCTGAGACGAAACAACCTAACGCAAAAAATGTCCACTAGCGGCCCATGGCCAACAACTGAAAAACGGTGAATGACTATGACACAGCTAATTTCCAATACCTCTGCAATGCACACCGGAATCGTAGATCACGCATTATCCGACTTTATAAGAAGCACGGCAGACCGGCACGCGGAAGAAAATGCGGCCATCAGTCAGGCTGTCACCGCTATTTTGTCTGCCAATAAGACTGTTTCCAATAAAGCTATTATTATCTGGCTGGTTGACGCACTCGAAACGACTCAAGATGTCGTCATGTGCGACGTATATCGCAATGCTTTAGAGATTGTTGTCGGTCACACCGTGGATGACATTTAAAAAGTGCGCGGAACGTTGAGGGCCGGCCAGAACCGGCCTTTATTATTTTTGCATTACAGCGTCTTCTTCATAAAGAAACGGCTGGTGCCTTCGGGCAAGCAGTCGATTTTGCCAAATGCCTCCCAGCCATGTTTGCGGTAGAAATCCGGGGCCTGAAAACTGATGGTATATAAAAAACCGGCCACACAGCCGCGCCTGCGCCCTTCTGCTTCAAACGTCCTCAGGATCTCACTGCCTAATCCATGCGCTCTTAACTCAGGCGGTAAATAAAACAGATCGATAAACAGTACGCCGAGGGACGAACGCCCCAACATCCCACCAACGACCTTCCCGCTCTCAGGACTACGAACCACAACCGCCAGCGGTTGGCGATCGTTTATCCCGCTCATCGCATCGTTAAACTCACCGAGCCCCGCTTCGATGGGCAGCGAATACTCCTCGCTGATTTGATCAGAAATTTCTAGTTTGAAACCCGACATCGCGTACCTCACTGACATTGCCCATTGTCACCCTACCAGTTCTTGCGTTGAGCCTGGCCAGAAACACTGTATATATTCACAGACCACAAAAGCAAGAGTCGAAAATGATGAAAAGAGAACGCTACCAGCTTTCCGTCGCCGTATTTGTCGTCCTGCGCCGCAACGACGAAATTTGTCTCATCCGCAGAGCGAACACCGGCTGGATGGACGGCTTCTATAGCCTGCCCGCAGGCGGTCTTGAAAGCGGTGAAACGCTGCTTAATGCCGCAGTCAGAGAAGCCCACGAAGAGACGGGAGTGATCATTGAGGCCGTAAACCTCAGGTCGATTCACTCGATGCATGTTAAAACCGAAGATAGTTCCTGGATAGGCCACTTCTTTCTCTGCTCTTCCTGGCAGTGCGAGCCTTATATCGCCGAGCCGGATAAGCACGCGGAACTGCGTTGGGTGAATATCCGGCAATTACCGGTCAACACCGTGCCCTATGTGAAGCAGGCCATCACCGCTATTATCGACGGTGAAATCTATTCAGAGTATGGCTGGCTAAGCTAAGCGAACGTAGAGCGCCATAAATGCCGGGCCTGTGGCAGCCAGGCCGGCAAGTTAACCTGATACCAGTCCAGATACCGGGTTAACATTTGCGGATGTCTTTGGGAAAGAAGATTCAGCACTTCTACCACCAGCCAGGCTTTAGCCAAAAGCACATGACGTGTCAGGTGTGACCTCGACCACTGAGGTGCCACTTGGTGATATCTCGCTACCATGAGGTGAATACTGGCCGGTTCCCCCATTCCTTTAATCAGAGGCGCTAAATCTATCGCCGGGCTCCCACGGCCAAAGCGCTCCCAGTCAAATAAAACTAACTCGCCCCCGGCTCGGCGTCCCCAGTTTCCGGCATTTGAATCCCTCGACACCCATTGCTGCGGCTCAAAGAGCACATCACTGTGAGCTTTGAAATGATGCAACATTGCTTCGAGCTCTGGGGGAAATTTCAGCAGGCTTAGTGCCAACTCCATTTGATCATCCCTCCACTGATGCCGCCTGAAAATTCCTGAGGGTTTCATCTGGCAATGATGGAGCGACGCCAGCTTCTCATACAAATCGGGGGAGGCAGTCAGCGTTTCCAGCGAACAAGGCTGCGGGATAAATTCGATGATCAGCCGTCGTGTCTGGCGATTAAGGGAATAAACGTCGGGAATGCCAGGCCCCTCCGCCCTGAACACGGAGGCATGGTACTGATAAAAATCGAGTTCAACCTCGGATGCATTTCGCTTTTCAACGGCAGGTTTTCCCTGAAAAACGCATTCACACACGAGGGCATTTCCCATCTGCGTCAGTACATTATTAGCCATCTTTTGCCCGAATTTTTGCATGTCAGATAACTATTATCGCGATAGGATGAAAATTCAAAGCAGAGACTTAGAAAGACGACAAGAGGCAGTACAATGACATCCCACGCAAAAGGCGAAGACGTCCATCAGCAACTTATCGATTTATTACAGCAGCAACAGGCTCGTTACCGTGTAGTAAACCACGTGGCGGCAGGGAAATGTGAAGAGGTCTCGGCGATCCGCGGCACAGAGCTTGGCCAGGGCGCAAAGGCGCTGGTCTGCAAAGTGAAAGGCAACGGCGTCAAGCTGCACGTGCTGGCGATTCTGGCGGCAGACAAACAGGCGGATCTGAGCCTGCTGGCGCAGCATCTGGGCGGCCTGAAAGCGTCGCTGGCAAGCCCGGCGGAAGTGGATGAGTTAACGCGATGCGTGTTTGGCGCTATTCCGCCGTTCAGCTTTCACGCTCAGCTGCGGCTGGTGGCCGACCCGTCTATTTTCGAGCGTTTTTCGGAAATTGCCTTCAATGCAGGGTTGCTGGAAAAGTCAGTGGTGATGGATACACAGGATTACTTGCGCATTGCGCGCCCGGAGCTGGTCGATTTTCACCGCCCCGAATAGCTACCCGAAGCGTTCGAGATAAAGGACAGACAGCACCAGTACCGAAGCGATCCCGAAGAACGCGGCAGTGATGCAAATCGTGTCGAATAACGCTGGATCGCCCATCCTTTTCTCCTGTAAGCCGTTTCCTGCTGTCATATCGCTTAATTGTTGACCACAAAAATGACAAAATGATGAACGGCCACAGAGTCGCTGTCGCCATTCACCACAACAATAAAAGTTAAAAACCTCTTATTTGGCAAGGATATATCATGATTTTTGACCCTACACTCTTGATTCTTCTGGCCCTGGCTGGATTAGGTTTTGTCAGCCATAACACCACCGTCGCGGTTTCCATCCTCGTGCTGATTATTGTGCGCGTAACCCCGCTGAACACTTTCTTTCCGTGGATTGAGAAACAGGGCCTGACGGTGGGGATCATTATTTTGACCATCGGCGTGATGGCCCCGATAGCCAGCGGCACTCTGCCCGCCAGCAACCTGATCCACTCTTTCACCCACTGGAAATCGCTGGTGGCGATTGTCGTCGGGGTGGCGGTTTCATGGCTCGGCGGGCGCGGCGTGACGTTGATGGGCAGCCAACCGGGTCTGGTGGGCGGCCTGCTGGTCGGTACCGTCCTTGGCGTCGCCCTGTTCCGTGGCGTCCCCGTTGGACCGCTGATCGCCGCCGGGCTGGTTTCCCTTATTGTGGGTAAGCAGTAGCGCCCTGCCGCTGCCAGCGGTGAATGCGCCAGGCCAGCGCGCTGCACAGCAGGTAATAGACCAGGCCGGTAAAAATAAAAATGGCTGCCGGGTAAATTTGCACCCGGCTGTTGACCTGCCCGGCCACGGTTGTCAGCTCCGGCACGTTGACGATAAACGCCAGTGACGTGTCTTTGATAAGCGAGATAAACAGCCCGGCAAACGACGGTAAAGCGTTGCGCAGCGCCTGGGGCAGCAGGACCAATCTCAGCGTTTGCCACGGCGTAAAGCCATCGGCAATCGCCGCTTCATTTTGCCCCTTCGCCAATGCATTCAGCGCCGCCAGCGTGGTGTACATCACCGCAGCAGACGTAAACCAGGCCAGCGCCAGCGTGACGGTAAATGGCCCCGGTAAATCACGCCCGGTAATGGCGGGTAGCAGGAAATAAAGCCAGAAGATCACAAAAATCAGCGGAATGCCGCGGATCAATTCGGCCCAGAGGAAAAGCAGCCGCCGCACAATACCGCTGTAGCGCCAGGCAGCGCAGGCCAGCAATAAACCCAGCCCCAGGGCAAGCACGCCAGCGCCTACGGCCATCATCAGGGTTAGCAGTACGCCGCCCGGCTCTCCCTGAGCCATTCTTCCCCACAGCAAATAGTCGAGGTTGTCCGTAATAACCGAAATGTTAGCGATCATGCTATACCTCCGGTTTTACGTGGCCCGCGTTTCCCTGGCGCAAAGCATGTAAACAGCCCGCTCATTGCCAGCCCCAGTAGCAAATAAAGCACCGTGCCTGCGGCAAAAGCCCCCAGCGCGTGGGCGTTGTAGCTTTCAATGCGGCGTACCTGACTGGTGAGTTCGGCAAAGCCGATACCCGTGGCCAGCGAGGAGAGCTTCATCAGGTTGAGATATTGCCCGACCACCGGCTGCCAGGCGTTAACCACGCCCTGGGGTAGCAGCACGGTGCGAAAAAGCTGCCACTCAGAAAAGCCCTGAGAAAGCGCGGCCTCGGTTTGCCCCTTCGGCACCGCCTGCAACCCGCTGCGGATCTCCTCCACCAAAAATGCCGAGGTGAACACCCCTAGCCCCCATGCGGCGCAGAGAAATTCCGGCGTCAACCACCAGACGCCGCCGGGCAGTTGAGACCAGCTGTGATCGTCGTTAATAAACCCACGCCAGCTCTGCGGCAGCGCGTTCCACGCCGCGAAATACCAGAAAAGGAGCTGCACCAGCAATGGCGTATTGCGAAAAACAGAAACCCAGCTTGCGGTGATGTAGCGCCCCGCCCGGCCACCGGCAAGCCTTAGCCCCAACAGCAGCACGGCAAACAGCGTCGCAATCATCATCCCGGCGAGCGTCACCCATGCGGTAGTCAGCAAACCGGAGATAAGCCAGGCTCGCGGCGCCCCACTTAGCACGCCCGCCCAGTCAAAGTAGCTGTTCATGATTCGGCCCCGGCATGCAGCGGGTCGAGTACCTTTTGCAGAAAACGACGGGCGCGGGGATGCTGCGGCGAGCGGAAAAACTGCGCCGGGGCCGCCTGCTCGAGGATCGCCCCGCCGTCAATAAACACCACGCGGTCGGCAATTTCACGGGCGAACTGCATCTCATGCGTGACCACAATCATGGTAATGCCGCTGTGGGCGAGATCTTTCATCACCTGCAGAACTTCACCGATCATCTCCGGATCAAGGGCCGAAGTCGGCTCGTCAAACAGGATAATTTGCGGCGACGACGCCAGCGCCCTGGCAATCGCCACGCGCTGCTGCTGCCCGCCGGAAAGCTGCGCCGGATAATGCTGCGCTTTGTCTGCAAGGCCGACCCGGGCCAGCAGCGCCAGAGCCTGCTGATGCGCGGCCTCACGCTTCCAGCCGTGAACGTGAGTTAACGACAGCGTAATGTTCTGCTCGGCCGTAAGGTGGGCGTAGAGGTTAAACTGCTGAAACACAAACCCGATTCGGCTTCGCAGGCGGCGCAGCATAGTGTTATTCAACGTTCGGGTAGGTTTACCATCGATAAAAATATCGCCATCGCTAAGGGTTTCGAGCTGGTTGATGAGCCGTATTAGCGTTGATTTCCCCGAACCGGACGGGCCGCAAATCGCCACCACTTCTCCGGCCGCGATGGTCAGGTCTATCTCGCGCAGGACGGAAGTTTCACCATAACGTTTACTCGCTTTGCGAAATTCAACGCTGGCGGACTGCAGATGCAAAAAATCCGCAGCCGAAGCTGCGGACAAATGAGGCGGTCGTTTAAACATATTATTTGGCTACAATTTTAAAGCTGCGCGGCTGCGGGGTTTTGCTGTCGGGGCCAAACCAGGCGTTGTAGATTTGCTCTGCCTGGCCACTTTGTTCCAGCTTCACCAGTTCGTCGTTAACCGCTTTCAAAAGGGCAGGCTCCCCTTTCTTCACGCCAACGCCAATCTCTTCCTTGCTCAGCAGATCCGGCAGAATTTTAAACTTCGCCTTATCCGGCGCTTCGGCCAGCAGCCCGGCAAGAATAGTGCTGTCCTGAGTGATAGCCTGGACGTTACCGTTGCGCAGCGCGGTAAAAGCCAGCGGGATATCATCATAAGAAAGCACTCGAATTGACGGGAAACGCTGCACCAGCGCCTGTTCTCCGGTGGTGCCTTTTACCGCACCCACGCGCCCTTTCGCGTAATCCTCAAGCTTATCCGGTCCGGAAGCCGGGACCAGGAACTGCTGTCCGGTCACAAAATAAGGGGTAGAGAAATCCACCACCTGGGCGCGTTCCGGCGTAATCGTGATATCCGCCACGATAAGGTCGACCTTACCGGACTGCAGGAGCGGAATACGGTTCGCCGGGTTGGTGGCCACCAGCTCAAGCTTAACGCCTAAGGATTTAGCCAGTGCTTTCGCGAAATCAACGTCATAGCCCACGATGTCGTGCGTTTTAGCATCTATAGAGCCAAAAGGTGGATTTGCGTCAAAAGTGGCCACTTTAACCACCCCCGCTTTTTGAATATCCGCCAGCTGATCTGCGTGAACCGCGGCGGAGGCCAGGCCGGACAGGGCCAGAACCCAAGCAGAGAGCGTTAATTTACGTTGCGCTATTGTGTGTGAAGTTGTGTGCGTTAAAGCCTTTACCTGTGCCATTGATTTTCCTTGTTATCCCGTCTGTGAGCGAGCTATGCCTTTACGCTCGCACAAGCGCCTTTCCCTCGCCAATGCTTAATCCTGCATTGCATATGCAGAAAACATATTAGCTAATCCCGAGTTAAATCTTTTACTTATAGATTTAACAAATAATTGAGTTAAGTGATTATTTTAAAAATAAAAAATTGGCGATTTATGGCATAAGTTTGTGACTCACCCGGTAGTTTTCAGATCTGGCGAAAAAGTTTCCCTTCTCCTGGGCCGATAAGCTTTTCAAATAATAGGAGAGGCAAAATGAAATCACTGGCTCACAATTTGTTGTTATTAATTTGCTGTTCGATTTTGATGTCCGCCCTGGTTACCGCCATTTCACTCTACGGCAGCCACCGAAGTGCCCAAAGTACGGAAAGCGGCCTGCTGGCAAAGGATCTGATGTCTGACATCAAGCCTGCACCGATTTACCTGATTGAACTGCGGCTGGTGCTTTCGCGCGTGGTGGAAGGCACGCTGAGCGTCGATCAGGCCGATGCCGAAATTAAGCGCCTCAGCGCGCAATGGCACCAGCGAGTTGATTACTGGAAGGCCGCCCTGCCGCCTGAGCTGCAGCAGAACCTGCTCGGGGAGCAATACCAGGCCGGGATGGCGATGATCAAAGATGCCAATGACCTGGTGGAGCTTATTCGTTCGGGCGCACCGACGCCGCTGTTTGAAAAGCTGAAGGCGGCCGATAAAGACTTTTTCGCCCACCAGAAAGGCATTGAATCCTTTGTCAAAGCCTCCGCCGAGTATGCCGATAACGCCGTAGAAAAAGCCCAACACAGCAGCGCTAACTCCACCCAATGGCAATTGATTGGTTCCGGGGCCGCGGTACTACTGTTACTGGTGGTCGGTTGGTGGGTACATCGCACGATTTTCCGTTCGCTGGGTGGCGAGCCGAGTGAAGTGGCCGAGATTGCTAACGCCGTGGCCTGCGGGGATCTCACCCGCGAAGTGAAAGTGCGCGACGGCGACAGAACCAGCGTCATGGCCGCGATGGAAACCATGTGCCAGCAGCTCACCATGGTCATCCATCTGGTGCACGAAAGCAGCAACCAGATCTCCACCCGCTCCAGCGAAATTGCCAGCGGCAATATTGACCTGGCCTCCCGCACCGAAGAACAGGCCAGCGCGCTGGAGCAAACGGCGTCGTCGATGGAAGAGATGACCGCCACGGTGAAACAAAACGCAGAGAATGCCCAAAGCGCCAGCCAGTTGGCCAATACCGCCTCGAGAAGCGCGGAACAGGGCGGCGCGGTGGTGGCACAGGTCGTGGAAACCATGGACGGCATTTCAAGCTCCGCCAACAAAATCACCGACATCATCGGCGTTATCGACAGCATCGCTTTCCAGACCAACATCCTGGCGTTGAACGCGGCGGTAGAAGCCGCCAGAGCCGGTGACCAGGGGCGCGGTTTTGCGGTTGTCGCCGGAGAGGTTCGCAGCCTGGCCCAGCGTAGCGCCAGCGCGGCCAAAGAGATCAAAGAGCTGATTGAAGACTCGGTGAATCAGGTGGCCAGCGGCAGCCGGCTGGTAAACGAAGCGGGCAAAACCATCAATACCGTGGTGCAGGACGTGAAGCGCGTCGCCGCGCTGATGGTGGAGATTACCCACGCCAGCGATGAGCAAAGCAGCGGTATTGAGCAGGTCAGCACCGCCATCAGCCAGATGGATGTCACCACCCAGCAAAACGCGGCGATGGTGAACCAGGCCTCCGGGGCGGCTGAATCGCTGCTGGCACAGACCTATGAGCTGAATACCGCCGTGTCCCAGTTTAAGCTGGCTAGTCTGTAAAATCGTCCCCGCCCAGGGTGCTTAAATAGCGTCCTGGTGTGGTGCCTAGCGCCTTTTTAAACATGGTAATAAACGCCGTGGTGGAGTCGTAACCGAGCGACTCCGCCACATTTTGCACGGTCATCCCGCTAATCAAATAACGCAGCGCCACGATGAGCTGCATCTGCTGCCGCCAGCGTAGAAAACTCAGCCCCGTTTCTTTCCCCACCAGCCGGGCAAGATTGCGCTCGCTCATCGCCATGTCGTCGGCCCACTGCGCCAGCGTTTTCTTCTCCTTCAGGTTTTTCGCCATACTGTCCGCCATCGCACGTATTTTCGGGTGCGAGGAGATCGGGAGCTGGAGCTGCTCCACCGGTTGATTAGGCAGCTCATCAAACAGCACCTGCACCAGCCGTTGAATGGGCGCGCAGTCGAGATGTTCATGGGGAACGTTGGACAAACGCAAAATCAGTTCCCGCACCAGCGGCGAGATCTTCAGCGCGCAGCATTCCTGCGGCATGGCGACCGCATCCGGTTCAATAAACAAAAAGCAGAGCCGCGCGTCTGCCGTCACCCGGTTGCTGTGCGGCATTTGCCCCGGCACCCACACCGCATACTGCGGCGGCACCATCCACATCGAGTTGGTGACTTCGCTGGTAATACCGCCGTGGAGCGCCAGAATCAGCTGCCCTTTTCGGTGGGTGTGAATGGGCTTTTCGTTATAGGTTTGCGCGGCGCGGATGCGAAACGCCAGCGCGGGCGTCACGATGCTGTCCGGGTCAAACCCTTCGAGATCCAGGTCACGTTCCATAGCATGTCCGAATTTAGCGATAATCTGTCATTTTAGCTTGATTCGTAAAAAGGCAGAAGCGTGTATCTTTGCCTTACCGTTTTTCAGGACACCAACACATGACTTCCACGACTTCAGCGAGCAAAAAGAGCCGCGCTCTGCTTCTGCTCGGCATTCTGATGATTGCCACCACCCTGCGCGTTACTTTTACCGGCGCAGCACCGCTGCTGGATATGGTGCGCGATGCACTTGCGCTGTCCACCGCGCAGATCGGGATTTTAACTACCCTGCCCCTGCTGGCCTTTGCGGTTGTTTCCCCGCTTGCCGCCGGGATCGCCCGCCGCTTTGGCACCGAGCGCAGTCTGTTCGGCGCGTTGCTAATTATCTGCGCCGGGATTGCTTTGCGCTCCGCCGGCCACGCCGCGCTGCTGTACATCGGCACGGCCATCATCGGCTGTGGAATCGCTATGGGCAACGTGCTATTGCCCAGCCTGCTTAAGCGTGACTTCCCCGGCCAGGTTGCTAAACTCACCGGCGCTTACTCGCTCACGATGGGCGTGGCCGCCGCACTGGGCTCGGTAATGGTGGTGCCGATTGCCCTGCACGGCTTCGGCTGGTCCGGTGCCATGTTGTCGCTGATGATCTTCCCGCTGCTGGCGCTGATTATCTGGCTGCCGCAGCTTGGCAGCAGCACGGTAATGAACCTTTCCGGCAACCCGGCGCTGCACAGCCGCGGCATCTGGTCCTCGCCGCTGGCCTGGCAGGTCACCCTGTATCTGGGCATTAACTCGCTGGTCTATTACGTGATTATCGGCTGGCTGCCTTCTATTCTGATCAGCCACGGCTACAACGAAGCCGAAGCCGGGTCGATACACGGCATTCTGCAGCTCGCCACCGCCATTCCGGGATTGTTTGTGGGTCTGATCCTGAGCCGTCTGAAAGACCAGCGGGGGATTGCCGCGCTGATGGCGCTGCTGTGGTGTCTGGCGACGCTCGGCCTGTGGCTGCTGCCCGCTTTCTCCATCTTCTGGGTATCGCTCGGCGGGTTTGGCTCCGGCGCGGCGATGATCCTCGGGCTCTCATTCATTGGTATGCGCACCGGTTCTGCTCATCAGGCGGCGGCGCTGTCCGGCATGGCGCAGTGCGTCGGTTATCTTCTGGCCGCCTTTGGCCCACCAGTGATGGGTAAAATTCATGACATCACCGGCAGTTGGGCGATACCGTTATTAGGCTGTGCGCTACTTTCTGTCGTCATGGGCGTCTTTGGGGCTTATGCTGGACGCCAGAAAGAGATCGGCGCGGCGGAGAAAGCCGCGGCCTGAACAGACTAACAAGGAGGATCGTATGGCATCATCGGCACCGCAGAACATTTTTGACGACCCGGTATTTTTTGAAAATTACCGTCAGCTAAGGGAGCAGGACTCCGGCCTTAACGGGCTGCTGGAGATCCCCGAGCTTTATTCCCTGCTGCCTGCGCTGGATGGCCTGAAGATCCTCGACCTGGGCTGCGGCTTTGGCGACTTTGCCCGCTTCGCCCGCGCTCACGGGGCGGCAAGCGTGACGGGGTTTGATATCTCGGAAAAGATGCTCGCCCAGGCGCGCGCCGCAACGCAGGACGCAAACATCAGCTACCACCATTTACCGCTGGAACAATTCTCGCCGGAAGGTGAAACCTGGGACCTGGCGATTTCGTCGCTGGCGTTGCACTACATCGAAGATTTCGCCCGCCTGAGCAACACTATCTTTGCTTCGTTAAAACCCGGGGGGCAGTTTATCTTCTCCGTAGAACACCCGATGTGCACCGCCTTCCCGGTGGGCTGGCAGCCCTATAAAGAAGAAGTTATCTGGCCGGTGAATCACTACCACCAGCAAGGTTTACGCCACACCAACTGGTTCGTGGAGGATGTGCAAAAGTACCACCGCACCACGGAAACCTATGTGAATACCCTGCTCGACAGCGGTTTCGCCCTCACCCGAATGCTGGAAACCAAGCCGACGGCAGAAACCCTGGCCCAGCACCCGCGTCTGGTAAAAGAGATGCGCCGCCCGGCCTTTTTGATTCTTCGGGCGACGAAACCTCGTTAAAGATAAGGTCTACGATGCGATTTACGTTGGAACCCGAGCCTCGCTTTATGTCTGGCACTTGCTTCAACCACAATGTCGCTTCTGTTTTTTTACCCTCACCCTGACCCTCTCCCTGAAAGGGAGAGGGAATAGATAAAGCTTTCTGGAAGCACTTTCCACGACATCTGTTTTCTCCCTCTTCCTCTGGGAGAGGGAATGGATAAAGCTCTCTGAAACCACTTTCCACGACATCTGTTTTCTCACTCGCCCTTTGGGAGAGGGAATGGATAAAGCTCTCCGGAACCACTTTCCCCGACGTCTGTTTTCTCACTCTCCCTTTGGGAGAGGGAATGGATAAAGCTCTCCGGAACCACTTTCCCCGACGTCTGTTTTCTCCCTCTCCCTTTGGGAGAGGGAATGGATAAAGCTCTCCGGAACCACTTTCCCCGACGTCTGTTTTCTCACTCGCCCTTTGGGAGAGGGAATGGATAAAGCTCTCCGGAACCACTTTCCCCGACGTCTGTTTTCTCCCTCTCCCTTTGGGAGAGGGAATGGATAAAGCTCTCCGGAACCACTTTCCCCGACGTCTGTTTTCTCCCTCGCCCTTTGGGAGAGGGAATGGATAAAGCTCTCCGGAACCACTTTCCCCGACGTCTGTTTTCTCCCTCTCCCTCTGGGAGAGGGTCGGGGTGAGGGCTGTAACCAAGCGCCCCGATATCCCGAATTTATCTCTCAGCGGCGGCCAGGAAAGCCTCAACCAAAGGAGACGGTTTGCCTTTAAGCGCATTTCGCTCATGCTGGAACAGCGTCGCCACAAAGAACGGATGTTCCTGAAGTTCAACCGCGCGAATCTCGCCCTGCTTATCCCAACCGGTCGGCTTCAGCGGTTCGCCGGCAAGCGCAGTGGCAAACAGCTCCGCTATACCGTAATTGCAGTGGTAGCCCTCTTCAATCTCCGTCTTGCCATAGGCGCGCCCAACCGTAGAGTCGGCCAGCAGCGCGATCTTGTCTGAAACCTCCACCAGCGAGCAGCTCAGGCGGCCAATCACCAGCCGCCCTTCGCTCGCGGTTTCCGCATGGCCCGCATCTTCCCAACCGAGCACGTTACGCGCATATTCCACCACCGCATACTGGAACCCGGCGCAGGTGCCGAGGAAAGGCACGCCGTTCTCCCGCGCAAAGCGAACGGCAAGGTAAGCAGCATCTTCATTCAGATAAGGGCTGGAAGGCACGCACCAGATTGCGTCGTAACCCACCAGATCTTCGGGGCTGGTCACTTCCAGCGAGGAGACCCAGTCATAATCCGCGCTGACGCCAAGCGCGGCAGCCGCATTATCTAACGCCTGAGGAATGGCCTGGTGTGCAATCACCGCGGGGTTATAATCACCGACAAGCGCAATACGTAAAGTGGATTTCAACTGTGAGTCTGACATGCTTTGGTTGGCCTTATGTTTGAGGGAAGAGAACAACATAAGGAATGATAGAGTAGGCGTTTTGCTTTGCGCTGGCAACCGCAAAAATTGGCAGTCTTTCGCCTCTTTCCGCCGTGGCAAACAATGTAGTAACGTGTCAGGTTCACTTCATCGAAGAAGAATATGAAAGCAAAAATACTGGTTAGCGCCTGCCTGATGGGGTTTCAGGTTCGCTATGATGGCCGAGAAAAATCACAAACTGGCGCGGCCCTCGCCCGACTACAGGCCGAAGGCCGCCTGGTTATCCACTGCCCCGAACTCGCCGCCGGGCTACCAACGCCGCGTCTCCCCGCAGAGCTTAGCGGAGGCAATGGTGAAGCTGCCTTGCTAGGCCGTGCAGCCATACTGGAAAGCGACGGCAAAAACGTCACCGAACCTTACCTTCTTGCCGCCTGGCTCGCGCTTGAAACCGCCCGCGATAATAACTGCCAGTTTGCTATTCTTACCGACGGCAGCCCGACCTGCGGCAGCCAGAAAATTTACGATGGCCACTTTGCAGGCAAAACAATCCCGGGTCAGGGGGTTGCGGCAGCACTGTTGCGTCAGCACGGCATCGAAGTCTTTGCCGACCACCAGATTCCGCTGTTGCTCAGCAGGCTTGAGGCCGTCGAAAAGGAGCAGGCATGATCCGCTGTAAACGCGTCTATGAAGCCCCGTCTGATGATGACGGCTACCGAGTGCTGGTGGACAGACTGTGGCCGAGAGGGATGAAAAAAAGCGACCTGCTCTACGATGAATGGCCGAAGGAACTGGCACCCTCAAGCGAGCTACGCAAAGCCTTTCACAGCGAAACTATTGATTTTTCCGCGTTCAGCAAGCTTTACAGGCAAGAGCTTGGGCAACATCTGGACGCAGCCCAGGCGCTTGCCCGACACGGCGAAAGCGGCACGCTGACGTTGCTGTATGGCGCAAAAAATACCGACCAGAACCATGCCCTGGTGCTGGCCGACTTTTTGCGCCACTGCCGGGATCAGTAGCTGAGGTGGAGTTCGTCTTCCTGCGGGGAAAAATCTTTGTCCAGCGGCATTAAATGTTCGGCACGCACGAAGGCGTAGCCCTGGCGGCCATCAAAAGCGATAACCTCTCCGGTCACCAGCCAAAGCGGGTAGTTTGCCTCCGGCGGAAGCTGTGTTACCACACCGGTCACCGGATTAACAAAGCGTTCTCCTGGCTGGCACAGCCCGAACAGCTCTACCGCTTTACCTATATTCACCCGCCCGGCGGCGGTACGAGCGCCGATGATCATCGCCAGGCTGCCCGGTTTTAATTGAAACATTGCTGCTCCCCTTACTTTTTCGCCGCGAGATCAGAACATTCCTGGCGCAAAAAGTAAACGGCATGGCCACCTGTAACTAAGGTTTTTCTTAAATTATTTTGCCAGCCTGTCCGACAGCGCCGCCAGAAACAGTCTCAATGCAGCGGGCAGATAGCTTCGGCTCCGGTATATACCGTAGATCCCCATCGATCGCGGCGGATAAGCCTCAAGCACTTTAACCAGCTCCCCGCTCTCAAACCGTGGCTGAGCATCCTGAACCGGCAGCATCGCAATCCCCACGCCGTCCGCTACTGCGTCCATCAGCACGACGGAATCATTGGCGCTGAAATTACCGCTCACCTCCACGTTCAGCGGGTCGCCGTTTTCATCCACCATTTGCCAGATGTTGCGCAGAAAATAGCTATATTGCAGGCAATTGTGGTGCTCGAGATCGCCCGGCGTACGAGGCATTCCCCTTTGCTCAATGTAAGAAGGCGAAGCATACAGCCGGGAGTCACATTCCCCCAGACGACGGGCGATAATATTAGGATCGAGGTCGTTGGTGATGCGAATAGCCAGATCGATACGCTCCTCAATCATATTCACCGCCTGACTGCTGACGTGCAGCTCAACCCTCACATCCGGGTAGTCGCGCAGGAAATCAGACAAGAAAGGCACGATGTAATACCGGGCGCCAAACTGTGAGCAGGCCACCCGCAGAGTACCCGAAGGCAAATCCTGCTGCTTCTGCGCCGCAATACTTTCCGCTACCTCGTTGAGCGCCCGGGTTTGCTGCAGCACCCGCTCACCCGTCGGCGTTAACGTCAGCTTGCGGGAAGAACGATGCAGCAGCCGCTCCCCCGCCCAATGTTCCATTTGCTCGAGATAGCGACTCACCATTGGCCGGGACATATTTAACGCCCGAGCCGCGGCGCTCAGGCTGCCCAGCTCGCAAATGCGGGTATAGACTTTTGCAGCAATGATCCTGTCCATTCTTTCACCCATCTGTTCGATTTATGAAACTCATCTTACCTGAATTAGGCCATTACGATTCACAAAATGCAATTTACACTGTTTCTCATTCCCAAACGGGCTTATTCATTCAGTTAATCAGGATAGAAAAAGATGAAGACACAGACCCTGGCCGCGGCCACCCTTTTGTTCACCAGCGCTAGCTTTGCTGCTCCGCTGACGCTCGACGTCTACAACCCGCAGGACAAAGGCGTTTTCCCGGTCACCTCTACGCTGATTAGCGGCCCAACGGAAGCCACGCTGGTCGATGCCCAGTTCAGCGTTAAAGACGGCGAAGCACTGGTGAAAATGATTCAGCACAGCGGCAAAAAGCTGACCCGCGTGCTTATCACCGCCGGTGACCCGGATTATTACTTTGGCCTTGAGCCGATTGTTAAGGCCTATCCGCAGGTAAAAATTGAAGCCACGCCGCTGGTTGTGGACCATATCAACAAAACTAAAGCAGAGAAGCTCAAATACTGGGGCCCGATTCTGAAAGACGGTGCGCCGAAAGAAGTCTTCGTGCCACAGGTAACGCATGAGACAACCTTCACCGTCGACGGTGAAAAAATTGAGCTTCGCCAGCCTGCTTCTCACGCGGCGTATCTGTGGATCCCGGCCAATAAAACCATTCTCGGTGGCGTGGGCGTCAGTTCCGGCATTCACGTCTGGACCGCCGATTCCCAGACCAAAGCAGCTCGTCAGGAGTGGCGTGATGTGCTGGATGAAATGGCGGCTCTGAAGCCGAAACGCGTGATCCCAGGTCATTACATCGGTAAGGTCAAACCAGGCGCGGCCCCGGTAGTCTTTACCGGCGACTATTTAGCCGACTTTGAACTGGCGCTGAAGAAAGGTAAAAGCGCCCCGGTCATTGCTGAGATGAAGCAAAAATATCCGGGCCTGGCCGATGAAAGCTCGCTTGAAATGAGCGCCAAAGTGAATACCGGCGAAATGAAGTGGTAATTCACTAAACGTAAAAAGGGAGCCAACGCTCCCTTTAATTGAATGCAAAAATTGAAAAGGGAGCCTGTGCTCCCTTTTGTATTATTTGAAGTCGACCTTCATCAGCTCGGGAATAGAATAATCCCGGGTGGTTTCCACGCAACGGCTGATGTAATCCACAAAGCGCGGCGGCGGAGACATGCCTAAATCCAGCAGCTTCTCGTTAGAGAAACGCACATTCAGCATAGAGAACTCCCCATACAGACGCATCGCACGCAGCATTAAGCGCTCATTGCACGGCCCGTAAATGGATTTGAAGCTTCTGCGGCTTTTAACCAGTTCGCTGTAATCCACCTGCTCGTAATTGGAGAAGATCGGCGTCTGGTTCAGCGCGCTGGACATCGCTTCATCGATGTCAGCAAAGCGGATGCTGCTCACGTCCCCGGCGGAGATGTGGTAGATCTTCTCTTTCAGCGAGTCGCTCTTCGCTAGCAGCAGGAGCGCCTCTGCGCAATAGTCCACCGGGATAACGTCGATTTTGTCATCCAGGGAGCACATGAATTTCCCGAGCATCAACACCATGCGGAAGACCCAGAAGATGCTGCTGGACGGGCGGCAGCCCTGCTCGCTGTGGCCCACCACGATGGACGGACGAGCGATAACCAGCGGCAGCTGCGGGAACTGCTCGGACATCATGCGTTCGATAGTGGATTTAGACCAGGTGTACTGCACCAGGTGCTCTTCTTCCGGCTTGCTCGACATACTTTCGGTCACCAGCGTACCCGCATCCGGTACACAGGACATTGCGGTGCCGACGTGCAGGAAACGCTGCAGGCCCTTCACCTGGGACATGCGGCGAGCAAACTGCAGAGTGCCTTCCACGTTAACTTTCCAGATCAGCGCATTCTCGCCAAAGGATGCCACCGCGGCGCAGTTAATCACGTGCGTAACGCTGGACAGCCTTTCATCATCCAGAAAATGTTCAGGTTCGGCTAAATCACCCAGTAATATATTTTCCGGGTTAATTTGTGCCAGCTGTGCTTCAGTACAACCAAAATTAGCAAGGTTATTTCTGATTCTGGCCACGCCCTCCTGAGGAGAGTTCGCTCGCACCAATAGCAATACGGTATTGAAAGAGGATTCGGAGAGGGATCGGGCTAAAACCGCGCCGCCCAGGAAACCTGTCGCACCGGTAATCAAAAGTTGACTCATTATTATAACCTCAGGAGTGAAAACACGAGCATAGTAAAATGGCAAAAATAAACGTTTCCTCAATAAAGCGGATTAGCCTTACATAATGCCCAGTACTTTCGTGTAACGGTTTGTACATCCTTGTTTTAAAAGAAAAATCAATAATAAGAAATTAATTTCAGACGTAATTATTTTGGCTATTTATTGATGTCGGGAATATTAAGAAAACCTTAATAGAGGATAAACAAAACCGTTATTCCTCAGTAATCAGGAACTCTTTTTAATTTACAGGAAATAAAAAGCCCACAAAAGTGGGCCAGATAGGGATGAAAAAAGCAGTCATCTTTTCTCACGCGAGGGGCACAACAGAGGCCAGGCAGGTCAATCCCGGGTCTGCACCCAAAACGCATGAATCAGGCCAGGGAAGTAGCCTAGCAGGGTGAGGATGATATTGAGGATGAAGGCCCAGCCAAAACCTTTACCGATAAGCACGCCCAATGGTGGCAGAATAATTGTGAAAACGACTCGCCAAAATCCCATATAAACTCCTGATAAATTAGATTTGTCCATGCTAAAAAAATGCCTTACCTGTAAAGCGTAGACGAATCTCGGAGCTTTGTTCAGCGCGATAATTCTGGAAAATTTAGTTTCATAACTCAACGTTGAAAAAAATATCATGTGGCACTTGCCAACCATAACAACTCAGGATAATTTCTTGCCTTCGGTAGCTTGATGAACCCTCATTCCGCTATCGAAATATGCCTATATTTCTCCTCCGCTGGAGGGGCCGGAACCACTCAAAAAACGATCCGGTCGATCACCAATTATATTAATGATGATAGCCTTATGGTGACCCGGCATTGGCCGGGTTTTTTCGATTATATTCCCGCGAATAATGCAATCAATGCCACTACCGCAGGAGCCGCCTGTACATAAAGTATTTTTTTACTGGCCGTTAAACCACCAAATAAGCCAGCAACCAGCACGCAAATCAGGAAAAACAGTTTAAATTCATAACCGCTGCTCGCCGCCAGCAGTCCATAAATTAATCCCGCCGCTAAAAAACCGTTGTACAGCCCCTGATTCGCCGCCAGGGTTTTCGACTGTTGAGCAAACTCAGGTGACAAACCAAAAGCCTTTCGCCCCGCAGGTTTATCCCAAAGCACCATTTCCAGCACCAGAATATAAAGGTGAATCACAGCCACCAGGCCGATAAGAATATTGGCAATCATAGATTGATTCCTGAAGAGTTATTGAGTCGTCAGACGCCAACTAAACTTCATAGCCCAGCGCCTCGATCACGTGTTCCATCGCTTCGCTGGTCAGCGGGGAACGTTTGATTTTATGATTAGCCAGCATGGTTCTCACCACCCCGGCAATCACGATGTGTTTAGGTTCCTGCCCAAGATCACGCATCTCCAGTACCACCTTGCCCACCACGCGGCACATCTCCTGATACAACAGGTCATCTTTTGCTTTTTTATCCATCTCGCCTCCGGCTTATCTGTTTGATCTTACAGTAGCATTTAACGCCATCGGCGACTAAAAATAGCAAAACAATTTTCACGCTTTTTGGAACAGCTCACGTTACAGGCTATCTTCCTGTGGGATGCGTTCCACCAGCATAAACTCTTCAAAAATTAAGGGCATATCTTCAGAAAACTCGCCATTTCTTTCAAAAAATAGCTGATGTTCACGCCGCCACCAGGAGAGGCTTAAGTCCCCTTCCCCCTCCTTACGGGCCTGATCTGCACTGACCTGTGAAAACTTAAGAGTGATTAAAGACAGCGTCTGGATAACACAAACCGGGTCACCGCTGCCGTTAAGAATAATGCTATATCCGCCGGGGACGGGCGCATCTTCCCCCTTCTCATAGGCAGATGCCGCAGAGCATGTTGCTGTTTTGCGCTCCTTTAAAACTAAATCTACCAGCTCGTCAGCCAGCTCAGGCGAATCGCCGAATGCCCATACCTGAGCATTGGCATATTTCTTTTGGTATTCAGTGAGTCGCTTAGACATGGACTATTTTCCCTCTCCTTTTGGGATTGAAATCCCCCTACGTAAGCCAGAGAACGACATTATTCCGCCTTCAACGTGGGCTTTGAAACTGTGTCGGTCTCAAATAATCCTCTTCAACATGCATTTCAAACAATGTTTTTGACGGGATGGCCAGACAGGCTTGCATTTGCTGGCTCGCCAGATCGTACTCCGGGTGATGGCCATTATTTAGCGGAGAATTTCCGCTTTGGCGCCAGACTTCCCGGGAAGGCCATTGCGCATAGCCTATAAAGTTTCCATTTTGATTTCTGTGCAGACGCGAACCTAAAGAGCCACTTAACCGATAAATCCCTTCGGTTCTTTTCGTCCACGCACGAATAAAAGCCTCTTCCTGGCCTGCTCTGACGACAAACTCATACACTGCAATAAACATGCTAACCTCAGATGCAACTGAACGTATTCTTTATCGTAGAGAAAGACTGAAGAAACATGTCTATTATTGTGCCCTGACATCGAATAATGACATTAACGGAAAAACGAAGATCAATATGAAATATCAGTCTCTGTGGGTGCTTTTATTACTGACGGGATGCGTTTCTCAGCCTCAGCATCAAGGCGTTAACTGGGGGGAAGGAAATTGCCCGCGCCCTGCGGTCGAAAATGTTTCCCCTGACAATACGCTGGTGCTGGAAGACGGTAAAACGCTCAAATGCCAGATCCGGCCTTATGTTTCACGTATGGCCTGCCAGGGCATCACTGATAAAACTGGTGCGGATGGGGTAATTTGCCAGAACAGCGGCGGGAAACAGGTGGCATTCCTGTTTGATGCGAAAGGCATACTCACACAACATCGTTTTTTCTAGCGTATTGGCAGTAAAACGGCTAACGATGAGAGCCTGTTGGCTCTCATTTTTCAAAATGGCAGCCTACTTAGTCCCATTTAAACGTCACGCCGGCCCGGGCGGTGCTGTTGCTGTTATCGCGATCGTATTTAGAATAAGGATCGGACAGCAGCTTTTGGTCACCTTTATCGAGCTTACCGTACATATTCTGGGGCTTCTTCTCTTCGTTACTCAGGCAAACATTACCGTAGCAGCCAGGCTCTTCTGTTGCCTCAGTCCAGACCAACTCCGAAGCGGGTTTATTCCCGGCATAAACGTTAGTGGTCAATAACATAGCGCAGATGATAAGCGTCTTATTCATAAATAATCCCTTTTATGATAATGATAATCAAATGCAATTTTAACATCTTCATGTAACTTGAAGACAATCAGTTTAAAACTGCACATTATTGGCAAAAGCAGTGAAAAAATAGCATGCCAGACAGCGCCCCTGAACACACGCTTACCCCAGGATCAGCACATCAACGGCCCTCTGTACCGCCATATCATCAAGGCCATTGGCATAGAGCTTATGTATCATGTCGGCTATCGACTCCCGGGATAACGTCTCTTTTCTCGCCAGCAGCTGCACGACAGCCGCCCCGATAACCTGCAGTGTTTCAGGATGAAGCTCCTCGGAGGCGTGCTTGTCCTTGTCCATACTCACTCCATAAATGAAAGTCCCTGTCTTTCTAAACTAGCACAAGAGAACTCAGACAAAACTGGGATCTGTTCCTAATCCCCTTCCCTTTTTCAACATCGGCAAATAACCCATTGATACAACTCTGTAACATATCCTGGATTTTTTATGTCTGAATTTTACAAGAGGAGGAATGCCGCCTGAATACGAGTCTGTTCAAGATTCCCGGTAGCGATTATCATTAATAAATATAGGGGCACTCCAGGGGGAAGTATGCTGCACTTTGATGTCTTCGGCAGGCGTTTGGGCATAAAGAAAGTCAGTGAACAATGGCTGCTTTATCGCGTCGACCCTAATGAGGGGAAATATTCCCGGATTTATGACGTGGTTATTCCACCATGGCTAACGGAGCAGGAACTCCCCGGCTGGCTCGGGGATATTTACCACGAAGCGGCGAGTGAAAAGCATCCTGATGTTCGTTTAATTAATGCCGGAGAGTCGTCCCCGGGCAAGATTTAACCCTATAAAAATACCGTATTTTATAAGCAGAAGGATTTGCAAATATCAATCAGGGTCAGGGAAAATATAACGTGTTTAAAATTAAAGCGATTTGTATCGGAACCTTAATTAACGCTTATTTCCAGCCACAGATGATTCACCTCTCAAGTATGTTTGAGAGCAAATGCTGTTTTCATGATTGAATATACTGTTCCTCTCATCGAAGACGCCGCCAGTTGCCTGCACACTGGCAGGCATCTGAACGCCAAAATCATGCCTGCGGGACATCTTCCAGGCGGAAATAAACAGCCAGCCCATGCTTGCGTGCAACCTCGATATCCATATCGGCCCCTTTAGACTTGCCTTCAATGCGATATATGGCATCACATTTTGCGATCAGCCGATGCGCAACCGGGTAAAACATAGACTCCGCAATTTCATCATCAATAGCTTTAGAACCTGCGGCCTTTGCCAGAGGCAGAGCCAGCCATTCGCCAATGACGGGAATGTGCCCCCGCTGGTATACCGTTAACGCGGCATTTTCCAGCCGGGCGAGATTGGCCTCGATAAGATCTTGTTTCCCGTCAGTGCCGCTGCGGTAGGGGCCGGCGATAAGAATGAGTTGTTTCATGCTGAGAACCTCACAGAATACTTTTCAGAGCAACGTGATAAAGCAACATAATGGTTTTACCATCGACGATAAGACCACTTTCAACGGCGCCAAGAGCGGCATCGATGGTCAGCTCTAACACTTCGATATCTTCACCTTCAGCCTCTATTCCGCCGCCCGCGCCAGCCTTGTCGCTAACATCATATTCAGCGATGTAAAAATAGAGTTTCTCCGTTACCGACCCAGGGCTCATGTAAGCCTCGAAAACCTTCTGCACGCTGGAAACGAGAAAGCCCGTTTCTTCTTCAACTTCCGCTTTTATGCGGTTTTCTGGATCCATATTGTCGAGCAACCCTGCGGCAGTTTCGATCAGATAACCACCGTGGCCGTTCATAAAGACCGGAAAACGAAACTGGCGCGTTAAAATGACGGTTTTCCTGTCACGGTTATAAAGCAGGATGGTAGCCCCATTGCCCCGATCGTAAACTTCGCGGCTCAGTCGCTGCCAGTCCCCGTTTCTGCGCTGAATATCAAAGGTATATTTCTTTAGCGAATACCAGTCATCAGACAATATTCTGTCATCGACGATCCGTACTTCTGCACGTTTGGGTTGCATGTTCACTCCTGTTTACGTAGTGTTCGCATCATAAACAGCATCATCGTGCCAATTCAAGATCAATCGTGCAATAACATGCATTATCGTGCACTAGAAGGACTATCCTATGCTCGCTAACCAACGTAAACAGCTTATTCTGGAGCAACTTCAGGCCGAAGGTCAGGTTCTCTCAAAAAATCTGAGTCGCCGATTTGACATCTCAGAGGACACTATCCGGAGAGACCTGCGCGAGCTTGCCGCAGAAGGCCACTTACAACGCGTTCACGGCGGCGCGTTGCCTTCCTCCTCAGCGGTGGCCACTTTTTCTGAGCGTAAATCATTAAAAACTGGTGCTAAAGCCAAGATTGCCAGAAAGGGAGCCGAACTAATTTCTGCAGGCCAGGTAGTGATGATTGACGGAGGAACTACGACATCAGAGCTTATTAACTGCCTCCCCGATGACCTGCGCATCACGGTGGTAACCCACAGCCCCAGCGTCGCTTTAGGCCTGGTAGATAAACCCTTCATTGAAGTGATTTTGATTGGCGGCCGACTCTACAAGCACTCCATTGTCACCGTCGGGGCGGCAGCAATTGAAGGTATCAGCAACATTCACGCGGATATTTTCTTTATGGGCGTGACGGGCATTCACCCCGAGGCAGGGTTAACCACGGGAGATTACGAAGAAGCATGCATAAAACGTGCATTTTCCGGCAGAGCAGCAGAAACAGTTGTGCTTGCGTCACCGGAAAAGATTAACACCGCCTCATCGTTCGTTATTGGTGATGTAGGGTTAATCAACACGGTCGTGATTGACAGCGAAACTGATGAAAACTGGGTAAGCAGTATGGAAACCAAAGGCATCACGGTGTTGAAAGCGTAATACCTTTCCCTGCGGGTTCGTGCCGGATGCATGAAACAAGCTGAGGCGATGAACGAGGAGCCAGCCTTCAGTCACTCAGGATATACGACTCAATTCCTGATGCATAAAATCAATCAGCGCCCTTGTTTTACCGGGCAAGTAACGGCGGTCGAAATAAAGGGCGTACAACTGCAAAGGGGCAGCCTCATGCTCCAACTCAATTTCGACTAACCGGCCATCGTTGATCCAGGGCTGGCAGGCTTGTTTCGCCAGAATGGCAAACCCGACACCCGCTACCGCCGCCCGCCCTGCCATCTCTCCGCTGTTTACCCGGTAATGACCTTTCACCTTAACCGTCTCGAATCCCCCCTTTTTGTTAACGAACTGCCAGGGAGCCCCTTTGAGCGCACTTACCGTGGTAATACAGGGTAATTCTTCGAATTGCTGTATACGAGAAGGCGTGCCATGACGCTGAATGACGGACGGGGCGGCAACAACAGAACAAGGGATCGTCAACAGGTGGCGGGCAATGTAGTCACTGTCATCCATTTGGCCGCGGCTAACAATGATAGCTAAATCCAGATCGTCGCGCAGGGATTCAAACCCGGACAAATTTGTGACACAGCTGATTTCCAGGTCCGGGTGCCGGCAGGCGAAATCGGCAATAACAGACCCGAGCAATGCAGGGCCCAGTTCATTAGGAATACACAGGCGCAATGGGCCTTTGAGTTGCATCTGCCGTAGCGTTAATTCTGTTTCAGTTTGCTCGAGCGCCTCCACCAATGGCTTCGCCCGGGTATAAAGCAGGTGCCCCGCCTGGGTGAGTTTCATATGCCGGGTACTGCGCTCAATGAGCTGCAGATTCAGTTTTTCTTCTAACTGAGAGATACAGCGACTCACGTTGGATGTCGGCATCTCAAGCACTTTTGATGCCCCAACAAAACTTTCTCTTTCCACCACGGCAATGAACACTTTCAGGGTATTAAAATCAAGCGCCGGACGCATCCGTTATCCCATAAATGATAATAATAAGTGCCATTTTTACCACCTAATCACCAGTATTGATAGCCGTTAAACTCAGGCATCTTTCATCCACAGGTTGCCTGTTATGTCAGCGATCACACAGACGTTTAATGATAAGTCCCTCATGCGAATAGCGCTTATCATGGCTTTTGTCCAGTTCACTAACGCGCTGGAATACATGATGTTTAACCCTATCTTTGCTTTTATGGCCGCGGATTTCTCGGTTCCCGTCTCATTCTCCGGCTATGTTTCCGGGATGTATACGCTCGGGGCCGTCCTGTCGGGCATTATTGCCTTTTATTGGATCGGCCGTTTCAACAAGAAGCGTTTTTTAATTACCAATATGTTTCTCCTGGGCCTGCTGACGCTTTTGACTACGTTCACATCCAGTTTTAGCCATCTGCTGGTATTACGATTCTGTGCGGGCCTGGTGGGAGGGACAACAATGGGAGTGGGGATTAGCATATTGATCAATCACGCCCCGGCTAACTTGCGCGGAAAAATGCTGGCAACG
This sequence comes from Cedecea neteri, assembly GCF_000758325.1. NCBI lineage: Bacteria > Pseudomonadati > Pseudomonadota > Gammaproteobacteria > Enterobacterales > Enterobacteriaceae > Cedecea > Cedecea neteri. The sequence goes on along the minus strand of NZ_CP009459.1, from coordinate 2,802,170 downwards.
GTGATTGTGTCATTTTCGCTAGTAAGCATTGCAGGCATGCCCACGATATTATTTCTGTGTACTCATTATGGCTGGCATGCCGCTTTGTTGTTAATCAGTACCCTGTGTTTATTAGCCTTGCCACTTATTGGCTCCTTTATCCCTCGAGATCCGGCCTCCTGCGACACGTCCCCCGCACTGCCTCTCGATAGAAATACTTTACTGTTCGCTTCGGGTAATGCTCTGGTGCAGTTTAGCCCGATGCTGGTCATCCCGGTTCTGGTGCCATTAATGACCCGGCAGTTGGGGGCTTCACTGGAGCAGTTGCCCTGGCTGTTCTTCGCCGGAGGCATTGCCGGGTACCTGTCTACCAAAATGACAGGCGTGTTAACTTCACATTTTTCTGCTTTGAGTCTGGCGACTGGGTCAACACTCGTTTTTATACTGAGTTTGCTCATCCCTGCTTTTGGCTATTCGTATTCGTCGCTATTTATTATTCTATTTCTGGGCGCCTCTTACAGCCGCCTGGTTTCCTCTTCGGCGCTTACCATTCAGTTTCCAGATGACAGCCAACGAGCAGGATTTGCTTCACTACAGACCTCAATAATGTACCTGATGACAACAGCCGCATTTTTCCTCTCTTCTTTTCTATTTCCCGCTCATGGCATAGCCCTACAGGATATGAACTCGTTGCTGGTTCTATGTGCAATTTCCGCATCAGGGTTCCCCGTTATCGTTATTATTCTGCAAAAGAAGCTGGCTAAACGGATGATTCAGTCTTAACGCCTTATTAGTGAGTAGAGTCGTGGCTGATTACGTGCGGGGCGGACGAAAAGCAAGGGTACCAAGTGTATGACAGCTAAAGTTCAACGTTCTTCAGGAAAATATTTATTGATTACGGTATTTACTCAGTGCTACAAAAAGGCAGTTTTTACCATTACCGTTCCAGATCCCTCACGCAAACAAGAAGATAATAAAATGATGAAGTCAGTTCAGACAACAACCACAGTGACCACCACCACCTTCTGCGGTGTGGACGGATCTGTGACTGGCTTCTGACGAAACAGATTCTGAATCCCCGCCAAACCGGACGGGGAAGAAAATATCTCCGTTCATAACCCCTTGAATGGAGAAAAATATGATGTTATCTGAAGATGCACTTTTAATTATCGACATGCAGCAGGGGCTTTTCCATGGCCCCACTTCCCCGTATTTCTCTGACGCCGTTCTGTTAAATATTCAACTGCTGATTGAAAAAGCCAGGCAGACTCGGGTGCCCGTTTTTTTTGCCCGCCACACCGGCCCCCATGATTCCCCATTCTCAGAGCAAAGTCCGTTGACACAACTGATACCCGAACTGAACGTAAATGCTGAACAGGATGTGGTGTTTATAAAAAAGTATCCCAATTGCTTCCGCAATACTGAGCTTCAGCTACAGCTTATTCAACGAGGTGTTAAACAGCTGGTTATCGCCGGTATGAAAACAGAATTTTGTGTGGACACTACCTGCCGTGCAGCGTCAGGGCTGGGGTTCGGGACCGTACTGATTTCAGATGCGCATACCACAATGGATAACGAATATTTGTCGGCGAGTGAAATCATCAACCATCACAACGTTACGCTGGCTGGACCGTTTGTCACGCTTGCCACAGCGGCTGGCTGGTGCTTTCACTCTGAGAAATGAGTCTTATCTGGGCCGCCCCACGGCGGCTAAAAAACCTAACGTCAGCTTCTGGAATGAAGCTGACGGCCGAGGATCTGAGGGATGGCGTTAAGTGAAAACTAGAGATGCTTTCTCTAGAAGGTATGCCTGCGCTTCCACTCCTCAACGACATCACCTAAATTTTTGGGGACATCGTTTCGTATCCATGCCATAAATTCGCGATCGAATCGAAAACGCGGTCCACACTCATCCATCATGAAACGGCGAACGTTTTGAGTATTTTTGTAGTCTTTATCCACGACAGTAGCGCGTGTTAATACAGAACTGTGCCAGTCGATGTTCACTTGTTCACTCCTGTAGTAAGCAACCGATAACTGCATTAAACTTAACACATTGACGCTGGAATGCTGCGCCAGACACGCACCGGGCCTGGCAATAGGCGTAACATCCCCATTATCTCCATCTGTGGTGACTCATTACTCACTGACCGTTGTATCTAATACCCAGGGCTGGTCGCTGGATGTTATTTGACAGATGGAAATTGGCACTTTTATAATCAGCCCACTTTCACATCTGATTAGAGGTATTCGTCCAATGCGCAATTAATGCCCACCGTCACCTTTGACGGCCTTTATGCAGTTTCCTTCGGGAGCTGTTTTGGTGCATTAATTTAGGGTTATCGCATGACGAATACTATTCTCACGCTCGATCGCGTTTCTTTTGTATTGCCTGATGGCAAACCGCTTTTCTCGAATCTCACTGAACAATTCGACCATCAACATACAGGTCTGGTCGGCCGCAATGGCGTGGGTAAAAGCCTGCTGGCTAAAATGCTGTCAGGCCTGGTTACGCCGGCTTCCGGCCAGCGTAGTTGCTCAGGTCGTGTCAGATATCTGGCGCAGCATCTGACACCGCACCATTATCATAGCGTTGCGATGCTGGCGGGTGTCGACACCCAGCTAGCCGCGCTAGATCGCATTGAAGCAGGCAGCGTCGACCCGGTTGATTTTGACCTTGTTGGTAATCATTGGGACCTTCGCCAGCGATTGCAGGCGCAGTTGGAGTCGGCGGGATTGGGTTACCTATCGCCAGAAACAGAGGTCAACAGGCTCAGTGGCGGAGAAGCCATGCGGGTGGCACTGACCGGCGCGATGCTATCCGAGGCCGATTTTCTTATCCTTGATGAGCCGACCAACCATCTGGATGCTGCCAGCCGACTGACGCTGATGCGGCAGCTGCAACAATGGCCCCGTGGCCTGTTGCTCATCAGTCATGACCGGAAGTTGTTGCAACAGATGGAGCGGATTGTCGAATTATCGTCGCTCGGTTTACGCAGCTACGGCGGTAACTATGATTTTTACCAACAAATGAAAGCACAGGAGACGGCCTCCGCTGCGCAAAACCTGGAACGCATCAAAACCGAGCGTAAGCGTGAAGAGCAGGCATTGCGTGAACAGCGCGAGCGACTTGAAAAACGCGGATCCCGCGGTACCCGCCAGGGCAAGAATGCGAATCAGGCAAAAATATTGCTGGGCCGTCAAAAAGGCCGCAGTGAGGCTTCAGCAGGAAAACAGGTAAAGCAGCAAACCCAGGCGCGGGAGTTACTCAGCCAGCAGGTGCGGCACGCCATAAAGCAAATCGAGGTATCAACCCCCATCGCCATGCACATCACCTCTACATTCGGGACATTACCGCAGAATGTGGCCACACTTGACGAGGTCGTTTTACCTTTCGTTCCAGCCTCTTTTCGCAAGATAACGCTGTCCATTAACGGCGGCCAACGGATCGGTGTTGTTGGTTCCAACGGGTGCGGTAAATCGACATTATTAAGAACTTTAGCAGGTTTGTTGCCGCTGGTGTCTGGTCGCCGCGAGGTCTGGGCTAACACGGCTTATCTTGACCAGCAAATGTCCATTCTGGACCGACAAAAAACGGTACTTGAGCAACTTCTGGCGGTGAACTCGCAGGCGGGGGAATCCCAACTGCGTATGCAACTTGCTCAGCTTGGGCTGGATGCATCTCGTGTGTCATTGCCCTGTGGCGAACTTAGCGGCGGGGAACAACTTAAAGCGGCGCTGGCAATACTGATTTATGCTGACTCACCCGCCAGCTTTTTATTGCTCGATGAACCGAGCAACCATCTGGATATTGTATCCCTGCATACGCTGGAATATTTCCTCAATCAGTATCAGGGCACCCTGATGGTGGTGTCACACGATGAGGTGTTTCTTAACCAAATTGAGCTAACGCATTGGCTGGTTGCGGGGGATAATGGTTGGGAATTATCTAACACGAAGCCGACCGAATGATATTGATTAAGAAAAAATGCATCCAACTGTTTTAGGTCTTTTGGCTCACGGTTTTGATAACCGTTCGAAAGCGAACAAAAAAACGGGAGCTTTCAGGCTCCCGTTGTCACATCACCAGCGGCGCTGATTACCTGCACTTAATGATACCGGCATAAGAAATTGATATTTCAGTAAATTAAACCCCATCATCCCTTCCACGATCGGGGGTGTCGCTCTGAGCAATGCTCGCTGAAGGTCTAAAGTTCTGATTTTATCGATACTGTTGGCACTTGATGAAGTTATTTTTAGCTCTTTCAAACCAATAAATATGTTATCCTCACCCTATCGAGTTGATTAATCTTTAATTAATATTATGAAATACCAAGTATTCAATTATTTAAGAATATTTCTTGCCCTGGAAGTTGTTGTTGCACACACCATTCCAGTTTTTTTTGAAAACATATATTGGCCTGGTTTTGTAATGGCCGTCCCGGCATTCCTTGCGGTCAGTGGATTTTTAGTCCTTGGGAGCTATGATAACAATCCTCAGGTTTTTCCCTTTTTAATTAAAAGGTGTTTGCGAATTTTCCCAGCACTCATAGCCTCCATAATTTTGAGCTGGATTGTTGTTGATCGTGAATTCGCCTTTAACTCTATATTGATGTTTTTAACAGGCGGATTTACAGCATCAACTGGCAATATTCCATTATGGTCATTGATATGGGAATTACTGGCATACGGAGTGTTAATAATCCTGTGGGTTTCAGGAGCCTATAAAAGCAAAATCGCCTTATGCTCTCTGCTTGCAATTAGCATTGGCATTTCCTACTTCATCTGCGCAAAAAATTACCACCCGAAGTATCAAATACTGTCATTCCTCCCCATTTCATTTCTGATTGGAAATATTTTTTACTTAATGAGAAATGTAACAAGGAGGATTCATTTCGGCTACGCATTGTCTTTTTTTATCTTTGTATTAATTCTATTTTCTTCCCCCTGGAGAAATATTCCCATAGCGCCATCAGCGGCAATTCTTCAAGCAATTGCTGTCGTCTGGCTTGGGAGCTCAAACCTTCCACTGCCTGATAAGAAAGTGCCCGATATAAGTTACGGTCTTTATGTCTATCATTATCCCATTATAATATGGATAGGTAGTCTACTTAATCAGATCAATACGCTTTCTGCATTTGCAATAATTGTGGCAAGTTTAGTTTCAGTATGTTTGTCAAGCTGGCACTTCATTGAGTCACCGGTTCTGAATGCAAAAAAAATCATCTTATCCAAATACAAACAACCTGTTTAAAATAGATAGCGTTTATAAAAACGCCATCCTTGGGACTGGCCGGATTAGATAGATACTCAAGGGTACTTTTCCTGAAGAGTTTTGATAACTTATTTTGATAACCATTCGAAAGCTAATAATAAAAACGGGAACCATCAGGTTCCCGTTGTCACATCACCAGCAGCGCTGATTACATGTGTTTAATGATAGCGTCGCCAAACTCTGAACATTTCAGCAGCTTAGCGCCATCCATCAGACGCTCGAAGTCATAAGTTACGGTCTTAGCTTCGATAGCGCCTTCCATACCCTTAACGATCAGGTCTGCCGCTTCGAACCATTCCATATGACGCAGCATCATTTCTGCGGACAGAATGATGGAGCCTGGGTTTACTTTATCCTGGCCTGCGTACTTAGGTGCGGTACCGTGGGTCGCTTCGAACAGTGCGCAGTCGTCGCCGATGTTTGCGCCCGGTGCGATACCGATGCCGCCAACCTGTGCCGCCAGGGCATCAGAAATGTAGTCGCCGTTCAGGTTCATACAGGCGATCACGTCGTATTCTGCAGGACGCAGCAGGATCTGCTGCAGGAACGCATCGGCGATCACGTCTTTCACAACGATTTCTTTGCCGGTGTTCGGGTTCTTGATTTTCACCCACGGGCCGCCGTCGATCAGCTCGCCGCCGAACTCTTCGCGAGCCAGCTGGTAGCCCCAGTCTTTGAACGCGCCTTCGGTGAACTTCATGATGTTGCCTTTGTGCACCAGGGTCACGGAATCACGGTCGTTGGTGATCGCATATTCGATGGCTGCACGTACCAGGCGTTTGGTCCCTTCTTCGGAGCAAGGCTTGATGCCGATCCCGCAGTGCTCAGGGAAGCGAATTTTCTTCACGCCCATTTCGTCACGCAGGAACTTGATAACTTTGTCCGCTTCAGCGCTGTCCGCTTTCCACTCGATACCCGCATAGATATCTTCGGAGTTCTCACGGAAGATAACCATGTCGGTCAGCTCAGGCTGTTTAACCGGGCTTGGGGTACCCTGGTAGTAACGTACCGGGCGCAGGCAAACGTACAGATCCAGCTGCTGACGCAGGGCAACGTTCAGGGAGCGAATGCCGCCGCCGACTGGGGTAGTCAGTGGGCCTTTGATAGCCACGCGGTAGTCACGAATCAGGTCCAGAGTTTCTTCTGGCAGCCAGACATCCTGGCCATAAACTTGGGTAGATTTTTCGCCGGTGTAGATTTCCATCCAGGAAATTTTCCGCTCGCCGTTGTAGGCTTTTGCCACGGCAGCATCCACCACTTTAATCATGGCAGGGGTCACGTCCACACCGATACCGTCCCCTTCAATGAACGGGATCACCGGGTTGTTTGGAACGTTGATTTTGCCATTTTGCAGGGTGATCTTTTTACCTTCCGCCGGAACGACTACTTTGCTTTCCATTCACCTCTCCTTCGAGCGCTTCTGGTTTTTTGTTAATGATTTGTAATTTGCGGGCTCATACTACTGCAATATCGGGCTCGCGCCAATCACTCATGTTTTCCGTTATAATGCGTCAATCCACCCGCGCTGAAAACACTATGAACAAAACTTCTTTTAGGAATCACCAAGTTAAACGATTCAGCAGCCCACAAGCCGCCAGGCGCAAGAAATCTGACGGACCAAAGAAGCTGGTTATCTTCAATAAGCCCTACGATGTGCTGCCGCAGTTCACTGATGAAGCCGGGCGCAGCACGCTGAAGGATTACATTCCTTTACAAGGCATTTATGCTGCGGGGCGTCTCGACCGCGACAGCGAAGGGCTGCTGGTGCTCACCAACGACGGAGCGCTGCAGGCCAAACTAACCCAGCCAGGCAAGCGCACCGGCAAAATCTATTACGTACAGGTGGAAGGCGAGCCAACGGAGGAAGCGCTGAGCGCCCTGCGCAACGGCGTAGAGCTGAACGACGGCCCCACATTGCCTGCAGGTGCCGAGCTGGTTGCCGAGCCAGAGTGGCTGTGGCCGCGTAATCCGCCGATTCGCGAACGTAAGGCTATCCCCACCAGTTGGCTGAAGATCACGCTTTATGAAGGCCGCAACCGCCAGGTTCGCCGCATGACGGCGCACGTGGGCTACCCTACCCTGCGCCTGATCCGCTACGCCATGGGCGACTACACGCTGGAAGGTCTGGCCAACGGCGAGTGGCGCGAAGTCCCCCCGGAGCAACTGAAATGAAAAAGATACTGCTGCTGAGCTTACTTATCGGCTCCACCACCGCGGGCGCGGCAAGTTTTGACTGCGCCAAAGCCAATGCGCCAGATGAAAAAGCGATTTGTGCCCACCGGGCGTTGAATGATAAAGACGTCGAAATGGCCACCAAATATCAGTTCTTAAAAGGGCTGTTTGCCATGGGTGGCCAGGGCGCCATGCAGGATCAACAGCAGGCCTGGCTCAAAGAGCGCCAGAGCTGCGGGTCTGACGTCACCTGCCTGACCACACAGTACAACAAACGCCTCAGTGCGCTGGATGCCATTTACGCCAAAATCGACAAACCGCTTTAACCCAGGAGAAGTGATGTTTAAACCGCACGTCACCGTGGCCTGCGTTGTTCAGGCCGAAGGTCAGTTTTTAGTCGTCGAAGAAACCATTGACGGTAAAGCACTGTGGAACCAGCCCGCCGGGCATCTCGAAGCCGACGAAACGCTGCTTGAAGCCGCGAAGCGCGAGCTGTGGGAAGAGACGGGGATTACTGCCGAGCCGCAAAGTTTTATCCGCATGCACCAGTGGATCGCCCCGGATAACACACCTTTCCTGCGCTTCCTGTTTGCCATCGATCTGGATAAGCAACTGCCGACCACCCCGCACGACAGCGACATTGACCGCTGCCTGTGGCTCGATGCCGAAACCATTCTCAATGCGGCAAATCTGCGCTCGTCGCTGGTGGCAGAAAGCATCCGCTGTTACCAGCAGGAGCCGCGTTATCCCCTGTCGGTACTGGGGGCTTTTAACTGGCCGTTTACAGAGGGTGTCAAGCAGCGGCCTGCGTGATAGAATACGCCGCTTTGAAGTTCAATGTCGTGAGTCTCTCCATGTCTGATAACAGCCAGAAAAAAGTGATCGTCGGAATGTCCGGCGGCGTCGATTCCTCCGTTTCCGCTTACCTGCTGATGCAGCAGGGCTATAAGGTGGAAGGCCTGTTCATGAAGAACTGGGAAGAAGACGATGGCGAGGAGTACTGCACCGCAGCGGAAGATTTAGCCGATGCGCAGGCCGTTTGCGACAAGCTGGGCATTGAACTGCACACCGTTAACTTTGCCGCAGAGTACTGGGACAACGTATTCGAACTGTTCCTCGAAGAGTACAAAGCCGGGCGCACGCCAAACCCGGATATCCTCTGCAACAAAGAGATCAAATTTAAAGCCTTCCTGGAATTTGCCGCTGAAGATTTAGGTGCCGATTTCATTGCTACCGGCCACTATGTACGCCGCGCTGACGTGAACGGCAAAAGCCAGCTGCTGCGCGGCCTGGACGGCAACAAAGACCAGAGCTACTTCCTGTATACGCTGAGCCACGAACAGATTGCCCAAAGCCTGTTCCCGGTCGGCGAGCTGGAAAAACCGGAAGTCCGCCGCATTGCGGAAGAGCTGGATCTTGTTACCGCGAAGAAAAAAGATTCCACCGGCATCTGTTTTATCGGCGAGCGCAAATTCCGCGACTTCCTGGGCCGCTATCTGCCAGCCCAGCCGGGTAAAATTATTACCGTGGACGGCGAAACCGTCGGCGAGCACCAGGGGCTGATGTATCACACCCTCGGTCAGCGTAAAGGCCTCGGCATCGGCGGCACCAAAGAAGGGTCTGAAGATCCTTGGTACGTGGTCGATAAAGACGTCGCCAACAATATTCTTATCGTCGCGCAGGGGCACGATCACCCGCGTCTGATGTCGGTCGGGCTGGTTGCCCAGCAGCTTCACTGGGTGGATCGCGAGCCGCTAACCGCGCCGCTGAGCTGCACGGTGAAAACCCGCTACCGCCAGACGGATATCCCTTGCACGATTACGCCGCTGGACGCTGAGCGCATAGAAGTGCGTTTTGAAGAGCCGGTGGCTGCCGTCACCCCAGGCCAGTCCGCGGTGTTCTACCTCGGCGAAGTGTGCCTCGGCGGCGGCATTATCGAGCAGCGTTTGCCGCTCGTCAGTTAATTACACACAAGGACGCAGCCTGGTGGCTAAAAACTACTACGACATTACTCTCGCGCTGGCGGGCATTTGCCAGTCAGCCCGTCTGGTTCAGCAGTTGGCACATCAGGGTCATTGCGACAGCGACGCGCTTCACGTCTCGCTCAACAGCGTGATTGACCAGAACCCAGGCTCAACCCTGGATGTTTTTGGCGGCAGCGAAACTAACCTTAAGCTCGGGCTTGAAACCCTGCTGGGCGTGCTAAACGCCAGCAGCCGCCAGGGCATGAGCGCCGAGCTGACGCGCTATACGCTCAGCCTGATGGTACTGGAGCGTAAACTCCACGCAGCCAAAGGCGCGATGGACACGCTCGGCAGCAAAATTAATGGCCTGCAGCGCCAGCTGGAGCACTTCGATCTCGAGTCCGACACGCTGTTAAGCGCCATGGCCGGGATCTACGTAGACGTCATCAGCCCGCTTGGCCCGCGTATTCAGGTCACCGGTTCCCCTGCCGTGCTGCAAAGCCCGCAGGTGCAAAGTAAAGTACGCGCCACGCTGCTGGCCGGGATCCGTGCCGCCGTGCTGTGGCATCAGGTTGGCGGTGGCCGCCTGCAGTTAATGTTTTCTCGTCGTCGCCTGACCGATCAGGCCAAACAAATTCTTGCTCATTGTTAACCTCTCAGGAGTTGTTATGGAATTATCCTCACTGACCGCCGTTTCCCCCGTTGACGGGCGCTACGGCGACAAAGTCAGCGCTCTGCGCGCTATTTTCAGCGAATTCGGTCTGCTGAAATTCCGCGTACAGGTCGAAGTACGTTGGCTGCAAAAGCTGGCCGCGCACGCAACGATCAAGGAAGTTCCTGCTTTTGATGCGGACGCAAACGGTTACCTTGATAAAATCGTCGCCGAGTTCAGCGAGGCTGACGCCGCGCGCATCAAAACTATCGAGCGCACCACCAACCACGACGTGAAAGCAGTGGAATACTTCCTGAAAGAGAAAGTGGAAGCGATCCCTGCCCTGCACGCGGTGTCCGAATTTATTCACTTCGCCTGTACTTCCGAAGACATCAACAACCTGTCCCACGCGCTGATGCTCGACACCGCGCGTAAAGACGTGGTGCTGCCGTACTGGCGTAAAATCATCGACGCGGTGAAAGATCTGGCGGTGCAGTATCGCGACATCCCGCTGCTGTCCCGTACCCACGGCCAGCCGGCGACTCCGTCCACCATGGGTAAAGAGATGGCGAACGTCGCTTACCGCATGGAGCGCCAGTTCCGCCAGCTCGGCAACGTTGAAATCCTCGGTAAAATCAACGGCGCGGTCGGCAACTACAACGCCCACATCGCCGCTTACCCGGAAGTGGACTGGCACCAGTTCAGCGAAGAGTTCGTGACTTCTCTGGGCATTCAGTGGAACCCGTACACCACCCAGATCGAGCCGCACGACTACATCGCCGAGCTGTTTGACTGCATCGCTCGCTTCAACACCATCCTGATCGACTTCGACCGCGACGTGTGGGGCTACATCGCCCTGAACCACTTCAAGCAGAAGACCATCGCCGGTGAAATTGGCTCCTCCACCATGCCGCACAAAGTGAACCCGATTGACTTCGAAAACTCCGAAGGCAACCTCGGCCTTTCCAACGCGGTGCTGCAACACCTGGCAAGCAAACTGCCGGTGTCCCGCTGGCAGCGGGACCTGACCGACTCCACCGTGCTGCGTAACCTGGGCGTGGGTATCGGCTATGCGCTGATCGCCTATCAGTCCACCCTGAAGGGCGTGAGCAAGCTGGAAGTGAACCGCGACCGCCTGCTGGACGAGCTGGATCACAACTGGGAAGTGCTGGCGGAGCCGATTCAGACCGTGATGCGCCGCTACGGCATCGAAAAGCCGTACGAGAAGCTGAAAGAGCTGACCCGCGGCAAGCGCGTTGACGCCGAAGGCATGAAGCAGTTCATCGACAGCCTCGAGCTGCCGGAAGAAGAGAAAACCCGCCTGAAAGCCATGACGCCGGCCAACTATATTGGCCGCGCCATTACCATGGTTGACGAGCTGAAGTAATGAAAACGGCCCTCTTCGGAGGGCTTTTTTTTGTCTGCGATTTGCCCCTCACCCCGGCCCTCTCCCCAGAGGGGCGAGGGGGAAAACATGTGACAAAGTACCTTCGTGAGCCCCTCCCTCCAAAAAGCCAAAGGGCAAACAAGTGACAAAGCACCTTTGTCATCCCCTCTCCCCAAAGGGGCGAGGGAGGAAACAAGTGACAAGGTATATTTTTTTATCCCCTCTCCCTCTGGGAGAGGGTTAGGGTGAGGGCCTCCAGCCGAATGGGATTGTTGACTCAGCGTTAATCTCCATAAGGGCATTGTTTATACGAGGTTTATTTCCTGTCATTAATAATTAGCGCTAAACTATCAATACTATGAATGGATTGAGGAAATACAATGCGCGTACTGGTCGTGGAAGATAATGCCCTGCTGCGTCATCACCTTAAGGTACAGCTGCGTGAAGCAGGCCACCAGGTGGATGCGGCCGAGGATGCCAAAGAGGCAGACTATTTCCTGAATGAACATACCCCGGACATCGCGATTATTGACTTAGGCCTGCCGGACGAAGACGGCATGAGCCTGATCCGCCGCTGGCGCAGTCACGACGTAACCATTCCCATCATGGTATTAACCGCCCGTGAAGGCTGGCAGGACAAAGTTGAAGTTCTGGGCGCCGGGGCCGATGACTACGTCACTAAACCTTTCCATCTGGAAGAAGTGGTCGCCCGTATGCAGGCGCTGATGCGCCGTAACAGCGGCCTGGCTTCGCAGGTGATATCCCTGCCGCCGTTCCAGGTCGATTTGTCCCGCCGCGAGCTGTCGATTAACGACAACCTGATCAAGCTCACCGCGTTTGAATACACCATCATGGAAACCATCATCCGCAACGCCGGGAAGGTGGTGAGCAAGGACTCGCTGATGCTGCAGCTCTACCCGGACGCCGAGCTGCGCGAGAGCCACACTATTGACGTGCTGATGGGCCGTTTACGTAAAAAAATTCAGGCTGAATACCCGCAGGAAGTGATCACCACCGTGCGCGGGCAGGGCTACAGGTTCGATCTTCACTAAATGCTGAACATTTTTCGCCATATCCTGCCGCTGTCGCTGCGGGTTCGTTTCTTACTGGCTACCGCCGCGGTTGTGATGGTGCTTTCCCTGGCTTACGGCCTGGTGGCGCTGGTGGGCTACAGCGTCAGCTTCGATAAAACTACCTTCCGCCTGCTGCGCGGGGAAAGTAACCTGTTTTATACGCTGTCCAGCTGGAAGGACGGCAAGTTGCAGGTGGACTTGCCCGACAACATCAGCATCCAAAGCCCGACCATGGCGCTGATTTACGACGAGCACGGCAAACTGCTGTGGATGCAGCGCAACGTCCCGGACGTGGTGCAGCAGATCCAGAAAGAGTGGCTGACCGGCAACGGCTTCCACGAGCTGGAGGCCGACTACGCGACGAGTAGCGCCCTGCTGGACAACGACAAAGACCGCCTCGCCCAGCTAAAAGACATGCACGATGACGAGAGCGACGACGGCTACGAGATGACCCACTCGGTGGCAGTCAACCTCTACCCGGCGACGGCGCGTATGCCGGCGCTGACCGTGGTCGTGGTGGACACTATTCCTATCGAGCTGAAGCGCTCCTACATGGTGTGGAGCTGGTTTATTTACGTCCTGCTGGCTAACCTGCTGCTGGTGGTGCCGCTTCTGTGGCTGGCCGCCTGGTGGAGCCTGCGCCCGATTCAGGAACTCGCACAGGAAGTGCGCGAGCTGGAAATGCATGACCGCGACAGCCTGAACCCGGACACCACCCGCGAGCTGACGAGCCTGGTGCGTAACCTCAACCAGCTGCTGCGCACCGAGCGAGATCGGCACGATAAGTACCGCACCACGCTGACGGACTTAACCCACAGCCTGAAGACCCCACTCGCCGTGCTGCAGTCAACCCTGCGGTCGCTGCGCACCGACAAGATGAACGTCGAGCAGGCCGAACCGGTGATGCTGGAGCAGATCAGCCGCATCTCGCAGCAGATTGGCTATTACCTGCATCGCGCCAGCATGCGAGGCAACAGCGCCCTGCTCAGCCGGGAGCTGCATTCCGTTGCGCCGCTGCTGGACAACCTGTGCTCGGCGCTGAACAAGGTTTACCAGCGCAAAGGGGTAAACATCACGCTGGACGTCTCGCCGGAAATCACCTTTATCGGCGAGCAAAATGACTTCATGGAAGTGATGGGTAACCTGCTGGATAACGCCTGTAAATACTGCCTGGAGTTTGTGGAAGTGACCGCCCGCCAGACCGACGACGCGCTGCACCTGATTGTGGAAGACGACGGCCCCGGCATCCCGGAAAGCAAACGTGCGATGGTCTTCGATCGCGGCCAGCGAGCCGATACGCTGCGCCCGGGCCAGGGCGTCGGGCTGTCGGTTGCCCGCGAGATTGTCGAGCAGTACAACGGTGAGATCCAGACCAGTGCCAGCATTCTGGGCGGCGCGCGCATGGAGGTGATTTTTGCCCGCCAGCAGCCGGAACAGAATGAAGGGTGAAATAGTCCCGTAACCCGGCTCACCATCCGTTATAATCCGAGTCAGGCTCCTCCATCTGCAGGAAGACAATAATATGGATTATCACCTGGATTTAAACTGGCCCGACTTTATTGCACGCTGCTGGCAAAAACGCCCTGTGGTGCTGAAGCGCGGCTTTAAAAACTTCATCGACCCTATTTCACCGGATGAGCTGGCTGGACTTGCCATGGAAAGCGAGGTTGACAGCCGCCTCGTGAGCCACCAGGGCGGCAAATGGCAGGTCAGCCACGGCCCGTTCCAGAGCTACGATCACCTCGGCGAAAACAACTGGTCGCTGCTGGTGCAGGCCGTGAACAACTGGCATGAGCCTTCCAGCGCCCTGATGCGCCCCTTCCGCGCCCTGCCCGACTGGCGCATTGACGACCTGATGATCTCCTTCTCTGTGCCAGGCGGCGGCGTAGGCCCGCACCTGGATCAGTACGACGTGTTTATTATTCAGGGCGTCGGCCGCCGCCGCTGGCGCGTGGGCGAAAAAGTCGCCATGAAACAGCACTGCCCGCACCCGGATCTGCTCCAGGTTGAGCCGTTCGACGCCATCATCGACGAAGAGATGGAGCCGGGCGACATTCTGTATATTCCGCCGGGCTTCCCGCACGAAGGCTACTCGCTGGAAAACGCGTTGAACTACTCCGTCGGTTTCCGCGCCCCAAGCGGCCGCGAGCTGATCAGCGGCTTTGCCGACTACGTGCTGCAGCGCGAACTGGGCGGGTTACGCTATACCGACCCGGACGTGCCTGAGCGCCAGCACCCGGCGGATATTCTGCCGCAGGAAATCGACAAGCTGCGCGAGATGATGCTGGACATCGTTAACCAGCCGGAGACCTTCCACAGCTGGTTTGGCGAGTTTATTACCCAGTCCCGCCACGAGCTGGACGTTGCGCCGCCGGAGCCGCCTTATCAGCCGGATGAGATCTACGACGCGCTGCAGCAGGGTGACAAGCTGGTGCGCCTGGGTGGCCTGCGCGTGCTGCGCGTGGCCGGAGAGGTGTACGTGAACGGCGAGAAGCTCGACAGCCCGCACCGCCCGGCAGTCGAAGCGTTGGCCAGCCACATTAAGCTGGACGCGGAGAAGTTTGGCGATGCGCTGGAAGATCCTTCCTTCCTCGCCACGTTAGCCGCGCTGGTGAACAGCGGCTACTGGTTCTTCGAAGACTAATTCCCTGCCCCGCCTTCGCCGTTTTATCGCGGCGAAGGCGGGATATTCCTGCCAACAGCACAATTGTCACGCCGCATCCAGCCGCCAGCCCTGTAACAGCTGCACATTCACGCTCTGCCGCACTGCCAGCGGCGCAGAATGAAACGCGCTCAACGCCTGCCCGTCCTGCAAACGCAGCTCCAGCAGATAGCGTTCTCCCTGATAAATACAGCTTTCAACGCTGGCGACCGGCCCGCTGCCTGCAATCTGTACATGCTCCGTGCGAACCAGAACCGGCACGGTTTTATCGCGCCCCGGCTGATCCAGGCCGCCATGCAATGCCGCGAGATCCAGACTTTGTATACCTGGCGATACGGTGAGGGACAGCACACTGCCCTGGCCGATAAACCCGGCCACCCAGCTATTCTGCGGCTGCTGATAAAGCTGCTGCGGTGTGCCCCACTGCATCAGCTCGCCCTGGTGCATCACCGCGATATGGCTGGCGAGCGCCATCGCCTCCGCCTGATCGTGCGTGACATAAACAAACGTCGCCCCCGTGCGGCGGTGAAACTCGCGGAAAGTCTGTTCCATGGTGGCGCGAAGATGGCGGTCGAGGTTCGCCAGCGGTTCATCGAGCAGAACCACGCGCGGCTCCGAGACCAGGCAACGTGCCAGCGCCACCCGCTGCCGCTGCCCGCCGCTGAGTTCCTGGGGTGAACGTCCGAAATAGGCCCCAAGTTCCACGATCTCCAGCGCTTCCATCACCCGTTTCTGCCGCGCCGCGCCGTTGACCTGGCGCAGCTTCAGCGGGTAGCCGACGTTTTCGCCCACAGTCATGTGCGGCCACAGGGCGTAGGACTGAAACACCATGCCCATGTCGCGCTGTTCCGGCGGAACGTGGATGCCGCTGTCGGCCAGCAGCTTCTCGCCCAGCCACAGGCGACCGCCGCTCAGCGACTCCAGCCCGGCCACAATCCGCAGCGTGGTGGTTTTTCCGCAGCCGCTCGGCCCCAGCAGGGCGGTAAACGCCCCGGAAGGGATCGTCAGGCTGAGATCCTTCACCACGGCCTGCTCGCCAAAGAATTTGCTGAGCTTGTCCAGCCTTAGCTCTGCCATGGAATCACTCCTTTCGGTAAATAACGGCCCAGCGCGCCGAGCAACAGCATCACCAGCGCGACCAGGCCCACCACCAGCACTGAAATCGCCGAGGCCATCACCTTGTCACCGCTTTCGTCGAGGTTAAACACCACCACGCCAAGGGTTTCTTTCCCGGCGCTCCAGAGCAGCGCGGAGACAGTCAACTCGTTCACCGCCGTGAGAAACACCAGCAGCGCCCCGGCAAAGGCCGCCGGAGCCAGCAGCGGCAGGACGATATGGCGTAACCGTTGGGAGGCGTCCGCTCCCGCCAGGCTCGCGGCTTCCTCCATCGCCGGATCCAGCTGCAGCATGCTGGTGTGAACCGGCTTCAGGCAGACGGTAAGAAAGCGGGCCAGGTAGGCGAAGAAGATAATCGTCAGCGTGCCGCTCAGACTGACGTTCAGCAGCGGCAGCGGGCGCGCAAACAGCAGAATGCAGGCGATGGCCAGCACCACGCCGGGAAGCGTGTAGGGAATATCAATCAGGCTGTGCAGCCAGCGTAAGGGCCGGCTGGGGCGACGCACCAGCAGCCAGGCCAGCGGCAGGCTTAGCGCCATAAGCAGCCCGGCGGCGCTAACGGAGAGCAGCAGGCTGTTGGTCAGTGCCCGCCAGGTGGCGCTTTGCTCATCAAAGATGCCAGTCCAGGCGGCAAACGTCAGCATGTCGCCGTTGAGCGGCACGCCCAGGGTTGGCACCAGCGAGGTCGCGATCAGTGCCAGCAGCGGGGCAACCAGCATCCCGCCCAGCACGAGCGCGAGCAGGATCTCCACCGCCAGCCTCCCCTTCCCGGGCGCAATACTTGCCGCCCGCCCGGCCATGCCGATCAGCGGCAAAGCGTAACGCCGCTGCATAATGCCCTGCAGCGTGACAATGGCGACGGCCAGCACGCCCATCAGCACCGAGAGTGAGGCCACCTCGTTCAGCATCGACGGCCCAAAGCTGGAGAGCGTCTGGTAGATGTAAACGGGCAACACGAAATAAGAGATGGGGATGCCGAGCATCGCCGGGATGCCGAAGTTGCCGAGGGCGGAAACAAAGGCCAGCGCCGCCCCGGCCCACAGCGCGGGTCGGCACAGCGGCAGAATAATGTCGATGAAAACTCGCCAAAGAGAGGCACCGTTCAGCCTCGCTGCCTCAATTTGTTCCTGCGGCAGACTCTGCAGCTGCGTGCGCAGGGTCAGAAACACCAGCGGCGCGTGCTGGATGCCGAGCAGGAAGGCGATCCCCTCCGCCGAATAAAGCGGATTGGGGCTGCCAAACCCCGGCGCCAGACCGAGGCTGTTGAGCAGCACGCTGCCGGGGCCGAACAGCTGCAGCCAGCTCAGGGCCGTGACCTGCGGCGGGATCATCATCGGCAGCATAAAGAGAAACGCCCAGGCCTGGCGGCCCCGGATGTTCATCAGGCCGAGGCAAAACGCAAACAGGCTGCCCAGCAGGAGGGAAAGCAGCGCCCCCAGGCCGCTGGTATACACACTGTGCCACAGTGCGACCCAGGTGTTTGGGTTGCTGAGCACGCGGCCCAGGCTGCTTTGGCCGCCCAGCCGCCAGTCCAGCAGCGCGGAGATCAGCAACTGCAGACTGGGGAGCAGACTTAATAGCGCAATGACGACAATAAGCAGGCGCAGCAGCCCTTTCATCAGGCTGCCGTCGTCGGGGCGGGACAATGCCGGGCTGATCATCAATCAGCGGCTACCGAACAGGTCGGCAAACCGCTTTTTGTTCGCGTCGGTGTCCGCCAGTGCTTTGGCGGCATCAAACGGCATGATTTTGATGCTGTCGCGCGGTGGGAAGCCCCGCGGCACCGGCAGGCTGGCATCGGCAGGCAGGTAGCCCTGTTTCAGCACCAGCTCCTGCCCCGCTTTGGAGAGCACGAAGTCGATAAATGCTTTCGCCGCTTCGGGATTTTTAGCGCCCTTCATCATTGCCACCGGCTCGGTGACAATGCTCACGCCCTCGGTCGGGAAGGCAAACTCAATCGGCGCGCCTTTGGCTTTCTCACGGATCGCCATGTAATCGACCAGCACGCCGTAGGCTTTGCTGCCGGAGGCAATGGCGTTCATCACCGCGCCGTTGCCGCTCTGCGGCATCGCCCCGTTGGCCTTCAGTTTTTCGTAGTAATCCCAGCCCAGCGTCGGCGCACCCATGATCGCGGCCTGATGGATCTGCGCCGCGCCGGAATAAAGCGGGCTTGGCAGTGTGGTCATGTTCTTCAGCTCGGGTTTGAGCAAATCGAGCCACGAAGTGGGCTTGACCGGGGCCTGGCTGTGGTACGCAATGCCGGTGGTAATCAGTTTGGTGCCGTAGTAATAGCCATCTTTGTCATAGAGCTGGGCATCGAAGCGCGCGGCCTCCGGCGATTTGTAGGCCGCCAGCAGGTTTTGCTGCTTGAGGGATTCCATGGTCACGCTGTCGGCAATCAGCAGCACGTCCGGCACTGCGCCCCCGGCCGCCATTTCCGCCTGTAAGCGGGCGGTCAGCTTGCTGGTACCGTCGCGGATCCATTTTACTTCAATGTCCGGGTTCGCTTTTTCAAAGGCGCTGACGGTGGTCTGCGCGTCCTCATTGGGCTGGCTGGTGTAAAGCGTTAAGGTGGATTTTGCCAGGGCAGAAGCACTCATTACTGCAAGCAGCATCGTCAACAACACATGTTTTTTCATCATTTTATGTCCCTTTTTTCCGTTGCGACGATTAAACCAGCCGATTCTGACAAGAGTATGACCGCCGCCAGGCGGGTACTAAAGTTGGCTGGCCCGAAGCACGTTAAGCGTAGCGCTTAATAGCCCTAACAGGAGGAAAACATTATTAACTCCAGTGAGTAATGGACTACTTTTTCATTTGTCACATATTGCCTTAAATTAAATTAACAGCATCAACCCTATTATTTTAAAAAATAAAAAACCAACACATTATATATTTCATCAGCATGGCATTTGATATCAATTAAATAAAAAACAAACTGCATCTGTATCTGACACATATAAAAGCCATGCAGGTTTACCCGATTGCTATAATCATCGAGTGTTTAGCATAACGTTAAACATGGCAAGTAACATATTGCATATATTTAGATTATTTACCCATCTGGTCAAATAAATATATTATATGGAATATTCCGTTTTTATTTGACACACAGCATAAACATCCATTGTGGAGAACGTTGTTATGTTCAATGAAAAAGCGATCGACGCGGCAGAAGCATATTTTAGTCAAATTCACGGTTTGAAAGGGGCTGAGCTCCTGAGTGATAAGCCCCCGCTCGTCCCCGGCCTGTCTCAGGATGGCGCCGTGCAATATCAAACGTACCAATTCAATGACGCCCCCGCTAATTTAAAAAAACAGGTGGAGGCTGGCCGAGTATTAATGGAACGCTTCGTCGGTGTTGCCAGCGCAGCGGTAAATAAAAAAGCCCCTAACAGTGCCGATAAATATAATTATAAAGAGTGGAAAGAAGTCACCCAGCAGCTGATCAATGCCTTCTTCACCGATCCGGTTTCAGGCGATAAAAGTCTGGACACTTCGGTAAAAGGGATTGAAATTGCAAAAACGGTGATTGAATTTGCCTGTAGCGTTATCGCGGGAAATGTCACTGCTTTTGCTGCCTTCCTGAAAGGTTTTGGCGACGGGCTTAGCGCAGAAATGAATAAGACTACCGCCGACTACAATTATCTGTATGCTTATTCCACTCACGATTTATTCAAAGACAACAGCGGCAATATTTTCTATAAGCCCAGTTTCCTGGTCTATGGCACCTATTTTAGCCAGGCGCAAAAGAAAATAGCCACTTCATGCGGATCCTACAATGAAGTGAACCTCAAATTCGGGGTCAATACCGTAGGCGGTACCTTCAAAATTGAAGAGTACTTTAACAACCCCACCTTCAAGAAACGGGTCGATGATTTTCTGGATAAATATGAAGGGAAAGCTATCGACGAGACCGATTCCTACTTCGACGGCATTTTCAATGGTTCTTCCCCGGCGAAAGATTATCGGTTTAAAAAAGAGCATGCCTACTAGCCTGATTGTCTCCCGTCCAAAGATGGCCGGGCATAATGTCGTGAGCAGCCACAGCTGACTTTTCAAGGACGAGCGCCTGTTCAAAATCTCCGTCCTGGAAGGGTTGCATTATGGTCAGCCCCCGTCTGGTGTAAGCCACACCATTCGGGGGCTAATTCTTTTCTAATGTACTTTATTAAAAAATTTAGGACCCCGGCAATGCGGCAGTTGAAAAGGTAAGTGGCACGGGAGTATCACCAGCTCAGGGCAAGGAGAACATTCAGACTGGCAGGATAAGGAACCCCTCTGGCCCGCCGATGATAAAAAATGGCAATCCGATCGCCGTCTGCCCATACTTGGGAGATATTAATAGGGACATTGAGCGCCATCCCATGAGCAAAACTCTGCATACTTTCCTCCTCACCAGCCTGTTATTTGTCGGCCTGTTGCTGACGGCCCAAAGCAGCCTGGCGGCCCCGGCCGAAGACCAGGATCCCAGCCTGAAAGAGATTGCCGGGCAGCTGAAGCAATACAAAACGCAGATAGACAACATTAAGCAACAGGTTTCACAGACCAACACCGACAGCCGGCTGATCAAGCTGTTCGACACCACGCAAAAGCTGGGCGTGGAGGTGGATAGCCTGGCCGCGCTATTGCAGCCGATGCACGACAAAGTGCAGGCTCAGCTGCAGGTGCTGGGGCCTGCCCCGGAATCTGGCGCAGGCAATGAAACCGCCAGCGTGTCCCGACAGCGCAACGCGCTGAACAGCGACAAAAAGCAGATTGATGAGGCCATCAGCACCTCGCAAAGCCTGCAAACCAACATCCGCGCGCTGGGCATCCAGATTAACGATCTCCGCCGCACGTATTTTAAATCTCAGCTGGCGTCGAACAGCGGGAGCATGTTGAGCGCCACCTTCTGGCTCCAGGAAGCCGATACTCAGGCCGTGGATATCCAGCGCTTCAATGCCTTTGGCGATCGGCTGCTGGAAACCTGGCGGGCGGCCTGGGAACCCGAGTGGTTCTGGGGCACCTTCTGGCTGTTCGTGGCCGCGGCCGCGATTGCGTTTTCCGGCTGCTATCTGGTTGAGCGGCTGCTGGTCTGGATCAACATCACCTGGTTGCCGGATGGACGCCTGCGCCGCAGCTTCAACACGCTGGCAAGCACGTTAGTGACCATGTTTACCATTGTGCTGGCACTTTCCCTTGTAAAAAGTGCCTTTTCACGAGTAGCGGAGTTCTCTCCCCAGGTGAGCGATTTTGTCGACGGCTTTGTGCAGCTGGCCGTGTTCTGCTCATTGATTTATGGCGCTGGCCGCGCGTTCCTGTCCCTGAACCGCCCTTCATGGCGGCTGGTGCAGCTCGACGACAGCGTGGCCGAAAGCGTGCGTTACTTCCCGCCGCTGCTGGCGATTCTGGGCCTGCTCATTGGCTGCCTCGACCTGATTAATAATACGATTGGCGCCAGCCTGGGCACCACGATCCGCGCCAACGGGCTGATTGCGGCCGTTATGGCCAGCGTGCTGCTTATCATGATGCTGCGCGTGCAGCACGCCCACCGGCGGCTGGAAAGAAACGGCGAGCCCGCCGAGAAGCGCTCCCGACTCGATGCCTTAGTCTGCCTGCTGGTCATGCTCGCCTCGCTGGCGATTCTGGCTTCGCTGCTGATCGGCTACATCGCCTTCGCCCGCTACCTGACTTACCAGGTCATCTGGTTCGGCATGGTGCTGGTGGCGTTTTTTTATCTGGTGACCTTCGCCACCGACTTTTTTGCCGCCGTGTTTTCACCGCACACCGCCACCGGCCAGGCGATGAAAAAGTCGCTGCGGTTTAAAGACCGCCACCTTGAACAACTGGCGGTGGTGTTTACCGCCTTCACCAAATGCGCGCTGATACTCATGACCATCATCGCGCTGTTTAACGGCACCTTCGGCACCACCACGCCGAGCTTGCTTATCAGCAAGCTGGTGACGATTTTAAGCGGTGACGGGCTGAAACAGCTGCACATCGTGCCCGGCAACTTGCTGAACGCCGTGCTTTGCCTGGTGATTGGCCTGTACATTCTGCGCGTGACCCAGCGCTGGCTCAGCCAGGAGCTGCTGCCCAAAACCATTACCGATATCGGCATTCGCGCGTCGCTGATTACGCTGTTTACCAACGTCGGCTACGTGCTGCTGATCCTCATCACCCTGGCCGCGCTGGGCATTCAGTGGAACAACCTGGCCTGGATTGTCAGCGCCCTGTCGGTGGGGATCGGCTTTGGCCTGCAGGAGATTGTGAAGAACTTTATCTCCGGCCTGATCCTGCTGACCGAACGCCCGGTCAAGGTCGGCGATATGATCGGCATCGGCGGCATTGAGGGCGACGTGCGGCGGATCAACGTGCGCGCCACGGAGATCCAGCTCAGCGACCGCTCGACGATGATCGTCCCCAACTCGCAGCTGATTTCCCAGAACGTGCGCAACGCCACGATGGGCAACGCGCAGGGGGTGGTCACCATCGCTCTGACCTTCCCGACCAATATTGACCCGGAGCTGGTGCGCGATTTACTGCTCAGCGCCTACCAGGACTATGAAGTGATCCTCCCGACGCCTGCGCCGTATGTGCGCTTCAGCCAACTGGGGCCGGAGGGCATTATCCTGAGCGTGACCGGCTACGTCGCCAGCCCGCGTATGGTTGGCTCCAGCAAAAGCGAACTGCTGTTTAATATTCTCAAGCTGTTGCGCAAAAATGAGGTGAATCTTTCCAGCCCGCAGGAAGTTGTTTTTATGAAGCAGCGGGCGAAAGCTTTGGACGATGACGATGAGTTTTCGTCTTAGGTTGAGGCAGATTTCCAGGTTACTTGCCTGACTCTCCGGTGCTCTACCCGCCTTCGCCGTGATTTGTCACAGCGAAGGCGGGACGCCGTTTATTTAGTGCAGGCCCTGCACCAGTTCGCCGCTCATCCACGCCAGCCCTTTCTTCGTGCGCACGAAGCGCGGCGCGGTTAAATTCTCTTCCAGCAGGCTAAACAGCTGACTGAGAAGATCCGTCATCTGTACCTGTTGGGCCTGCCCCAGTTGCTGACCTAACAGCACCTGAGTCACGGCGCAGCAATATTCGCAGAGTACATCTGAATCGGCCTCCGACACGGTGCAGGGCGCCGCCTCTTGCCCCTCTTCCACCGTTAACCGCTCAATGAGGTGCGGCGGCAGCGGATGCGTTAAGACCACCCTCAGCACGTTAAACCCCGCCTGCAAACGCCCCACCAGCGCGATATATTCAGCGTGGCTATGTCTTTCGACTAATTCATCCATCCAGCAGCTGCAAATATGCAGCACATGAAATAAATCGTCCTTTGCGCCCAGCGGCATTTTTAATAACGCTGCGATGTCCATAGCAATAATCGTTTGATCCTTCGTCATTTCCGTGTGCGTGAATGTGTTACTATCGGCGTTAGCCATGATGTGACTCCTGGTTAGTTACGTTGTGGTTAGCCCTCGTCTGGTGTTGGCGCACCTTTCGGGGGCGAATTCTTTTCTTCGGTTACCTTTGATTGCTTTATGGGTACCATCCTCTGTTTTTTGTACTGGATAAGTCAACAGTGGTTTGGTTTAAAATTATTGGAAACCTAAAAAACTCGAGGGGGATCGCGGAAATGTGATAATTGGAAACTTGGGTTGCATTAGGAAATAATTTTCACTTTAGTTACTCTTTTAGGATGCTATTTAACTCTCTCTATTTGTGATACAGAAAACTTTATCTAAATATTGTCCAACAAATATTATTCCCACCCCAATTCCCTGTATGTTTGTTTATCCTGCTCCGGGAAATCCGTTGTATATTCTCCCCAACCACGATAATGATAGTACTGCGTCATGGCTTCAAAGTGGGAGCCAGCCTCGCAGGACCAAACCAATCTGGATCCAGATTCGAGCAATCCGCGAGCTGAATCACCTTGCTGACCGGCAAGGCAAAACAAATCAAGCCCTTCTTCATTTGTCCAAAGTTCATGCATCATGAAATATACTTTCCTGATCTTAAGGTAAACTTTCAATCATAAGTGCGGTTCAATGGTTATATTTATACCAGAAAATCGCTAAAATGAGCATTAACATTAAGCTACATAATCTGCCATGGAAAGAGTATGACATTGTTCGAAGAATGTAGGGCTGCACTTAAAGCCAATTTTACGATTGTTGAAGGCGAACAGCTGAATCTGGCGATGGGTATTTTTCATCAATATCCATGGCAAAACGGAGACATCAAGTGGTCCAAAATGGATTTTATTGATTATGAAATCACGGATACGCTGCTGAACGATGTGGCATTGAAGGACATGTCTGTTTTTGTCATCACCGATGACGCAGATATCCCCGTATTTAAAACCAGGCTAAATTTGGTGATTAGCAATATCTACGATGTGATGGCACTATCTCCTAAACTATTTATTTTTAATGAAGATGTGATGATGAAACCGTTGTTTCCACATTATGTTGTGCGGATTGGGATTGATGGAGAGTAATATGATAATGTTATCACCACCACTCATTTGATTTTAAAAAATAATTTATCACAACAACCACTCATACTATTATATAAATCAAGGTTATCGTGGCGATGAGTGTTCCGATAAAAAACAATAAACATATATCTTTGATGATACCAACTCAGATGCAAGTTCCCCCGAGATAGAATAAATTAACATAAGTATGTATTAAGAACAGAGCCTACCAATATTAGTAGTTGAAATCCAATGGAATTAACCAAGCCTTTCCTATATATTGTCCACAATCCACTTTAAGAGATAAACTAATGAATGATCATCGGCATAGTTAGGAATCAATATTTTTCCATTGTATCTATCCCAAAAAAAATCTAGTTTTAGATAATAACAGTTGCATAATGTCCGTGATATTCATACTTAACCCAGGGCTGTATACGGGGTATGCATCAAGGGTGGCAATAAGTGGAAAATGAGCATGATGCCAAAACACATTAAAGTTTAAATTATAGGAATGGATTGTTAAAATCAAAAGTCAGATATTAAAGCGGCTCATTAAGAGGATAAAAATTAATTTAGTAGTTAAGCAATTGCAATACACAAGAAATACATCAAGCCTCATAATACATAGAAAAAATTCAGATTCAATTTAAAAATAAGGATAAAAGCCAACTATAAACATTTAATAACACAGAATTAAACATAACTATCTATGTTTGTAGGTAGGTTTCCGGCCCAACATCTATTTTATTCATGAAGGACTAAAAGGGATAATACGATCTACCACTATGAGTCACTTGGAAGCGGTATCCTCTGGCCTATTTGGATTGCAAATGGTTTAAGAACTTACACTATCTAGGACACAAGTCAGCCTCAATGAAGGTGCAACCCGAAGCGATCGGCAACCTCTGGTTGGCATCCACTCGATGAGATTGCAAAGTGAACTGGTATCTCTTCACAGGGGCAATGAAAGTATTGGTCAACCACAGCTAAGATTAGCACCCAACTTTTTCAGTGAGGTTCATCCGTAATGTACCGTACAATAAACGTTTATGTTGATAAGTCCAGTTGGCCAGGTGTCGGCAAGATTCCAAGTTTTCCTGCTGCTTTCAGTGCAGGTACTAATAGTTTCAATCTAAACATCAACTCTATGTTATTGATGATTGGTTACCTTACAACACCGACTTCTGTCACTGGTGTTTCGCTTGCAGAATTCTGGGCGTGGGTGAGATATTTGGCAGCGATCACTCCCCAAGATGCGGACCTTCGCTTAACAAGAAGCTATGCAGACCTCGATGCGCATCAGAAAACCATTCTGAGTGATGACTTCGGAATGGGAGTGCCAATGGTCTGGCTGATGAATAATTTATCATTGGTTGAAATTGTCGATGGCCGCTATTTTTTACAGCGCTACGGCGCTAGCCATGGCGCATACCAACATCGCACTGCAAAGCGAGGACCAAACAAAACACCTGATTTTGTTGTGCGTGGCCACGATGGTAACTGGCACATTATGGAATGTAAGGGGACTCAATCTGGTGAGGTTTTCAGGGATCGCCAAATCAATTCAGGCATATCTCAGAAACTTTCAATAATGTTCCCACCCGGATACACAGGCCAAAGATTAGTATCAGGTCTCAGTATTGGTATCGAAGATGGCAATCCGAGTAACCTGAAGATCATTGATCCGGAACCCGAAGATCCTGTAGTAATTACAGAAAATGAATTGGAGTTTGCAAGGGACGCAGCAACTCGTGGCGTAATGGCCAAACTGCTTCGATCAACAGGCTTTGAAACTGCGGCAGAGGCGGTAGCCGCGCCGTTCGGCATGCCACAAGCAATGCCTCCCTCGAGAAATAAAACGGATAAGAAACGTGTAGAGTTTCTTGCAGATCGAGACCGACGCGCACGAGAAGAGTTGCTGGAAGGCACTTTAAAACGTCATCTGTTCGGTGGTAACTATCGAGGTCGAGAGGTCTCTTTCCAGTTACCGAGGCCGATCTATATTCATGACAATAAGATTACAAAAGTTACCGTAAGACAAGGTATCAACACAGAGGCTGTCGATTTGCTCAGAGAGCAGCCAACCATTGAGAGGCTGATCGACCCATCCCTTAACCATTGGGTTAATATGATGGGAGCTAACATTATTCGCGATGACGAGAAAACCGCAACGTTTCAAATCGGAGATATTTTCAAGTCGGAGTTGATTCTTAAATGATGTATTGTTGGCTCACTGCAATTCATATCAGATGAATCGGCTGAACGATGCGGTAATTATTCGTTTGCGTTATGACGTGGAGCACGAACATCACCGGCTATAGTGCCCACGCCCTAGCGCTGTAGCTACAGCAGCCCTAGTAAGTCGAGGTGCGCTGGGCCCTGAAAACGCTTCAGGAGTTGATTTACTTGGGCATGTCAGCCGGAATACATTTGAGCAAAAACCTCACTAATCGGCGGTGTGCATCAAGCGATTATCCGCGCGGAGAAATTCGGTAACTATAAATAATAAAAATGCTGATAGTTATATGCTGAAGAATTCAGAATGTATTTCGACTTAATACAAATTACATCGCTGTTCTTTTGATAAACACTCCCCGCATTTCTAAAGTCCAGCCGATCGCCAACACAGCCAGAAATTAGAGATATTAGAATCAGTAGAAGATTTTTAGTCCCTTAATTAAAAAGGGGCGTCCAGCCCCTTCCCTTTCACTCACTCAAAGCTAAGCGCCCATCACCCCTTCCTCGCCGTCAGCTCAGCGATCCGCACAATCACCGCCACCGCCTTCTCCATCCCTTCCAGGGTCACGAACTCGTGCTTGCCGTGGTAGTTATAGCCGCCGGTGAACAGGTTCGGGCACGGCAGGCCTTTGAAGGAAAGCTGGGCGCCGTCGGTGCCGCCGCGGATCGGCTTCATGATCGGCTCGATGTCGCAGTCGCGCATCGCCTGCTGCGCCACTTCGACAATATAAGGATGCCCGGCCACCTTCTCGCGCATGTTGTAATAGCTGTCTTCTATGACCAGCTCGATATAGCAGTCCGGGTGCAGGCCTTTGCCGACTTTTTTGGCGATCTCCATCATCCGGCGCTTGCGGGCTTCGAACTGCTCGCGGTCGAAGTCGCGGATGATGTAGTGCATCTCGGCGCGGTCGACGGAGCCTTTCATGGTGTTCAGGTGGTAGAAGCCTTCGTAGCCTTCGGTGCATTCCGGGCTTTCGTCCGCCGGGACTTCGGCGTGGATGCGCGCCGCCAGCGACAGGGCGTTAACCATCACCCCTTTGGCGGTGCCGGGGTGCACGTTGTTGCCGACGATTTTGATGGTCACGGACGCGGCGTTGAAGTTCTCGCT
Source organism: Cedecea neteri (assembly GCF_000758325.1). NCBI lineage: Bacteria > Pseudomonadati > Pseudomonadota > Gammaproteobacteria > Enterobacterales > Enterobacteriaceae > Cedecea > Cedecea neteri. The sequence goes on along the minus strand of NZ_CP009459.1, from coordinate 2,774,083 downwards.
TTCCAGCTCGCCCACGCCGCCGCCGTCCACGGTGTAGGCCCATTCGGCGTTAAAAGCGTCGACGTCGAAGAAATGCGCGCCCTTCCCAACTTCCTCGTCCGGGGTAAAGGCCACGCGGATGTCGCCGTGCGGCACGTTTTTGCCTTTTAATACCGCCAGCGCGGTCATGATTTCCGCCACGCCCGCCTTGTCGTCCGCGCCCAGCAGGGTTTTGCCGTCGGTGGTGATCAGCGTCTGGCCCATTAACTGGTGCAGCACCGGGAACATCACCGGGGAAAGGATCTCATCGCCAATGCCGAGCGCGATGTCGCCGCCGCGGTAGTTCTCGACGATCTGCGGGTTCACGTTTTTGCCGGTGAAATCCGGCGCGGTGTCAACGTGGGAGATAAAACCAATGGCCGGGACAGCGTGCCCGACGTTCGACGGCAGCGTGCCCATCACCGTGCCGTGGTCGCTGAGCGTGACGTCCACCAGCCCCAACTGCTCCAGCTGCTCTTTTAACAGGCGCAGGAGCTTCCATTGCCCTTCGGTGCTCGGCACCTGCTTAACGCCGGGTTTGGATTGTGTATCCAGAGAGACATACTGCAAAAAGCGCTCAAGTAATTTATCCATTTAGCCACCCTCGTTTTTAGTGACATCAATTATCAATAAGCCGCATCGGGCAAATATTGCGTCAGGTCACTTTTAGTCGGTTACGGAAAAAAATAGTTTTCGCAGAACCTGACCCGGCCTCAGTAAAATATCCCTTTAACCGTAGACGATAACGGCCACGGTTTCTGGCCATCGGGATTGGCGATCCCGCCGCTTTGCCGTAGAATGCCAGCCCTTACTCAACGTGCCAAAACCCAAGGTGGTTAATCACAAACCCCGTATCCTTCGCTCCGGATACGTCATTTATGGGACAGCGTAAAAAATTGAAAAAACAGCCTCGTTCGCACTCTATGCTGGTCAACCTGGCAGGAGTCGCCAAGCGCTTTGATGGTAAATCCGTAATTTCTGACTTCTCCCTCACCATTAATCATGGTGAATTCCTGACGCTGCTCGGCCCTTCCGGCTGCGGCAAAACCACCGTACTGCGCCTTATCGCCGGGTTAGAAACCGTCGATGCCGGGCAAATCACGCTCGATAATCAGGACATCACCCATGTGCCTGCCGAGCACCGCCACGTGAATACCGTTTTCCAAAGCTACGCCCTGTTTCCGCACATGACGGTGTTTGAAAACGTCGCCTTTGGCCTGCGGATGCAGAAAACACCGGTGGCGGAAATCACCCCACGCGTGACCGAAGCGCTGAAAATGGTGCAGCTGGAAGAGTTTGCCCAGCGTAAGCCGAACCAGCTTTCCGGCGGCCAGCAGCAGCGCGTCGCCATCGCCCGTGCGGTGGTGAATAAGCCCCGGCTGCTGCTGCTCGACGAATCGCTGTCGGCGCTGGACTACAAGCTGCGCAAGCAGATGCAGAACGAGCTGAAAGCCCTGCAGCGCAAGCTCGGCATTACGTTTGTGTTCGTCACGCACGACCAGGAAGAAGCCCTCACCATGTCCGACCGTATCGTGGTGATGCGCGACGGCAAGATTGAGCAGGACGGCACGCCGCGAGAAATTTACGAAGAGCCAAAGAACCTGTTTGTGGCGAGCTTCATCGGCGAGATCAATATCTTTGACGCGACGGTGCTCGAGCGCATCGACGAGCAGCGCGTGCGGGCGAACGTGGAAGGCCGCGAATGCCACATCTTCGTGAACCAGCCTGTGACCATCGGGCAAAACCTGAAGGTGCTGCTGCGTCCGGAAGATTTGCGCGTGGAAGAGATCAACGACGCCCGGGAAGTGGACGGGCTGATTGGCTACGTACGCGAGCGCAACTACAAGGGCATGACGCTGGAGTCCACCGTCGAGCTGGAAAACGGCAAGATGGTGATGGTCAGCGAGTTCTTTAACGAAGATGACCCGGACTTTGATCACTCGCTGGATCAAAAAATGGCGGTGACCTGGGTAGAAAGCTGGGAGGTTGTGCTGGCAGATGAAGAGCTCGCGTAAATTCCAGAATGTGGTGATTGCCACCGTGGTGGGCTGGCTGCTGCTGTTTGTCTTCCTGCCCAACCTGATGATCATCGTCACCAGCTTCCTGACTCGCGATAACGACAACTTCGTGAGCCTGGTCTTCACGCTGGATAACTACACCCGGCTGGCCGACCCGCTATACGCCCAGGTGCTGCTGCACTCGCTGAACATGGCGGCGATAGCCACGCTGGCCTGCCTGGTGCTCGGCTACCCTTTCGCCTGGTTTCTGGCGCGGCTGCCGGAGAAGGTGCGTCCGCTCTTGCTGTTCCTGCTGATTGTGCCGTTCTGGACCAACTCGCTGATCCGCATTTACGGGCTGAAGATTTTCCTCAGCACCAAAGGCTATCTCAACGAGTTCCTGCTGTGGCTGGGGCTTATCGACACGCCGATCCGCATCATGTTCACCCCGAGCGCGGTGATTATCGGCCTGGTGTATATCCTGCTGCCGTTTATGGTGATGCCGCTTTATTCCAGCATTGAGAAGCTGGACAAGCCGCTGCTTGAGGCGGCGCGGGATCTCGGCGCCAGCAAGCTGCAAACCTTCGTGCGCATTATTCTGCCGCTGACCATGCCGGGGATTGTCGCCGGTTGCCTGCTGGTGATGCTGCCGGCGATGGGGCTGTTCTACGTGTCGGATTTGATGGGCGGCGCGAAGAATCTGCTGATCGGCAACGTGATTAAGAGCCAGTTCCTCAACATTCGCGACTGGCCGTTCGGCGCGGCGACGAGCATCACGCTGACGCTGGTGATGGGCCTGATGCTGCTGGTGTACTGGCGCGCGGCGCGCCTGCTGAATAAGAAGGTGGAACTGGAATGATCGGACGCCTGCTTCGCGGCGGCTTTATGTCCGCCATTTACGCTTTTTTGTATATTCCGATCGTCATCCTGATCGTGAACTCGTTCAACAGCTCGCGCTTCGGCATTAACTGGCAGGGTTTTACCACCAACTGGTACAGCCTGCTGATGAATAACGACAGCCTGCTGCAGGCCGCAAAGCATTCGCTGACGATGGCGGTGTTTTCCGCCAGCGCCGCCACGCTTATCGGCTCGCTTACCGCCGTGGCGCTGTACCGCTATCGCTTTCGCGGCAAACCGTTCGTCAGCGGGATGCTATTTGTGGTGATGATGTCCCCGGACATCGTGATGGCTATCTCGCTGCTGGTGCTGTTTATGCTGCTGGGCGTGTCGCTCGGCTTCTGGTCGCTGCTGTTTTCCCACATCACCTTCTGCCTGCCGTTTGTGGTGGTCACCGTTTACTCACGCCTGAAAGGGTTCGACGTGAAGATGCTGGAAGCGGCGCGTGACCTGGGTGCCAGCGAGCTGACCATTCTGCGCAAGATTATTCTGCCGCTGGCGATGCCCGCCGTGGCCGCAGGCTGGCTGCTGAGCTTTACCCTGTCGATGGACGATGTGGTGGTGTCTTCGTTCGTTACGGGGCCGAGCTACGAGATCCTGCCGCTAAAAATTTACTCGATGGTCAAGGTCGGTGTTTCGCCGGAAGTGAACGCCCTGGCCACCATTCTGCTGTTACTTTCACTGCTGCTGGTGATCGCCAGCCAGCTGATTCTTCGCGATAAAACTCAACCTCAGGGGACGTTAAAATGAAAAAATGGCCACGCCACCTGCTTGCTGCGGGCGCTCTGGCGCTCAGCTTCGGCGCCGCGCATGCCGACGACAGCAAGACGCTTTATTTCTACAACTGGACCGAGTACGTGCCGCCAGGCCTGTTGGAGCAGTTCACCAAAGAGACCGGCATCAAGGTGATTTATTCGACCTACGAGTCGAACGAAACCATGTACGCCAAGCTCAAGACCTACAAAGACGGTGCGTACGATTTAGTGGTGCCGTCCACCTACTTTGTGGCGAAGATGCGCAAAGAAGGGATGATCCAGAAGATCGACAAGAGCCAGCTCAGCAACTTTAAAAATCTCGACCCGGATATGCTGAACAAGCCGTTCGACCCGAACAACGACTATTCCATCCCGTATATCTGGGGCGCCACGGCAATTGGCGTGAACAGCGACGCTATCGATCCGAAAAGCGTTACCAGCTGGGCCGACCTGTGGAAACCGGAGTATAAGCAAAGCCTGCTGCTGACCGACGACGCGCGCGAAGTGTTCCAGATGGCGCTGCGCAAACTTGGCCTGTCCGGCAACACCACCGATCCGAAAGAGATTGAGGCCGCGTACCATGAGCTGCAAAAGCTGATGCCCAACGTGGCGGCGTTTAACTCCGACAACCCGGCCAACCCGTATATGGAAGGCGAAGTGAACCTCGGTATGGTGTGGAACGGCTCGGCCTATGTCGCTCGCCAGGCCGGGACGCCACTGGAGATCGTCTGGCCGAAGGAAGGCGGGATTTTCTGGATGGATAACCTGTCGATTCCAGCCAACGCGAAGAACGTCGACGGTGCGCTGAAGCTGATCAACTTCCTGCTGCGCCCGGACGTGGCTAAGCAGGTGGCGGAAACCATCGGTTACCCGACGCCAAACCTCGAAGCCCGCAAGCTGCTGCCGAAGAACGTGGCGGAAGATAAGTCGCTGTACCCGGATGCAGAGGTGATTAAGGCCGGTGAGTGGCAGAATGATGTGGGTGACGCGAGCGCGCTGTATGAGTCTTATTATCAGCGGTTGAAGGCGGGGCGGTAGGTTTACCCTCACCCCGGCCCTCTCCCTGGAAGGGAGAGGGGGAAACAATTGATTTATGCTCGATCCAGTTCCCTCTCCCCTTTGGAAATGTGGGGAAAACAATTGATTTATGCTCGATCCAGTTCCCTCTCCCCTTTGGGGAGAGGGTTAGGGTGAGGGGCTCAGAAGAACTACAATCCCTTCAAAAACTTATCCACAAACTCCGGCACCACCTGGCTCGCCAGGCCGTAATGCTTCTCCTCAAACTCGCTGCCGACCTGGCTTGGCTCCAGATTCAGCTCCACGGTGTGTGCCCCCTGCAAACGGGCCTCATGCACAAAGCCCGCCGCCGGGTAAACGTGCCCGGAAGTCCCAATGGCAATAAAGTAATCTGCAGTAGCAATCGCCTGATAAATTTCGTCCATGCCCAGCGGCATTTCGCCGAACCAGACGACGTGCGGGCGCAGCGCCGAGGAAATCTGGCAGCAGTGGCAGCGGTCTTCCGGGGTGATGTCATCCTGCCAGTCCAGCACCTGGCCGCTGCTGGCGCAGCGAACCTTGAGCAGCTCGCCGTGCATATGGATGACGTTTTTACTGCCCGCCCGCTCGTGGAGGTTGTCGATATTCTGGGTGACCAGCACAAAATGGTCGCCCAGCGCCTCTTCCAGCTTCGCCAGCGCCAGGTGCGCGGCATTGGGCTGGATTTCCGGCTGCTGAAGCTGGCGGCGGCGGTCGTTATAAAAACGCTGCACCAGCGCCGGGTCGCGAGCGAAGCCTTCCGGCGTCGCCACGTCTTCGACGCGGTGCTCTTCCCACAGCCCGTCGGCAGCCCGGAAGGTACGAATGCCTGATTCAGCGGAAATCCCCGCCCCGGTCAGTACAACAACTCTTGGTCTGTCCATCGCTTCCGGCCCTGTCCTGTCTCTGAAAAAGATGCGCTGACGCAAACGTTGGCGCAGCAGGCGTTTGTTCTTCCGAAACCGGCTCAGCCGGTGCTGACGACGAGAAAGCATGACTTACTCCGTGTAGTGGAGGAATGCCGCGCCACGCATACCGCCTGCGTCGCCGTGGCGAGCCTGTTCAATACGCGGCACTGCGGCAACCGGCAGCAGGTACTTCGGCAGGCGTTCCGGCAGTTGAGCGTAGATATCGCTAAAGTTAGACAATCCTCCGCCAATCACCACCAGATGCGGGTCAATTGAGGTCAATAAATTGCCGAGACAGGCGGCCAGCAGCTCCAGGAAACGATCCACGTGCTCGATGGCCTGTTCGTCGCCCTGGCGGTAGCGGGAGATGATCTCTTTCGCGTCCAGCGGTTCCTGATAGAAGTGCTGCCACAGCCAGGCAAATCCGCGCCCGGAGAGGTAGTTTTCGATGCAACCGTTTTTACCGCAGCCGCAGCGGGTGAAGGGAATATCACGCCCGAGGATTTCCAGCGCGTCCACCGGCAGGCGGGTATGGCCGAATTCACCAGTGATGTAGCTGCGGCCGGTGATAGATTTGCCGTTGATGATGATGCCGCCGCCGACGCCAGTGCCGAGGATCAGGCCCATCACCACCGGGTAGTTGAGGAATTCGTCGTCCCAGGCTTCAGAAAGCGCGAAGCAGTTGGCGTCGTTGTCGATGCGCACGTCGCGCTCAAGCATGGCGCTCAGGTCTGCGCGAAGCGGTTTGCCGCTGGCAGCTGGAACGTTAGCAGCATACAGCGTGCCGTCGTCGGTTTCCGGCATGCCCGGAATGCCAATGCCTACCGAGCCGCGGCAGTTAAACTTCTCGTCGGCCTGCGCCACCAGCCCGACCACCGCGTCGAGGAAATTTTCGTAACTGTCATGAGGAGTAGCAACCCGGGCTTCCCAAAGTAAACGCCGCTGCTGGTCGTAAACGCCGAGTGCAATCTTAGTGCCGCCGATATCAAATCCGTAATACATCGCTGCTCCCAATGCCCGCTGTGCTTCAAGCTGCGCCTGGATTCTGCCGGGTCACAGCTCGAATAATGTAGGGCAAATTATAGTTAATTGAATTTATTGTCCGCTTAGCACCCTTGCCGGATCGATATTGCTTGCGCGCCGGGCCGGGTACCAGCTAGCCAGAAGGCTAAGGACCAGCGCCGTCACCAGAACGTAAACCACGTCCAGCCAGTGCAGCTCAGAAGGTAAGAAATCAATGAAATAAATATCACCGGACAGGAAATGGTGCCCGATGAGTTTTTCAATCACGCCGATAATGTTGGTCAGCTGCCACGAAGCCAGCACGCCAACCACCACGCCGCTGACGCTGCCCAGCAGCCCGGCCAGCAGCCCGTACCAGACGAAAATAGCGCGGATCAAGCCGTCTTTGGCGCCAAGCGTCCGCAGCACCGCGATGTCGCTGCTCTTGTCTTTCACCGCTATCACCAGCGTGGAAACGATGTTAAAGCAGGCCACGCCTATCACCAGCACCATCGCCAGGTACATGATGGCGCGGATCATCTGGATGTCGCGGTACATATAGCCGTAGGTATCAATCCAGCTGCTGATACGCACGTAGGAATTAGTTGCCAGCCCCGCGTCACGCACCAGCTGCCGGGCGTTAAACACGTCATTCACCTTGATGGCTATCCCGGTGACGCTATCGCCCATGTCCAGGTAGCCCTGCGCATCCTGCAGCGGCACCATCGCCAGGCTGTGATCCAGCTGGCCACTCAGGGACAGAATACCGGCGATTTGCAGTCGGACACGCTTGGGCTGCATCAGCCTGGTGCCGCCGTCGTTGTTGGGGATCATGATCGACACCCAGTCGCCCTGTTTCACCTTCAGCGCGTCCGCCACGCCTTTGCCCATGATGATTTGCTGCTGCCCGGCCTTGAAGTTCGCCCAGGCATTGTTCTGGACGTACTGTGGCAGAGCGCTCAGCTGCGTTTCCTGCACCGGATCAACGCCCTTCACCTCAACGGCGCGCAGGTTTGCCCCACTTTCCACCAGCCCGGTAAAACGAATATACGGCGCGGCGGCCACGATGCCTTTGACGCCTTCCACCTCGGGCAGCGCCCGCTGCCAGTTGGTAAAGGGCTGGTTCACCGGCTCAATGTCACCGTGAGGCACCACGGCAAGAATGCGGTTTTTCAGCTCGCGCTCGAAGCCGTTCATCGCGCTCAGGCCGACGATCAGTACCGCCACGCCCAGCGCGATGCCTAGCGTGGAGATCACCGAGATCAGCGACACCATGCCGCTGCGGCGTCGCCCACGGCTGAAACGCAGGCCAATCAATAGAGAAAGCGGGGAAGCCATTACTGCGCTCCCATTAACGTCAGATCGCTGGTTAAGCGGCCATCACGCATTTCCAGCTGGCGGGACATGCGTTTTGCCAGCTGCAGATCGTGGGTTACCACCAGGAATGCGGTGCCCTGGCGCACGTTCAGCTCGCCCAGCAGCTCGAAAATACTGTCGGCGTTGCGCGCGTCCAGGTTACCAGTCGGCTCATCCGCCAGCACCAGGCGAGGGTTGTTCACCAGCGCACGGGCAATGGCCACGCGCTGACGTTCGCCGCCGGACAGCTCCGACGGGCGGTGACTGCTGCGGTGATCCAGCCCCACGGCAGCCAGCATCTCCAGCGCTCGCTTCTGCACTTCTTCCGGCTTTTTCTTGCCGATAAGCAGCGGCATCGCCACGTTTTCCAGCGCAGTAAAGTCCGGCAGCAGGTGGTGGAACTGGTAGATAAAGCCCAGCTCGCGGTTACGCAGCTCCGCCTTCGCCGCCGAGGAGAGTTTGCTCATCGCCTGGCCGTTGAACACCACGTCGCCGGAAGTCGGCGTGTCCAGCCCGCCCAGCAGGTGCAGCAAGGTACTTTTGCCGGAGCCGGAGCTGCCGACAATCGCCATTAGTTCACCCGCGTTGATGCTGAAGCTGACATCGTGCAGCACATCCGTTTGCACTTTGCCTTCCTGATAGCGTTTGCACAGGTTGTCACACTGCAACAGGACAGAATTACTCATAACGTAAAGCCTCAGCGGGTTGGGTCGCGGCGGCGCGCCACGAAGGGTAAAGCGTGGACAGCAAAGCAATGGCCATCGCCACAATGGCAATCACCACAACCTGTACAGGTTCAATGGCTACCGGCAGGGCCGCGCCATCAAGCAGGATGCCGATGATCGGCATTAAATTATTCAACTGGCTGGCAAGCAGCGCCCCGAGTAAAGCCCCGAGCAGCGCGCCAATCACGCCCGCACCCGCGCCCTGAACCATAAACACCGTCATAATCTGGCGGCGGGTTAGCCCCTGGGTTTGCAGAATCGCCACTTCGCCCTGCTTTTCCATCACCAGCAGGCCAAGGGAAGTAATGATGTTAAAAGCGGCGACGGCCACGATCAGGCTCAGCAGCAGCCCCATCATGTTTTTCTCCATGCGCACGGCCTGGAACAGCTCGCCTTTGCGCTCGCGCCAGTCTTTCCATTCGGTGCCCTGCGGCAGCGTTTGTTGGCTCAGCACATCGACCTTGAGCGGCTCAGCCAGCCACAGACGCCAGCCGGTGATATTCCCCGCCGGGTAGCGCATCAGGCGCGAGGCGTCCTGCTGGTTGACCAGCATCTGGTAGCCGTCCACTTCGCTGCTGGCGGCGAAGGTACCGATCACGGTGAACAGACGCTGGCTCGGTAAACGCCCCATCGGCGTAAACTGGCTGGCGGACGGCACCATAATGCGAATGGTTTCCCCGCGCTTAACGCCCAACGAGCCGGCGAGCTGCTCACCGAGGATGACGTTATATTGCCCGGCCACCAAATCGGCTTGCTTGACGTTAACCAGGTACGGGGAAAGCGGATCTTTCTCGTCCGGCTGCACACCCAGCATGACGCCAACGCCCACGCTGCGGGCGCTTTGCAGCACCACGTCGCCGGTCGTCAGCGGCGCAATACGCGTTACGCCCTGAAGTTTCAGGGAATCGGCGGGAAGCTGCTGGGGATTAATAGAGCCGGAAGGGGATGTGATCAACGCCTGCGGCATCAGGCCGAGGATGTTGTTTTGCAGCTCACGCTCGAAGCCATTCATCACCGAAAGAACCGTGACCAGCGCCATCACCCCGAGGGTGATACCAATCGTCGACAGCCAGGAGACAAAGCGACCGAAGCGGTCCGCTGCTCGCCCACGCATGTAGCGCAGGCCTATAAATAACGCGACAGGTTGATACATGAAATCCGTCTTGTTGCGGGTTGCCTAAGCAAAGATCCGGGAAGTATACGACACCTCCCCGGCCAAATGAATTCCGTCGACTAAATTATTCCCGTTACATCTCAAGTGCCTGCACCTTTTCCTAAATTTACCAAATCAGCGCCAAAAACAGACAATTGAGGTCGAGATCGCATCGGTTTGACACCAGGATAGCAGGCCCATGACAACTGGAGCCCGTCACGACGCGGATATCGCATGAAGAAAAAGCAACTCTGGATCAACCAAATCAAAGGATTATGCATTTGCCTGGTGGTTATCTACCATTCGGTGATTACCTTCTACCCTCACCTCACATCTCTCGGGCCCGGCCTGAATCTGTATGTCGCCAAACTCTGGGTTTACCTTAATCTCTACCTCGCCCCCTTCCGAATGCCGGTGTTCTTCTTTATTTCCGGCTACCTGATCACCCGCTACATCCATGAAGTGAAATGGCGCGACAGCGTGGACAAGCGGCTGTGGAACATTTTTTACGTACTGCTGCTGTGGGGCCTGATTCAGTGGATCGCGCTGACGCACCTTAACCAGTGGCTGGCACCCGATCTTGAGCGCAATCCGGCGTCTAACGCCGCTTACGCCGACTCGCTGGGGCAGTTTGCTCTCAGCATGGCGAAGGCCAGCACCAGCCTGTGGTATCTCTACGCCCTGCTGGTTTACTTCGTGATGTTTAAAGCCCTGCGCCGCTACCGCATCCCGGTGCTGCTGGCGCTGATGGGCATCAACGTGGTTATCGCCTTTGTGCCGCTGCCGTGGTGGGGGCTGAACAGCGTGGTGCGGAATATGGTGTATTACGGCCTCGGCGCGTGGTTTGGCCCTTTGCTGATGGCCTGGATGAAGGACTTCCGCTTTTCGCAACACCCGTTTGTCTGCGCAGGCATCGCCCTGGGATCGCTGGCGCTTTACTTTGTCAACGTGCCGCTGGTGATTTCTCTGGTGTCTATCGTGGCTATCCTGCGCGGTTTCTATTTGCTGAACGGCTGGCGCGAAGCACGTGAAGACGGCTTCCTGAACGTGGTGGGCTCGAACACGATTGCCATTTACACCACGCACCGCATTTTGATCGAAGCGATAAGCCTGGTGATGCTGGCTAAAATCAACAGCGGTGAGCTTGCTGACACGCTGCTACTGGCGATTCTGCTGGTCTACCCGTTTGTTAGTCTGGGTATTTGTACGCTGGTTGGTCTCGGTTTCCGTAAACTTTCGGTCGCGCTATTTGGCGATCTGTTTTTCTCGCCTCCCGCACAAATCGTCGCCAGCCGGTAAATGCTGCAGCAACCCGCCTGAGCGGGTTGCTTTTCTGTGGATTAAGCCCGGACATCGCGTGTAACAGCTATCGGCATGGCCGGTGTTTCCGGTGACACCGTCGGGGGCGACACTTTGCGATATTTATCCAGCAGGTGGATCTGGATTTTGCGAAGCCGGTCGCCGTTCAGACGATAAAAGCGGAAATAGAGCACCAGGGTGATGGCAAAGAATAACGTCGGCAGCGCAATCATGATGAACTGCATCCCGAGTATTGTGTCAGCCGACTGGGCGACGTTCGGCGCATAACCAATGACGCCTAAAATGACCGCGATAAAGAAGGCTGAAAATGCCGAACCGCCCTTCACCACCATCGTCTGCACCGCATAGGCAATACTTTCGCAGCGAACGTTAAACTTGTATTCACCGTAATCAACGGTATCCGCCACCATAATCACCTGCAGCACCCAGAACAGCGCGGTGCCGACGTTAAGGAATACGCCCGCAAGGCAGATGACCAGCACATTAGCCGAGCCCGCCAGCGCCATCACCAACAGCACGCCCCCGCTGACCATCGGCAGAATCGAAGCCCCCGCCCACAGAATACGGCGGGACAGCGCTTTCGCCAGACGTGGGAACAGTACCAGGGTGAGCAGATTTGCCGCCCCGGCATAAGAAAGATAGTACGGGAACAGATCCGCATTGCCGACGACATAGGTGAAATAGTAAATGGCAAAGCCGGTAATGATATTGGAGGCGACGTTATAGGCCAGCGCCATCCCCAGCAGGCAAGAAAGCTGATCATTTTTGTAGATAAGGGCGAGTATGGCTTTCAGCGACAGTCGGGTACTGTCCGCCGTGGCCTCGTTGTCTGACGAGAAAACCTCATGAACGTTACGCAGCGTGACAATCGTGGAGGCAATAAAGAACGCGATCAGCACCAGCGTGAACATCTGAAAACCAAACCCGCGGTCAGCCCCTCCCACATAGTTCACGAACGGCAGCGTTATCCCGGCAGTCACGAATCCAGCCAGGCTCGCAAAAAAACGCGGGAACGGCACCAGCTGTTCGCGTTCACGCTTATCCAGCGTGATGGTTGGCACCAGTGACCAGAACGGAATATCCATCAGGGTGTAGGTCGTACCCCAGAGGATGTAGGTGATACAGACAAACACCACCTGGGTCGTCCCTTCAAAAAGGTGAGCGCTGAACAGTAAAAACAGTACCAGCGAGTTCGTCAGCGTGCCGAGCAGGATCCACGGCTTAAATTTGCCCCACCGCGATCGCGTGGCGTTCACAATCCAGCCCATCACCGGGTCGTTAAACGCGTTCCAGATTTTTGCCACCAGGAACAGGGTTCCTACCACGCCTACCGATAAACCCACGACATCGGTGTAATAGTACATCAGGTACATGTAGACGATACCGATGGCGAAATCCTTACCAAATGCACCGAATCCGTAACTGAGTTTTGTTGTCAGAGAGATGCTCATAGGGTACCGGGTCACCGTTACCAGCGCCCGCCTTCTGTTATTAGAGAGGTCAACGCCGGGACTTATGCCCGGCGTCGTTTTTTATTAGTGATGCAGCCAGGCTGGCAGCCAGTCTCCGTGCGCGGCGATCAGGTCATCCACCAGCGCATAAATCTCTTCGATGCCCAGGACTGCCGCGGTGTGAGGATCCATCATCGCCGCATGGTAAACGCGGTCACGATTTTCAGTCAGAATGGCCTCGGTCAGCAGCGTCTGAACGTTGATGTTGGTTTGCATCATGGCGGCCAGATGCGATGGGATCCCGCCAACTTTGGTGGGCTGTATACCGTTGGCATCCACCAGGCAGGCTACTTCAACGCAGCTCCCCTGCGGCAGGTTGTCGATAAGCCCGTCGTTACGGACGTTACCGTAAATTACGCTAGGTTCGCCGGTCCAGATGGCATTCATAATGGTGCTGGCATACTCGCGCGAAGGCTTAATATCTATGCGTTCAGCCGTTTTATACTCTTCCAGCTCTTTATGCCAGTTAGCCAGCTGTTCGACGCAGCGTTTCGGGTACTCATCCAGCGGCACTTTATAGCGCTCAATCAGATCTTCACGCCCCGGCTTGATAAACCACGGGGTATATTCCGCAAAGTGCTCTGACGATTCGGTGACAAAATAGCCCAGCTTTTTAAACATCTCATAGCGCACAATATTCTGGCAGCGTTCATTACCGTGAATATTCGGTTTCGGGGCCTGGCCCGCTTCATAGGCTGCGAGCAGTTCCGGATAGAGGTTGACGTGATGCCCCTCTGCGGTTTTGCGTTCCAGCTCAAGATAAAACGCCATATGGTTTATCCCGGCACTGCGGTAGCGCAGCGTGGCCGGATCAATATTCAGATCGCGGGCCAGCTCTTCCGCCGTACCCTGCACCGAATGGCAGAGTCCCACTTGCTTGATATGCGGGTAGCGGGCATACATTGCCCAGGTGTTCATCGCCATCGGGTTAACATAGTTGAGCATCGTCGCATTCGGGCACACTTCGGTCATATCGTCGCAAATCCGCCACAGATGCGGGATGGTACGCAGGGCGCGCATAATGCCGCCGGGGCCGAGCGTATCAGCAATAGTTTGCTCCAGCCCATGACGCTTACACACCTCAAAATCGGTGACGGTACAAGGCTCGTAGCCGCCAATCTGGAACGCAACCACCACGAAATCAGCTCCTTGCAGCGCTGTTTTTTGATCGGTGTGGCAGGTGATGTAGCCGGATGCCCCGGCGGAATCCATCAGTTTGCGCACCACGATGTGTGACTCTTCCAGGCGCGTCTCGTCAATATCCATCAGCGCAATGTGTGCCGACCTGAGCGCTTCGCGATGAAAAACATCGCCCAGAATATTTTTGACGAAGATGGTCGAACCCGCGCCGATAAAGGTAATTTTTGGGGCTGTCATTATCACTCTCCAGAACAGTAGGTAACATCTTCATCGTGGCACGCGCCTCCGGCAAAAACCTCCATCTTCCCCATTGAGCATTCCCGGAAACTCAGATCTGATGTCGATCGCTACAAAATCTGAGTTTTTGGGAATAAATAGACTGAAAAGCAGAGTATCCGGCCTGTTAGCCAGGCTAATATCAATGGAAGAGCCGGAGACTGAATCCGTACTGATGACATGATTCTGATAATTCAGGAAATGGAGTGACGATGAGCGATGAGCCAATTACCTTTCTGCCGCCTGACCCGCATATGTGCAACGGCGATGAGAAGCAGACTCGCAGTCCGCTGTCACTCTATTCTGAATATCAGCGTATGGATATTGAGCTGCGTCGACCGCATGCTATGGCCGCCAGCCACTGGCACGGCCAGGTGGAGGTTAACGTGCCGTTTGATGGCGACGTGGAATATCTGATTAACAACGAAGTGGTGCAGATCAAACAGGGTCATATCACGATGTTCTGGGCCTGTACGCCGCATCAGTTAACCCGCCCGGGCAACTGCCGGCAAATGGCGATTTTAAGCCTGCCCATGCACCTCTTTCTCTCCTGGCCACTGGATCGCGAACTCATTAACCACGTGACTCACGGCATGGTGGTGAAATCACTCGAGACTCAGCAGCTCAGCACCTTCGAAGTCCTGCGCTGGCAGCAGGAAGCCAACAGTCCGAACGAGCAGATCCGGCAGTTGGCGATCGATGAAATTGGTCTGATGCTTAAGCGCTTTAGCCTTTCGGGATGGCAGCCGATTCTGCTCAACAAAACCTCGCGCACCCACAAGAACAGCGTCTCTCGTCACGCGCAATTCTATGTCAGCCAGATGCTGGGCTTTATTGCCGATAATTACGATCAGGCGCTGACCATCAACGACGTCGCAGATCACGTAAAACTCAACGCTAACTATGCCATGGGTATTTTCCAGCGCGTCATGCAGCTCACGTTAAAACAGTACATTACGGTGATGCGCGTTAATCACGTGCGCGCTCTGCTCAGCGACACCGACAAAACCATCCTCGATGTGGCGATGACCGCGGGCTTCCGCTCCAGTAGCCGATTCTATAGCACCTTCAGCCGCTACGTCGGTATGTCACCCCAGCAATATCGCAAGCTCAGCCAGCAGAAACGACAAATGCTCTGAACCGCATCTATCGTTATTTTCAGCGGTTGCACTCGCGCCGCCATCACGGATAATAAGTAGAGAAAATTTATATTATTACCGTGAAAACACGGCTTTCTGGAGAACGCGCGCTGACTATGCCTGAACATGCCCGTTACGACCTACCGAGTAAACCCGCAGAACAACGCCTGCTGGGCGAGCTGACCGGTTCAGCCTGCGCGACCGAAGTCGCCGAAATCGTTGAACGCCATAGCGGCCCGGTGGTGCTGATTGCCCCGGATATGCAGAACGCGCTGCGCCTGCACGATGAAATTACCCAGTTCACCGACAACCTGGTGGTCAATCTCGCCGACTGGGAAACGCTGCCTTATGACAGCTTCTCGCCGCATCAGGAAATCATCTCGTCGCGCCTGTCCACCCTTTATCAACTGCCGACCATGCAGCGCGGCGTGCTGATCATGCCGGTGAATACGCTGATGCAGCGCGTTTGCCCACACAGCTACCTGCACGGCCACGCGCTGGTGATGAAAAAAGGCCAGAGACTGTCGCGGGATAACCTGCGCGCGCAGCTGGAACAGGCCGGGTATCGCAGCGTCGACCAGGTAATGGAACATGGCGAATTTGCCACCCGCGGCGCCCTGCTCGACCTCTACCCGATGGGCAGCGCCCAGCCGTACCGCATTGACTTCTTTGACGATGAAATCGACAGCCTGCGCGTCTTCGACGTGGATTCCCAGCGCACGCTGGAAGAAGTGGACGCCATCAATCTGCTGCCGGCCCATGAATTCCCGACCGACAAAAACGCCATTGAGCTGTTCCGCAGCCAGTGGCGCGACAAGTTCGACGTCAAGCGCGACGCCGAACATATCTACCAGCAGGTGAGTAAAGGCACGCTGCCTGCCGGGATCGAATACTGGCAGCCGCTGTTCTTCAGCGAACCGCTGCCGACGCTGTTTAGCTATTTCCCGGCCAACACGCTGCTGGTGAATACAGGCGATCTGGAGGCGAGCGCCGAGCGTTTCTGGCTGGACGCGAACGCCCGCTTTGAGAATCGCGGCGTGGATCCGATGCGCCCGCTTCTGCCGCCGGAAGATCTGTGGCTGAAAACCGACTCGCTGTTTAGTGAGCTGAAAGGCTGGCCGCGCGTACAGCTCAAAACGGCTTCGCTGGCGAAGAAAGCCGCCAACGTAAACCTGGGTTACCGGGCGCTGCCGGATCTGGCTGTGCAGGCACAGCAAAAAGCCCCGCTGGACAGCCTGCGGAAGTTCCTCGAGTCCTTCACCGGGCCGGTGATTTTCTCGGTTGAAAGTGAAGGCCGCCGTGAAGCGCTGGGCGAACTGCTAGGCCGCATCAAAGTCGCGCCCAAACGCATTTACCGCCTGGAAGAAGCCGAAGGCAACGGCCGCTACCTGATGATTGGCGCCAGCGAACACGGCTTTATTGATACCCTGCGCAACCGGGCGTTGATTTGTGAAAGCGATCTGCTGGGCGAGCGCGTTAGCCGCCGTCGCCAGGACAGCCGCCGCACCATTAACCCGGACACGCTGATCCGCAACCTGGCCGAGCTGCATGCGGGCCAGCCGGTGGTTCACCTGGAGCACGGCGTGGGCCGCTACGCCGGACTGACCACGCTGGAAGCCGGGGGCATTACCGCCGAATACCTGATGCTGACCTACGCGGGCGATGCGAAACTTTACGTCCCGGTTTCGTCCCTGCACCTGATCAGCCGCTACGCGGGCGGTGCCGATGAAAATGCGCCGCTGCACAAGCTGGGCAGCGATGCCTGGTCCCGCGCTCGCCAGAAGGCAGCGGAGAAAGTGCGCGATGTCGCCGCCGAACTGCTGGATATCTATGCGATGCGCGCCGCCAAAGAAGGCTTTGCCTTTAAGCACGATCGCGAGCAGTACCAGCTATTCTGCGACAGCTTCCCGTTTGAAACTACGCCGGACCAGGCCCAGGCCATCAACGCCGTGCTGAGCGACATGTGTCGCCCGCTGGCGATGGACAGGCTGGTGTGTGGCGACGTCGGCTTCGGTAAAACCGAAGTTGCGATGCGCGCCGCATTCCTGGCAGTGGAGAACAACAAGCAGGTGGCGGTGCTGGTGCCGACGACCCTGCTGGCTCAGCAGCACTACGACAACTTCCGCGACCGCTTCGCCAACTGGCCGGTGCGCATTGAGATGCTTTCCCGCTTCCGCAGTGCTAAAGAGCAGACGCAAATTCTGGAACAGGCCAGCGAAGGGAAAATCGATATTCTGATCGGCACCCATAAACTGCTGCAGGCCGACGTGAAATGGCGCGATCTGGGGCTGTTGATTGTCGATGAAGAGCACCGCTTCGGCGTGCGCCACAAAGAGCGTATTAAAGCGATGCGCGCCGACGTGGATATTCTGACGCTTACTGCAACGCCGATTCCGCGAACCCTGAATATGGCAATGAGCGGCATGCGCGACCTGTCGATTATCGCCACGCCACCGGCTCGCCGCCTGGCGGTGAAAACCTTCGTGCGCGAATACGACAGCCTGGTGGTACGGGAAGCCATCCTGCGTGAAGTGCTGCGCGGCGGCCAGGTGTATTACCTCTTCAACGACGTCGAAAACATTCAGAAAGCCGCCGATAAGCTGGCCGAACTGGTGCCAGAAGCGCGTATTGCCATCGGCCACGGCCAGATGCGCGAGCGCGAACTGGAGCGGGTGATGAACGACTTCCACCACCAGCGTTTTAACGTGCTGGTGTGCACCACAATCATCGAAACCGGGATCGATATTCCGACCGCCAATACCATCATCATTGAGCGGGCCGACCACTTTGGTCTGGCGCAGCTTCACCAGCTGCGTGGCCGCGTCGGGCGCTCTCACCACCAGGCCTATGCCTGGCTGCTGACACCGCACCCGAAGGCAATGACCACGGACGCGCAAAAGCGCCTGGAGGCGATTGCCTCGCTGGAAGATTTAGGTGCCGGGTTCGCGTTAGCCACCCACGACCTGGAAATTCGCGGCGCGGGCGAGCTGCTGGGGGAAGATCAGAGCGGTCAGATGGAAACTATCGGCTTCTCGCTCTACATGGAGCTGCTGGAAAACGCCGTCGATGCGCTGAAAGAGGGTCGCGAGCCCTCGCTGGAAGATCTCACCAACAGCCAGACGGAAGTTGAGCTGCGGATGCCCGCCCTGCTGCCGGATGATTTTATTCCCGACGTCAATACGCGCCTGTCGTTCTACAAACGCATCGCCAGCGCCAAAGGCGAGCACGAGCTGGACGAGCTGAAAGTTGAGCTTATCGACCGATTTGGCCTTCTGCCGGATGCGGCGCGTAATCTGCTGGATATCGCCGCGCTGCGCCAGCAGGCACAGAAACTGGGCGTGCGTAAGATTGAGGGCAATGAAAAAGGCGGCACCATCGAGTTCGCGGAGAAAAACCACGTTGATCCGGTATGGCTGATTGGCCTGCTGCAGAAGCAGCCGCAGCATTACCGCCTGGACGGCCCTACCCGACTGAAGTTCTTCCAGGATCTTGAGGACAGAAAAACGCGCATGGAATGGGTGCGTAACTTTATGCGCAGCCTGGCGGAAAACGCCGCGGCCTGACGCCTCTGCGCCTTACCGCCCGGTAAGGCGCAATTTTCTGTGACATTTACACATCCTTTGCAATCCCCAGGATTTCCCGACACGCAGCTCAGCGATAATTGGCGTTTATCTGCCTCAAGAATTAGCCATTAACATCGCAGGGTTTAAGCTATGTTTGCATCGCGTACTTTGTCTTTCCGCCGCTGGTTTACCGCCGCAGCCTTACTGGGCGCTGCGGCCATGGCGCTGCCCGCCAGCGCTAACGATTATCCGCTTCCCGCCGCTAACAGCCGCCTGATCGGCAAAAACCTGTTCCATCAGGTTGAAAACGACGGCGGTTCGCTGGAGGCCATTGCCAAAAAATACAACGTCGGTTTCCTGGCGTTGTTGCAGGCAAACCCCGGCGTCGATCCTTATGTGCCCCGCGCCGGGAGCGTGCTGACTATCCCGCGCCAGATGCTCCTGCCGGATGTGCCGCGCGAGGGGATTGTGATCAACCTCGCCGAACTGCGCCTGTACTACTTCCCTGCTGGTAAAAATAGCGTCACCGTTTACCCGATTGGCATTGGCCAGTTGGGCGGCGACACGCTGACGCCGACGATGGTGACAAAAATTTCCGATAAACGCGCTAATCCGACCTGGACGCCAACGGCCAATATTCGTGCGCGTTACCTGGCGCAGGGGATTAAGCTCCCGGCCGTGGTTCCTGCCGGGCCGGATAACCCGATGGGGCACCACGCGATTCGCCTGGCGGCGTTCGGCGGCGTGTACCTGCTGCACGGCACCAACGCGGACTTCGGCATCGGTATGCGCGTCAGCTCCGGCTGTATCCGCCTGCGTGACGGCGATATCAAAGCGCTGTTTAACACGGTTCCGGTCGGCACTTCAGTGCGCATCATCAACACGCCAATCAAAGCTTCCGTTGAGCCGGACGGCTCCCGCCTGGTTGAAGTTCACCAGCCGCTGTCCAAAGCGATTGATGACGACCCGAAAGTCCTGCCTATTGTTTTGAACGAGCAGATGGCGCAGTTCCGCAACTCACCTAAAACCGATGCGCAGGTGATGGAACAGGCCATGGAGCACCGCTCCGGGATGCCGATCAACGTCAATGCCCATACGGCTGACCAGCCAGTAAACGAAATCTAAGTTCAGGTTTTATGCGTAAAAAAAGGCCCTGTCGAAAGACAGGGCCTTTTGCTTGCAGTGGCATATAACGAATAAGGTCAAACGTATTGAGGGTTAACGTCTGGCTTATTTATAGATGACGGCAGTACCGTGCAGGGTGTTCGGACCGTTAACGGAGGTAATACGGAACGATTTAGCGCCCATAGCATCGGCCTTCGCGGCCAACTGTTCTTCCAGGGAAGAGAGGTTGCTGCCCGCATTGGCGCTGATGGTGCCCACTTTTTGCTGGCCAGCAGGGGTAGCAGAAACTTCAACCGCCGCAAAGCTTGCAAATGAGAGTGAGCTAATAACAGCGGCAGCGAACAGAGTAGTTAAGGTTTTCATGATTCAGATCCTAAGCAGGTGAATGTTAGGTCGTTAAACTTAATTAGTTAACGATCGATAACTAAATCATAAACGTGATCCACATCACACGTCAACACATTTTAATAACGACCGTTAATTAATTAAAAAAAGCGCTATTTTTCATCGTGATAAGAAATAATTATTTTTCATAACGTGGCGCTGGCTACCGCCGCCGATTATTTTTATAATAAGTGTTCACTAATTAGACAGAGGTTAAACGGCAGGTATGGCAACCGAGACATTAAGTTGCAGCAAAAAAAGCCGTGGCCGTCCAAAAGTGTTTGACAGGGAAGCAGCACTCGACAAGGCCATGACACTCTTCTGGCAGCATGGCTATGAAGCAACATCCATGGCACATCTGGTAGAAGCCACCGGGGCAAAAGCCCCAACGCTCTACGCGGAGTTCATCAACAAAGAAGGCCTGTTCCGCGCGGTACTGGATCGCTATATCGCGCGCTTTGCAGCTAAACACGAGGCCTGCCTGTTTTGTGAAGAGCAGACTATGGAAGCCGCGCTGGAGAACTATCTTTCCGCGGTCGCGCAATGCTTTACCGACAAGAGCACTCCTGCTGGCTGCTTTATCATTTGCACCTCATCCGTGCTGGCCGCTTCGTCGGAAGACATCGCCGCGACGATAAAAGCCCGCCATGCCGTGCAGGAACAAACGCTGGTGCGTTTCCTTGAAATACGCCAGCAAAAAGGTGAGATCCCGGCGGAGCGCAATATTCGCTGCCTGGCGAAATACCTGTGCTGCATCATTCAGGGGATGTCGGTCAGCGCCCGCGAGAACGCCAGCTTTGAAGAGTTAATGCAGATTGTGAAAACCACGGTAATGTTAATGCCGCAGTTGAAGAAGATCTGATTATCGGGCGGCCAATGGCCGCCCTTTTCACTAGCGCTCTCGCCCTTTCGCCCAGTAGGCCATAAAGTTGATGGCTTCGTGCTCAACGCCGCGCTCACCGATCAAATGGCGGCGCAGCAGCTTAACCACCGTCGACTCCGCCGCTACCCAGCCGTAAAATTCGTTGCTGCCGGTGGTGGCTTTATCCCACAGCAGTTCACCTTCGGGCTCTTCCTGGACAGCTTCGTGATGGCCGCTTTCCGGCACCCTCGCCTGCATTTTAACCGCCTGAATCAGGCATTCGCCGTGCGTAGCAGAGACGGGTTTGCGCGGCAGCCAGCTGATCTCGGCGAAGCCATAGGCGCTTAAGTCCACGCAGTCTCCCTCGTCCGGCACTTCAAAAAAGGCCTGTATTTTTGGCGGCTGCGCCTGACGAGCCAGCATTTCCAGAATGCCGCGTGCGGCGGGTAAAGCCGTCTCATCGGCAATAATCAGCGCATTTCTCAGCCCGGCAGGCGGCGTCCATTCATAGCCACCGCTGTCTTCCGGGTGGGCGGCGTTCGGGGCCACAATCTGGATAGTATCGCCGGGAACAGAATTGATCGCCCATGCGGAAGCCGGGCCTTCGGTGCCGTGGCTGACAAACTCCACCGTCACTTCCTGCCGCGCAGGATCGACATGCCGCAGCGTATAAGTGCGGATCACCGGGCGCTTCTCTTTAGGCATCCCCTGAGCAATCTGATACCACTGCCCTTCGGCAGGCAGCGACGGCGGCGTTCCGTCTTCGGACGGGAACAACATTTTAATACGCTGATCCGGCGAGTCACATTTCATATGCGCCACATCCGGCCCGCTAAAGACCAGGCTCAGCAGCGAAGGCGACACGGCCGTTTTCCGCGCCAGTTGAACGTTAAACAGACGATAGCCCTGAACTCCAGCCATAACTTTTCCTTACGCTTAAATTGCAGAATGACGTGAACGGTGGCGGCTGCGCCAGATAACGCCGGACACCACGGTAAATAAAACGGCAGCTAAAAAGGCCACCATAATCAGCGCCGCCTCAGCCCCGGTTTTTGATACCAGCGGCACCAGCATGGCGCAAAGCCCGTAGCCCAGAGTGTGGCTGGTCGCCACCCAGCCGGCCCCTGCGCCATCGGCAAGCTTATCGTTCAGCAGCAGCTGATAGGCCGGGGTCGCCAGCGCAGCCCCGAACGACAGTACCGCGCAGCCAACGTAAAACAGCCACAGCTGGACGGAAATCATCATCGCCAGGCCGACGATCATCAACAGCCCGGCACTTAACAGCAGCGCCATCGGCGTAAGGCGCTGTGGCCGGAGAATGCCAAACTGCGCGGAGAGCGAGGCCACCGCGGCCAGGCTCAGCAGCCAGGCAACCTGATGGCTAATCGCGGCGGTATCCGTGGCAAACTGGCGGGCAAGCGCCGGAGAAAGCCCCAGCTGCATCAGGCTGACCGAGGCAGAAAGCAACAAGGCACAAAGCAGATAAGGCAGACAGTCAGGGCGAAGACGAGCGCTTTTACGTTCGGCGGCGGGCTGCGGCGGCGTACCCGGTAACCGTAACAGCATCACCAGCGCCAGCAAGGGCGCCACCATCAGAAGCCCCAACGGGGCCAGCGGATGAATCGCTAACATTCCGGCGGCACAAAGCGGGCCAAACAAGCGCCCGCTGCTCAGCCCGGAGCTGATCGTGGCCAGCGCCGCCATGCGCTTTCCTTCCCCGGCGCGCTGCAGCGCCCAGACCTGGCAGGCCGGGACCATCGCCGAGACGGTCAACCCGTAGATAATCCGCGCCACAATCAATATGCCCAGGCCGAGATAACCCGCGACCGCATCCGTGGCCAGCAGCAGGCAGCCAAGCCCCAGCAGCATAAAGCTAGCGCCATAGCCTCCCAGCGCCCAGAGCACCACGGGCTTACTGCCCAGGCGAGCAATCTGTTTCCCCCACCACGGCGAGGACGGTAAAAACAGCATCGAGCCAAGCGTTAGCAATGCCGCCCAGACGGACAGGCTCAAATGTGTCTGCATCACCAGTACAGGGATCGCGACCAGCAGGCCATTTTGCCCGACGCCAAGCAGCCCGGCGCTCAGCGCAAGTGGCCAACAGGAAAGGGATTTTTGCGGCGAATCCGCCAGTTCAAGCGATGTCAAAATGTTGCTAACCCGTGGAGTTATTGTGCGTATTTGTAAAATTAATTTTATCTATTCTAACAATTGTTATTGATAATGAGAAACGTTATCGGCAGAATTCGCATTATCATAACGCGTGGAAACTGTTTGATGATGACTTTGCCAAATAAAACGCTGGCCTGGGATGTGGCCGCACAGTGCTTTCTTAATTCCCTTGTCCGTGAAACCAACGACTGGCGACTGACCGACAGCCACCCAGCCGAACTTATTATCCCCCTGGGGGAACAGCAGGCGCTCTACTTCAAAGTGGCCTATTTCTCCCCCACCCAGCATCACCGCTTCGAATTCCCGGCCCGTCTGGTCAATGCCACCGGCAGCCAGCCAATTGATTTCGCCACCCTTTCCCAGCTGATTGTCGACAAGCTTCAGCATCAGCAAATGCTGCCAGCCACCGGCTGTGAGGCGTTTTATCAGCGCGTAATGGAAAGCCATGCCCATACGCAGCAGGCGATTGAAGCCCGTCATGACTGGAACGGGCTGCGCGAAAAAGCGCTGAATTTTGGTGAGGCCGAGCAGGCATTGCTGGTGGGACACGCCTTTCACCCGGCGCCGAAATCCCACGAACCGTTTAACCAGCAGGAAGCCGAACGCTACCTGCCCGATTTCGCCCCTCATTTCCCACTGCGCTGGTTTGCCGTGGATAAAAGCTACCTGGCGGGTGAAAGTCTGCATCTCAATCTGCAGCAGCGCCTGACGCGCTTTGCCGCTGAAAATGCGCCGCAGCTGCTGAGCGAGCTCAGCGACAATCAATGGCTGTTCCCGCTGCATCCGTGGCAGGCGGGCTATTTGCTGGAGCAAGACTGGTGCCAGCAGTTGGTCGCTAAAGGATTAGTGAAAGATTTAGGCGAGGCGGGCGCGCCGTGGTTACCGACCACCTCTTCACGCTCGCTGTACTGTGCCACCAGCCGTGACATGATCAAATTCTCCCTGAGCGTGCGCCTGACCAACTCCGTGCGCACGCTGTCGGTAAAAGAAGTTAAACGCGGTATGCGCCTGGCGCGACTGGCGCAAACTGATCGCTGGCAAACGCTGCAGGCCCGATTCCCGACCTTCCGCGTGATGCAGGAGGACGGCTGGGCCGGGCTGCGCGATCTCCACGGCAACATCATGGAAGAAAGCTTGTTTGCTCTGCGCGAAAACCTGCTGGTTAAGCAGCCGCAGAGCCAGACTAACGTGCTTGTTTCCCTTACCCAGTCGGCCCCGGACGGCGGAGATTCCCTGCTGGTTGCCGCCGTGAACCGCCTGAGCACTCGCCTGGGGATCACGCCGAAACAGGCCGCACACGCCTGGGTCGACGCCTATTGTCAGCAGGTGCTGAAGCCGCTGTTTACCGCCGAAGCGGATTACGGCCTGGTTCTGCTCGCTCACCAGCAAAACATTCTGGTCGAGATGCAGCAGGATCTGCCGGTCGGGCTTATCTACCGCGACTGCCAGGGCAGCGCCTTTATGCCGCATGCCGCAGGCTGGCTCGACATGATTGGCGAAGCACAGGCGGAAAACGTCTTCACCCGCGAACAGCTTCTGCGCTACTTCCCTTACTACCTGCTGGTCAATTCGACCTTCGCCGTGACCGCCGCGCTGGGTGCTGCGGGGCTGGATAGCGAGGTGAACCTGATGAGCCGTGTAGGCAGCGCGCTTAGCGCCGTACGCGACGAGGTGACGCATAAAACCTGCCTCGACTACGTGCTGGAAAGCCCGCACTGGAACGTGAAGGGGAACTTCTTCTGCTACCTGCACGACCATAACGAAAACACCATCGTCGATCCTTCGGTGATTTACTTCGACTTTGTGAACCCGCTGCTGGCTCAGGAGGGCTGAATGTTTCAGGCATCTATTGTTCACGGCGGCCACGGGCTGCGCTGTGAAAAGCTCAATAAGCCTCTGAATCTGAGCTGGGGCCAGGACGGCGGCGCGGTTCTGCACTGGCCGGGCGAACTGCCCGCAGGCTGGCTGCGCGATGCGCTGGATCAGATGTTCGTCGCGGCGCCGCAGCTTACGTCTATCGTACTGCCTTACGCCGAGTGGCGTGAAGAGCCGCAGGCGCTGGTGTTGTTTGATCTGCTAAAAAGCGACATCGTTCACCGCGCGACTTTCTGGCAGCTGCCGCTGTGGCTCAACGCCCCGGCGAAACACGCTTCCGGCGAAATGGTGTTTGACCCCGAGCGCGAGATCTATTTCCCGCAGCGCCCTGCCCGCCCGTCCGGGGAAGTTTACCGCCGCTACGATCCGCGCGTTCGCAAAACGCTGAGCTTCCGTGTGGCCGATCCAGCCCAGGACGCCGAGCGCTTTACCCGCTGGATGAACGATCCGCGCGTGGACTATTTCTGGGAGCAGAGCGGCTCGCTGGAGGTTCAAACCGCGTATCTGGAGCGCCAGCTCACCGGGAAACATGCGTTTCCGCTGATCGGCTGCTTTGACGACCAGCCGTTCAGCTACTTCGAAATTTACTGGGCAGCGGAAGATCGCATCGGCCGCCATTACCCGTGGCAGCCGTTTGATCGCGGCCTGCATCTGCTGGTGGGCGAGCAGCAATGGCGCGGCGCGCACTATGTACAAAGCTGGCTGCGCGGGCTGACTCACTATCTATTGCTGGACGAGCCGCGTACCCAGCGCACCGTGCTGGAGCCGCGCGCCGACAACCAGCGCCTGTTCAAACATCTGGAGCCAGCGGGCTATGTAACGCGCAAGGAATTTGACTTCCCGCACAAGCGTTCACGCCTGGTCATGGCGGACCGCCACAACTTCTTTAGCGGGGTAGGCCTGTAATGAATCGCAAGGACTGGGATTTTGTTAACCGCCAGCTGGTAGCAAAAATGCTGGCTGAGCTGGAGTACGAGCAGGTTTTTCAGGCCGAATCGCTGGGCGAAAATCGCTACTGCATCAGCTTAGCCGGGGCCGAGTGGCATTTTAACGCAGAGCGCGGTATCTGGGGCTGGCTGTGGGTAGACGCGCAAACGCTGCGCTGCGCCGACGAGCCGGTCTTAGCCCAGACGCTGCTCATGCAGCTCAAGCCGGTGCTGTCGATGAGCGACGCCACCGTGGCCGAGCATATGCAGGATCTGTACGCCACGCTGCTGGGCGACCTGCAGCTGCTGAATGCCCGCCGTGGCATGAGCGCTGACAACCTGATCGATCTCGACGCCGACCGCCTGCAGTGCCTGCTGAGCGGCCACCCGAAGTTCGCCTTTAACAAAGGGCGTCGCGGCTGGGGTAAAGAGGCGCTGGAACGCTATGCGCCGGAGTATGCCAACACCTTCCGCCTGCACTGGCTGGCGGTTAAACGCGAGCATATGGTCTGGCGCTGCGACAGCGAGCTGGATATTCAGCAGCTTATCGCCGCCGCGATGGACGAGCAGGAACTGGCCCGCTTTACTCAGGCCTGGCAGCACAATGGCCTGGATGACAACTGGCTGCCGCTGCCGGTGCATCCGTGGCAGTGGCAGCAGAAGATTGCGCTGGATTTTGTGGCCGATCTCGCCGAAGGCAAGATGGTTTCTCTGGGCGAATTTGGCGACCAGTGGCTGGCCCAGCAGTCGCTGCGAACCCTGACCAACGCCAGCCGCCAGGGCGGGTTAGACATCAAGCTGCCGCTGACGATTTACAACACGTCCTGCTATCGCGGTATTCCGGGCAAGTACATTGCAGCCGGGCCCCTGGCTTCCCGCTGGCTGCAAAACGTCTTCGCTACCGACAGCACGCTGGTGAAAACCGGGGCGGTGATCCTCGGCGAACCGGCTGCCGGCTATGTTTCTCATGCAGGTTACGCCGCGCTGGCCCAGGCACCCTATCGCTACCAGGAGATGCTGGGCGTTATCTGGCGTGAGAACCCGACCCGCTGGCTGAAGCCTGACGAGACGCCGATTCTGATGGCCACCCTGATGGAATGCGACGAGAACAATCAGCCGCTGATAGGGGCCTATATCGCCCGCTCTGGTCTGGATGCAGAAGCCTGGCTGACGCAGATGTTCCGCGCGGTGGTGGTACCGCTGTATCACCTGCTCTGCCGCTACGGCGTGGCGCTGATCGCCCACGGACAAAATATTACGCTCGCCATGAAAGACGGCGTGCCGCAGCGCGTGCTGCTGAAAGATTTTCAGGGCGATATGCGTCTGGTGAAGGATGAGTTCCCGGAGATGGACTCCCTGCCTCAGAAAGTGCGGGACGTGACCGCCCGCCTGAGCGCCGACTATTTAATTCATGATTTGCAGACCGGCCATTTTGTGACGGTGCTGCGTTTTGTTTCGCCGCTCATGGCCCGCCTTGGCGTGCCGGAGAGACGCTTTTATCAGCTGCTGGCCGCAGTGTTGAGTGATTACATGCAGGAACACCCGCAAATGTCGGCGCGTTTTGCGCTTTTCTCACTCTTTAAGCCACAAATCATCCGCGTTGTGCTGAACCCGGTAAAACTGACCTGGCCTGACCAGGACGGCGGCAGCCGCATGCTGCCGAATTACCTTGAGGATCTGCAAAACCCGCTGTGGCTGGTAACCAGGGATTGAATTATGACAAACACTGTTGATTTTATTGGCGTAGGTATCGGCCCGTTTAACCTGAGCATTGCGGCGCTGTCTCACGAAGCAGAGGGATTTAGCAGCCAGTTCTTTGACAGCCGCCCTGATTTTGCGTGGCACCCCGGTATGTTAGTGCCGGATTGCCATATGCAGACCATGTTCCTGAAAGACCTGGTCAGCGCCGTGGCCCCCACCAGCCCGTTCAGCTTTGTGAACTACCTGGTGAAACGTAAAAAATTCTACCGTTTTCTGACCACTGAGCTGCGCACCGTCTCCCGCGATGAGTTTTCGGACTACCTGCGCTGGGCCGCAGAGGGCATGAACAACCTGCAGTTTAACCAAACGGTTGAGCGCGTTGATTTCGACGAGCGGCGCAAGCTGTTTGTGGTGCAAACCGGCCAGGGGGAAACGCTGGCGCGCAATATTTGCCTCGGGATTGGCAAACAGCCTCACCTGCCACCGTGCGTAAAAACCGCCACGCCGACCTGCTTCCACGCCAGCGAAATGAGCCTGCGCCTGCCGAATCTGGCCGGAAAACGCGTCACGGTTGTCGGCGGCGGGCAAAGCGGTGCCGATCTGTTCCTGAATGCGTTCCGTGGCGCCTGGGGCGAAGTCGCCGAAGTGAACTGGGTTTCGCGCCGCAATAACTTCAACGCGCTGGATGAAGCCGCGTTTGCCAACGAGTACTTCACGCCGGAGTACGTCACTGGCTTTGTAGGCCTGAATGAAGACGCGCGGCAGAAAATGCTCGATGAGCAGAAGATGACCTCCGACGGCATTACCGCCGATTCGCTGCTGACTATCTACCGCGAGCTGTATCACCGCTTCGAGGTGCTGGGGCTGCCGCGCAATGCGCGCCTGCTGCCGAGCCGCTCGGTCACCGGTCTTGAAAGCCGCGGCCAGGGCTGGCAACTGCTGCTGGAACACCATCTGGACAAGGGCTATGACACGCTGGACAGCGACGTGGTGATTTTCGCCACCGGCTACCGCCCGACGCTGCCGCAGATGCTTTCGCCGTTAATGCCGCGCATGACGATGCTTGATGAGTGCAACTTCAAAGTGCGCGACGACTTTACGCTGGAGTGGAACGGCCCGGCCGGAAATAACATTTTTGCGGTCAACGCCAGTATGCAAACCCACGGCATTGCCGAGCCGCAGCTGAGCCTGATGGCATGGCGCTCCGCCAAAATTCTGAATCGCGCGCTGGGGCGTGATTTGTTCGATCTCAGTACGCCGCCCGCGCTGATTCAATGGCGCAGCGGTAGCCGGGAAAAACCGCAGCACACCGCTGCGTCCTTAACTCACTACTCCTCAAAATCATTCGAAATGCAGCCCGGCGCTAACTGAGTTTTTCCCCCGGAACGCAGGCCGCTGCGGGACGGGGGTAACCGTTAACCCCGCGTCAAATTGAAGAATGACGAGGACACAGCATATTTGGGCCGATGTTTGTCAGCCCGTATGAAGGAACAATGATGATAACCAAAAAGCAAACGCTTTGGGCGCTCAATCCGTTACTGCTCGCCATGATGGCGCCGGCAGTGGCACAGCAAACCAGTGACGAGACAATGGTGGTTTCCGCCAACCGCAGCAACCGCACCGTCGCCGAGATGGCTCAAACCACCTGGGTGATCGAGAAAACCGAACTGGAGCAGCAGATCCAGGGCGGCAAAGAGTTTAAAGACGCGCTGGCCCAACTGATC
This sequence comes from Cedecea neteri, assembly GCF_000758325.1. Taxonomy (NCBI): domain Bacteria; kingdom Pseudomonadati; phylum Pseudomonadota; class Gammaproteobacteria; order Enterobacterales; family Enterobacteriaceae; genus Cedecea; species Cedecea neteri. Next base: position 2,744,519 of record NZ_CP009459.1, on the reverse strand, counting down.
CCCGGCCTCGACGTCAGCAGCCAGAGCCGCACCAACTACGGCATGAACGTCCGTGGTCGCCCGCTGGTCGTGCTGGTTGACGGCGTGCGTCTCAACTCTTCCCGTACCGACAGCCGCCAGCTGGACTCTATCGATCCGTTCAACATCGATCATATTGAAGTCATTTCCGGCGCGACCGCCCTGTACGGCGGCGGCAGTACCGGTGGGCTTATCAACATCGTGACCAAAAAAGGCCAGAAAGATACGCAGGTAGAGTTTGAAACCGGTATCAAGAGCGGCTTTAACAGCAGCAAAGATCACGATGAGCGCGTCGCCAGCGCCATTTCCGGCGGTAACGACCATATTTCTGGCCGTGCGTCAGTGGCCTATCAGAAATTCGGCGGCTGGTTTGACGGCAACGGTGATGCCACCCTGCTCGACAACACCCAGACCGGTTTGCAGTATTCCGATCGCCTGGACGTGATGGGCACCGGGACGCTGAACATCGATGAAAACCAGCAGCTGCAGTTAGTTACCCAGTACTACAAAAGTAAGGGCGATGACGATTACGGCCTGAATCTCGGGAAAAACTTCTCTGCCATCAGCGGGACGAGCAGCCCGTACGTCAGTAAAGGGCTGAACTCCGACCGAGTCCCTGGCACAGAACGTCATCTGATCAGCATGCAGTATTCCAACAGCGATTTCCTCGGCCAGGAGCTGGTGGGCCAGGTTTACTACCGCGATGAGTCGCTGCTGTTCTATCCGTTCCCGACGGTGAATGCGAACAAGAAAGCAACCGCGTTTTCTTCTTCCCAGCAGGATACCAATCAGTACGGCGCGAAGCTGACTATGAACAGCAAGCCGCTCGACGGCTGGCAGTTGACCTACGGCCTGGACGCCGACCACGAACGCTTTACCTCTAACCAGATGTTCTTCGATCTGGCGCAGGCCAGCGCCTCCGGCGGCCTGAATAACCAGAAAATCTATACCACCGGACGTTACCCGGCGTATGACATCAGTAACATGGCTGCTTTCCTGCAGTCCAGCTATGACATCAATGAGATCTTTACCCTGAGCGGCGGCGTGCGTTACCAGTACACCGAGAACAAGATTGATGATTTCGTCGGCTACGCGCAGCAGCAGCAAATTGCAGCCGGTACGGCAAAATCCGCCGATGCTATCCCTGGCGGCTCCACCGACTACGACAATTTCCTCTTCAACGCCGGTTTGCTGATGCACATCACCGAACGTCAACAGGCCTGGCTAAACTTCTCCCAGGGCGTAGAGTTACCGGACCCAGGTAAATATTACGGCCGCGGTACCTATGGCGCGGCGGTTAACGGCCACCTGCCGCTGACCAACAGCGTCAACGTAGGCGCGAGCAAACTGCAGGGCGTGAAGGTTGATTCCTACGAACTGGGCTGGCGTTACACCGGCGACAGCCTGCGCACGCAGATTGCCGCCTACTACTCGCTGTCCGATAAGAGTGTGCTGGCGAATAAAGACCTGACCATCAGCGTCGTCGACGATAAGCGCCGTATTTACGGCGTGGAAGGGGCAGTGGACTACTTCATTCCGGACACGAACTGGAGCACCGGCGCTAACTTTAACGTCCTGAAAACGGAATCCAAAGTTAACGGTAGCTGGCAGAAATATGACGTGAAAGTCGCCAGCCCGTCGAAAGCGACCGCCTATATTGGCTGGGCACCGGACCCGTGGAGCCTTCGCGTACAGAGCACAACGTCGTTTAACGTAAGCGACGCGGCAGGCTACAGCATCGACGGTTACACCACTGTTGATTTACTTGGCAGCTACGAGCTTCCGGTGGGTAAACTCAGCTTTAGCGTCGAAAACGTCTTTGACCGCGATTACACCACCGTTTGGGGCCAGCGTGCGCCGTTGTACTACAGCCCGGGCTACGGTCCAGCTTCGCTGTATGACTATAAAGGCCGTGGCCGCACCTTCGGTATGAACTACTCCGTGCTATTCTAAACCTCTCCCCTTGCCCGGCAAATGCCGGGCAAGTTCACACGCTTACCCTTCCTAACAGTTTATCCCTCGACCCGCGCAAAATAGTCTTTTAAAAATAAGGGATATTTACCTCTCTTATGATCGGAGACGATATGCAAATTGGCTTTATTGGCGTGGGCAGCGTGATAGAAACGGCTTACCTGCCGGCGATTCAGCGGCTTTCCCGACGCGATGTGGTTTGCTACGGGTTTGATCCCGCCCCACGCTACAGCTCTGATGCCATCACGCTTCTCCCCTCCTTAAACCAGCTTCTGGCGCTGCCGCTTGATCTGGTGTTTATCACCACTTCATCGCTCCAGCATTGGCCCATGCTGAAGCAGGTGCTACAGCAAAGTTCGCTGCCCGTCGTGGTGGAAAAACCCGTCGCAGGAACGCTACAGCAACTGGACGAACTGACATCATTATTGAGCGATCCGGCCATTGCCGCGCGGGTGCTCGCCCTGGATCACTGGATGGTGAGAACCGATGCGGCACGTTTTATCGACCGCCTTGAAGATATCGACCGTATCGAAGGATTCCTGCTGGAACCCAGCGGGTTTAACGCTGCCGGAGAGCCCATTGCGCTGAATTTTGCCACCGGCGAGCCCGATACTCGTAAGCTGCGACACCCGGACGGCGTTATCGTGGACATCGGCACGCATGTGCTGGCGATGATGCGGGAAACGCTGATGCAGGCAGGCGCTGGCGAAGCGCTGAAGCTGGAGTTACTGCTTGCCAAAGACCGGCTCGGCAACGGTATCTTGCCCGGCGATGTTACAACGGCAGAGGGCCAGGCCCTGCTGCGCGGGGAGATGGGCGGCATCCCCTGCGTACTGCAGCTGAACAAATATGCCGGGCCGACCGGAGGGCAAAAAGGCATCAACATCGTGCTAAAAGATGGCAGAGTGATTGCCGTCGACCGTCGGGGGGCGGATGAAACCCTGAGCGTTAACGACGAGGTAAAACTGGATATAAGCGGGCCGCTGTACGACCGTTGCCTCGGAGAGGTTATTTTTGCCGATAAAACGCTGTTTGAGCAGGCTCCTGATGCGATTCCCGCCTTAACCCGCCGTAGAATTCAGGAAGTCAGGGCTTTATTGAGGCTACAGCAAACGCTGCGCGGCGAGCACTAGAAACACAAAACCCGCCGGAGGGCGGGTTTGTTTTAAGACTCGATATCAGGCTTTGTTGAGCACCAGCTGGCCTTTGCTGTCCAGCGGGATCTGAGTGCCTGGGTCTTTATCCATGCGGATTTTGCCCTGTTGATCGCCGATTTTGTAGGTCACATCATAGCCGAGCATTTTTTCTGATTTGTCATACACGGTCTTACAGCGCTGCTGGGTGGTGGTGTAGGTATCCCCCTCCTGCATCGCGCCCTGCACCTGGTTCCCGGCGTAACCGCCGCCCAGCGCGCCTACGACCGTGGCAACATCCTTCCCGCGTCCACCGCCAAACTGATGACCAAGCACGCCCCCGGCCACCGCGCCCAGAGCAGAACCTAAAATACGGTTCTCATCCTGAACAGGTTTGCGGTGCGTCACTGCGACATTGCGGCACTCCTGACGCGGTGTTTTAACCGTTTCCTTGATTGGCGTCGCTGACACCACCTGTGCATACTGGGGGCCACGGTCAAACACGTTCAAACTGGCTACCGCAGCCACGCCCAGCGCAGCGGCCACGCCAATACCTATACCCGCTAACATTGATTTATTCACAGGACATCCTCCTGACCTTGTTGTTAACCTAATTTTGCACTGCAGTGACAATATTGAGAAATCAGACAACGGATCAAAAGTGCGGGATCGTGCGGTGAAAACGCATGTTTAAGACAACTCCGAGCAACCTGCCAGGAATATGCCGAATGTTATGCTGCGTACCGGCAATAAAAAACCCGGCGCGGTGGCCGGGTTTCGGAAGGAAATAAAACCTAGTGCAGCTTCAGGCGCGGACGGATCACGCGGTTGATGCTGCCCACCAGCATCATCAGGCCGGTTTTGAAATAACCATGCAGCGCAATCTGGTGCATACGGTACAGGGAGATGTACACAAAGCGGGCGATGCGGCCTTCCACCATCATCGAACCGCGCATCAGGTTACCCATCAGGCTGCCCACGGTGGAGAATTTGGACAATGAAACCAGCGAGCCGTGATCTTTATAGCTGTAAGCTTTGAGCGGCTGGCCTTTCATCTGCGCAAGGATGTTCGTCAGCGCGCGGGAAGCCATCTGGTGCGCGGCCTGAGCGCGAGGCGGCACGAAACCACCTTCAGGACGAGCGCAGGACGCACAGTCGCCGATAGCGTAGATGTCCGGGTCACGCGTGGTCTGTAGCGTTGGCTCAACCACCAGCTGGTTAATGCGGTTAGTTTCAAGGCCACCGATCTCTTTCATGAAATCTGGCGCTTTAATGCCCGCCGCCCAGACCATCAGATCCGCTTCGATGAACTCGCCGTCTTTGGTGTTCAGGCCATGCGCTTCGGCGCTGGTCACCATGGTTTGCGTCAGCACGCGAACGCCAAGCTTGGTCAGTTCACTGTGTGCGGCGGCAGAAATGCGCGGCGGCAGCGCGGGCAGAATGCGCTCCCCGGCTTCCACCAGCGTGACATTCAGCGCTTCGTTGGTCAGCCCTTTGTAACCGTAGCTGTGCAGTTGCTTAACGGCGTTATGCAGCTCCGCAGACAGCTCAACGCCCGTCGCGCCACCGCCAACGATAGCGATGTTAACCTTGCCATTTGCGCCGAGGTTGGCGGAGTATTTCAGGAACAGGTTCAGCATCTCGGAATGGAATCGACGCGCCTGGTGCGGGTTGTCGAGGAAGATGCAGTTCTCTTTCACGCCCGGAGTGTTGAAGTCGTTGGAGGTACTCCCCAGCGCCATCACCAGCGTGTCGTAAGGCAGCTTTCGCTCAGGCACCAGCAGTTCACCCTTCTCATCGCGCAGTTCGGCGATGGTCAGCGTTTTGCTTTCGCGGTTGATATCCACCACGGAACCCAACTGGAACTGGAAATGATGATTGCGTGCGTGGGCCAGGTAGCTCAGCGCATCCACACCTTCATCCAGCGAGCCGGTGGCCACTTCATGCAGCAAAGGTTTCCACAGGTGGCTGTGGTTACGATCGACCAGAGTAATTTTGGCTTTTTTGCCACGTCCCAGTTTTTTACCCAACTGAGTCGCCAGTTCCAGACCACCAGCGCCGCCGCCAACAATCACTATTTTTTTCAATGGTGTAGTCAACTTGACCCCCTAAAATATTAACCAATTGTTAATTAAAAGTTATCTAAATAACCTTTAATTAACAAAGGGTTACTGCACGTTTAACGCCAAACTTTATCGAGAATAACATGAAGGGTGCATTGGTCATACCAAAATTGATGTACATCAATTTTTATGCCGAAAAGATAAACAAAAAGGCCAGCGTGAGGCTGGCCTGTGTTATTGCGGGGAAAAATTAACCTAAGGTTTTAAAAGCTTTAATGCGCTGTAAATGCGGGGAGATGTTTTTGAATTTGTGGGTTTGCTGCTCGTCCCAGACGATTTCATAGTAGTGATGCAGGGCTTCTGCCGTGCGCCGGTTGTCCAGCGCTTCGTCGTTGCGCGAGAGAATAGTCAGGCAGCGATCGCGGTTCTTCTCTCGGAAATTTTGCACGCACTTGGTGGTGATGTCCGCGTACTCTTCCGGCCGGTCGATCTTCCCTTCCATGTTTTCATGGGGGTAGAGGTTTGGGTTAAAAATAACCTGTCGCATATCGCAGAGAAAACCAATGCGCTCCGCCCAGAACCCACCGAGGCCGACGCCGCAAATTAAGGGACGTTCGTCGTCGGTAAGCTGCTGCATCTTGTCGACTTCCTTCAGCAGATGCTGCATGTCGTGCTTCGGATGCAGCGTGCTGTAGCTAATCAGCCGCACGTCGGGATCGATAAACTGAAGCTGCAGCACTTTTTCATGGTTACCGGGACTGTTTGAATCAAAACCGTGCAAATAGATAATCATCGCATCCTCACCACCTGAATATTAGCCCGCCTTATGCGCCTGCCACTGCTCGTGCAGCGCTTCCAGCTGCTGGTTCACCTGTTTCCAGCGATCGGATGAACGCAGCTCATCGCGGGTAAATGACCCTTTATGATACAAACCTGTAACACGCTCTGCTTTGACCGGCGACAGGTTATCCAGCACGCTCACCGCCCCTTTACGATTATTGCAGACGAGGATCATATCGCAACCGGCGTCCAGCGATGCCTGACCGCGTTCGGCATAGCTGCCCATGATAGCCGCGCCTTCCATCGACAAATCATCGGAGAAAATCACGCCATTAAAGCCCAGTTCGCCGCGCAGGACCGTTTTCAGCCAGTACTCAGAGCCGCTCGCCGGACGCGGATCAACTTCATCATAGATAACGTGCGCAGGCATGATGGCATCCAGCTTATTCTCGCGAATCAACGAGGCAAAAATGCGCATGTCATGCTCGCGGATTTCCGCCTTCGGACGCGGGTCGTGCGGGGTTTCTTTGTGCGAGTCGGCGGTGACCGCCCCGTGGCCCGGGAAGTGTTTGCCGGTGGTTTTCATGCCCGCAGCATGCATCCCGTCGATAAAATGCGTGGCCATTGCCAGCGCTTTGGCCGGATCTTCATGGTAAGAACGTTCCCCAATGGCCGCGCTGATGTGCCCGATATCCAGCACTGGCGCAAAGCTGATGTCGATATCCATGGCGATCATCTCGCTCGCCATCAGCCAGCCAGCCTCTGCCGCCAGCTTGCCGCCCTCTTCCAGGCCGCGAAGTGCTGCAAAAGATTGTGCCGCAGGCAGACGGGTAAACCCTTCGCGGAAGCGCTGCACGCGGCCGCCTTCCTGATCGACGGCAACAACCAGACGATGACGCGAAGCTTCACGGATCTGGCGCACCAGTTCACGAAGCTGCTCCGGGTCGTGGTAGTTGCGGGTGAAAAGAATCAAACCGCCCACCAGCGGGTGCTGCAAAATTTCACGCTCTTCCGCATCCAGCTCGAAGCCAGCCACATCCAACATTACTGGGCCCACAATACTCTCTCCTGATGTTTGCTCGCCCGCAGCGCACGCCATGCGTCGTCTGCCAGCGTAATAAAATGTTGCTCCCCGGTTTGCCGCCAGCGGCATTCATACCAGGACGCCATAAGTAACGTGATCCACGGCCGCCAGCGCGCAACCTGGCGGCTGAGGGCTTCGAGACTGAGTGAAGCCTGGGCAGCATACAACTCCAGCAGCGCTTCACCGTCGACAGCGTTTGCCGCCAGCACAGCGGCCAGCTCCAGCGCAATATCGCCATCCCCGGCGTATTCCCAATCAATAAGCCCCAGGCGATTGCCCGGTTGCCGCACCAGATTGCCCGCGTGAACATCCATATGCAGAGGGGCCAGCCGCAGGGAGCGGGGTTCCTTCCGGCGCTTCAGGCGCTTTAATTCACGCAGCCAGGTCAGGGTTCGCCTGTTTGGGTCGCTTTCCTGCCAGTAGAACTCAAGCAGCGGAGCCAGACTTATGCGCCAGCCGAACGGTTTCTGCCGGTGAAGATAATACAATAAGCCCGTTAATTCAGTGAGCGGGGCCAGGTTCGGCAAAACCTCACCGTCAATCCAGCGGGTGAACAGCCAGCCTTCCGCCAGGCACCAGGGCTCGGGCGCAATGCCAGCAGGCAGCTGCCTGAGCGCGCGATGATGCCGCCGAAGGGAAATCCCAGGCAAACGCTGCTCGGGCAGCTTTCTTGCCGTAAAGCTGCCTGCTTCTGTCTCTATGCGGTAACTTGTTCCGCTTAGTCCCTCGAGCGCAGAAACACAACCGGCGGCCTGAGCCGCCGGAAGGTATCGAGTCACTGCCGCATCGAGCGATACTTTAGTTGGTTTGCTGAACAGCACCGCTACCCGACCAGATGATTTCGCCGGTTTGCACCAGCATCAGTTGCATTTTCAGCGTGGGCGTGTTCACGTTGCCGCTGGCGTTGGTGTAAAGCACGTACTGGGCGCCGGTGTTACGCGCAATGCCAATCGCTTTGCTTCGCGTGCCTAAGCTGTCCTGCGGGGAAAGCCCAAGCTGTTGCTTAGCCATCGAGAGCTGCTGCGCAGAGACCAACGTGAACTTGTTGTTGTTGGCCAGCGCGCCGCGCAAGGCTTCCGTCGCGCTGCTGGTTTGCAGGCTGCCGTTGGTGCGGTTGTTGACGCTGTCCACCAGCAACACACTCCCCGGCGTCACGCCATCAGCCTGCAGCATTTTGCTGACCATCGGCTGCATGGCACTGTTCCAGTCGTAGGTGCGAACCTTAGGCTGGGCCGGGATAGTCGGCTCTGGTTGTTCCACAGGGCCAGGCTGAGTCGGCACGGTCGGTACCGTTGGCACGGTAGGTTCCGGCTGAGCAGGCTGCTCTACGCCAGGTTTAGCTTCTTCTACCGGAGCAGGCTGTTCGCCGCGATTAATACACCCGGTCAGGATCAGCGCCACCGCAGTGACGGCCAGATAACGATGAAGTCCCCTAATCAAAATTCGCTCCTTACAGAGAGAGAAAGACGTACTTTTTTGGCTCCCGGCAAGGCTGCAGTCGACTCAATGCGCTGCGAAGACTGCCCCGGAAGGGTAACGGTACGCACTTGCTCAAGCGGGTGGATTTCCAGCCCTTTTTTGTCGTACCAGTAAAAACGGTAGTACAGCGTGACCGGCTTATGCTGCTCATTATACAGCGATGATTCGGCCACCGTGGCACCGTTCTGCTGAGAGATATCCGGTTTTTCCGCGCTAATCCCGGCCGCCAGCACCGCAGATTCCATGACCAGGGTTTGGTCGTTGTTCACCGGAATGGCGGGACGAGAGCTACAGCCCGCCACCAGCAGCATCGCTAACAGACTCAGGGAAAAGCGCGACATAGGATCAGTCCTTATGCGCCAGCATTGGGCCAAGCGGACGGCCACCCAGCAGGTGCATGTGAATATGGTACACCTCTTGCCCACCGTGACGGTTGCAGTTCATGATCAGGCGGTAGCCGTCAGCGGCAATCCCTTCCTGTTCTGCAATTTTAGCTGCAACGGTCATCATCCGCCCCAGCGCAAGCTCATGTTCAGCTTTAACATCATTGGCCGTTGGGATAAGCACGTTTGGAATGATGAGGATGTGGGTTGGTGCCTGAGGGGAAATATCACGAAACGCGGTGACCAGTTCGTCCTGGTAAACCACATCCGCCGGAATTTCACGACGAATAATTTTACTGAAAATAGTTTCTTCGGCCATGAGCGGTGCCTTGAAGGAGAAAACGGTGTTGGGAGTATGAGCGAGGCGCTCATTTGACTCAACCTTCTGCGCGCTTTTCTTTCGTTAAGTGCTGGCCTTTAAAACAAATTCGTCTTTTTTCAGCAACAAAAAAGGGAGGCTTTCGCCTCCCTTATCGCTCCCCGAACAAACTTAGTTGTTACGGATCCACTCATCCATTTCGGTTTTCAGGTTATCGGACTTGGTGCCGAAAATAGCCTGAACGCCGGAACCTGCGACAACCACACCTGCTGCACCCAGTTTTTTCAGGCCAGCCTGGTCAACTTTAGCCACGTCGGCCACGCTAACGCGCAGACGGGTGATACAAGCGTCGAGGTTAGTGATGTTTTCTTTACCGCCGAATGCGCTAACCAGAGCAGGTGCCATTTCGCTGGTTGCGCCAGCGGTGGTTTCTGCGGTGGCGTCTTCACGACCCGGGGTTTTCAGATCCAGTGCCTTAATCAGTACGCGGAAGATGGTGTAGTACACGATCGCGTAGCAGATACCGACAATTGGGAACAGCCACAGCTTGCTGCTGTTACCGCTCAGTACGATGAAGTCAATCAGACCGTGGGAGAAGGACGTCCCGTCACGCATACCCAGCAGGATACAGATAGGGAATGCCAGACCCGCCAGAATCGCGTGAATCACGTACAGAATCGGGGCCACGAACATGAAGGAGAATTCGATTGGCTCGGTGATACCGGTCAGGAACGAAGTCAGCGCCGCGGAGATCATGATCCCGCCCACTTTTGCACGGTTCTCTGGTTTAGCAGAATGCCAGATTGCAATCGCCGCAGCCGGCAGGCCGTACATTTTGAACAGGAAGCCGCCGGACAGTTTGCCTGCAGTTGGGTCACCTGCCATGTAGCGAGGGATGTCACCGTGGAACACCTGGCCCGCAGCGTTGGTGTATTCACCGATCTGCATCTGGAATGGAACGTTCCAGATATGGTGCAGACCAAACGGTACCAGGCAGCGCTCGATGAAGCCATAGATACCGAAGGCAACAACCGGGTTCTGGTATGCAGCCCACTGAGAGAAGGTCTGGATAGCCGTACCGATTGGTGGCCAGATGAAGGACAGCACTACGCCGGTGAAGATAGCCGCCAGACCGGAGATAATCGGTACAAAGCGTTTACCGGCGAAGAAGCCCAGATACTCAGGCAGCTTGATGCGGTAGAAACGGTTGAACATGTATGCCGCAATTGCACCGGAGATAATACCGCCAAGCACACCGGTATCCGCCAGGTGTTTAGCTGCAATTTCTTCCGCAGGCAGGTGCAGAACCAGAGGCGCGACCACGGCCATGGTTTTCACCATGATGCCATAGGCAACAACCGACGCCAGGGCAGATACGCCATCGTTGTTAGTGAAGCCCAGTGCCACACCGATAGCGAAGATAAGCGGCATGTTGGCGAAGACTGAACCGCCCGCTTCCGCCATAACGTGAGAGACAACGACCGGCAGCCAGCTGAAGTTTGCAGACCCGACGCCCAGCAGGATACCTGCGATAGGCAGTACGGATACTGGCAGCATCAGCGATTTACCCACCTTTTGCAGGTTAGCAAATGCATTCTTAAACATAATAGAGAGTGCTCCTGAGTATTTGTGCTTTTTTTGTACGCATTTACGCATCGAACCGGGGGGAGAACCGGTTCATAAACAGGACATCTAAGTGTCCTTTTATTTATTACGCAGAGTAAAATAAATAACGAAAACTTTGTTTGACGGCTATCACGTTTCTCAGCCGATCGCGCGAAAAACTTTCATTAATTTACATAACACGCGTACAAATGGTTCAAAACGAGCGTGCACCGCTCATTTTATGGCGGTGCACTTTACTCGCTTAGGCTATTAATTACGAGCTTTAAAATAACTATGGATTTCAGAGAGATTGCAGGCGGGACAAGGGGACGTGGAACAAATCAGCAAAGTTCTGCGTGGTGGCAATAGCCAGTTCTTCCAGCGAAACGCCCTTCAAAACGGCCATATATTCGGCAACATCACGCGTCATGGCAGGCTGGTTTTCTTTCCCGCGATGCGGCACCGGTGCAAGATACGGAGAGTCCGTTTCTACCAGCATTCTGTCCAGCGGGACATAGCGCGCAGCGTCACGCAGCTGCTCGGCATTCCGGAAAGTCACTATCCCGGAAAAAGAGATGTAAAAACCCATATCCAGCAGTTTACCCGCCGTTTCTCTGTCTTCCGTGAAACAGTGTAGTACCCCACCACACTCTGTCACTTTTTCTTCCTGCAGAATGCTCAGCGTATCGGCGCGGGCATCACGGGTGTGGACGATAACCGGTTTGTTCAGCTCTCGGCCAATGCGGATATGATTACGGAAAGATTCCTGCTGACGTGGTTTTGTTTCCGGCGTATAGAAATAATCCAGCCCGGTTTCCCCCATCGCGATAACACCGGGTTCAGCGGCCAGGCGGCGCAGCTCTTCAACGTCGTACTCTTCGTCCTGGTTCAGCGGATGTACGCCACATGAGAAGGCTACGTTGTTACGCTCCCCCACCAGCTCACGCATCCCACGATAACCTTCCAGGGTGGTGGCTACAGCCAGGCAAAACTTCACATCCCTGGCGGCCGCTTTTTCCAGAACGTCATCAACGTTTTTGTGCAGGGATTGATAATCCAGACCATCGAGATGGCAGTGTGAGTCGACCAGAAACATAGTAATACTCTTAGAGATGATGTGAGTGAAGCAGTGCGCCCGGCTGAGCCAGACGCTCCCACGTAAGAAGACTTTCCGTGAGCAGGAGCTCACGGTTAACGCCCACCACGTTAAGCAAGGCATCGCGGCAGGTAAACCAATGGTGAAGCAGGCTTTGCAGCACAGCCGGGGAATAACGCCCGCCGAGGCTTGCCACCAGCGGCTGCATATCCGCGTTGGTGAGCCACGCCCCTGCCCCTTGCTGCCACTTGAGGGCATCAACCAACAACGCGCAAAGCCAGTGGACGCGGCGGGCAGCATCTTCATGATTTAATGCCGGTAAAAGCGTCAGCAGGTTGTTCGCTTCCCCTGCCTGAGTGAGCTTCTCGCAAAGCTGCTGTCGGGCCTTCCACTGTTCGGGCTGCAAAAGCGCCAGCGCGGCGGCAGGTGCCCCGGAGCTAAGCCGCAGCGCCGCCTGAAGTTCCTCCGCAGAGGCCGTTATCTCGCGGCCCAGCCATGCCAGAGCAAAACGCTCGTCCGGCGGCGCAAGGTGCCAGTACAGGCAGCGGCTGCGCAACGTCGCGGGCAGATGCGCGGGTTCGCGGCTGCTCAGAAAGAACCAGGTATTTTTGGGCGGCTCTTCCAGCGTTTTCAGCAACGCGTTCGCCGCGGCTTCGGTTAGCAGATCGGCATCTTTCAGCCAGACGACTTTCGCCCCGCCCTGCTGGGCGTGGCCATAAAGCTTTTCGGTGATGTCACGCACGGCATCAATCCCGAGACTGGATTTGCCTTTTTCTACTTCAAGGGAGTAGCTGTCAGGGTGCGTCCCCGCCTGCATCAGCTGGCAGCTATGGCAATGGCCACAGCTTTTATTGCCTTCCGGGCTTTGGCACATCAGCCAGCGGCACAGGCCGTAGATCAACGCATCATCTCCCAGGCCCGGCAGCGCATGAACCAGCAGCGCATGATGCCCTCGACCGGCCTGATACTGGCCGATAAGCTGCTCAAAAGCGCCGCGAAGCCACGGATACCATTTCACGATTGCTGCTCCCTGAACCAGCTCAGCACGGCCTCACGCACGGCCAGCGAGACGTCATCCAGCGGTTGTGTAGCGTCGATGGTTTTAATGCGGCTGTCGCGGCCAGCCAGTTCCAGATAACGCGCGCGCGTGCGGTTAAAGAAGTCGATAGATTCCTGTTCAATGCGATCAAGCTCGCCCCGGGCGCGGGCGCGGGTCAGCCCGACTTCCGGCGTCACGTCGAGATAAATCGTCAGGTCAGGATAAAAATCGCCCAGCACGGTGTTACGCAGCGCCATCAGTAACTGCTGGTCAATCTGACGTCCGCCGCCCTGATAGGCCTGGGTGGAGAGATCGTGGCGATCGCCAATGACCCAGCTCCCACGCGCCAGAGCCGGTTTGATCACCGTTTCTACCAGTTGGATACGCGCCGCATAGAACATCAGCACTTCGGCTTTATCGGTCACCTTCTCATCACCGATCCCGGCATTGTTGAGCGTTAATTCGCGCAGACGCTCGGCAAGGGGCGTACCACCAGGTTCACGCGTGAAGGTCAGCTCGTTGATTCCCAGCTCTTTTAAGGTTGCCACGACCACGTTATGGGCGTTGGTTTTCCCGGCGCCTTCCAGGCCTTCGATGACGATAAATTTACTGTCCATTTTTATCCTTAAGAGCTTTGATATAGACCTGCACCGCCTTGTTATGGCTGGCGAGGTTAGTGCTAAAGGTATGACCGCCCTTACCATCAGCAACAAAGTAGAGATACGGCGTTTTTGCCGGGTGCGCCGCCGCCTGCAGAGAGGCTTCGCTCGGCACCGCAATCGGGCCTGGCGGCAGGCCGCTAATCACATAGGTGTTATACGGCGTGGATGTCTCGAGATCTTTGCGCGTTAGCTTACCATTATAGCTGTCGCCCATCCCGTAGATAACGGTGGGGTCGGTTTGCAGGCGCATGCCAATGCGCAGGCGGTTAATAAACACCGAGGCCACCTGGTCACGCTCGGCCGCGACCGCAGTTTCTTTTTCGATGATCGAGGCCATGGTCACCAGATCGTTTTCGGTTTTATAGGGCAAGCCATCAACTTTGCTTTCCCAGGCCTGCGCCACGGCTTTAACCATCTTTTGATGCACGCGCTTAAGCAAAGCAACATCCGTGGTGTGGGCGGTGTACATCCAGGTGTCCGGGTAGAACCAGCCCTCGACCCATTCAGGGTGCTCAAATTTCAGCGTCTCCGCCACGGTCGCATAGCTGTCGTCTTTTAGCGTGTGCTGAATGTATGGGGCCTCTCGCAGTTGCTCGAGTAAATCACTCAGGCGCATACCTTCCACAAAACGCAGCGGGAACTGCGCCTCTTTCCCACTGGCCAGCAGGCGGAGCATATCGGTGACCGTCATTCCTGGCGTGAGGCGGTATGTGCCAGCCTTAAATTTGGCCAGTTCCGGCTCGACGCGCAGCAGCCACTGGAAAACACGCGGACGTGTAATCAGTTTTTCTTCATAAAGCTGGGTACCCAGAGCTAAACGTCCGGTGCCCTGCTTCAGGGTGAAAATGGTTTCCTGTTTAATCGGCAACGGCGCTTTTGCCAGCTGGCGCACCTTCCACATGCCTGCACCGGCGGCGATGCCAAGCACAATCAGCAAAACCAGAAAGAAACGAAACATCTTTTTCATCGGTAATCGGTTACTCACAAAGTGGGGCTAAAAAACAGTAAAGTTCACGCGATGTGTAATGCCAGTTCTGGGCCTGGTTCACCGGTATAACCGGCATTAGCGCATTGCAAATGATTATCTCATCCACATCGGCCAGGGTTTCCAGACCTTCACTCACCTCATGCAGCCGCCAGGGAGAATTGCCCAGACAGGCGATAATGCGCTGACGCATCGTGCCATTCACGCCCGCGCCGTCAATACGCGGCGTATAAACGTCATCGCCTTTGCGCCAGAATAAATTAGCCGCACAGCATTCCACCAGGCTCCCCTGACTGTCAAGAACCAGCGCCTCCTGGGCCGTCGTCTGTTCAAGATGCGTACGAATAAGAACCTGTTCAAGCCGGTTAAGATGTTTAATGCCTGCCAGCGCAGGATTGATGCCTAATTTTACCGGGCTGAGCGCGAGCTTAATCCCCTGCTCGCGCCAGGCGGGATAAAAGTCAGGGTAAGGCGAGAGAGAGAGCATTCGCGTAGGCTGTGTGCAGTTTGCAGCACTGTAACCGCGCCCGCCCGCCCCGCGAGAAATAATCACCTTGAGCACGGCTTTGGTTTCAGAGGCCGCCAGCATATCCATCTCATCACAGAGCATGGCCCAGTCAACCGGCCCTATCATCAGCGCTTCGCAGGCCTGCTGCAGGCGGCGAATATGATCTGCCTGAAAGCGCACCCCGCCATCAATAACGCGGGCGGTGGTAAAGCAGCCGTCGCCAAACTGAATCGCCCGGTCGTTTGCCGGTAGCGTTTCCTGCCACTGACCATTAATAAGATACATAGGGATTCCTCAGGAGACGAAAACACAAGGTTGCCAGAGGGATTTACGGGCGACAAGAGGGGAATTCTGAACAGCAAAAGGGCCCGCAAGCGGGCCCTTTATGAAACGGTTAGATCTTCTTGAAGATCAAAGAACCGTTAGTACCACCGAAACCGAAGGAGTTACACAGGGTGTATTCCAGACCGCTTACCTGACGTGCTTCGTGCGGCACGAAGTCCAGATCGCAGCCAACATCCGGGTTATCGAGGTTGATGGTTGGCGGCACAGCCTGATCGCGCAGCGCAAGGATCGAGTAGATAGACTCTACCGCACCCGCCGCACCTAACAGGTGGCCCGTCATAGATTTGGTTGAGCTCACCATCACACGGCTTGCATCGGCACCAAAGATAGACTTAACCGCCTGCGTTTCAGCTTTATCACCTGCCGGTGTAGAGGTGCCGTGGGCGTTGACGTAGCCAACCTGACCCGCGGAGATCCCTGCATCGCGCAGTGCATTTTCCATCGCCAGCGCAGCACCTGCACCGTTTTCTGGTGGAGAAGTCATGTGGTACGCATCGCTGCTCATACCAAAGCCAACAACTTCTGCATAAATTTTCGCGCCGCGTTTTTTCGCGTGTTCGTACTCTTCCAGTACGATGACGCCTGCGCCGTCGCCCAGTACGAAGCCATCACGATCTTTATCCCACGGGCGGCTTGCCGCTTGCGGGTTGTCGTTACGGGTAGACAGTGCACGCGCCGCGCCGAAGCCACCTACGCCCAGTGGGCTACTGGCTTTTTCTGCACCACCTGCCAGCATTGCGTCTGCATCACCATAGGCAATGATACGTGCCGCATGGCCGATGTTGTGTACGCCAGAGGTACAAGCCGTGGCAATGGAAATGCTCGGACCACGCAGACCCAGCATGATGGTCAGGTGACCTGCCACCATATTGACGATGGTTGAAGGCACGAAGAACGGGCTGATTTTACGAGGGCCACCGTTAACTAAAGAAGAGTGGTTCTCTTCAATAAGCGTCAGGCCACCGATACCAGAGCCAATTGCAGCGCCGATGCGGGTCGCGTTTTCTTCCGTTACTTCGAGGCCAGAATCCTGCATGGCCTGAATGCCAGCAACAATTCCATATTGAATGAATTCATCCATCTTGCGCTGATCTTTGCGCGAGATGATGTCTTCACAGTTAAAATCCTTTACTAAGCCAGCAAATTTCGTTGCATAGGCGCTAGTATCGAAATGGTCGATCAGGCTGATGCCACTCTGACCGGCAAGGAGAGCTTTCCAGGTAGACTCTACGGTATTGCCGACAGGAGACAACATGCCCAGTCCGGTCACAACTACACGACGCTTAGACACGTTTGTCCTCCAGGGAGGGAAAAAAATACTAGTGGGACAATTCAGATAAAACTCAGGCGGTCGAATGACCGCCTGGAGATGTTCACTTACGCCTGGTGACCGTTGATGTAATCAATGGCAGCCTGAACGGTGGTGATTTTCTCAGCTTCTTCGTCCGGAATCTCAGTATCAAACTCTTCTTCCAGAGCCATTACCAGCTCAACGGTGTCAAGAGAATCAGCGCCCAGGTCCTCAACGAAGGAAGCGGTGTTCACTACTTCTTCTTGCTTAACGCCCAGTTGTTCGCCAATGATTTTCTTAACGCGTTCTTCGATAGTGCTCATACTCTTAAATTTCCTATCAAAACTCGCTTTCGCGATGGTTTTCGTAGTGTATAAAATGTTGAAAAAGATGCAACCAAATCCCGGCTGGTCAAACCACGATTTTACGCTATTTTGCGGGCATTCGCCCAAATAACGCAAATATTTTTCACCGTGATTAAACCATATACATTCCGCCGTTGACGTGCAGGGTCTCACCAGAGATGTACCCAGCTTCGTCAGAGGCTAAAAATGCTACTGCACTGGCGATTTCATTTGCGTCGCCTAAGCGACCCGCAGGAACCTGCGCCAGAATACCCGCACGCTGTTCATCAGAGAGCGCACGCGTCATGTCCGTTTCAATAAAGCCCGGAGCAACAACGTTCACAGTAATACCGCGAGACGCGACTTCGCGCGCCAGCGATTTACTGAAGCCAATCAAACCAGCCTTCGCCGCAGCGTAGTTAGCCTGACCAGCATTTCCCATGGTACCAACCACAGAACCGATAGTGATAATACGCCCATGACGCTTTTTCATCATAGCTCGCATTACCGCTTTTGACAGACGGAAAACAGATGACAGGTTGGTTTCGACAATGTCGTTCCACTCGTCTTCTTTCATGCGCATCAGCAGGTTATCGCGAGTGATACCGGCGTTGTTCACCAGAATATCTACTTCACCAAACTCTTTACGGATGCTGTCCAGCACGGCTTCAATGGAAGCCGGGTCGGTCACGTTCAGCATGAAGCCTTTGCCGTTTTCGCCCAGATAATCGCTGATGGCCTGCGCGCCGCTTTCACTGGTCGCAGTCCCGATAACTTTTGCCCCGCGAGCCACTAAGGTCTCGGCGATAGCGCGGCCGATACCACGGCTAGCGCCGGTAACCAGCGCAATTTTTCCTTCAAAACTCATGGTTTTCCTCGTTTTATTGTTCAAGCGCCGCTGACAGCGTTGCTGGCTCATTAATGGCCGTTGCCGTCATGGTGTCAACAATACGTTTGGTCAGCCCGGTCAATACTTTACCCGGACCCACTTCCAGCAGTTGGGAAACACCCTGTGCCGCCATAAATTCCACGGATTTGGTCCACTGAACCGGGCTATAAAGCTGACGTACCAGCGCGCTGCGGATAGCTTCCGCCGCAGTTTCACACTTCACGTCAACGTTGTTTACAACCGGAATTGCCGGTGCGTTAAAGGTGATATTTTCCAGCGCTACCGCTAGCTTATCCGCCGCAGGTTTCATCAGTGCGCAGTGGGACGGCACGCTAACCGGCAATGGCAGAGCACGTTTTGCGCCCGCGGCTTTACACGCAGCACCGGCACGCTCAACGGCTTCTTTGTTACCGGCGATCACGACCTGGCCCGGAGAGTTAAAGTTCACCGGAGATACAACCTGCCCCTGCGCTGACTCTTCACAGGCTTTGGCAATCGAAGCATCGTCCAGGCCGATAATGGCAGACATCGCGCCAGTTCCTTCCGGAACGGCATCCTGCATCAGCTTGCCGCGCAGCTCAACCAGGCGGACAGCATCGGCGAAATCAATTACGCCAGCACAAACCAGCGCAGAATATTCGCCCAGGCTGTGGCCTGCTAACAGCGCAGGTGTTTTACCGCCCTGCTGCTGCCAAACACGCCACAAAGCGACAGAAGCCGTCAACAGGGCCGGCTGAGTCTGCCAGGTTTTGTTCAGCTCTTCCGCTGGCCCCTGCTGAGTCAATGCCCACAGGTCATAGCCCAACGCGTCAGAGGCTTCGCGGAACGTGGCTTCAATCACCGGATAGCTTGCTGCGAGATCGGCCAGCATGCCAACGGACTGGGAACCCTGTCCCGGAAACACCATAGCAAATTGCGTCATGTCGAAAATTCCTTTAATCAAAAACGAACCAGTGCAGAGCCCCAGGTGAAGCCGCCACCGAACGCTTCCAGCAGCACCAGCTGACCGCGTTTAATACGGCCATCGCGTACCGCTTCATCCAGCGCAGCCGGGACGGATGCAGCAGAGGTGTTGCCATGACGATCCAGAGTCACAACGACGTTGTCCATCGGCATACCGAGTTTTTTCGCGGTTGCGCTGATGATACGCAGGTTAGCCTGATGCGGCACCAGCCAGTCGAGCGCGGTGCGGTCGAGGTTGTTCGCGGCCAGCGTTTCGTCGACGATATGAGCCAGCTCAGTCACCGCGACTTTAAACACTTCGTTCCCCGCCATCGTCAGGTGAACTGAATTTTCAGGATTCACGCGATCGACGTTCGGCAGCGTCAGCAGATCGCCATAGCTACCGTCTGCGTGCAGATGGGTAGAAATGATACCTGGCTCTTCAGAAGCGCCCAACACAACGGCACCTGCGCCGTCGCCAAAAATAATGATGGTACTGCGATCTTCAGGATCGCAGGTACGAGCCAGTACATCAGCGCCGATAACCAGCGCATTTTTCACTGCGCCAGACTTCACGTACTGATCGGCAATGCTTAACGCATAGGTAAAGCCTGCGCATGCCGCAGCCACATCAAACGCCGGGCAACCCTTAATTCCCAGCATCGCCTGAATTTGGCAAGCCGCGCTTGGGAAAGCGTGCGTGGAAGAGGTTGTCGCCACAACAATCAGGCCGATGTCATTTTTATCAATGCCCGCCATGTCCAGTGCATGAAGCGCAGCTTCATAACCCATGGTTGAAACGGTTTCATTCGGGCCAGCAATACGGCGCTCACGGATACCTGTGCGGGTGACAATCCACTCGTCAGTCGTATCAACCATTTTTTCCAGGTCAGCGTTAGTACGCACTTGTTCAGGCAGGAAGCTGCCGGTACCAATAATCTTCGTATGCATTTACGCTCAGTCACTCTTGGGTAATACAGATTCCAGGCGGGCAGCAATTCTGGTGGGAACTTGCCGCCGCACCGCCTGCACTGCCTGTTCAATCGCGACAGCAAACGCTCGCTGATTGGCCGCACCGTGACTCTTAATCACCGTGCCGCGCAATCCTAACAGACAGGCGCCATTATACTGGTCGGGGTTGAGGTGACCGAATCGCCTTATCAGGCGTTTTTGTAGCCACTTCTTCAATATTATCAGCCACCACGACCTTTTTTTTCCTTCCCCCTGCGATTTGAGCAGTGAAAGGAACATCCTGACAACACCTTCCATCGTCTTGAGTGTGACGTTGCCGACAAAACCGTCACAGACCAGAACGTCCGTCTTGCCGGTGAGCAATTCGTTGGCCTCAAGGTACCCAATATAGTTCATTGAAGGCATTGTTTTTAATAATGCAGAGGCATCGCGGATACTGTCCAGCCCCTTAGTCTCTTCTTCGCCGATATTCAGCAGCGCAACGCGCGGGCGAGGAATACCCAGCACTTCTTCCGCCATCACGGAACCCATAATGGCAAACTGCACCAGCATCGTGCTATCGCAGTCAACGTTGGCGCCGAGATCAAGCACCACCGTTTTCCCTTTTTGCTGATGAGGTAATACCGTCATCAGCGCCGGGCGCTCTATCCCGTCTATCGGCTTGAGCAGTAACTTCGCAAGCCCCATCAGCGCACCGGTATTCCCGGCACTGACGCAAGCCTCTGCCCGCCCTTCTTTCACCAACTCCAGCGCAACGCGCATTGACGATCCCCGGCTGGCACGGATCGCCTGAGAGGGTCTGGCATCACTGGCAATAACCGATTCCGCAGGAATAATCTGCAGACGTGAGCGTTGCTCGAAATCAGCTTTGGCAAGTAATGGCGTGATTGCGTCGGGATTGCCGACTAAAAGAAGATTAAGCGAAGAGTTAGAGTCCAGTGCCTGCAAAGCTGCAGGCACTGTCACGGAAGGACCGAAGTCCCCACCCATGGCATCTAACGCAAGGGTTAGACGTCTCAAGGTTGCGCCAGATTACTTAGCGATAACCTTGCGGCCGCGGTAGAAACCGTCGGCAGTGATGTGGTGACGCAGATGAGTTTCGCCAGAAACTTTGTCCACGGACAGGGTGGTGGTGGTCAGCGCGTCATGGGAACGACGCATGCCACGTTTGGAACGGGTTGGTTTATTCTGTTGTACGGCCATGGACCTTACTCCTCAATTACTTACGCTTTAAACTGGCTAATACGGCAAATGGGTTTGGTTTTTCCGCCTCTGGAGGCAGTTCGCCAAAGACCATGTCCGCCTCGGACACTTCACAGTGTTCAGAATCATGCACCGGAACCACAGGCAGGGAGAGGATAACTTCATCTTCTACCAGCGCCCGCAGATCGATTTCACCGAATTCGTTAACCTCAATCGGCTCATACGCTTCCGGGAGTGCTTCAGCCTGTTCGTCAGAGCGGACCGGACTGAAACAATACGTTGTGTGAACATGATGCACAAACGGTTTCCCGCAACGCTGGCATTCGAGCGTTACCGTGACCTTTGCATCGCCGGTCAAGATCGCGAGGCGCTGGTTATCGATAGCGAATCTCATGGAGCATTCTACATCAGTATCCACACTGACTACAGACTCGGCGATACGCTCAACCTGATCGGAAGCATACACTCCTTCGTAATCAAGGCGTTTTTGAGCCGTACGAACCGGATCAAGAGTCAGGGGTAATTTTACCTTTTGCATAGGGCGCGCATATTAACTTTGTAACGTCATAGAGTCAAAGAAAAAGGCCTGGAAACAGCGCCTTTTGCCATTTCTACCCTAAATAGTTTAAGTTGCAGACAGCCGCCCGGCTCAGCTAAGTGAGCGCAGGTAACGTCTCTGCGGCTTAAAATATGACGGGTATATTCGCACACATTGCGGTGGCACAGTTTAAAATGCCTTCATCCAATTCGCTATCTTTAATGAAAAAAATATGAAACCGATTGTTCTGGCTTCCACCTCCCCTTTTCGCCGCAGCCTGCTTGAAAAACTCGGTCTGCCTTTCGTCACCGGAGCCCCGGAGGTTGATGAGACGCCGCTCGTGGGGGAAGATGCACGACATTTAGTGACTCGCCTTGCTCAGGCCAAAGCACAAGCCTTAAGAGAACGCTTTCCCGCTCACCTTATTATCGGCTCCGATCAGGTTTGCGTGCTTAACAACCAAATAGCGGGAAAACCCCACACGGAAGAGAATGCCGTACGGCAGCTGTTGCTGGCCCGGGGCACTATCGTGACCTTTTATACCGGGCTGGCGCTGTATAATTCTGCCAACGGGCAGCTACAAACGCTGTGTGAGCCTTTTGATGTTCATTTTCGTCATTTGACGGAGGATGAAATTCGCCGCTACGTGCAAAAAGAGCAGCCACTCAACTGTGCCGGGAGTTTTAAAAGCGAAGGATTGGGCATCACGCTGTTTGAAAGGCTGGAGGGAAAAGATCCGAATACGTTAATCGGACTGCCGCTCATCAGCCTGTGTGAAATGCTGCGCAACGAAGGCTGCAACCCGCTGCTGGCGTAAAAAAAATGCTCCGTCAATGCGGAGCATCTTTCTTTATTAAGCGTTGCGTAAAACCTGCAGGCAGCGCTTTAACTGATCGTCCAACGGCGCTTCGATGCGGATCACTTCCCCGGTATTCGGGTGGGTAAACTTCAGCGCGGCAGCGTGCAGGAACAGACGGTTCAGCCCGGTGCCCGCAAGTTGCTTATCAAACTCGCGGTCGCCGTAACGATCGTCAAAGGCGATCGGATGACCCGCGTGGAGAGTATGGACACGAATTTGGTGCGTGCGCCCGGTAACCGGACTGCAGCGAACCAGCGTCGCGAACTCATAGCGCTCTTCCACCTTGAAGCGAGTCTCAGAAGGCTTGCCTTCGCTATTTACTCTTACGATGCGCTCACCGCTTTGCAGAATATTTTTCAGCAGCGGCGCCTGCACGACTTTTACGTGCGACTGCCATTGCCCACGCACCAGCGCAAGGTAATCCTTCTGCATGCCTTTATCGCGCAGTTGTTCATGAAGAGAACGCAGCGCAGAGCGTTTTTTAGCGACCAGCAAAACGCCGGACGTATCGCGGTCAAGGCGATGCACAAGCTCAAGGAAGCGAGCTTCCGGCCGCAGGGCGCGCAGACCCTCAATCACCCCGAAGCTCAGGCCGCTGCCACCGTGTACCGCAGTACCGGAAGGCTTGTTTAGCACCAGAATGTGGTCGTCTTCATAAAGAATGACATCGGTCAGCGCAGCGACTTTCTGCAAATGCGGAGAAACGGCTTCTTCCTCACGCTCGGCCACGCGCACCGGCGGAATGCGCACTTCATCGCCTGCTTCAAGTTTGTACTCTGGCTTGATGCGTTTTTTATTTACCCGCACCTCACCTTTACGCACGATGCGATAAATCATGCTTTTTGGCACGCCTTTCAGGCGAGCGAGCAAAAAGTTGTCGATACGCTGCCCGGCCTCATCGGCGGAAATTGCAACGATTTTTACTGATGGAGTCTCTGTTTTCATGGTCGGCGATTCTAAATAGCCCTGGCGCATAGCGCCACTCATTTTTATGTGCTTAACTGACAATCTGTTCTGTTTTAAACCGTCGAGGCCGCCTTTTCTGATGCCCTTTGTGGCGAGGTTAAAATCGCGGTTAAAAAACTGTAAGAAACAGGACGCTAATAGCAAAAGTCATCTTGCTATAACAAGGTTAGCAGTGGAATAATGTTGCGGTTTTCCGTGTTGAATCTTGTTAAAACAAGAAAGTTTGCGGAATACCCATTTTGCCTGAACGTCCATCCACGCAGCAATGGCGTAAGACGTATTGTACTTTCAGGCAGTTAGCGGGCTGCGGGTTGCAGCCTGACCGGTAATATGGAATCAACTCTTAAGAAATATTCTAAGGTTATTCCCACGATAATTGCGCTGTATTTCCGTATGAAATACAGGCAACCGACACTTTGCGCCTCTCAGCAAACGACAACCGTGAGGTTGGCGACACGCGTTTAGTCACGAGGCCATCGGTTCACTCCCGGTTAGCGTCACCATGCCCGCAGCTCTGTCGCCAATGTAAGAATAATGAGTAAGTTACGATGAAAAGAATGTTAATTAACGCAACTCAGCAAGAAGAGTTGCGTGTCGCCCTTGTAGATGGGCAACGTCTGTACGATCTGGATATTGAAAGCCCAGGGCACGAACAGAAAAAAGCAAACATCTATAAAGGCAAAATCACCCGTATTGAACCCAGTCTGGAAGCGGCGTTTGTTGATTATGGCGCAGAAAGACACGGTTTCCTCCCTCTGAAAGAGATCGCTCGCGAATACTTCCCTTCGAACTACTCTTCCCACGGTCGCCCGAACATTAAAGACGTTCTTCGTGAAGGCCAGGAAGTGATCGTCCAGATTGATAAAGAAGAGCGCGGCAACAAAGGTGCAGCCTTAACCACCTTTATCAGCCTTGCAGGCAGCTATCTGGTTCTGATGCCTAACAACCCTCGCGCCGGCGGCATTTCTCGTCGTATCGAAGGTGATGACCGTACCGAATTAAAAGAAGCGCTTTCTTCCCTGGAACTGCCGGACGGTATGGGTCTTATCGTACGTACCGCGGGCGTAGGTAAGTCAGCCGAAGCGCTGCAGTGGGATCTGAGCTTCCGCCTCAAGCACTGGGAAGCCATTCAGAAAGCCGCTGAAAACCGCCCTGCTCCTTTCCTGATTCACCAGGAGAGCAACGTTATCGTTCGCGCCTTCCGCGACTACCTGCGCCAGGACATTGGCGAAATCCTGATCGACAACCCGAAAGTGCTTGAGCTGGCCCGCCAGCACATCGCTGCCCTGGGTCGCCCGGATTTCAGCAGCAAAATTAAGCTCTACACCGGTGAAATTCCGCTGTTCAGCCACTACCAGATTGAGTCGCAGATTGAGTCCGCCTTCCAGCGTGAAGTCCGTCTGCCGTCCGGCGGTTCTATCGTTATTGATACCACCGAAGCCCTGACCGCCATCGACATCAACTCCGCGCGTGCAACCCGCGGCGGTGATATCGAAGAAACCGCTTTCAACACTAACCTTGAAGCGGCCGATGAAATTGCCCGTCAGCTGCGCCTGCGTGACCTTGGCGGCCTGATCGTTATCGACTTCATCGACATGACGCCGGTTCGCCACCAGCGCGCGGTTGAAAACCGCCTGCGTGAAGCCGTTCGCCAGGACAGAGCCCGCATCCAGATCAGCCATATCTCACGTTTCGGCCTGCTGGAAATGTCGCGTCAGCGTCTGAGCCCTTCTCTTGGCGAGTCAAGCCACCACGTCTGCCCTCGCTGTAGCGGTACCGGCACCATTCGTGATAACGAATCCCTGTCGCTCTCCATTCTGCGTCTGATTGAAGAAGAAGCGCTGAAAGAGAACACTAAAGAAGTTCACGCCATTGTTCCTGTACCGATTGCCTCTTACCTGCTGAACGAAAAACGTGATGCGGTAAGCGCCATTGAGAAACGTCAGGGCGGCGTACGCGCGATCATCGTGCCAAACGATCAGATGGAAACCCCGCACTACTCCGTACTGCGCGTGCGTAAAGGCGAAGAAACGCAGACTCTTAGCTACATGCTGCCTAAGCTGCATGAAGAAGAGATGGCGATGCCGTCCGACGAAGAGTACACCGAGCGTAAGCGTCCTGAGCAGCCTGCTCTGGCCACCTTCGTAATGCCAGAAGTGCCACCTGCGCCACAGGAAACCACGGCGGAGAAACCTGCTATTGCCGCAGCTAAACCAGCCGTTAAGCCAACCGCTGATGCCGCTGCACAGCCGGGTCTGGTGAGCCGCTTCTTCTCTGCACTGAAAAAACTCTTCGCCGGCGACAGCGCTGCCGCTGAAGTGAAAGAAGTGAAGGAAGAGAAAGCGACCGGCTCTGATAATCAGCGTCAGGATCGTCGTAACAATAACCGCCGTCAGAACAACCGCCGCGATCGTGGCGATCGCAATGACCGTGGGGATCGTAACAACCGCGATCGCGATAACCGTGACAATCGCAATAACCGCGATGACCGTAACAACGAAGCTCGCGAACCGCGTGAAGGTCGCGACGACAATCGTCGTAGCCGTCGTAACGGCCAGCAGCAAAATGCGGAAGTCCGTGAATCACGCCAGAACGTTGTTGCAGCCGTTGACGATGCTGACAAACAGCAGAAGTCCCGTGACGAGCAACAGCCACGTCGCGAGCGTAACCGCCGTCGCTCTGATGAAAAACGTCAGGCGCAGCAGGAAGTCAAAGCGCTGCAGCAGGACAACGTTGTTGAGCAGGATGCCGAGCAGGAAGAACGCACTCAGGTTATGCAACGCCGTAAACCGCGCCAGTTGAACCAGAAAGTTCGCATCGAATCTGCGGATGCTCCTGCAGTAGAGGAAACTCAGGCTGAGCAGGCCAGCGTCGAACAGGCACCGATTGCGCTGCCGGCGGTTGTAGAAGCCCCGGTGAATGCTGAACAGCAGGATGATAACGGTGAAAACCGTGAAAATGCCGGTATGCCGCGTCGTTCACGTCGCTCCCCTCGTCACCTGCGCGTCAGCGGCCAGCGTCGCCGTCGCTATCGTGATGAGCGTTACCCGGCGGTATCCCCAATGCCACTGGCAGCGGCATGTGCCTCTCCAGAGCTGGCATCCGGGAAAGTGTTCATCACCTACCCTGTTGCTCGTCCACAGGATCAAGTTGCTCAGGAAGAGGCCTTCCAGACTCACGAAGACGTTCAGCACGTCAACGTGGCTGAGGCGGCAGCAGTAGAAGCCGTTGCCCCTGTTGAAGAAACTCAGGTTATTGAGCCGGTGAAAGCGGTGGAAACCGTAATTGAACCTGCCGTGGTGGAAACAGCCCATCCAGAAGTGATTGAAGCACCGGTGGCTGAAGAGCCGCAGCCAGTTGCCGTAGTGGAAGAAGCGCCTGCCGCAGAGATCGTGGAACAGAGTACGCCTGCAGAGGAAGAAACTGTTCAAGTGGTTGCAGAAGCCAGCGAACCAGCGCCGGTGGCTGCGGAAGCTCCCGCGATCGAAGAAGCGCAGGTTGCAGTGGTTGAAGAGATAAAACCTGTTGTGGAAGCAGCGCCTGTGGTAGAAGCCACATCTGTGACGCCAGAGGTTAACACCGAATCTTCTGTAGCCGCTAAGCACGCTACAGCGCCAATGACTCGTGCCCCGGCCCCGGAATATACGCCTGAAGCACCACGCCAAAGCGACTGGGTTCGCCCGGACTTTGGCTTCAGCGGGAAAGGCTCTGCCGGCGGTCACAGCGCCAGCCATCAGGCCACCGCGCCAGCCACTCGCCCACAAAGCGTAGAGTAATCTCCAGCGCTAAGTAAAAAGCCGGTCACCTGACCGGCTTTTTTATTTCCCCAATCTGACTGATAAGCGAGAAAATCGCCAGCATCATAAGATGCATTTAAAATGCACTTTATGATAAACGCCGTGACTAATTGTATGATGTAATGCCTGCAGAACTTGTTGAGGAGAAACGAACCATGCTCCCTGTACCGCAGAACTGCATTCACACCCGCTCTTCTCCCTTCTGGGATAAAGATTCTGCTCCCGCAGGCCTGTTTCAACGGCATCTTGATAAAGGCACGCGCCCTGGCGTCTACCCCCGCCTGAGCGTCATGCAAGGCAAGGTTCGCTACCTGGGCTATGCCGATGCCACCACGCCCGAGCCAGAAACAGAACTGATCGTTGCCGCAGGCCACTTTGGCGTGTTTCCGCCAGAAAAATGGCATCACCTCGAGCTAATCACCGAGGATGCAGTCTTCAACATCGATTTTTTTATCGCCCCGGAAGTGCTCCGCTCCATGTAATGACAGAAGGAATCTTATTATGCTGACTATTCCAAAAAACTATCTACATACCCGCGCCACGCCGTTCTGGACTAAAGAGACTGCGCCTGCCGCTTTATTTACTCACCACAACACCAAAGCAGGCGTTTTTGGTCGCCTCTCCGTGATGCAGGGCGCGGTGAAATATTTTGGTTTTCCCGACGCCGATTCCACAACACCGGATGTGGAAATCGTTATTGAGGCCGGAGCCTTTGCTATTTCTCCGCCGCAGAAGTGGCACCGCATTGAACTTCTGACCGACGATACGTATTTCAATATCGACTTCTTCGCCTCGCCTGAAGCGAAGCTGGAAGGCAACGGCCTGGGTAAAGTGGTCAACAGCCAGAGGCATTCATGATGAGCAAAGCAACCTATACCGTCAGCGTGACAAATAACAGCAACGGCGTGTCGGTTGACTATGAAACCGAAACACCAATGACGCTCCTGATCCCGGACGTCGCCGCCGAAGTGGTCAAAGAGCTGGTCAATACTGTCCGCGCCTATGACACGGAAGACGAGCACGAAGTTTGCGGCTGGTGAAATTTATACAAAAAAAAGCCCGCTCCGGGGTGCGGAAGCGGGCATATAAAGCGCGTTCAGTTTCATAACGCGCCCAAAACGTTGAAGGCTATCGGCTATTAAGCTGGAACAGTGACATGCCTTGCAAATCAGTGAAGACTTTATAAGAAGCCTGGAGCGCTGCCTGCTGCTGAACATAGTTAGAGACGGTTGCCGTCCAGTCGGCGCCAACCAGCTGACTCATCTGGTCAGTTTGCGCCAGCGCTCTTTCATTACCGAGATCATCCAGTTTGCTCAGTTCATTAAGCTGGGTACCTAACTCAGCGCGCACGGTGGACACATTGCTCAGGGCATTGCTCAGGCCACGGTTTGTTTTCGCGACAGCCGCATCAAGGGCTTTCTTACCTGCGTCGTCCAACCCGGCCGTTGGGGTTTTCAGGGCTGCGATAGCCGAGTCCAGCATATTAAAGATGTTGGTCTCGCTCGGCGAACCATCGGGCTCCGGCGTGGCGTTACTGGAGATGCGATTGAAAACATCATTGCCGGTATGGCCAATCGTCATGGTCCGGGCGGTGTCAACCTGCTGGGTAATCGGAAGCGTTCCGCCTTGATAGGTGATGCTACCTGCCCCTCCGGTAAAAGGCGGGGCTTCCGTTTTGTAACCAGCAAAAATATAACGACCGTTCCCGTCGGTACTGTTAGCCAGGTTCAATATTTGGTTGCGAATACCTTCAAGATCGGTTGCCAGCGAGGCACGGTCGTCATCACTCAACGTTCCGCTGCTGGCAGCATACACAACTTTCTCCTGGGCACTTTGGATTGAAGAGACCGTTTGCTGCAAAACGCTCTCTTCCAGCGAAACTTTCTGCGTCGCAAAGGTGCGCGCCAGTTTGTACTGATCGTTCATGGACTGCGCCTGGGAAAGCACCACCGCCTGAGACGCTGCAACAGGATCGTCTGATGGTCGGTTAACGCGGTTACCGGTGCTCATCTGCTCGCCATAACTCATCCATAAACTCTGCGCATCGCTGATGCCGCGCATGTTCTGGTCATATAACATTTGGGTACTGATACGCATGACGCTGGCTCCCGTTAGCGAATATTCAGCAACGCATCAAACAGCGCTGATGCAGTCTGAAGGACCTGGGCGTTAGCCATGTAGTACTGCTGGTAACGCTGCAGGTTGCCATACTCTTCATCGAGGCTAACCCCAGAGATAGATTGCTGCTGCTTGGTTAGCTGCGTTACCACGTTCCCTTGGGTTGTGCTGGTCACTTTCAGGCTTGCCGTTTTGTTCCCCACGTCGCTGACCAGGGTGGCATACGCATCGTTGAACGACTTGTTGCCTTCGACCTGCTTGGAATTCTGCAGATCCAACATAGCCTGGGCGTTGCGGTTATCACTCTTGCCGGCGGTAGGATCGCTTGCCAATGCCAGTTTCGACTCATCTTTCACGGCCAGGCTCATGTTCACCACCGCATCGGATACCGGTTTAACGGTGAAGCTTTCGTTGTTGCCGGGCGTGCCGCTCACGTCAACTTTTAGTCCGTCAAAGTTCAGGCTAACGTTGCCGCCTGCATCCGTGGTCGTGCCGGGGTTAATGTTGGCGTTGTCCGACAGACGGGTCACTTTCCAGTTCCCGCCCACAAACTCAACCTTGTAATCGCTGGCCTGAACCTGCTTGCTGTCGGTGGTGGTGGCGGTGAGCTGGGTACCGCTGGTATTGCGGCTGTTGCTCACAACACTTGGGCCACCGACAGTAAACAGATCGGTTCCTTTATCGCCGTTGGCATCATAGCCCTGCGCGTGCTGGCTGTTCATTGCCGTCGCAAAAGCTTGCGCCATCTGGCCCAGGCGGTTACGGGCGCTGTCCAAATCCTGAGAACGGAAAGTGAATAAGCCGCCCAGAGAACCGCTGTTCAGCTGGCTTTCTGGAATTTCAACTTTACCGGCGACCGGGTCGACAAAGGCCACCGTCGTACGGGAAGGGTCTGCGCTGGAGTTAACGGCCGCCAGTTGGTTAGCCGTGTCGCCTTGCACCAGGGTAATACCGTTACCAATAGAGACGTTATAGGTGCCACCATCCTGCACGCTGACGTCTACGCCCACGATCTGGTTCAGTTGGCTAACCAGCTGATCGCGCTGATCCAACAAGTCATTCGGTGCTGAACCAGCACCCACACCTTTCAGGCGAGAAATCTGGTCGTTCAGGTTCGCAATTTGCTTAGCGTAGGTGTTGATT
Source organism: Cedecea neteri (assembly GCF_000758325.1). Classification (NCBI taxonomy): domain Bacteria; kingdom Pseudomonadati; phylum Pseudomonadota; class Gammaproteobacteria; order Enterobacterales; family Enterobacteriaceae; genus Cedecea; species Cedecea neteri. Next base: position 2,713,987 of record NZ_CP009459.1, on the reverse strand, counting down.
TGATCCACGCTGCTGCTGATCGAAAGGTTTACCTGCTTGTCCTGATCGCGCAGGTACTGGTCAGTGACCTTAAACTGGTTTACCAGGCCATCAGCTTTGCCCAACAGCGCCTGACGAGCGGCAGGATCCTGAGCATTACTGGTCAGGGTCTGCAGGCCAGAGAAGAAATCCTGCATGGTTTTTGACAGCGAGTTGGTCGTCCCGGACAGAATGTTGTCAATTTTTGACATCTGCTGGTATTGAGTTGTCAGCCCACTGCTTTGTGTCTGGGCCGCACGCAGCTGGTTGGTAATAAAGGAGTCGTACTCACGCTGCACGCCGTTAACATACACGCCGTTGCCAATATAGCCGCCCCCGGTCAGGGTGCTTTTTGACTGGGACAGAATCGTCGTCTGGCGGGTATAACCGCTTACGTTATAGTTAGAAATGTTATTGCCGACGGTGCTTAATGCCGCCTGGGCAGCACTCAGGCCACTCATGGCGCTGTTAATCAGGCTATTGGACATGAAGGTTCCTTGATAGCGTGTGGTCAAAGGTTCTGCTACCTATTATCGGCAGCAGGCCACGGGACTTGAGTCTGTTCAGAACAAATTCGACAAATCAGTGCTGTAAGCTTTGGAGACCTTGTCGCTCATGGCTTTCAGCTGCTGGATCATACCGGTCAACTTACGTGCGTAGTTCGGATCGGTGGCGTAACCGGCGTTTTGCAGCGCCTGAGCGCCCTGCTCTGCTGAAGACGCATTCGTCACGGCGGCATAGCGCGGGTTTTTCGTCAGTAAGCCAACGTAGTCAGAAAGCGCTTCCAGGTACGAGCTGTAAACGCGGAACTTCGCTTTCACCTTCTTCGCCTCACCGTTTTCAAATTCGGTGGTGGTGATTTCCGTGGTCGCCCCCTTCCAGCCCGGCGTCGCCTTAACGCCGAACAGGTTGAAGCTTGGCTCGCCTTTTTCGGTGCGGATCTGACGCTGTCCCCAGCCGGACTCCAGCGCGGCCTGCGCCAGAATCAGGTGGTGCGGAATGCCGCTGGCCTCACTGGCCAGACGCGCCGGCAGCGAGAGCTGCGCCAGGAAGTCTTTGCTGTCTCCGCTCATCGGCTCTTCGTTAGAAGGCGCACGAGGCACGGCCTGACGCACCATTTGCGTTAGCGTCTGGTTCTGGTAGCTGGTGACCGTTTGCGGGTCGAGTTTCATCGGCACCTGACCAGCAGTTTCCGAAGGCTCGACCTGCTCGTTACTCATTTGCTTAACCATTGCATCCGCCAGCCCCAGTCCTTTCGCACTCAGCTGTTGGGCTATCTGCTGGTCATACATGCTGGTGTACATGCGCGTGGACTCGCTGCTGAAGAGACCGTCCTTCGGCAGCGCCTCACGCATGCTTTTCAGCATCATCTGGACGAACATCCCTTCCACCTGATGAGCCACCTCCTTCAGGTTGCCCTTAGGATCTTGTCCGGCCTTCGCCTTTAAATCATTGAGCGAGTTGGCGTCAAACGCGGCATTAGCAAGTGAACGGGCGTCAGTCAGCATTAGATGATTTCCAATTTCGCACGCAGGCAGCCCGCGCTTTGCATGGATTGCAGGATAGACATCAGATCGATAGGCGTGGCCCCCAGCGCATTTAGCGCACGGACGACATTATTCAGGTTAGCGCTGGAATTAACGCGCTGTACCGAGCCACCGCTCTGGCGCAGGTCGATCTGCGTTTGCGGCGTTACCACGGTCTGACCGCCACCAAATGGCGTATTCGGCTGGCTGACCTGATTCTGACGGTTAACAGTCACCGACAGGTTACCCTGCGCAACGGCGCAGTTATCCAGCGTCACTTCGCGGTTCATCACCACGGAACCCGTGCGAGAGTTGATCACCACGCGCGCATCCTGCACCGGCATACTCACTTCAAGGTTCTGAATATCCGCCAGCAGACGAACCTGAGAGCTACCGCCGCTTGGCACGCGGATCTGAATCGTACGGCCATCCAGCGCTGTTGCGCTGCCGAAGCCACGGGAACGGTTAATGGTGTCGGTGATCCGCTGGGCCAGGCTGAAGTCATCATCGTTAAGCTGCAGATTAAGGGTGTTGCTGTTGCCGAAAGTCCCGGCCAGCTCGCGTTCAATAACCGCACCGCCGGTGATACGTCCGCCGTTAAGCTGGTTCACCTGCACGCTGCTGCCACCTGCCGCTGCGCCCGCACCACCCACCAGCACGTTACCCTGTGCCAGGGCATAAACCTGGTTATCCACGCCTTTGAGCGGCGTCATTAAGAGCGTACCGCCGCGCAGGCTTTTTGCATTACCCATGGACGAAACAACAACATCAATGTTTTGCCCAGCGCGCGCGAACGCCGGGTATTTTGCCGTCACCATCACCGCCGCCACGTTTTTCAGCTGCATATTGGTGCCGGTCGGCACGGTAATGCCCAGCTGGGAAAGCATGTTGTTCAGGCTTTGTGTAGTAAACGGCGTTTGCGTCGTCTGGTCACCGGTGCCGTCCAGCCCAACCACCAGGCCGTAGCCAATCAGGGAGTTTTCACGCACGCCCTGTACGGTCGTCAGGTCACGAATACGGTCAGCTGATGCATAAGCCGCTGTCAGCAGCACAACCAACCCGAATAAATATTTAACCATGGTACCCTCGCTTACATCGGCGATACGTTAAGGAAGAAGCGCTGCAGCCAGCCCATATTCTGCGCTTCATTAATGTAGCCGTTACCGACATACTCAATTCGGGCATCCGCAACCTGGGTCGACGCAACGGTGTTGCTGCCGCTGATGGTGCGCGGGTTCACTACGCCAGAGAAGCGGATAAACTCCGTCCCCTGGTTGATGGCAATCTGTTTCTCACCTACGACGTGCAGGTTTCCGTTGGCCAGCACCTGATCGACGGTTACCGTTAAGGTGCCGCTGAAGGTGTTGCTGGCGTTGGCACCGCCTTTACCGTTAAAGCCATTGCTGCCGGAAGCACTCAGGTCAGCTTTCCCTCCTCCCAATAGCCCCGAAGCAAAAGTCGGTACCGTGTCGAAGCCAAGGGCCGATTTTCCATCGCGGCTGGCGTTCGCCGAGGAACTCTTACTGGCGCTAACGTTTTCCTGAAGCTGAATGGTCAGGGTGTCGCCGATATTACGCGGACGGCGGTCTTCAAACAGCGGCTGATAACCATAGTTCATCGGCTGCGCGGTCTGGAATATTGATCCGTTAATCGTTGGCGAAGGACCGGGCACCGGCTGCGCGGTCGTGGCCCCTTCAACCAGCGGTTTACTAGGCACTAAGGCGCAGCCGCTTACGGCAAACACCAGACTCAGGAGAACAGGACGGAGCACCATTGGGTTTTGCATTGCTTTCATCTTCAGGTCACGGCAGCCGACGCGCTTTCACGCGTCGGCAAACGCCTTACATTTGCGTCAGTTTTTGCAGCATCTGGTCGGTGGTGCTGACCGCTTTGCTGTTGATTTCGTAGGCGCGCTGAACCTGGATCATGTTTACCAGCTCTTCAGCAACGTTTACGTTTGAGGTCTCAACATAGCCCTGATAGAGCAGGCCTGCGCCGTTCAATCCCGGCGTGGAATCGTTTGGCGCACCGGATGCCTGCGTTTCGGTGTAAAGGTTTTCACCAATACTTTCCAGGCCGGTATCGTTCATAAAGGTCGTCAGGTTCAGTTGCCCTACCTGCACCGGTGCGGTCTGCCCTTGCAGAGTCGCGCTCACCACACCGTCACGGCCAATAGTCAGGCTCAGCGCGTTTGCCGGCACGGTAATCGCAGGCTGCACCTGGAAACCGCCCGCCGTCACCAGCTGTCCATTTTGGTCAACCTGGAAAGAACCGTCGCGCGTATAGGCGGCGGTACCGTCCGGCAGCAGAACCTGGAAGAAACCTTCGCCTTTGATGGCCACATCTTTGCTGTTGTCCGTTTTAGACAGATTACCCTGGCTGTGCAGACGCTCGGTGGCCACCGGACGAACACCGGTCCCGATCTGTAAACCCGACGGCAGCGTCGTCTGCTCAGAAGACTGAGCCCCCGGCTGGCGAATGGTTTGATAAAGCAAATCTTCAAACACGGCGCGTTGACGCTTGAAACCGTTGGTGGAGACGTTTGCCAGGTTGTTGGCAATCACATCCATATTGGTTTGCTGTGCATCAAGGCCCGTTTTGGCGATCCATAAAGAATTGATCATGTTTGAATCCTGTAATAAGTAAGCCGGGCGTTAGGTCATTTGCAGCAGCGTGTTAGCGCGCTGTTCATTTTCATCAACGTTGGCGATAACTTTCATCTGCATCTCAAAACGACGGGCGTTGGCGATCATATCCGCCATCGCCTCTGCCGGTTTGACGTTGCTGCCTTCCAGTACGCCGGACATCACCTTAATCGTTGGGTCGGCCTGCGCGATGGCACCGCGTGTCGCCTGGGCGGCGGGGTTCAAACGAAACAGTCCGTCATCCCCGCGCACCACCTCCTGCTGTGTGGCTTTCACCAGCTTCAGTCGGCCAATTGGCGCCACGGTATTTGGCGGGTCGCCCGGGTTCAGCGCGGAGATAGTCCCGTCCGCGGCGATGGTAAGCTGCGAACCTTCCGGCACCGCAATAGGGCCACCTTCGCCGATAACGGGCCTGCCACCGATAGTCAACTGACCGGCAGGGCTGACCTGAATGTTACCGTTGCGGGTATAGCCTTCTCCGCCGTCCTGCGTCTGCACCGCCAGCCAGCCATCCTGCTGCAAAGCCACGTCCATCGGGCGCGAGGTGTAGTCCAACTGACCAGGCGTCATATCAGCCCCAGGCGTTGAAGCAATCACCAGGGTACGGGTTGGCAGAGAAAGCCCTTCCACCGGGACAGCACGCAAAGCATTAAGCTGCGCGCGGAAGCCCGGTGTGGAAGCGTTCGCCATGTTGCTCGCCGTGACGGACTGTTGATTCAGCGTCTGGCTGGCAGCGCCCATGGCGGTGTAGATTGCATGATCCATTAAGCCGTCCCTTCAGGCGCTTAGCGCAGGTTAACCAGGGTGTTGAGGATCTGGTCCTGGGTTTTGATGGTCTGCGCGTTCGACTGATAGTTACGCTGCGCGACGATCATGTTGACCAGTTCCTTACTCAGATCCACGTTCGAAGACTCCAGCGCACCGCTGGTCAGGGTACCGAAGTTCCCCGTGCCCGCGAGGCCCAGCAGCGCAACGCCGGAAGAGTTGCTCGCGGTCCAGACGTTATCGCCCTGGGACTGCAAACCTTCAGGGTTAGCAAAGTTGGACAGCACGATTTGCCCCAGAAGCTGGCTCTGTTCGTTGGAGTAGTTCCCGACCACGGTGCCGTCATCGTTAATCTGGTAAGACGTCAGGTCACCCGGCTTGTAGCCGTTCTGGGTGGTCGCCACGATGTTGTTAGCACCGGTGTTCTGCTGCATGGAGTTCTGGAAGCTCAGCGCGAAGGTAGCAGCCGTCGCTCCGTTGGTGACGCCGGTGGTCACATTGATGCTGGTTGGCAGCGTGTTTGGGTTAGGGATAGCATCGGTCGCCCCGGCGGTAATCCCCAGCAGGTTGCCGTTATTGTCGAAACGCATAAACCCTTGTGGGGTCGCCGTAGAACCAGCGACGGAGGAGTCTTTGGTGTAGACCTGCCAGGTATTGTCTGCGGCCTTCACGTAGTACACGTCCATGCCGTGGGCGTTACCCTGGCTGTCGTAAACGGTTACCGTACCCTTCTTGTTGTAGCTGTTCGCATTGGTGGGATCGAACGCCACAGTTGGCGTCTTATCGGTGGAGTTCAGGTTGATCTGCTGGGTCGCGTTGGTGGTAATTTTGGCCGGCATCAGGGTATTCGGCACAGACAGACCTACCGGGTTGGCGCCCTGCTGAATAGTTGGCGGCGTACCGGTTGCCGGGTAGCCAGTCAGCTGCAGGCCCTGCATGTTCACCAGGTTGCGGTTTTCATCCAGCTTGAATTGTCCGTTACGGCTGTAGAATACGGAACCGGAGCTATCCACCAGGCGGAAGAAACCGTTCTGGCTGATAGCCACGTCCAGGCCACGGCCGGTGCTGGTGGTGGTACCGTCGCCAAAGTTCTGGGTCACGCCCGCGACTTTAACGCCCAGGCCTACTTTAGAGCCTGCGAACATATCGGCAAAAGAGACCGAGCCGGATTTAAACCCGTAGGTGGCGGAGTTGGCAATGTTGTTACCAATCACGTCCAGGTTGGTGGCCGCAGCATTTAAGCCGCTGACCGCTTGAGAAAACGCCATGTCTTACTCCTGCTTAGGTTATAGGCTTAAATAATTTGCCTGATTGCATCGAGGGTCGTAGAACCGTAGGTTCCGAGATCCAGTTTGAGGCCATCTTTACCGTTGATAACCCCGCTCACCATGGCGAAGTTCAGCGGCTGTGCCACCAGCTGTGTCCCGCCATTCGTGGCATTGATCGCCACGGTGTAGGAGCCGTCCGGCACGTTGGTGCCGTCGTTGGCGCTGCCGTCCCAGGTAAAGGTATGCACGCCGGCACTCAGCCCACCAATATCGATAGTACGAACCACTTTGCCGTCTTTATCGGAGATGGTGGCCGTGACTTTGTCCGCCGCCTGCTGCAGCTCGACGCCAAACGGTGTGGTGCTGATGGTGTTGGTTTTTGAATCGGTACCCGCGAGGATTTTATTACCGGGGATCATGACGCCATGGCCAATCAGGGCGCTGGCCTGCAGAGACTGGTTCTGGTTGATCTGGCCGGAAACTGAGCCCAGCGTGGTATTGAGCTTTTCGATGCCGCTAACGGTACTGATCTGCGCCAGCTGCGTGGTCAGTTCGTTGTTCTGCATCGGGTTGGTCGGATCCTGGTTTTTTAACTGCGCCACCAGCAGGGTCAGAAAGCTCCCCTGCAGATCTGCGGCGCTGTTGCCCGTCAGGCTGTTTTTCGATGCACCAGCCGTAGGATCAACATTGTTAGTCGGATCGTTCATTTTGACTGCAATGGACATATCAGCTCCTGTTACTGACCGAGAGTGAGCGTTTTCATCATCATGCCCTTCACGGTGTTGAGCACTTCAACGTTGGCCTGATAGCTACGAGAGGCGGACATGCTGTTGACCATCTCCCCGACCACATCAACGTTTGGCATACGCACGTAGCCGCGTGCGTCCGCGAGCGGGTTACCCGGCTGGAAAACCAGTTTGTCCGGCGCATCGCTCTCAATCACCTTGGTCACTTTAACGCCACCGGTCGCCGCGCCAGGAGCTGCATCCACCTGGAAAACGACCTGTTTTGCGCGGTAAGGCTGACCGTCTGGTCCGGTAACGCTGTCGGCGTTGGCGAGGTTACTCGCCGCCACGTTCATACGTTTGGACTGGGCCGTCATAGCCGATCCGGCGATGTCGAAAATATTGAGTAAGGCCATCGATTATCCCTGTAGCACCGACATCATGCTTTTGATTTGCCCGCCAAGCACCGTGAGGTTTGTTTGGTAATTCAGGCTGTTATCGGCAAACTGCGTACGTTCACGGTCCATATCGACGGTGTTACCGTCCATGGCGGGCTGGTCAGGTACGCGGTAAAGGAGATCGAGCGACGGAGTGGAGTGGGTTTCTGCCGGGATATGGCGTGCCGAAGTGAGCGCCAGAGACATGCCGCCTCCTTCAACGCGTCCGCGCTCCATCACTTTTTTCATTTCACTGGCAAAGTCGATATCGCGCGCCTGAAAGCCCGGCGTGTCGGCATTGGCGATATTCGCGGCCAGAATCTCTTGGCGCTGAGCACGCAAATTAAGCGCTTCTTGCTGAAATCGCAGTGCGGCGTCCAGTTTATCGAGCATGCTTCCTCCATGGTCCATAGAATTAGGAATCGTCCGAAAGCTTAAAGCCCCTTACGCGTACGCGATGGGTGGAATAAACGCAAAATACGTCGCTATTTATCGCCTTGATCAAAACGGCTCGCGGTTAAAATCACCGCAATCTGAATACGGAGAAGCGCGATGAGAAGTCTGAAAATCTTGAGCGGCCTGGCCAGCTTGCTGTTCGCACAGTTGGCGATGGCGAGCGCACTCGAAAGGCCGCTGACTGAGTATTTTCAACAGCGACTGGCGGGGATCAGCGATGACGTCAGCGTCAAGGTGAAAACGCCGGAGGCTCAGCTTCCTGCCTGCCCTCAGCCAGAATTCTCAACACCCGGAAATGCCAAACTGTGGGGCAACGTTAGCGTCATGGCCCGCTGCGGCAGCGACAAACGGTTTATCCAGGTTCAGGTGATTGCCACGGGCCAATATGTGGTTGCCAGCCGCCCCATCGCCCGTGGTGCAAGGATCGATGCCAGCAGCGTACAGTTAACCCAAGGGCGCCTTGACCAACTGCCGCCACGAACTATGCTGGATCTCGGCCAGGCGACGGATGCCGTTTCACTTCGGGATATTGCGCCCGGCCAGCCGGTGATCCAGACGATGGTACGTCAGGCCTGGAGAGTAAAAGCCGGTCAGCAGGTTCAGGTGATTGCCTCCGGCGAAGGCTTTAGCGTCAACGGTGAAGGCAAAGCGCTGAATAACGCTGCCGTCGCGCAAAATGCCCGCGTTCGTATGTCTTCAGGGCAGGTGGTGAGCGGGACGGTGGATGCTGATGGGAATATTCTGATTAATCTATAATCTTTTTAAAGATTCCGCGGCGACTGCCGATAGTACTATCAACAAATGATACTGACTGGCTCTTACGCCGCGAGCCCCTCGATGAGGAGAGAACAATGAGCATTGATCGCACGTCGCCACTGAAACCGGTAAGCACCGTACAACCGCGTGAAACCAGCGATCCACAGACGCTAAAAAGCCGTCTTGAAAAATCCACCACCGCCAACAGCACCAGCGTAAAGTTGAGCGATGCGCAGGCCAAACTGATGCAGCCGGGCACCGGCGATATCAACATGGAGCGCGTTGAAGCGCTGAAGACGGCTATTCGTAACGGCGATCTGAAGATGGATACCGGCAAGATCGCCGACGCGCTTATCCAGGAAGCCCAAAGCTATTTGTCGAGTAAATAACGGTGAGTCGTCTGTTAGAAGTGCTGGACCAAATGACCGCAGTGCTGAATTCACTGAAAGAGGTGATGGACGCTGAACAGCTGCAGCTTTCCGCAGGCCAGATAAACAGCAATGCGCTGCAACGTATAACTGAAGATAAAAGCTCGCTGCTGGCTACGCTGGATTACCTGGAGCAACAGCGTCGCGCGGAACAAAACGCCGGGGCGGTCACCAGCCTGGACGTTAGCCAGCGCTGGCAGACGATTACGCAAAAAACCCTGCACCTGCGGGACATTAACCAGCACAACGGTTGGTTACTGGAAGACCAAATGACGCGCAATGAGCAGGCTATTGCCGTATTAAAACCGCATCAGGCACCGGACTTCTATGGTGCCGACGGGCAGGCAACGTCGCAGGGCAATCGCGGCGGAAAAAAAATCACCATCTGATTTTCCTCGCCAATGAAAACGGCTGGCCAACACTCTCCTTGACCAGCCGTTTGCTTATTTCAGTGATTTCAGGACTTTTACCGTCGCCTCAATATCAATCTCATCTTCTGAGAAGAGGTGCGTTTCGCCCTGGAACGTAGTCACGGCCAGTTTTTTCACCGTCCGCATTTCCCCTTCTTTTTTCTCTGCCTTCGGGCGAATGCTGTTCATCAGCAAGCCAACCGACAGCACCGCGTTTTCTTTATCAATTTTCCCGTCCGCGGGCTCTTCTTCGCTGTACACCACGAAAGATTTGATCGAGGTGATTTTCAGCCGCTCGCCCGCAATAAACAGATGCTTGCTCTCGGGTTCCACTTTCACGGCAAACGCCGACAGCCCTTTATTATTGGTCCCCGGCTCGAAGGTCACCGACGCGTCCTTTTTGATAAGCTCCGGGTTGGCGACTTTAATCACATGGAAATAACGGTTTTCACCGTTTTCATCTTTGATAAATCCGAAGCCCTTATCTTCGAACCAGGTTGTGATTATTCCTCTCATCGCTCTGTCACCTAATTAACCTTTCAACATATAAAGAATAGGGTGGCGTGACGAAACCGTCATCCACCCAGAAAAAATCAAATCGTGCGGCGGGCGAAATCTTTCAGCCTGAAGCCCAACAACAGCAGCGTCGCAAAATAAGCGACGACGCCGGCCACCACCACCGCCATCAGCCGCAACAGGCGATAAGGCATATTGCCCAGATCCCAAGCAGGCATAACGTACATCATCCCAATCAGTACCGCGGACATCACCAGCACGGCAGCAACCAGGCGCAGCAGAAAAGCCGTCCACCCCGCCTGTGGCTGGAAAATATCCTGCTTGCGCAGCTGCCAGTAAAGCAGCGAGGCGTTAATACAGGCCCCTAAACCAATCGACAGAGAAAGCCCCGCATGTTTCAGCGGGCCAATAAACGCGAGGTTCATTAGCTGGGTCAAAATCAGCGTCACAATGGCTATTTTAACCGGGGTTTTAATATCCTGTCGGGAGTAGAAGCCTGGTGCCAGCACCTTGACCACGATAAGCCCCATCAGACCGACCGAATACGCCACCAGCGCCCGCTGGGTCATCAGGGCATCGAAAGCGGAAAACTTGCCGTACTGGAACAAAGAGACGGTCAGCGGTTTTGCAAGAATCCCCAGCGCCACCGCGCTTGGGAGTGCCAGCAGGAAGCAAAGACGCAGCCCCCAGTCCATCAGGCGGGAATATTCATCGTGGTTGCCGGTGGCAAAACTCTTCGCCAGCGACGGCAGCAGGATAGTGCCCAGCGCCACGCCTAAAACCCCGGATGGAAACTCCATCAGGCGGTCAGCATAATACATCCAGGAAACCGAGCCGGACACCAGGAACGAAGCAAAGATGGTGTTGATAATCAGTGAAATCTGGCTGACGGAAACGCCGAGGATAGCCGGCCCCATCTGCTTGATAACCCGCATTGCGCCCGCATCTTTAAAGCTGATACGCGGCAGCACCAGCATGCCAATTTTCTTCAGGTGCGGCAGCTGATAGGCCAACTGTAATACGCCCCCTACCGTTACCGCCCAGGCCAGCGCCAGAATAGGTGGATTAAAATGCGGGGCGGCAAACAGCGCGAAGCCAATCATGCTGAGATTAAGGAACGTTGGGGCGAACGCTGGCACAGAGAAACGGTTCCAGGTATTGAGAATTGCCCCCACCAGCGACGCCAGCGAAATCAGCAAAATGTACGGGAAGGTGATGCGCAGCAGGCTCGACGTTAGCGCAAATTTGTCCGCCGTGTCGGCAAAGCCCGGTGCGGTAACCAGAATCACCCACGGAGCCGCAAGCATTCCAAGGACTGTGACCAGCGCCAGCGCAAGCGTCAGCAGCCCGGATACGTATGAGACAAAGATGCGCGTGGCATCTTCGCCCTGCTTACTTTTGTATTCGGCCAGAATGGGCACAAACGCCTGGGAGAACGCGCCTTCGGCAAAAATTCGGCGCAGCAGGTTCGGCAGCTTAAAGGCAACAAAGAAGGCGTCCGTCGCCATCCCTGCCCCAAATACCCTTGCCACAATGGCGTCGCGCGCGAAACCAAGCACGCGTGAAAACATGGTCATCGAGCTGACGGCCGCCAGCGATTTTAATAGATTCATTTATTCTGTTATTCCACAAACATTAACGCCAGCGTTGCTGGCGTTAATGGATGATGACAAGTCGGCATAGTCTACCGATACGGCGCTGAATTGCTACCGCGATATGTTACAGCTTATTCGCTAATTGCCTCGCGCCAGAGCTTCTCGACGACACGTTGCGCCAGTAGTGCCTGCTCGCCGGAGGTTTCCGGCACCGTTTGATTCGCCACGCAGTCGATAAAGTGACGCGCACAGCCCGCAAAGCCTCGTTGTTCCAGCGTAGTCTGCCACCCCGGAATAGGCTGATCCACCACGCCAGCGCCGCATTCTTCCCGCCACTGACGCATGTCGGTCACTTCATACAGCCCGCCGTCAGTCACCGCCTGCACCCACTCTCGCTGGCTTCCGGCACGACGATGCATACTGGTGGTCACGCTCAGGTTGCCCTGGCTGAAATGGTGTTCAGCGTACAGCATTTGCCCTGATTCGTTGGTTTGCAACGTCCCGCTTTGCAGCTGAGCTGTACCGCCTCCAAGCCAGAGCGCGGTATCCACGACGTGAAGATAGTCATCAAGCAGCGTGAAGCGCAGATCGCCCGGGCCGACGCTGTCGCTGCGGTGTTTATCCATCCGCAAGGATGCCCCGGCAGACAGCTTTGCCTTTAGCTGCTGATAGCGCGGGGCAAAACGGCGGTTAAAGCCCACCATCAGGGTACGTTTTTTGCGCTCGGCAAGTTCCACCAGCTTTTCGGCGTCGGCCAGGTTTTCCGCCAGCGGCTTATCCACGCAGACGCTGACGCCCGCATTGAGCAATTCATTCACCACCGCGTAGTGGGAGCTGGTGGCGCTATGCACGAAAACAGCATCGCACTGCGCAGCCAGGTTGCTGAGCGAATCAACATAAGGAATGCGCCAGGTTTCACACACCGGCAGCGCTTTCGCTTTGGTCGGTGAAAATGCGCCCACCAGCGACCAGTCACCGGATGCCCCTAGCACCGGAAGCCAGGCTTTCTGCGCGATCCCGCCCAGCCCCACGACGCCAATACGTAATTTCGTCATCATTAATCTCCCAGATGTGCCAACAAGGAATCCAGACGCTGTTTAAGGTCGGCGACTTCAGTTTCCAGCGCGTCCACGCGCGCGCTGAGTTCGTCTGCAACCGGGCTGGCGTTTTGCTCCGGGGACGCAGACGCCTCAACCTCACCGCTGAAAAGATGCATATAGCGGCTTTCACGCTTACCCGGCTCACGCGGCAGACGCACGACAAACGGCCCTTCCTCACGGCCAGCCAGCCCTTCCAGCGTCGCCTCTACCTGCGCCATATCGGTGAACTCAAACATTCTCCCGGCGCGACTGCGCAACTCACCCGGCGTTTGCGCCCCGCGCAGCAGCAAAGTCGTGACCACAGCCACTTCCGCTGGCGTTAGCTTTAAATTACCAAACTCGGAGTTGCAAAAGCGCTGCTCGTATTTCGTCACGCGGTTGCCAAACCCGCTGACGGTTCGCAAATAATGGCCTTTGACCAGCCCGTCCAGCGTGTCCTGAACTTCATGCTCTTTCAGATCCATCACCGGTTCACGGTTTGTTTTCTGATTACAGGCGGTCACCACGCCGTTGACCGACATCGGATATTGCTCTGGCGTAGTGAGCTGTTTTTCCAGCAGGCTGCCGATAACGCGGGCTTCAATCGCCGTTAACTGATATTTCATCTTTTACACTCCACGACCTGGGGTCCAGTCTTGATTAACCAGCGCGGTGAGAACGTGATCCCGCCATACGCCGTCAATCAGCAAATAATCCTTTGCGTAGCCTTCTTTTTCGAAGCCCAGGCGCGTCAGAAGGTCGCCGCTGCGCTGATTATGCGGCATATAGTTGGCCATAATGCGATGAACATTCTGGCTGCGTTGCATATAGCGAATGGCGCTGGTCAACGCCTCGTACATTAGCCCCTGCCCCTGCCACTTTTCAGCGATGGAGTACCCGAGATAACAGGCATGGAAAGAACCTCGGACCACATTGGAGAAGTTGGCGACGCCGATAACTTCTTTTTCTTCCGGATCGAGCAGCGCGAAGTAGTAAGCACTGCCCTGCTTGTGCATTTCGCTTATCATACCCAGCCTTGCCTGCCAGCCCGACGGATAACAGTAGCTCTCATCCCGAACGGGTTCCCAGGGCTTCAGAAACAGGCGATTTTCCGTGTAGTAATCCGCCAGGCGCCAGGCATCTCGCTCATGAACCAGACGCACCACCAGACGGTCAGTCACCAGGCGAATTTTTGGTGGCGTTACTGCGGTAGCCAAACATGTTTATTCCACTCCTTCATCCCGGTTGACGGGGCTCATCCTGTTACTATACCTGTGCCTGACCGCCGTGTGAAAACAACAACATGAAGCGACATCACTTTTTTCGATGAAAGCCATGAATCAAACTCGTTGCACGATAAAAAAATATTGTCCTGCATCAGGTATTAAAAGCCCGAATGGCAAGCGAGAATAAGTACTTGTCGCGTTGAATTAAGTTCCCTGGAGGGGAGATGTCGCGGGTGGCGCAGGCAAGGAGCCTGGGTAAATATTTCCTGCTGCTTGATAACATGTTAGTGGTATTAGGCTTTTTCGTTGTCTTCCCTTTGATTTCCATTCGCTTCGTTGACCAGTTGGGCTGGGCCGCTTTGATGGTCGGGATTGCCCTGGGTCTACGTCAGTTTATCCAGCAGGGGCTCGGCGTCTTCGGCGGCGCCATTGCCGACAGACTGGGTGCTAAACCGATGATTGTCACCGGCATGCTGCTGCGGGCTGCAGGGTTTGCCACCATGGGCATCGCCACGGAACCCTGGATGCTATGGCTTTCCTGCCTGCTCTCCGCCATTGGCGGAACGCTGTTTGATCCCCCCCGCTCGGCGCTGGTCGTCAAACTGGTTCGCCCTCAGCACCGCGGCCGCTTCTTCTCAATCCTGATGATGCAGGACAGCGCGGGCGCGGTGATCGGCGCTCTGCTGGGTAGCTGGCTATTGCAGTACGACTTCCGACTGGTGTGCGCCGTCGGTGCCGTAATGTTTGTCCTGTGCGCGGCGCTTAACGCCTGGCTGCTGCCCGCCTATAAGCTTTCAACGATTCGCACCCCGATGCGCGAAGGCATGGGCCGCGTGTTCCGCGATAAACGCTTTATTACCTACGTCCTGACGCTCACCGGCTATTACATGCTGGCGGTGCAGGTCATGCTGATGCTGCCGCTGATGGTCAACGACATTGCCGGTACAGCGTCGGCGGTAAAATGGATGTACGCCATTGAAGCCGCGCTTTCCCTGACGCTGCTCTACCCTATCGCCCGCTGGAGTGAAAGGCGCTTCCGCCTGGAGCAGCGCTTAATGGCAGGCCTGGTGCTGATGACGGTGAGCCTGATGCCTATTGGCCTGGCGTCCAACTTACAGCAGCTTTTCGCCTTGATTTGTACCTTCTACATTGGCTCAATCATCGCAGAGCCTGCGCGAGAAACGCTTAGCGCCTCGCTGGCGGATGCCCGCGCGCGCGGCAGCTACATGGGGTTCAGCCGTTTGGGCCTGTCGCTGGGCGGCGCGCTGGGTTACACCGGCGGCGGCTGGCTGTTTGACGCAGGGAAAGCCCTGCAGCAGCCGGAATTACCGTGGGCCATGCTCGGCATTATCGGCTGTATTACCCTTGCTGCGCTGTGGTGGCAATTCAGCCTCAAACCGGTTGAACCGACAATGTTCGAGCCGGGTGGTCAGGGGTAAATCCCCCTTTCATCTTTTTCCGGTAGCCGCTAACGCCGTGCCGCATTATGCTGATTAACGCAAGGCACGGCATTGGAGCCGCTATTTTGAGGAAGCCTATGAAGAAGATTGTTTTTGCCGCAGCATTGATGCTTAGCGGCCTGCTCTCAGGATGCAACCAGTTAACGCAGTACAGCGTGAGCGAACAGGAAATCAACCAGTCGCTGGAAAAACACAATAACTTCTCGAAGGATATTGGCCTGCCCGGCGTGGCTGAAGCCCATGTGGTGTTAACCCATTTAGTCAGCCAGATTGGACGGGAAGAGCCGAATAAAATTACCCTGACCGGTGACGCCAATCTCGACATGACGTCGCTGTTTGGTAACCAGAAAGCCGTCCTGAAGCTCAAACTGAAAGCGCTGCCGGTATTCAATAAAGAGCAAGGCGCCATCTACCTGCAGGAAATGGAGGTGGTTGACGCTCAGGTCGAGCCGCAAAAAATGCAGACTGTGCTGCAGACCATGATCCCATACCTTAACCAATCCCTGCGCAGCTACTTCAATCAACAGCCTGCTTATATCCTGAGTGAAGATCGCAGCACGGGCGAGTCGCTGGCGAAGAAATATGCCAAAGGCATTGAAGTAAAACCCGGTGAGATAATCATTCCGTTAACGGAATAGCCCCTGCCCCTCAGAGCCGTTCATGCGCTCTGAGGGTTTTGTGCAACATGAGCAACATAAGGGGTGCAAACGATAACGTTTCCCCTTATCCTTAGTGCCCGGCATAAAACCAGCCCTTGATGACTGTTTTCCCTCTCACGCCGGAGCACATTGATGACCGCATTACCTCAGGTATTAAAAATCCGCCGCCCAGATGACTGGCATATTCACCTTCGTGACGGTGAGATGCTGAAAACCGTGGTGCCTTACACCAGCCAGACCTATGGCCGTGCGATTGTCATGCCCAATCTTGTGCCCCCAGTGACCAGCGTGGAAGCCGCTATCGCTTATCGCCAGCGCATTCTTGATGCGGTTCCGGCCGGGCAAAAGTTCGAGCCACTGATGACCTGCTACCTGACCGACACGCTGGATCCCAACGAAATCGAACGCGGGTTCAATCAAGGCGTGTTTACCGCCGCCAAGCTTTACCCGGCGAACGCCACAACCAACTCCGCTCACGGCGTAACCAGCACCGCAGCCATTCTGCCGGTGCTTGAACGTATGCAGAAAATTGGCATGCCGCTGCTGGTGCACGGCGAAGTCACCCATGCTGATATCGATATTTTCGATCGCGAAGCGCGCTTTATTGAAACCGTCATGGAGCCACTGCGTCGCCAGTTACCTGAGCTGAAAGTGGTGTTTGAACACATCACCACCAAAGATGCCGCCCAGTATGTGAAAGAAGGCAACTCACTGATTGGCGCGACTATCACGCCCCAGCACCTGATGTTTAACCGCAACCACATGCTGGTGGGCGGGATTCGTCCGCATCTGTACTGCCTGCCGATCCTGAAACGTAGCGTCCACCAGGAAGCCCTGCGCGAGCTGGTCGCCAGCGGCTGCGATCGCGTGTTCCTCGGCACCGACTCTGCCCCACATGCCCGTCACCGCAAAGAAGCCAGCTGTGGCTGCGCCGGCTGCTTTAACGCGCCTTCCGCGCTGGGTGCCTATGCGACGGTATTTGAAGAAATGAACGCGCTGCAGCATTTTGAAGCCTTCGCTTCGCTAAACGGCCCGCGCTTCTACGGCCTGCCGGTCAATGAAGATCACATCGAGCTGGTGCGCGTCGCTGAGAAAATGCCGGAGCTGATTGAAGCCGGCGACGACAGCATCGTGCCGTTCCTGGCGGGTGAAGACGTGCTCTGGTCCGTTAAAGGCTAAATTTTTAAACGCCCCCTGTTGCTTACTGGAAATTAAGCCTGTATAAATATCCAGTATATTGTACAGGGGGTCGTTATGCGTATTGAAGTCACTATAGCCAAAACCACACCATTGCCAGCCGGGGCTATCGACGCCCTTGCCAGTGAGCTTTCCCGCCGTATCAATCAACATTTTCCCGACACCAGCAGCGAAGTGCAGGTACGTTATGCCTCCGGTAATAACCTCTCCGTGCTGGGTGGTGCCAAAGAAGACAAAACGCGAATCAGCGAGATCCTCCAGGAAACCTGGGAAAGCGCTGACGATTGGTTCTCTGCCGACTAATACCCTCAAGTATGTTGGTACTTTTTGCCGGGTGTCGCCATCCGGTTTTTTTATTTCCCGCCCTTGCTTATTTTTTAAACTTCACAACACATATCTTTCCTTTCTCCTCCAATACCTCAAAATAGATTGTCGATTTATTGTTCGTTTTTGCTGAATAATGTGGAAAAAGTGTTACCAGGTAATTATTTCATCCCCATAACCGCGAGAGTATTGATATACTTAAGTCGCTTCACGATAAATCACGCATGAACCTCACTAGCCGTTGTCTTAAACACGTATAAAAGGGGTTATGATGGAAAAAAATAGTGATGTTATTCAGACTCATCCCCTCGTCGGATGGGATATCAGCACCGTCGACAGCTACGACGCCATGATGCTGCGCCTGCATTACCTGACATCCAATAATCAGAAGCACGATGAAACCGAAATCGGTCAGACCCTCTGGCTGACCACCGATGTCGCCCGGCAATTTATTTCCATCCTTGAGGCCGGGATAGCCAAAATTGAATCCAGTGATTACCAGGAAAGCGATTATCGCAAGCATTGACGACACGTGCTTAACAATGGCCACAGGCACCCAACCGGGTGCCTTTCTTATTTTAAGCGTCACCGTCAATTGCATCGTTCCGGTGAATTAATTACCCTGCTACAGATAATTTTCCACAGAGAAAAGCTTATGAACTACGACCTGATCATTGTCGGCAGCGGCTCCGTCGGTGCCGCCGCAGGCTGCTATGCCACACACTCGGGCCTGAAGGTCCTGATGATCGACAGCGGCCACCCACCTCACGATCAGGGCAGCCATCACGGCGATACGCGCCTGATGCGCCATGCCTATGGCGAAGGTGAAAAATATGTTCCGTTGGTCCTGCGAGCACAAAAACTGTGGGATGCCCTGGCGGAAGCCAGCGGAGAGAAGCTCTTTCACCGCACCGGAGTCATTAACCTGGGGCCGGCTGAGTCGCCATTTATTCGCAATGTCGCCTCCAGCGCAGAGAAGTTTTCCCTGCCGGTTGAAACGCTGGACGCCGCCGCAATTGCCGCCCGCTGGCCGGAGATTGCTGTGCCAGAAAACTACGTCGGCCTGTTTGAGACGGACTCAGGCGTGCTGAAAAGCGAGCTAGCCATCGAAACCTACATCAACCTTGCTAAACAAGGCGGCAGCGCTCAGCTATTTAACTGCAAGGTGACGGCGATCCGCCACGGTGACGAAGGAGTCACAGTCGTGACTGAAGAAGGTGAATATCACGGGAGCAAGCTGCTGGTCAGCGCGGGAACCTGGGTCACCAAACTGCTGCCGGACCTGCCTGTCGCGTCGGTTCGCAAAATCTTTGCCTGGCACCAGGCAGATGGGCGCTACAGCGAGAACAACAAATTCCCGGCGTTTACCGCAGAAACACCCAACGGCGATCAGTATTACGGCTTCCCGGCAGAAGACAACGAGCTGAAGCTGGGCAAGCACAACGGCGGGCAGCTGATTGACTCCCCCGAGCAGCGTAAGCCCTTTGGCGCAGTCGCCAGCGATGGGTCTGAAGTTTTTCCCTTCCTGCGCGAATTTTTACCCGGCATCGGCTGCTGCCTGCACGGTAAAGCCTGCACCTATGACAATTCGCCGGATGAAGATTTCATCATTGATACCCTCCCCGGCCATGACAACACCCTGATCATTACCGGGCTGAGCGGACACGGGTTCAAATTCGCCTCCGTTTTAGGCGAAATTGCCTGCCAGTTTGCTTTGGGTCAAAAACCTGCCTTTGATTTATCCCCGTTTGTACTTTCTCGCTTCAAAACGGCGTAGAATCCCCGAGTGGCGGGCATTTCCGCCACTTTTACCCGGGGCCATCATGATTCGCTTTATTCAGTTTTTAACCAACAATATTCGCGAACACTTTATTCTGTATCTTTTTCTCTGGGCAATGCTTGCGCTTCTCGATCTGGCTTATATCTATTTCTTTTGATTATTCAGATGCATGTTATATTGACAATTATTGACGTAAAATTAATTAAATATAGTTTCATGGCAAATAATTAACCGCCAATAAATACTTTTCTCAATCAAAAAAAATTATATTCATTCGACTCTACTGAACGCCTGCCGCGAGTGTTATTCAAAAAAACAGACATACAATAAATATATATCGAAATAAGAATATTTATGTTGATCTACTGTTAACGGAACGCCTATGTTTTAGCTTCTTTAGAAAATACATGGACGCATAAATATGCAATGGCGAAACTCATCCGAACGCTATGGACATTTTTCGGTTCTGCTTCACTGGCTGGTTGCCGCCACGGTTTACGGCATGTTTGCACTCGGACTGTGGATGGTGACGCTGGGCTATTACGACGTCTGGTACCATAAAGCCCCGGAAATTCATAAGAGCATCGGCATCTTGCTAATGTCTGCTCTGGTGATTCGTATTCTCTGGCGCTTTATATCGCCGCCACCGCCACCGTTAAAAAGCTATTCACGCCTGACGCGCATCAGCGCGCTTATTGCACATATTTTGCTGTATGCACTATTGTTCGCCATTTTGCTGAGCGGGTATCTGATTTCAACGGCTGATGGCAAACCTATTAGCGTTTTTGGCTGGTTTGACGTGCCCGCCACGCTGACTGACTTCGGGGCCCAGGCCGACCTTGCCGGGACAGTTCATCTCTGGCTGGCGTGGACCGTGGTGATTGTTTCCGTACTACACGCCCTCGCGGCCTTAAAGCACCATTTTCTAGATAAAGATGCCACCCTCAAGCGCATGCTGGGGAAAGCATCTCGTTAACTATGGAGAGTAAGACAATGAAGAAAATCCTGCTGGGAGCCACCTTAGGCGCTCTGTTATTCACCACCGGCTCTGCCGTCGCCGCTGACTATAAAATTGATAAACAGGGTCAGCATGCGTTTGTAAACTTCCGCATTCAACACCTCGGTTATAGCTGGCTGTACGGCACCTTCCGTGATTTTGACGGCAGCTTTACCTTCGATGAGAAAAACCCTGCGGCAGATAAAGTCAACGTCACCATCAACACCACCAGCGTGGATACCAACCATGCTGAACGTGACAAACACCTGCGTAGCGCAGAGTTCCTCAACGTGACTAAGTTCCCGCAGGCAACCTTCGCCTCAACGGAAGTGAAAAAAGACGGTGAAGCTTTAGATATTACAGGTAATTTGACGCTGAACGGTGTGACAAAGCCGGTCACGCTGAAGGCTAAGCTGATTGGTCAGGGTAACGATCCGTGGGGCGGCGTGCGCGCGGGTTTTGAGGCCGAAGGTAAAATTAAGCTGAAGGACTTCAATATTACTCAGGATCTGGGACCAGCTTCTCAGGACGTTGACCTGATCATTTCTGTCGAAGGCGTGCGGCAGTAAAAATACTCCCCCGGCGAACCGGGGGAATTTTATTACTTCTCGGGGTCAGGAATACCCAGCGTGGTATTCAGCATCCCACGAGATTTATTAAAGATCTTATTCCCGTTTTCGCGGCCCGCCCGGCGGCGACGCTGTTCCTCTGGAGATAGCGCCAGCTCATCACGGCAAACGTCACTGCAGCAGCCAGAGAATTTCTCAGCACAGGCCGGACACTGAATAAACAGCAGATGGCAGCCGTCATTTTTGCAGTTGGTGTGGCTGTCGCACGGCGTACCGCACTGATGGCAATGGGCGATCACATCGTCAGAAATACGCTCCCCCATGCGCTCATCGAAAACAAAGTTTTTACCGACAAAGCGCACCGGTAACCCTTGTTCACGCGCGCGGCGCGCATATTCAATGATCCCGCCCTCAATGTGATACACATTTTTGAAGCCGTTATGTCTCATCCAGGCGCTGGCTTTTTCACAGCGAATGCCGCCGGTGCAATACATGACAATTTTCTTCTCTTTGTCATCCTGCATCATATCCACGGCTTTCGGCAGCTGCTCACGGAAGGTGTCGGCCGGAATTTCCACGGCGTCCTCAAAATGCCCCACTTCATATTCGTAGTGGTTACGCATATCGATAAATACCGCGCTTGGATCGTCGAGCATCGCATTCACTTCCGCAGCCTTCAGATATTCCCCCACGTCGCTTGCGTCAAACGTAGGGTCATCAATACCGTCGGCGACGATACGGTCGCGTACCTTCATGCGCAGCACCCAGAAGGATTTACCGTCATCCTCCAGCGCAATATTCAGGCGCAGATTATTTAAGGCCGGGTGGAAGGCGTAAATTGCTTCACGGAGGGCATCAACGCGGCTTTCCGGGACGCTAATCTGAGCGTTGATCCCTTCATGTGCCAGATAAACGCGGCCAAACACGTTGAGGCTCAGGAACAGCTGATACAGCGCATCACGGGTCGCCTGCGGCGTTTCGATAGTGAAATATTTGTAGAATGAAATGGTCGTGCGCGGCTCGGTTTCGGCAAGCATGCGCTCGCGCAGCTCCTCATTCGATACGCGGTTGTGTAACACTGGCATGGTGTTCGCTCGCAATCGTTGGAAAAAAGTGGGCTGCATCATAAAGCAAATAACGCTTATTTACATCCCCACGTTTTACGCTACATTTTGCTCACTCAACGGTATTTGCGGCAACAATCGATGAAATATCAGGCACTCTGACGCCGCGGATTTTGGCTCTGCGCCAAAAAATGCCACAATGGAATGATTAGAAGATCCGGCAATTGCCGTCACAAAGGTTTTACATGACGAACTTACCGCAATTCTCTCGTGCATTACTGCACCCGCGCTATTGGCTCACCTGGCTTGGCATTGGTTTTTTATACCTGCTGGTACAACTTCCCTACCCGGTGCTCTATCGCATCGGCTGTGGGCTGGGCCGGCTGGCAAAACGCCTGATGAAACGTCGCGCGAAAATCGCCTACCGCAACCTTGAGCTCTGCTTCCCGGACATGAGCGAGGAAAAACGCGAGCAGATGGTTATCGCCAACTTCGAGTCCGTCGGCATGGGGCTGATTGAGACCGGCATGGCCTGGTTCTGGTCTACGAAGCGCATCAACAAATGGTGCCACTACGAAGGCGTCGAGATCGTTAAGGGCATCGAGAAAACCGGCCAGGGCATTTTGCTGATTGGTATTCACTTCCTGACGCTGGAGCTGGGCGCCCGTATTTTCGGCATTAAAACGCCAGGCATCGGCGTTTACCGCCCAAACGATAATCCGCTGCTGGACTGGCTGCAGACCTGGGGGCGCATGCGCTCCAATAAGAGCATGATTGACCGTAAAGATCTGAAAGGCATGATCCGCGCGCTGAAAAATGGCGACATCATCTGGTATGCCCCGGACCACGATTACGGCCCGAGAGGCAGCGAGTTTGTACCGTTCTTCGCCGTTGAGCAAGCGGCGACCACCACGGGAACCTACACGCTCGCCAAACTCTCCGGCGCCTGCGCCGTGCCGTTTGTACCGCGTCGCCTGCCGGGCGGTAAAGGCTACGAGCTGACGATTATTCAGCCAGAGCTGAATCCACCGCTTGAAAGCCCCGAGGAAACGGCACGCTGGATGAACAAAATCGTCGAGAAGTGCATCCTGATGGCACCGGAGCAGTATATGTGGCTGCATCGCCGCTTTAAGACGCGCCCGGAAGGGATGCCAGACCGCTACAACTAACGCTCGACAGCCGCCTTTTCAGGCGGTTTTTTTTGCCAAAAGTTTGATCGAAAAAGCCCTTTGATTTGCCAGCCCAATGCTAACAGGCGCATAATTAGCAGAGTAATAATTCCCTCTCTTCTCTTTGGCCCTGCAACTTCGGAGCGGTATGACTCCCCCTGACAGCACTATCAACTGGAAGCGTAATCTGGCCGTCGTCTGGGTTGGCTGCTTCCTGACCGGCGCGGCCTTCAGCCTGGTCATGCCCTTCCTCCCGCTTTACGTTGAGCAACTCGGCGTCACTGGCCACAGCCAGTTGAACATGTGGTCCGGGCTGGTCTTTAGCATTACCTTCCTGTTTTCTGCCATAGCATCCCCTTTCTGGGGCGGGCTTGCCGACCGCAAAGGCCGAAAACTTATGCTGCTGCGTTCCGCGCTGGGCATGTCTGTCGTCATGCTGTTGATGGGCCTCGCGCAAAACATTTGGCAATTTCTGGCGCTTAGAGCCCTGCTTGGCCTACTCGGTGGGTTTGTGCCGAATGCCAACGCGCTGATCGCTACCCAAATACCGCGCCATAAAAGCGGCTGGGCGCTCGGCACGCTGTCTACGGGAGCGGTCAGCGGCGCACTGTTAGGCCCGCTGATGGGCGGCCTGATGGCGGACAGCTACGGGCTGCGCTCGGTGTTCTTTATTACCTCGCTGGTGCTGTTTATCTGCTTCGTGATGACGCTGTTTTTTATTCGAGAGTCTTTCACGCCCGTTTCCAAAAAAGACATGCTCCACGCCCGCCAGGTGCTGACCTCATTAAAAAATCCCCGCCTGGTGCTGAGCCTGTTTGTCACCACGATGATTATCCAGGTCGCCACCGGTTCTATCGCGCCGATCCTGACGCTCTACGTACGCGATCTCGCCGGTAACGTCAGCAATCTGGCGTTTATCAGCGGGATGATAGCTTCCGTGCCTGGCGTAGCGGCGCTAATCAGCGCCCCGAGGCTCGGCAAGTTGGGGGATCGCATTGGCCCGGAAAAAATCCTGATTGGCGCGCTGGTAATTTCCGTTCTACTGCTCATCCCGATGTCGCTGGTACAAAACCCGTGGCAGCTCGGGATCTTACGCTTCTTATTAGGCGCGGCTGACGGCGCGCTGCTTCCCGCCGTACAAACGCTGCTGGTCTATAACTCTTCCAGCCAAATCTCTGGCCGTATTTTCAGCTACAACCAGTCCTTCCGCGATATTGGCAACGTCACCGGCCCGCTGCTCGGCGCCGCCGTTTCCGCCAGCTACGGCTTCCGCACCGTATTCCTGGTCACCGCCAGCGTGGTGTTGTTTAACGCGCTTTACTCATGGATGACGCTGCGCCAGCCTGCCGAACGAGTTCGTATTCCGGGGGAATAAATCTCGACTTGCAGATTTGCCAACAGCGTCAACAATTAACTGGAAATCGTAACGGAGCCCCCGCTCCCCGACCTTTGCCACAAGGAGATGACCATGAGCATGTATGCAACCCTGGAAGAAGCCATTGATGCCGCGCGGGAGCAGTATCTTGCCGATAACCCGAGCGTGGATGAAGAGAGCGCCAGCGTCGAGCAATTCAATTTCCAGAAGTACGTTTTGCAGGATGGCGACATCATGTGGCAGGCCGAGTTCTTTACCGACGACAGCGAGGAAGGCGAATGCCTGCCGATGTTAAGTGGGGAAGCGGCGCAAAGCGTGTTTGACGGTGATTTCGATGAGATTGAACTGCGCCAGGAGTGGCTGGAAGAGAATACGCTGCACGAATGGGACGAAGGTGAATTTCAGCTCGAGCCGCCGCTGGACACCGAAGAAGGTCGCACGGCGGCAGACGAGTGGGATGAGCGCTAGTCGTTATTCATAAGGGCCGTGGCTGGCATCAATCGGCAACAGCAAAGTGTCAAAGATTAGCGAAAACGGCAGGTCGAGCACGGTAATATAGCGCCATGCGCCCTCGCGTACATCCCAGCGCACGCCAGGGTAATACTGGTTTCCGTGCCCCTGCCCCGGCACCGTCCGGCTGATAATGCTGCCGCAGCCGCTTAGCAGAAATGCCATCATCAATACCGCAATTATTCTACCCACACACGCTCTCCTGTTCGGACGCGCTGAGTATAACCATCGCCGAATAAAAGGCAAAAAAATGCCGCCATGTGGGCGGCATTTTCACTTCGCTAAGGCCTTACTTTGCCGTCAGCGCCAGCGGGTTAAGCTGCAGCTTTTTGTAGCTCTCCACCCAGGAGGAGTAACGCTCCGGGTTCGCCCACACGCGGTAATGCAAGCGTGACATGGTCATCGGGTCGCTGAGCAGGACCAGGCGGCGGTCGCGGTTGAGTTTGTCCGGCGTTTCGTTCAGCGCCTGCTCAACGTGACGGTCGCGGGCAATCTCCAGCACCAGACTCTTACGGTGACGAGCCGTGGCCATCGCCGTGCTCAGGGCATTAAACGACGGGTTAAACACCGCGTGCATAAAGCCATCGTCCAGCGTACGGCTGCGATTCAGCTCCAGATAGTTCTCGGTGTCCACCAGTACCTGCGGTGGGGAATACTCTTCCGGGATCAGGAACAGCTTCCAGCGCTTGGTACGCAGGCCGAGGCTCGCCCGGCTTGAAAGCACGGAAACGAACGGCGACAGGATCAGCGAGAAGACTATCGGTGCCAGCCAGAACAGGAAGCGCAGATCCAGCCAGGCCATACCTACTGCCCAGACCAGACCCAGCAGCAGCTGAGAGCCGTGGCGCATAAAGGCTTCACCCCACGGCGTGGAGTCATCATCACGCTGCGGCGAGTTCCAGACCACTTCCCAACCCAGGAATGCACTGACCACAAACACGGTGTGGAACAGCATACGCACCGGTGCCAGCAGCACGGAGAACAGCACTTCAAGCAGCAGTGAACAGGTCACTCGCAGGAAGCCGCCATACTCTTTAGAGCCTTTACACCAGATAAGAATGATGCTCAGCAACTTAGGCAGGAACAGCAGAACCATGGTTGAAGCAAACAGCGCGATCGCCAGCTCAGGACGCCACTGCGGCCAGACCGGGAACAGCTGTCTGGGCTGGAGGAAGTACTGCGGCTCGGTCAGCGCGTGGACAACCTGCAGCGCGGTAGACAGCGCCAGGAACATAAACCATAGCGGGGCAGACAGGTAGGACATGACGCCGGTCAGGAACACCGCACGGTGAACCGGGTGCATCCCTTTCACCAGGAACAGGCGGAAGTTCATCAGGTTACCCTGGCACCAGCGGCGGTCGCGTTTCAGCTCGTCCAGCAGGTTCGGCGGCAGTTCTTCGTATGAGCCAGGCAGATCGTAAGCAATCCACACGCCCCAGCCGGCACGGCGCATCAGCGCGGCTTCGACGAAGTCATGGGAAAGAATCGACCCGGCAAAGTTACCTTCACCCGGCAGCGGCGCCAGTGCACAGTGTTCAATGAACGGCTTCACGCGAATAATGGCGTTGTGGCCCCAGTAGTGGGATTCCCCCAACTGCCAGAAGTGCAAGCCTGCCGTAAAGAGCGGCCCGTAAACGCGAGTAGCGAACTGCTGGCAGCGCGCATACAGCGTGTCCATGCCGGAAGCTTTTGGCGAAGACTGAATAATACCGGCCTTCGGGTTCGCTTCCATCAGCCGCACGAGATTAGTCAGGCAATCCCCGCTCATTACTGAGTCGGCGTCCAGCACTACCATGTAGCTGTACTGGTTACCCCAGCGACGGCAGAAGTCATCGATGTTGCCGCTTTTACGCTTCACCCGGCGGCGACGGCGGCGGTAGAAGATCTGCCCTTCGCCCTGCACTTCCGCAATCAGCTCCATCCACGCTTTTTGCTCCGCAACGCAGATATCCGGGTTGTAGCTGTCGCTCAGGATATACACGTCGAAGTGTGCCTGCTGCCCGGTGGCTTTGACGGATTCCCAGGTCGCACGCAGGCCGGCAAACACGCGATCGACGTCTTCATTACAGATCGGCATGATAAGCGCGGTGCGGTGCTCAGGGTTGATGGGCTCATCCCCCACCGTTGACGCAGAAATGCTGTATTTGTCTTTGCCCATCAGCAACTGCAGGAAGCCCATCAGCGCGGTCCAGAAACCGGCAGAGACCCAGCAGAACAGCACGGCAAACAGGATCAGGATGCCGCTTTGCAGAATGTACGGCAGCAACTGCATGAAGGAGACCCACAGATCCTGGCCCCCCATGTCCGCCGGGTTAATCAGCGCCCAGCCCTGGTAGGGAAGGATCGTCTTCATGTACCAGGTCGCAACCACAGTTTGGGCCAGCGTGAGGAGCAGCAGAATGTAGCGGCGGATAGTGCCGACGGTACGCCATTTTTGCTCAGAGGCCTCTTCTTCTTTAGACGCGAACTTAGACTTCGTTTCACGCCCAAGCAGGCGATCCCAGAAGCGGCCAATCGGGTTGGTTCGCCACGGGTCCGGGAACATAGAAGCACGCGTCGCTTTCGGCATAGCCTGAAGCTGTGTGCGCCCTTCGTCATCGGTAATCAGCTGTTCGCCGCCGAGAGAACCCGGCCAGCTCGCTTCAAGGCGAGCTTTTACCGAAGCCAGGGGTGAATCATCCGCACGTTCAAAATGATGCTGCTGCGCATCGAGCGCCTCATGCACCGCCTGAAGGTCAGATGCAGGCAGACTCGCCTTCTGCTCGGCAGAAAGCGGGAGTGCGTCGATGTAGTCAGGCGAGAATTCAGTAGACTTATTCATTGGCAGGCAGCTGGTAGCTCCAGGTTTCACTCAATGTTTGCTCGCCGTTAACCAGCGCAGCACGCATATCCGTCGTCTTCTTCTCGTCTTTCAGCTTCACGCGCAGCGTTAAACGCCAGCCTTTGTTGACCGGGTTATAGCGCACCTGGCTGTCAACGATTTCACCGTTATCGCCAATGCTGGTCTGTGCGGTGACCGGCGTATCGGCTGGCAGTTTTTTCATCTCTGCCCCGGTAAAGTCCACCACAAACGCAATGGTGCCGTCCGGCTGGCGGATCAGGTTAGACTGCTTCACATCCCCGGTAGAACGGCGAGTTTGCAATACATACGCGTTATCCGGCGCATGCATTTTGTCTTCGTCGCGGCTAAAGGTGATGGTGTACTTAAAGTTCATCTCTTTGCCCGGATCCGGCAGTTGATCCGGCGTCCAGTAAGCAACGATATTGTCATTCGTTTCGTCGTTGGTTGGGATTTCAACCAGCTCTACGCGGCCTTTACCCCAATCCCCTACCGGCGCAACCCACGCGCTAGGGCGCTGATCGTAACGATCGTCTAAATCTTCAAAGCGAGAGAATTGACGGCCACGCTGCAGCAGGCCAAAACCGACTGGGTTTTCCGTAGCGTAAGAGCTAACGGCCAGGTGTTTCGGGTTGTTCAGCGGACGCCAGATCCATTCCCCGTTGCCGGCGTGAATAGACAGACCGTTGGAGTCATGCAGTTCCGGGCGGAAATTGGTGGTTGGTGACGGCTGATTTGGCCCGAACAGGAACATACTGGTCAGCGGCGCAACGCCCAGCTTGCCCACTTTGTCACGCAGGTAAACTTTCGACTGCACGTTCACCACGGTATCGCGCCCAGGGGTGATAACGAAACGGTAAGCCCCGGTCGCTCGTGGGGAATCAAGCAGTGCATACAGGGTTAACGTTTTATCCGTTGGTTTCGGACGTTCAATCCAGTATTCGCGGAAGCGAGGGAACTCTTCACCAGACGGTAAAGCTGTATCAATCGCCAGTCCGCGGGCAGACAGGCCATACACCTGGCCGGCGCCAATTACGCGGAAGTAACTCGCTCCGAGCATGCTGACAATTTCGTCGTTCTTATCTTTGCTGTTGATCGGATAGAGCACTTTGAACCCGGCAAAACCGAGATCTTTTACGGTGTCTTTATCGTGCTTTACATCACCGAAGTTAAAATAGTCCGGATTGTATTTGATCTGGTGCACCGCGGTGGCGGTCACTTCGTTGATGGTTACCGGCGTGTCGAAGTACATACCTTGATGGTAGAACTCGAGTTTGAATGGGGTCTTGATGTTGTTCCAGTAGGCTTTGTCGTGATTAAACTGGATCTGCTGGTAGTCCGCGTATTTCATTTCGCGGAATTGCGAAGGCAGGTTGCTTTTCGGTGCTTCGTAGCTCTTGCCCGCTAAGGTTTTCGCCTGTTTTGCGACATCGTCGATAGTGAACGCCCAAACCGAGGTGGTATAAAGGGACAACATTACCGCAGCGCCAAGCCAGGACACTTTCATCATATTTGCTTTATGTTTCATATTAACCAGCACATCCCCCTTTGTGTGCTTAAATCAATCTATCCATTTTAATGGAAAGTTTTGCTTTCCGACAACCAAATCACCGCTTTGTTCAGCGTACTGGCTCAGGGTTTAAGCAAAATAAAGACAACTGCTTACGCTTTAAGAGTTCATCCTGGCGACAGGATGACATGCTTAGTGTAGGGTTGCCACGAATATGTAGACTGAACTGGACTTTTAGCCTGATGGGATAGGGTCTTAAGGATAAGACGAATAGTCTGAAAATGTCTGGAGTTTTATGAGTAACGCACCACAACAACGTGAGTTTTTCCTGGATTCAATCCGGGCATGGTTGATGCTATTGGGCATCCCGTTCCACATTTCGCTTATCTATTCGAGCCATCATTGGCACGTGAATAGCGCTATGCCCTCTGCGAGCCTGACGCTGTTTAATGATTTTATTCACGCGTTTCGTATGCAGGTGTTCTTCGTTATTTCTGGCTATTTTTCCTACATGTTATTTCTGCGCTACCCGCTGAAACGCTGGTGGACAGTGCGCGTAGAGCGCGTCGGCATCCCGATGCTCACCGCGATCCCGCTGCTGACGCTGCCTCAGTTCGTGATGCTGCAGTACATCAACGATAAGGCCGGCCTGTGGCACACACTCACCGGATATCAAAAATACAATACGCTGGTGTGGGAACTTGTCTCTCACCTGTGGTTTTTACTGGTGCTGGTGATATTAACGACCCTGGGCATGGTTTTGTTTCAAAAAATTAATAATTTTATAATTAGAAACGAACAGAATAATAATTCACCAATTACCCTGGGAAAACTCTCACTTTTATTTCTCGGCTTCGGCATTTTATACGCCGCTATTCGCCGGGCTATTTTTATTATCCACGCGCCGTTATTAAGCGACGGGTTGTTTAATTTTGTGGTGATGCAAACGCTGTTTTATCTGCCGTTCTTTATGCTTGGCGCGCTGACATTCAAACGCGAATCGCTGAAAATCCTGTTCACCACGCCTTCACGCTGGAGCCAGGTGGGCGCGGTCTTTGCGTTTGCCGCCTATTTATTAAACCAGCGCTACGGCAGCGGCGACGCCTGGATGTACGAAACTGAAAGCGTGATCACCATGCTGATGGGGCTATGGATGGTCAACGTGGTGTTTTCGCTGGGCTATAAAATGCTGAATTTTAAATCCGCGCGAGTGACCTATTTCGTTAATGCATCGCTGTTTATCTATCTGGTACACCACCCGCTCACGCTGTTCTTCGGCGCGTTTATCACGCCGCACATCACATCCAATATTTTAGGCTTCTTCAGCGGGCTGGTCTTTGTGGTCGGTATCGCGCTGCTGCTTTACGAGCTGCACCTGCGCATTCCGCTGCTTCGTTTCCTGTTTTCAGGCAAGCCGAAGGAGAAGGCGGCGACGCCACAATCATTTGCGGGATAACACGCTAAAGGCCGGGTATGAACACCGGCCTTTTTTATCTCTGCGCCAGAAATCTTAGCCGCCACAAATTGAAGTTTTATGAAAGTGTCGTGATTTATTTATGACATTCAGCCGCAATCTGCTGATAAATCTGCGTGTTCTCATCATCAAAGCAAACAAATACCACGCGCTCCGGCAGCGGGCGCAGGCCAATGTATTTGTAAGCAACATCCCACGCTATGCGCGCGGCCTGGGCTTTTGGGAAACCATACACGCCGGTGCTGATTGCCGGAAAAGCAATCGAGCGGTAACCGTTAGCGGCCGCTAAATCCAGGCTGTTACGATAGGCCAGCTCCAAAAGCTCGGCTTCGTTCTGCTCGCCGCCGTGCCAGACCGGCCCAACGGCGTGGATCACCGCTTTTACCGGAATATTCCCGGCCTCGGTAATCACCGCCTGACCAGGGGGACATTCACCCTGCAGCTGGCGTACCGCTTTACAGGCTTCCAGCAGCGCGGGTCCGGCGGCGCGATGAATCGCCCCATCCACTCCCCCACCGCCCATTAGCGAAGGGTTTGCCGCGTTGACTATCACATCGACCTCAATCTGCGTGATGTCGCCCTGGACAACCTGTATGCGTTCACTCATTAACCATTCTCCAACCGTACTTTGCCGTAGTCTATTCTCGTCAGACGGGGCGCGTACATGACTATTATCGTTTCCGGACATTTCAACCTTTGAAAATCTCCGGATATCAGCCACAAAAAACCCCGCCTTCACGGGGCATTTGTTATTGGATTAGAAATCAACAGTCATGGAAAGTTTCAGGGTACGTGGGTCGCTTTGCGTAATATAGGCCCCGCCGTCGTCGACGGAAGCCCAGTATTTCTCGTTGGTGACGTTTTCGACGTTGGCACGCCAGGTCAGCGTTTGTTCGTTAACCTTCGTGCTGTAGCGGACGCCGAGATCGAGGCGAGTCCAGCCGTTCAGCTTAACGCTGTTGTCGGCGTTGGCGTATTGTGACCCGGTGCGGATCAGCGTCCCCGTCGCAGTCAGGTTCTGTACCCACGGCAGATCCCACTCACCGCCCACGGACCAGGCGTAACGAGGAACCCCGATCGCATCCTTACCGTCATTTGTCCCGCCGTTAGTCTTCACCATTTCTGGCTGAAGCCACAGGGCACTTCCCAACAGGCGCACGCCATACACAGGCTCACCAAAGACGTTCAGCTCCATACCGCGGCTGCGCTGTTCACCATACAGGCCGTAGAGATTGTTGCTGTCGAGCATTCCCACCGGCTTTTTGATCTCAAACAGCGCCAGGCTGCCGCCCATGCGGCCGAAGTCCATCTTCATGCCCACTTCGTTCTGCTTCGACTGCACAACGCCAACCACGTTTCCGGCATTGGTGGCCTTGGACGTTGCCGTAGGCCCAGGCTGCAGCGCTTCAATGTGGTTCGCATAGAAAGAAACCGGCTCCCACGGCTTCACCACCAGACCATAAACCGGCGTAACCTTGAAAGCATCAAAGCGTGTTTTAGGATCTTCCACACCGGTATAGCTATAGTTACGAACCCGCACGTCCTGGCGGCGAGCGCCGACGGTCAACAAGACTTTATCGTCCAGCGCGGAGAGCGTATCAGACAGCGAAACACCGCTTGTTATCGTGCGGCTCCGCTGGGTTGGATCGTCCATGTTGCTGCCGGAAGCGACCGTCGGGAAACGGCTGAGGTCGAGATAAGATGGATCGTAGATATTATTTCCGACGGCAGTTTTACTGGATGACATGGTGTAGGCCGCGCGGGTTTTACGGTAAACGCCAGAATAGCCGAGGTTGACGCTGTGGCCGATAAAGCCGGTATCAAATTTCCCCCGCACGCCGCCCATGCCGGAGAAAACATCGGCGATGTATCGCGTAGACAGACGAGTCTGGCTGGTGTTGCCATTGTTATCAACAAACTTAGGTACGCTGTAATTACCGCGTTCGTCGGTTTCGCTGGTGCCCAGCGCGCCATAAAGCGTCCAACTGCTCGCCACATCATACTCACTGTGCAGCGCGGCAAAGCGAGAGCTCATATCTGAATAAACCCACGGCTGCCCGTAGTTTGTGCGGTTATCTGGTACATCAGGCATCTGCGTAATGGCCCCAACACCCACCCCGATGCGGCCATTATGTACCGTCATTTTCTGATAGCCGCCGTCGAAGGAGGTCCGCAGCCTGTCGCCTTTGTAATCCAGCCCAACGCTTGCCAGCGACGTTCTGTTCTTCTGTCCGCGAACATCACTCTCGCCTTCACGGTGCAGCAGGTTAACGCGGGCGCCAAACTGGTCGTTATCGCCAAACCTGCGGCCAGTATCCAGCGAGCCTCCAACCTGCGAACGCCCGGTGTAATCGACGCCAATTTGGGTATGTGGTTCACTTCCGGCACGCTTGGGCTCAATATTAATGGCCCCGCCCACGCCAGATCCGCCCGGTGGTACCCCGTTGAGAAACGCCGTTGAGCCTTTAATTACCTCCACACGCTCTGCAATAGCCGTGCTGGTGATCTGCCGAGGCAATACGCCATACAGGCCGCCGTAAGAAATATCATCCCCGTCTAACAGAAAACCCCTCACACGGTACGATTCACCGAAGTTGCCGTAGCTACGCACGGGCTGAACCGTCGCGTCATTGCGGATAATGTCGCTGAGGGTATTGGCCTGCTTATCCTCAATCATTTTGGAGGTATAGCCGATGATGTTGAACGGCACGTTGCGTGCATCCTGCTCACCGAGCATGCCCAGGCGACCGCCATTGGCCACCTGCCCATCCAGGTAAGCAGGAACCAGCTCGTTGCCGCCCTCGCGAAATTGCGTATCCGGGGTCGCCGTGACGGTAATGGTCTCTTCTTTGGCTACAACTTTTTGCTGAGGATTTTCCTGTGAGGCAGCGGCAACAGGTGTGCAGGCGGCAGCGATCAACGCTGCAATCAAGCGCGGTTTAAACCCGGCCTGACGAGAGGGTTGGTGAGGCATTGAAATTTCCTGGTAAAATAAAAACGATTAATGAGAACGATTATGATTTTGATTGTGATTATCGTTTTGTAATTAGAAATTGCAAGAAAAATGCCCGAGGGGACGTTGGCCAGCAGAAACGACTGGCCACGTAAATAGATGAGAATTCAAACAGCAGGCGCGCCCGGAACGAGCCTGCTTTTACGGCACATCACGCTTTGCGTAACAGCCAGATAAAGTACGGCGCGCCGCAAAGCGTGGCTAACAACCCCGCCGGGATCTGGAACGGGAAGATAAGGCTTCGGCCCAGCCAGTCGGCCAGCAGCATCAGCCCGGCCCCGATAGCTATCGCCACGATAAGCTGGGGCATTGCGCGGCGGAAACCGAGCATTCTTGCCATGTGCGGTGCCATCAACCCAACAAAACTCAGTGGCCCCACGCAGAGCGTTGCGGCAGCGACTAGTCCGGCTGCCAGCACCAGGATACTGATACGCGATTGGCTCAGGGCCACGCCCAGGGCCTGAGCCGTCTCACCGCCCAGCGGCAATATGGCGAGCCAGCGTCGCACCAGGGGCGTGAGCCCAATCAGCGCCAGCGCCATGCCTCCGCTCACCAGCGCCTGCTGCCCGGTCACTTTCCAGGTGGAGCCGGACAGCCACGTCAGCACCGACCCGCTGCGCGGATCTCCGCTGGCCAGATAAAGCGTGAGCAGCGTGGCGAAGACGGTACTCAGCGCCACACCGGTCAGTAAAAGCCTTCCCGGAGCCAGTCCGGTGCGGGCTAAAACGAGCATCGCCATGAGCGTGAATGCCGCACCTGCAAAGCCTGCTGGCAGTTGCCACGCGCTGACGTCACCGGGAACAAGAAATATCAGTAACACGATGGCGCAGGCCGCGCCGGAACTCACGCCCAGCACTTCGGGGCTGGCCATCGGATTGCCGGTCATTTTTTGCACTAGTGTACCCGCCGCCGCCAGCATTGCGCCCGCGGCAAGCGCCGACAGCACCCTCGGCCAGCGCCACTGCCACATTTCTTGTATGCCAATAAACCAGCCTGCGCTTTCCCGCCCAACGCCCAGCACCAGCAAGGCCACCAGCGCCAAAACCGCAATAATCAGCAATACCGCACCGGGGGAAAGTCGGCGTTCCGCAATCGCGCTGGCATCATCAGAAGCCGCCAGACGCTGATGGCGCAGGCGAGGCAATAACCACAGCATTAACGGTGCCCCCACCAACGCCGTCACGGCGCCGGTCGGCAGTTCTTGCCAGTAGCTTCCAACCCAGAGAACCAGTTGATCGCTAAGTAAAAGCAGGAGCGCCCCCGTCGCCATCGAAGCCAGAAGTTTAGGCAGCAGGCGTCTGACGCCAAACATCCCGGCCAGAACCGGAGCAAACAGGCCGATAAATCCGATCACGCCCACCACACTGACCAGCATCGAACTCAGCAGCAGCGCCAAAAATAGCCCACCCACGCGCACCAGAGCCAGTTTCATCCCCAGCCCACGTAATACGGTGTCATCCAGGGCCAGCATACCCAGCGGGCGAATCATCAATACGATGAGTAGCAGCACGGCCAGCAGCCTCGGCCAAAGAAACTCCACGCCAGCCCAGTCGTACTGGTTAAGCATCCCGCTGCTCCAGATAAACAGGTTTTGCAGGCGTTCATGGTTGAACAGCACAAGGAAACTTTTCACTGCCCCGCAATACAGTCCCAGCACAAGTCCGGCAAGTATCAACGTGACCGGCGACATACGTTTCCCCCAGGCAGCCCCGAGCACAATGCTGCCCACGGCCATTGCACCAGCCAGCGCCGCCAGCTGTTTGCCGGTTTCCCCTGCCCCAGCCAAAAACAGCGTCGCCAGGGTCAGCCCCAACTGTGCCCCAGCCGCAACGCCAAGGGTGGCCGGTTCGGCCAGAGGGTTGCGCAGAATATGCTGAAACAGGCAGCCAGCCAGCGCCAGTCCGGCGCCGGTAAGCAGCGCAAGCACGGTTCGCGGCAGCAGGCTGTAGTGAAACAGCATCTGCGAAACATCGGTCACCTGAGGCAACGTTATCGCTTGCCACCAGAGCCCGGCAGGCAGCATTTGCTGGAAGTTGTAGCCGGTCAAAAACAGCGTGAAGGCACAGAGTAAAAGCAGGATTATGCGCACAGTGCCTCCGGCAGGAGCTGGCAAAAACGTAGCGCCGAGAAGCTGCCGCCGTAAAACCATACCGCTGGCAGCAGGTGTAACTGCCCCTCGCGCACAAAAGGCATAACCTGCCATAGCGCAGATTTCGCCACCGTTTTAACCGGATCATCATCGCCGTGCATAAAGCAAACCGCTGTGACATTTTTCAGCCTGACCAGGGTTTCAATACCCACGATGGCGCTTCCCCAGGCATTGGTTTTCCCGTCCCAGGCGTTACGCATCCCCAGCCGTTCCAGCAGGTCGTTAAACAAGCTGTTGCGGCCAAAGATCATCACCCGGCGGCTATCAAGAAATGAAAACATCACCAGCGGGTTGGGATTACCTGGCAGCTTTGCACGAGTGGCGGCCATCTGCTGGTGAAAATGGGCCAGATGGTCGGTAGCCTGCTGCTCCCGCCCTAAAAACTGTCCGAGCCTCAGAAGATCTTTTTCCAGCAGCGCCAGCGGGCGGCCAGAGGCATCATTAAAGGCCGTCGACCAACAGGGAGCGATAGGTGTTAAATCTGACTCAGCCGGACCGAAGCCTTTGGAAATCAGAAAGAGAGAAGGAGTGAGACGCTGCATCAGCTCGCGATTGGGCTCGTTTCTCAGGCCAACATCAACGACGGATTCAGGCAACTTTGGCTCCCCTACCCAGCGGTGATAATTACGCTTATCGGCAATCGCCATCGGCATAATTCCTAGCGCCAGCAGCATTTCAACCGGTCGCCATTCCAGGGCAATAATACGTGTGACATCAAAGCGGCGGGATTCAGCCTGGCAGGGGAGAACGGCCGCCAGAGGCAGCAGCGAGGCTAAAGCCAGCAGGCGTCGGCGGCTGAGAGAAACGTCCATATAAATAGCAATAGTTATCGTTCTAATTAAGTTTTACACATTATGCCGCCAGCCACCGCCAACGCAATCAAAAACTCAGCTAGCGGCCAGACATTATTTAGAAGGCAAGGCGTTTGCGCTCTTCCTGACTAAGTCTGCGGGGCTCAAACTGATGGTGCGTAAACGTTATCTCCGTGGCGTCATCCTCCACGTCATTCAGCTCAATCCGGTCCAGCGACTTCTCACCATAAAGCGTAATCGAGCGGAACAGCCCGCTGAGCGTTTTCTCAAAGGGAATCAATACCAGTCGCCATTTCCCCTCCCCCAGGTCGGAAAACTCGCTGATAAAATCTTTCTCAAGCGCTTTTCGGTCGAGGTAAAACAGCGTACGCAGCAGCTGATTGAACTGAAACATTTGCGGATTGTTCTCCGCGGTGATCGCCTGCGGCGGCTGGTTTCCCATCACCTGAATCATCCGATTCTCCCCGACAACCAGTCCCATCGGGAAAGGCTGGCGCTGCTGCCACCACAGCCCCTTATGTTTTGTCACCACAATCCGCCCGCTGGAATGCAGCGGTTGCGCCATCCCTTTTATCTGACGCTCCTGCTCAAACTGCGCCCGCATTACCGGCACGACGGCAAATCGCTTTTGGATGTCATCCAGCGTTACCGCCCCGGTCACCTGCGCCACAAGCAAAAGAGAAAGAAGCAAACTTTTTTTCACAGCAGTAACCCTATGCGTTCAACTGAAATCGATCCGCGTTAGTTTACTCTGCTATGTGGTCTGAAACCAAAAATACACAGCCCGTGTTAAACGGGCCGTGGCGTTATTGATAGGTAACGTACAGCACTGCTGTTTTGTGCTGTGGGTCGAGGTATTGCACACGGGTTTGCATCGTACTGTCATTGTGAAGGGTAATACCATCCAGGGAGCTAAGGGCAACAGTCTGAGTGACGGGTTTGCCTTTTTCGGTGCAGGTCATAGCGACATTAGAACTGGCCGGTGCCCATTGACAGCCGCCTTCTACTATTTCACCTCGAAAATGGATAATGCCAGAGGATGCAGCCTGAGAAAGCGGTGAAACCGCGATGCCCAGCGCCAGACAAAGCAAATACTGCTTAAAACTTGCTTTCACGTTCATTACTCCTCGATTGCTGTCGTCCCTGAAGGTTATCGGCAGAAAATCAAAGATAATTAAACAGTGATCCATGTTTTTTGTTCTTGCAATACTTCCGTCACATATATTTGTTTGCGGTCAAGACTTCCCCGGATTTTGCCACTGCTGCTCAAGGTGAAAGGCTTTTCCGTCGCTCAGGGTAACAGTGACCGTGACGCTGTCGCCGGGGTCAA
Organism: Cedecea neteri; assembly: GCF_000758325.1. Classification (NCBI taxonomy): domain Bacteria; kingdom Pseudomonadati; phylum Pseudomonadota; class Gammaproteobacteria; order Enterobacterales; family Enterobacteriaceae; genus Cedecea; species Cedecea neteri. The sequence continues at coordinate 2,675,906 of NZ_CP009459.1, read as the reverse complement.
TATTCAAACTTAGCTGCGACAGATCAACGGCCTCATGCGCTTTTATAAACAGTTCTCTGCTTTGGTGGCTGGAACTGTTCCCCGACGGGCCGGTTTTGGTTGCCGCCAGCGTCATGGTGCACTGGCAATCCGCCGCCAGCGTGACGACAGGCGTTATGGTGTAGATGTTTTCCTGCTGCCGGGTATTAAACGTCAGCTGGCTTGAGAGTGCGGCAAGCAATACCAGGGTATGCATACAACCTCCAAAGAAAAACAGGGCCATCGGCCCTGTTTACGCGATAGCCAGGTCGCTTTAGTACTGAGAAGCCGTGGCGTGGTTACCGTTGCCGAACTGGGTGACCGACACCAGGGAGCTGGATGCCGTCTGATTAACCACTGCTCCGTTGTTGGTCCCGAACTGCTGAACATCAATCTGCGCGTTTTTCCCGTTCCACTGGCTGAGGGTGGCATTGTTACCGTAGCCGTCCTGCAGCAATTTAATATCGCTGCTGTCAGAGCCCTGGCCAACTTTGGCACCATTCACCGTGCCCAGCTGTTTAATTTCAGTCTTCGAATAGAACGCATTCGACTGCAGCGCAGTAGCATTATTTCCGTTACCCTGCTGATATATTTTCAAGGTCGAGTGCTGAGCCTGTTGCGGATAGGTCGCCATTGCACCTGCGGAAACAATCAGTGCTGCTAATGCTGCCACTTTGAAAAGATTCATACTAAAACCCCCATCGGATTGATAGTTTCAGCCCAAATATTTTGCTTATCGCTGAATAATGCGAATCGCCATTTGCGACTGGTTTTGCACAACAACTGCTGACTTCTGGGTACCGTACTGGGTAATGTTTGCTTTATTACCAGAACCTCGTTGGATAATAAGCGCCGCATTACCAAATGAATCCTGCTTTATACTCGCATCGTTGGCGTTACCCTCTTGCGAGATATAAGCAAGGTTATAACTGCCTGATTGTTCGATGTTTGCCCGGTTACCTGCTCCGCTTTGTGTAACCTCAGAAAATTGCTTCTGCCCCCGCTGAACCACTGCAGCATTATTATTGCTCCCAGACTGGCCAATAATGACCGTTTGATTAAATTGAGGGTTACTCAATTCATTGACAGCAAAATTGTACTCAGCAGTGGCGAGATCGTAACTCGCGGCAAAACAGTGACTCGCCAGGCCAACGAACATTATAGAAATAAAATATTTTTTCATTCTGTCACCCTGAACCAGATAATGCCGGAACAATATGACGTGTAATATGCTGGTCAAGCATAACGAACCAACAATAATGTATTATTGCATCGCTACGTAAATGAGTATGTTACGGCAACAATTAAAAATAACTCATACCGGAGTGGTATTTTGCGTTATAAAATTCACACCAAAGTATTAATACGAAAAAAAATAAACAATCATCACCATTACAACTACCTGATCCAGGGATCGGATAATCATTAGCACACTTATTTAAAGTTGCCTTCACTCTCACTGACTTAGCACAACTTGAGCGATGCTTAGTCGCTTTATGAAAAAACTTCGTCACCATGACCAGTTTTCTTAAGCGAAGCGACAGAATACTGGGAACGCAGTTTTTAAAATTATGAACAGAGTGAGCAAAACAAAAAAATAAAAATAAAACACATTAAATACAATTATTTAAAATCAATAATCGAAAATAATTTGCTATACAAAAAGACAAAAACGTACAACTTTATGATTAAAATTAAATAGACAACACATCACACTGAAACATTTTAATATCCACAGAAACATTTAGTTACATAGTTAACACTTGCGTTAAAATATCCAATCGCTAAATTGGAAACAGTTACCACTTCTTTAGTTAATTTTCTTTTGCTGACCGAAATAAAATCATTTCGGCAATTAAAACTATTTAACATACAGCACCGTCGCGACATTCTTCACGTTATAGAGAATTAATGCTTATTAATTCAAAAGGTAGCGACATAAACCAGGTGGAGTTTCATCATGTATAATGAAGTCCATGCCCCTCAGGGCCCTACGTTATTGTTAATGACAAAACCTTCTCTCCAGGCTTCAGCCTTATTACAGCACCTGCGTGCCTCGTTAGAAATAAATGGCCGTATTCATAATATTCAACGTCCACTGGATGAGTTTCCCGGTAATGTTCTGATTTTATTTGATATGGCGGAAACAGATAAAAAGACCATTCTGTTCTGGCAGGAAAAATTAAGTCGAAAAAACAGCCAGATAAAATTGTTGTTACTCAACACGCCGGAGGAATATCCCTTCCGGGAGATTGAAAACTGGCCGCACATCAATGGCGTCTTTTATCTTGCCGTAGAAGAGCCCAAAGTCATCGAAGGACTGCGCGGGGTACTGGCTGGGGAATGTTACTTCTCGCAGAAACTGGCCAGCTACCTGATCAACCACTCCGGCAACTACCGGTTTAACAGCTCCGAGTCATCCCGCCTGACGCAGCGCGAAAAGGAAATACTGAATAAGCTGCGCGTTGGCTCTTCCAATGTTGAAATCGCGCGTTCGCTGTTTATCAGTGAGAACACCGTCAAAACGCACCTGTATAACCTGTTCAGAAAGATAGCCGTCAAGAATCGAACTCAGGCGGTTTCCTGGGCAAACGATAATCTTCGGCGATAGCCCCATGAAACGTTCAACTGCACTTACGCTGGCAGCCTGCTGCTGTCTGATAAGCAGTGCCCTGGCCGAAGAAGTCGAGATCCCTGGGCTGCTGACCGACCATACCGTCACCTCCGTTGGCCACAGCTTTTACCGCGCCTTCAGCGATAAATGGGAAAGCAATTATACCGGCAATTTAACCATCAACGAGCGGCCCAGCGCCCGATGGGGAAGCTGGATAACCATTACCGCCGGGCAGAACGTTGTTTATCAGGCATTTCTTTTCCCCACAAAACGCGACTTCGACAAAAACGTTGACGTTGCACTGGTCCATACCGATGAGGCGCTTAAACGCAGGCTGATCGATAAGCAATTATTGAGTACCAGCGATTTAACCCACGATGAATTCTAGGAGACGATGATGCGTATTTATCATGCCGTACTGCCCGTGCTGTTATTTACGCCGCTGGCCTGGGGCGGGAATATGGTTTTCCAGTTTGTTAACCCCAATTTTGGCGGCAACCCCAATAACGGCGCCTATCTGTTAAATTCGGCCCAGGCGCAAAACTCTTATAAAGATCCCAGCTACAGCAGCGATCTCGGCATTCAAATGCCCAGCGCGCTGGATAACTTCACCCAGGCGCTGCAGTCGCAGGTGCTGGGCGGGCTGCTGACCAATATTAATACCGGCAAACCAGGGCGCATGGTCACCAATGATTTTATCGTCGATATTGCCAATACTGACGGCCAGCTTCAGCTCAACGTCACCGACCGAAAAACCGGCAAAACGTCAACCATTCAGGTATCCGGCCTGCAGGCGAATTCTACGAATTTTTAGTGGCTTAAAATCATAAATACCTCTGAAAGGATCACTATCATGCAGCGCATACTTCTGATTATGGCGGTGTTTTTATTAAGTGGTTGTTTAACGGCCCCGCCAAAAGAGGCCGCCAGACCAACGTTATTACCGCGAGCACAAAGCTACCTCGACCTCACACATTTGCCCGAAGCAAAAGGGAAGCTTTATGTCTCGGTCTATAACATTCAGGACGAAACGGGCCAGTTCAAGCCCTATCCCGCCAGCAACTTTTCTACCGCCGTGCCGCAAAGTGCAACGTCTATGCTGGTCACCGCGCTGAAAGATTCTCGCTGGTTCATTCCACTTGAACGGCAGGGGCTGCAAAACCTGCTGAACGAACGCAAAATTATTCGCGCTGCACAGGAAAACGGCACCGTGGCCGATAATAACCGCGCCCCGCTGCACTCTCTGGTTGCGGCCAATGTGATGATCGAAGGGTCGATCATTGGCTACGAGAGCAACGTGAAGTCGGGTGGCGCGGGCGCTCGCTACTTTGGCATAGGCGCAGACACGCAGTACCAGCTTGATCAGATTGCCGTGAACCTACGAGTGGTAGACGTCAGCACCGGTGAAGTCATGTCGTCCGTCAACACCAGCAAAACGATCCTGTCATACGAGGTGCAGGCTGGCGTCTTCAGGTTTATTGATTATCAGCGCCTGCTGGAGGGTGAAGTGGGCTATACCAGCAACGAGCCGGTGATGCTGTGCCTGATGTCCGCCATTGAAACGGGGGTCATCTATCTGGTCAACGACGGGATCGACAGAGGGCTCTGGGATCTGCAGAACCCGGCCGATATTAACAATCCGGTGCTGGTGAAATACAAACAGCTCTCAACGCCGCCCGCCTCCTGAGACCCTCTGCCACGATAAAAAAAACCAGCTTTCGCTGGTTTTTTTATTCACTTAACAATGAGCTGGCCTTCGGTTTTGGCTTTTCCCGCCGGGCCGCGAGCCACAACCCACTGTTTTTCATCGCGAAGCCAAACACCAGACCTAAAAGCAGCGAAGGCACCACGTTGTGCCACTCGCCCTGATTGGCAAAAGTTGCACAGGCGCCGATAAACGTCCCGGGGACAAACGAGAGCAAAATATGGCGAGCCTGAATGCACATCAGGAAGGCGACTACGCCGGTCATGATATAGCCCAGGATTTCCGCCTGCGGTGCCAGCGCGCTGCCGTGAATAATCACCAGCGCCCATAGTACGCCGCTGCACAGAGTACACAGAGAAATAAAAAGCCCCTTCATACCGCCCTGCGGACAGGCAAAATAGGCGGTACAGCCGAGGAAACCGGCCCAGCCCAGCAGGCCGAGACTCACCGCCACCCAGCCCCAAAGGCCTGAGAGAATACCGGTGGTGATTGCTAATGGAATAAGTGTCTTCATGGCGCCGTATCATATCAGAGGCCGGGCCTCTCACTACGATCTGGCGCACATTTTTTGTAAATTAGAAATCAGCGTTGCATTTTAATTGTGATTCAAATCACAATTACTCTTCCTCTGATTCCTGCAGCTCATCGCGCATGGCCTGCAGCGCCTCACGGCTGATCGCCGCCAGCGTGCGGTAGAATGGCGTTGTGGCATGGGCTTCAACCTTGCCCAGGAAAGTCCCGCACCACGGCATCAGATAGTCATCAAACAGCGTCACCTGCGCTTCAAACTCATCTTCCTGAGACTGATCTTCCAGCCATGAGGCCGCCAGCAATAGCGTCCCGAAATGATCGGCCGGCGACTCGCCCAGCGGCATGCCACGTTGCTTCAGGAACTGGCGCACTTCGCCTTCATTGCTCCCCTCTTCCCAGGCGGAACGGAATGGCGGTACGCTACATTTTTCGCCGACAAACAGCGCGTTAAAGTCGGCCGCCAGCAGCTGCGGATCGCAGCTGTTTTGCAGTCGGCCCAACAGCTCATCCTGCTCCAGTGGCCAGCTTGCCGCCAGCTTCCCTTCACGGATCAGCGTAAACAGAGGCACCAGCAGGGGATCCTGCGGCTGGCGATAAAAAAGCGATCCGAGTACGCGGCAAATAATTGAAAACTCATTCATGACTGGCTCTATCCATTACGGGTGTTAATTACAGTGTGGCAAATTCAGCAATTGGCGCCATCCCACGAGCTTCAAGGAAGCCCAGCAGGCGCTGCGGTGAAACATTAAGGATCCGCTCTTCCGGGAAATTGATTTCATCGAGGATTTTACGGCATTCGGTGAAATCTCCCAGCGTAAAGGCGGTGTGGGAGTCAGACCCTAAGGCCAGCCAGCCACCGGCATCGCGCACGGCTTCGGCAATGGCGCGGCAGTTTGGGCCGCTGCCAATGCGCGAATGGGTAAACGAAGAGTTATTCAGCTCTAGTGCGACGTTATATTTCGCCGCCGCCGCCGCAACAGCAGGGATATCAATTTCAAACTTAGGATTCCCTGGATGGCTGATGATATGCACATCGCCGTTTGCCATCGTCGCGATCATCGCTTCGGTGTGGGTGGCTTTATCTTTGGGCGGAAACACCGGCTCATGGAAGCCAGCGATAATTAAATCCAGTGCGTCCAGCATCGGGCCGGTGCAGTCGATTTCCCCGGCAGTGTTTTTAATGTTCGACTCAATACCGCGCAGAATGCCGACGCCATCGACCAGCCGTGGCCAGATACGCATATTCACAAAGTGCCAGTAATGCGGCGCATCCGCCATATCCGGGCCGTGGTCGGTAATGGCGAACAACTTGATACCTTTGGCTTTCGCAACGGCAATATAATCGTGGAGGGTACTGTAGGCGTGGGTGCTGGCAACGGTATGCATATGCAGGTCAACGGGATACATGGCTTTCTCCTTTTCTATTTTGACTTAAGGATACCAGCAATCCATGACAATTTTTAGCCTGCTTCTGGAAGCTTATTAGCCCGGCCAGAGCCGGGCTTGATGCTTAATAGCCGTGCTGTAGTGAGACTTCGCCGGAGACGGCCTCGCCGTTTTCCAGTTGAGTAATCGTTTTTGCAATATAGGCGATCGCCTCGTCAGGACGAGTCACCGCTGCAACATGCGGCGTAATTGCCACGCGAGGATGCGCCCAGAGTGGGTTATTTTCCGGCAGCGGCTCTTTAGAGAAGACGTCCAGCATTGCGCCCTTGAGCTGCCCGGCATCCAGTGCAGCCAGCAGATCGGCCTCGACCAGGTGAACACCGCGCGCAAGATTTATCACGTAAGCGTCTTTAGCCAGCTGGCCCAGCAGCTCACGATTGATAATGCCGACCGTTTGCGGCGTATTAGGCAGCAAGTTGATCAACACGCGGGTGCCGCTTAAGAAGGCTGGCAGCGCTTCACTCCCGGCAAAACTCTCCACACCAGGGAAATCTTTCTTACTGCGGCTCCAGCAGCGAACCGGGAAGCCCCAGGCCACAAGACTTTCAGCCACTTTCCCACCCAGCACGCCCGCGCCGAGGATCCCGATGGTGAAATCCTCACGACGATAATCGTCCAGCGTCTGCCATTGCGCCTGCTGTTTTTGTCTTTGGTAATCGTCAAAACGGCGGAACCAATGCAGCACCTGGCTGACCGCGTACTCCTGCATCTGCAGCCCCATGCCTGTATCTTCCAGACGAAACAGCGGCACGCCGTCAGGCAGCATGTCAGGATGAGCCTGAAGTTTACTGAGAATAGCGTCCACGCCCGCCCCCAGCGCAAAAACGCCTTTCAGCCCTTTACGGCCGCTAAGCATTTCCACCGGAGGATGCCAGACAAGGGCGTAGTCCGCAGGTTGCTGGTCACCCTGCTTCCACTGGCGAACGCGAGCGCCAGGCAAAGCCAGCTGAAGGCGATTCAGCCAGTACTCGGTGTCAAAAGTGGGGTGATGAAAAATAATGTCCATACTGCCTCCTTTTTTTCTTAGGCTTGCGCGAATCGACTCGCCATGCAAGCCCCAAAGTAATAAAAAGCAGCATCTTGTGGTGGTTTAAGAATCAAGTTGGATGAAGTTTGGCTAAACGCACCAAAAACATGAAATTAGCATTGACGGCGAAGTCCATTTTCCCTAAATTAGCGCCCGTTCCAGCAGCGCTGGAGCAACAATATGGTGAGGTGTCCGAGTGGCTGAAGGAGCACGCCTGGAAAGTGTGTATACGGCAACGTATCGAGGGTTCGAATCCCTCCCTCACCGCCATATTCAATAAGAGAGCCTGAACTCACGTTCAGGCTTTTTTAATGCCCGTAACCCCATGAGGGACGGATGATAACCCTCGACAGGGTTCGCCAAAACGGCAGGACAGCCGTTTTGCATTGCCTCCGGCAACCCGCAGGGCGAGCGCCACGGATGGCGCGAGTGATATCCCTCCCTCACCGCCATATTTGAAGAAGAGCTCGCATGCAAATGCGGGCTTTTTTTTCGCATGTTGCACACTCAGGGAGTGGATGAGAACCCTCGACGGGGTTCGACAACCTCCTTCTGCAGGTTGGACAGCGGCATCACTTGTGATAACGCTGCCCCGAAGGGGTGAGCTTGCGAATCACAAAACGGCAGGACAGCCGTTTTGCATTGCCTCCGGCAACCCGCAGGGCGAGCGCCACGGACGGCGCGAGTAATATCCCTCCCTCACCGCCATTTTACCCTTCACAATTCACACAATATTAATAAGCCTATTTTCATTTAACCTCGTTAATAAACCTTATTAAGTTAAAGGTTAAAAGTCTTTAATTCCGTCCTTCTCACCACGGCACAAAAATTACCTCAATTAAAAACAGTCAGTTATAAACAAATCAAAAAAAATCTTTCCAACATCCTATTGCGACGTATAATTAGCAACAAATGAGAATGATCATTCTCAAAAACTAAAAATACGGAGTGAGCGATGAGTAGCAAACTAGAAGCCCGGCACAAAGCCCGCCAAAACGACATTATTGCCGCGGCCAGACGCTGCTTTACCAGCAATGGTTTTCATGCCGCAAGCATGTCGCAAATTGCCACCGAGGCACAGCTAAGCGTCGGGCAAATTTATCGCTACTTCAGTAATAAAGATGCCATCATTGAAGCCATTATTCATCGCATCATAGATAAACGTATTGCCGACATGTCGGATAAAAGCCCGACGGATATTATTCCTAATCTTCTCGCCAGCCGAATTAGCCTCAACGAAGAAGATGACACGTTAATGCTGGAAATCTCAGCCGAAGCCACGCGTAACCCGCAGGTGGCCGCCTGGCTTGCCGAGGCTGATGAACGTATTTTCAAAACCGCTTGTTTACACCTTAAAAAAGATCACCCTCATTTAACCGAAGAGCGCGTGCGTTGCTCCGTCGAAGTCACGGCTGTGATGATGGAGGGCACAATTTATCGCCGCCTGACGTCACAGAAAGTAGAACCCCAGGCCATGGAAAAAGTGTATCGCGAAATCATTAATATGCTGATTGGCATTAACTAGTTTTATTTAAACCAACACCAGGGGAATAACACCTCCCCTACTTTTATTCTTTCCGAATATTCGGAGAGAGACGAGTGCCTGAAACTTTATTCCTTGCGCAATAGCGAGGCGGACATCCTTCACCCTGAGAAAAGAGATGAAATATATTCAAACATCTGTAGTCACATTATTTCTACTGAGCGGATGTAATAATGAAGATATATCGGCACCGGCACTTCCCTTCCCGGAAGTGGGGATCACGACATTAGCCAGCCAGCCTGTTTCTGTTATTAGCGAGCTTACCGGACGAACCGCGGCCGCAATGAGTGCAGAAGTTCGCCCTCAGGTCACCGGTATTATCCAGAAGCGGCTGTTTAATGAAGGGGATAACGTTAAAGCTGGCCAGCCGCTTTACCAGATTGATCCTGCCAGCTTCCAGGCCACTTACAACGAAGCCGCCGCGTCACTAAAACAGGCGCAGGCGCTGGTCGTTGCCGATTGCCAGAAAGCCCTCCGCTATGGGCAATTAGTGAAAGAAAACGGTGTCTCCCGGCAGGATGCCGACGATGCGCAGTCCACCTGCAATCAGGACAAAGCCAGCGTGGACTCGAAAAAAGCCACGCTGGAAAGTGCGCGCATCAACCTCAACTGGACAACCGTCACTTCACCTATCGCCGGGCGAATAGGGATATCTTCCGTTACGCCGGGGGCACTGGTTTCGGCTGAGCAGGAAAGTGCCCTGGCCACCGTTCGCGGGTTAGGCACGATTTATGTGGATCTCACCCGCTCCAGCGTAGATTTACTGCGCCTGCGCAAGCAAACACTAGCGACAAACGCCGATACGCTAAGCGTCTCTTTGCTCCTGGAGGATGGCAGCACCTATGCGCAAAAAGGACGCCTCGCGCTAACGGAGGTGGCCGTCGACGAATCAACCGGTTCTGTTACCCTGCGGGCCGTTTTCGCCAACCCTCAGCAACAGCTACTGCCCGGCATGTTTGTTCGCGCCCGGGTTGATGAAGGCATCATGAATGATGCCATTCTTGCCCCGCAGCAGGGCATTACCCGCGATGCGAAAGGCAATGCCACCGCGCTGATTGTTAATGCTGAAAACAAAGTTGAGCAGCGGATGCTAGAAACCGGCGCTACCTATGGCGATAAATGGCTGGTGCTCAGCGGCCTGAATACCGGCGACCGCCTGATCGTTGAAGGCACCGGGAAAATCAGCGCCGGGCAGCAGGTTACCCCCGTGGAAATAACCCAGGACGGAGGTAAAGCCTGATGTTCTCCACCTTCTTCGTTCGTCGCCCGGTTTTTGCCTGGGTCATTGCGATTCTTATTATGCTGGCCGGGGTGCTCGCGATTCGCACCCTGCCCGTCGCCCAGTATCCCGATGTGGCGCCTCCCGCCATAAAAATCTCAGCCACCTACACCGGCGCTTCGGCCGAAACGCTGGAAAATAGCGTGACTCAGGTCATTGAGCAGCAGTTGACCGGGCTGGATAACCTGCTCTATTTCAGCTCCACCAGCAGCTCAGACGGCTCCGTCAGCATTACCGTCACCTTTGAGCAAGGTACAGATCCCGATACTGCACAGGTTCAGGTACAAAACAAAGTTCAGCAGGCCGAGTCCCGCCTGCCGAGCGAAGTGCAGCAGTCCGGCGTGACTGTGGTGAAGTCCCAAAGCAGCTTTCTGATGATCATGGGCGTCTACGACGAGCAGGATAAAGCCAACAGTTCGGATATCGCCGACTGGCTGGTCAGCAACGTTCAGGATCCGATGGCCCGCCTGACCGGCGTCGGCAGCTTGCAGGTGTTCGGCGCAGAATATGCGATGCGTATCTGGATGGATCCGGCCAAACTGGCTTCTTACGCGCTGATGCCTTCGGATATTCAAACGGCGATAGAAGCGCAGAACATTCAGGTTTCCGCCGGTAAAATTGGCGCCCTTCCCGCCTCAGATGCTCAGCAGCTGACCGCGACGGTTCGCGCCCAGTCGCGACTACAAACCGTGGAGCAGTTCCAGAATATCATCGTGAAGAGCCAGGCTAACGGGGCAACTATTCGTATTGCCGATGTAGCCAGGGTTGAAATGGGCAGCGAGGATTACACCTCCATCGCCAAACTGAATGGTCATCCGGCAGCAGGGATTGCCGTGATGCTTGCACCGGGTGCTAACGCGCTGGACACCACCACGCGAGTGAAAGAGAAAATCGCCGAGTTCGAGCGCAGCATGCCGGAGGGCTACAGAATCGCCTTCCCCAAAGACAGCACCGAATTCATCAAAATCTCTATAGAGGATGTCGTCCAGACGCTGATTGAAGCCATTCTGCTGGTGGTCTTCGTGATGTATCTCTTCTTGCAGAACGTCCGCGCCACGCTGATTCCCGCGCTGGCGGTACCAGTCGTGCTGCTAGGGACTTTTGGCGTGCTGGCCCTGTTCGGCTATTCCATTAACACGCTGACGCTGTTTGCCATGGTACTGGCCATCGGTCTGCTGGTCGACGACGCCATTGTCGTGGTGGAAAACGTGGAACGTATCATGCGCGACGAAGGGCTTCCGGCGCGCGAGGCTACAGAAAAATCCATGGGGGAAATCGCCGGTGCCCTGATAGCCATCGCCTTAGTGTTGTCCGCGGTCTTTCTGCCGATGGCGTTTTTTGGCGGCTCAACGGGGGTCATTTACCGCCAGTTCTCAGTCACCATTATTTCCGCCATGGTCCTGTCGGTGGTGGTTGCCCTGACGCTAACGCCGGCGCTTTGTGGCAGCGTTCTGCAGCATACCACATCCCATAAACGCGGATTTTTCGCCGGGTTTAACCGCCTGTACCGCACCACCGAGCGTGGCTATAAGCGCCGCGTAATAGACACTCTGCGTCATTACGCCACCGTCATGCTGGCTTACGTTGCCATCTGCGGCGCGATGGGTCTGGTGATGTGGAAACTGCCGGGGAGCTTCCTGCCCGTCGAGGATCAGGGTCAGATCATGGTGCAGTGGACCTTGCCGCCGGGCGCGACGGCCGTACGCACGGCGGAAATCAACCGCACCGTCACCGACTGGTTCCTGACCAAAGAAAAGGCCAACACCAACGTGATTTTTACCGTCGATGGCTTTAGCTTCAGCGGCAACGGGCAAAACACCGGCATGGCTTTTGTGTCGCTAAAAAACTGGTCCGAGCGTGAAGGCGAAGAGAATACGGCCCAGGCTATCGCCCTGCGAGCCATGAAAGGACTCAACACGCTTAGGGATGCCTCGGTATTTGCGATGATCCCGCCGTCCGTCGACGGGCTCGGCAGAAGCAACGGTTTTACCTTTGAGCTGCTTGCCAATGGTGGAACCGACCGTGACACGCTATTTTCCCTGCGTAACCAGCTGATTGCCAAAGCGAATCAGGACCCGGGCCTGCAGGCCGTGCGCGCCAACGATCTGCCGCAGATGCCGCAGCTCCAGGTGGATATCGACAGTAATAAAGCCGTTTCGTTAGGGCTTTCGCTGAGCGAGGTTTCCGCCACGCTTTCCAGCGCCTGGGGCGGGACTTATGTGAATGACTTTATCGACCGGGGGCGCGTCAAAAAGGTCTACATCCAGGGAGAAAGCGACTCCCGGGCAGCCCCCGCCGACCTCGGAAAATGGTTTGTACGCAGCGAAAACCAAAGCATGACGCCTTTCTCCGCATTCGCCACCACCCGCTGGCAATATGGTCCGGAAAACCTGGTGCGCTACAACGGCTCGGTTGCCTTCGAAATTCAGGGAGAAAATGCCGCCGGATACAGTTCCGGTGCGGCAATGGAAAAAATGGAAACGCTGGCAAATAGCCTGCCAGCAGGCACCAGCTGGGCATGGAGCGGGCTTTCCCTGCAGGAAAAACTGGCCAGTGGCCAGGCGCTCAGCCTGTATGCGGTTTCTATTCTCGTCGTGTTCTTGTGCCCGGCCGCTCTCTATGAAAGCTGGTCCGTGCCGCTGTCGGTGATTCTGGTTATTCCTTTGGGGCTGCTTGGCGCCGCGCTTGCCGCGTGGATGCGCGACTTAAGTAACGATATTTACTTCCAGGTCGCGCTGCTGACCACCATTGGCTTGTCGTCTAAAAACGCCATTTTGATTGTGGAATACGCCGAGGCGGCCGTAAATAAAGGTTATTCGCTAAGTCATGCCGCCCTGCATGCGGCGCAAACGCGCCTGCGCCCCATCATCATGACGTCTCTGGCGTTTGTCGCCGGGGTCACGCCGCTGGCCGTTGCCACCGGGGCGGGCGCAAACAGTCGTATCGCCATCGGGACAGGGATTGTGGGCGGCACGCTGACCGCTACCCTGCTCGCAATTTTCTTTGTTCCTCTCTTCTTTGTCCTGGTGAAACGCCTGTTCGCCGGTCAACGTCGTGCGAAGGGGTAAACCATGATTCGTCTCTCCGTTATCCTGCTGACGCTGTTCAGCGCCGGCTGCGTTTCGCTGGATCCTGATTATGAACGCCCTGCGGCACCTATTCCCGCTACACTGCCGGGTACGCAGGGTGAGTCTCGCGCGGTCGTAGGCCACTGGCAGCAAGTGGTTAAAGATGCCCGCCTGCAACAGGTGGTTAGCATTGGGCTGAGCAGCAATCGTGA